>CAZGAO010000058.1:0-35149 GCA_964523795.1 uncultured Lentimicrobiaceae bacterium
TATGGGGTATGCAATCATTACCCGTAAATTAAAATCTATGAAATACGAATCGACTTAGCAGCAGAGCTGCAAAATATTTGTAGGATAAACATACAAAAGTAGATTGAAAGGTGCAGCGCACCGAAACATACTGGCTATTTAATATTGCGGTGCGCCGCACCTTTGTCAAAAATGTCATGAATCTACTACAAATATTTTGGTACTCTGTACCAAAAAAACCATACTGCAGCACGGGAGAAGATTACATACCCCATATTACCTTATTTCCAAATCAACAGGTTTTTTGATGCTGATAAGCCTGCCTGTCCAGCCCGACAGGGTCTCTATGTTCTACAAGGTCATCCTATCCGTTTCATATACAAAAAAAAGCCGTCAGAAAACTGACGGCTTTTTTTTTAATAAAATATCTTACAAATTAATGTTACTGAACATCCCAGAAAATACGGGTTGACAAGAAATCATTACCACCAATAGCTTCAACAGCCTGGAAGTAATTGTCCTTGTTTAGTGTTTGTTCGTTCACCGGATAGGTAAACCTTCTTGGAATAGCGTTGTTAGCACTCTCTGGTGGGCGGGGAGGCATATTAAAGGCGGGGTAGCCCAAACGGCGCCAGCTGGTAAAGCTAACCTGGCCACGCACGTAATAAGCAATCCATGCCTGGGTGCTAAGCACTTCCTGCCAGTTTTCGGCGGGCAATGGGTTTGCTGCAAGGTAATCGGCAGCACCTTCAACCATCCAATAATCGAAAGAAGAAGTAACAGCATTGGTGTAATGCTCATCAGCAGTACCTACGGCAGCACCACGAAGGGCAGCTTCGGCAAGGTAGAATTGTGTTTCGGTATAGTCGATTAGCGTAATGGCGTAAGTAGGTTCCTGGATACGCTGAGCGACATGCGAATACTGGGTAAAGGGATTGTTCTCGCCATAAGGGCCACCAATGTAAACGTTGGTATCGGGAGCGAAATCCATGTATGCAGGACGACGTGGGTCGTTAAGGCCATTCATCACATCCACCAAAGTGTTGGCAATAACAAAGTCATCGCGTCCACTTTGCACCATATCCTGATACAGGGGGTTGCTGTTGCTGCCACCAAGATACTGGAGTTGGGCAAGCTCGCCCATAGCAAACAGCGGACCGGCATAAGCGGCTTCGATTACTTCTTTCGACTTAGCCCAATTTACCTTAGAAATGGTAATACCCATTTTGATAAGCAGGGAGTTACCAAATTTACGCCACATGCTAACGTCGCCGTTAAAATAGAGGTCGTAGTTACCAAAACTTTCACCATCCTGAATTGCTGCAACGGCTGCCTGGGCACGACTAATCAAGTCGTTGTAAATGGTAGCGGCATCATCATAAGCAGGAGTAATATCATCGATATTGAGTGCTTCGGTGTAAGGGACGTTACCAAAAGTATCAACCAAACGGTTGTAGCAATAAACGCTAACCAGCTCAATAATCTGAAGTCTGTTGGTTTTTGAGGCTTCTTCTTCCGGAGTCAAAGTTTCCTCTTTTTCGATAATCATGCGAGCTTCATCCAGGTCGCGCAGAATATTACGGTAGTACGTACGGAAAGCCAGTTGGGCAATGTTACGGTTGATGATATCGTAGTTGGCTTCGTCAGTGTAAGTGGTTTCGGTCCAATACTGCGTAAACAGTTTCCATACGTTCAGGTTCACATTGGTACTGGCCACTTGATCGGCCAGAGCCTTTTGCGCATTGGCAACCAACATCTGTGAAGGCACTTCAACAGGATTCTTTTTATCAACGTTATACTCGTTGAAATCCTTGGTGCAAGAAGTTGAAAAACCAATTAAAACTATAAATGCTAAAATTATTTTCTTCATATCTTATAAGGTTTTAGAATTGTAAACTAACAGTTAAACCAACATTGCGGGTACTGGGCATAACGCCCGACTGCCAACCTTGTACGTTACCTGATGACTGTGATGCCTCAGGATCGGCGTGTTTAAGGTCTTTGCTTATGATCCACAGGTTGCTGCCCACAAGGCTAAAGCTAGCGCCCTGGAATGGAGTATTGGCCAGTGTGCTTTTGGGCAGGCGGTAGGTAAGTACCACTTCGCGCAGCTTAATGTAGGTAGCATCGAATACGTAGCGTGAGTTGGGTGAGGTAGCATAGCCAAAGGCAGCATAGTTGTTACCGGCAACACGTTTGGTATTGGGGATATAATTAGGAGCTTCTTCAGTTCCGATATTTACAACACCCTCGTTGATGAAACCACCACTTGTTGCGTCATAACTATAGGTAAGATCTTCGTTTTGTACTTCACCAACAATAGGATCGCGTGAGCCATTGCCCAGGTCGTTGGTAAATACCGTTTCTTCGTACAAACCTGTAGCCATACCGTACCACTGGTCGAGCGAGAAAATACTTCCACCCTGCTGCCAATCGATAAGGAAACTCATCGACCAGTTTTTGTATGAGAAAGCATTGTTGAAACCCAGATTCCAGTCGGGAGTAATGTTGCCAATAATCTTGTCGGAAGTAGCGCTTTTACGGAAGTGACCACTGGAGCTTACTACTTTGTTACCGTTATCATCATAAACGAAATCGGTACCCTGGATGGTTCCATAAGGCTCGCCTACGCGGGCGTTAATGGTAACACCACCCTGCAGCGCACCAATTTGTAAGTTTTCCAGTCCTTCGTCAAGACTAATAACCTCGTTGCGGTTGCGGGCAAAGTTGAGTGTAGCATCCCAACGGAAGTCGCTGTTAACAACGGGTGTACCACGCATGGTAAGCTCGATACCCTGGTTTTGGATTTCACCGGCATTAACATACTTGCCTGAATATCCTGTGGCAAACGAAACAGAAACGGGGATAATCTGGTCAACAGAATTGTTTTTGTAATAAGAGAAGTCGAATCCCAAACGGTTTTGGAAAAATACCATTTCCAAACCAGCCTCGATACTCTTGGTACGCTCAGGCTTCAGATTTTCGTTGGCTTTGGTACTGGGAACCGAAAACAACGCTGCGGTTCCGTACAAGCCCATATTGGTATAAGTGTCCATGGTACTTCCCCAGGGGGCATCGTTACCAACCTCGGCATAGCCAAGTCTGATTTTACCTAATTGCATCCAGGTAGCGTTTTCCATCAAATTGCTAAACAAGAAACTACCCGAAACGGCAGGGTAGTAATAATCCCGTTCGTTTTCAGGAAGTGTGGATGATTCATCGCGACGGATGGTAGCATCCATATAAACCAGGTCAGCATATCCTAAAGATACACCGGCAAAGATACCGTTAACACCAATTTCCTGATAGCTTTCTTCGGGTGGCAACATGGGGTTGGCACTGTTAGAAAGAGAATACAGGTTGGGTAAGGTTAGGCCGCCTTCGGTTGAAGCAAAAACGCGGTCAATGCTGGTACGACGAATATTAGTACCCAAAAGTGCATTTAAACTCAGTTCTTCGGTTAGATAGCGGTTGTATTTTGCAATCAGGTCGAAGTTGGTTTCGCGGAATTTACGGCTGTAGCGTGAATAACCCGAGGTAGCTTCGGTACGCCCAACGCCTATCTCACCAGAAACCGATCCAATGGCTTTGCGCTCTTCCTGCAGCTCGTCATACACATCCATTGCCGCACGACCCATCAAACTGAAATGGTCGGTAATATCCCAGTCAACTTGGGTATAGGCGATCAAACGGTCGCGATTGTCGTTCTGATAGTTTTGATAACGCACCCAGTATGGGTTATCCCAATAGTTAGGCTGGAAATTATCCGGGCCTTTGGGGTTCCACGATAAGTTGCGATTGGTAAGATCGTAAAGTTCTTTTTGCATCTCCATATCCACGTTTACCTGATACCACTGGCGGAATGAGGAAAGGATATTATCGCTATAACCGGTAGAGTTACGGCCTTTGCCTTTGGTATTAACATAATTGGCACTGGCAGTTACTTTCAGATTATCCAAAAGATCATAAGTACCATTGAACAGGAAGTTGTTTTTCTTTAACGAGCTGTTGGGCATAATGCCGGTTTGGTCGGTATTGGTATAGGATAAGCGGAAAGTTGAAACTTCGCCACCACCGGTAATATCAATGTTGTTAGTAAACGACCAGGGTGTTTCGAAGAAGTCGATAGCACCATCGTTACCACCACCAAAAACATAAGGAGTTTTCTTTTTGTAGTTAGGACTGGCAGGATAGAATGCATCATACTGATAAACCAGCAAAGCAGGGTCAAATTTTTCACCCATCGAAGCATCTTCGTAAGTAGGTACAATCAAACCATTAGGGTCACCAAAGATTTCACCCTGATCCAGACCGGGATATTCTTCGCTACTGTAATAAGGACCGTAACCAGCACCATACTCCTTTTGGTAGGCCGGGAAGGTACTCTTATCGATAAAACCGGTAGTAACGTTGGATGTAATCGACACACCAAGGATACGAGCAGCACCCGTAGTTTTTTGTCCTTTTTTGGTGGTAATCAGAATAACACCATTGGCGGCACGTGAACCGTAAAGTGCCGTAGCAGCAGCACCTTTCAGTACGTTCATCGATTCGATGTTGTTAGGGTCGATGTCGGAGGCTGCGTTACCATAGTCATAACCGGCACGTCCGGTAATCTGACCCGAATTGTTGGTGTTGTCGTTGCTAACAGGCACACCATCCACAACAATCAGTGCCTGGTTGCTTCCGGTAATAGAAGAGTTACCACGGATGATGATGTTGGCTGATCCGCCCATGTTGTTGTTAGATTTTACCTGAACCCCGGCAGCTTTACCTGAGAGGTTGCTGATAAAGTTATCTCGCTTCACCTGGTTCAGCTCATCGCCGCCCAGTTCCTGGGTAGCATAACCCAGCGATTTTTTCTCGCGGGTAATACCCAGAGCCGTAACAACTACCCCTTCGATAGCGGTAACTTCAGGCTCCATAGCTACGTTAATAACTTTCTGACCTGCAATTGCACGTTCGGTGGTTTTCATCCCAACAAACGAGAATTTCAGAGCTTGTGCATCAGGAGGTACGTTTAGGGTGTATTTACCCTGAAGGTCGGTAGTTGTACCAAAGGTAGTGCCCTTGACTACAACCGAAACCCCCGGTATGGTACTTCCATCTTCAGCGTTAGTAACAGTACCCGTTACAGTACTGGTTTGCGCTTGAACTACTTGCATTCCGATGAAAAAAATCAATGCAAGGAAAAGTGTAAATTTTCTCATAATTGAAGTTTTGGTTAATAAAATTAATTAAACATGTTAGTTAGTATTAAAATTTGATCCATTAATAATTCCCTTTAAGCTGGTAAGCCATTCCTCTATAATCCTTTGAAATTAAAAGCAAATTAACGAAAAATTAGCTTTGGCTTAACAAAATTTTACAAAAGATTTTTAATAAATTCTTTGATCGATTTTCCCAATCTGCTATAAATCATAAAAATAAGCATATCACCTTTTCAATTTTCACTTCACCCCCAGACACTCAAATGTCGTAATTAACTCGAATAAGCGGCAAAATAAAAGAATATCATTTTAAGAACAAAGAAAAATTTAACATTCATTTAAAGTTAAATTAACATTGCCTGCCTAATAAAAGGTGTAATGAAAAGTAAAACTAAGCACCTCGTTGTACTGCCCCCGGTTCCAACGATAGGTTTGCCCATTGGAATGGGGTCTTACCGCCAGCACCGAATTGGAATATCTCACGTTAAATTTCCACCGCTCGGTAAGTGCTATAAACAAACCGATATTAAGGCTCAGGTCGCGGGTTTTAAATGGAGGCTCGGTTAGTAGTTGCCCATCGGCATCTTCCAGGGGCGGCTTTTTAACGAGTATGCCCAGCGAAGGCCCGGCCTCGAGGGTAAACCGCTGGCCAAAATCCCACTTGTAATGCACCATCAGCTCCATATAATTAAGGCGCAGCAAATAAGTGCTGTAATCCAGCGAGTCGGGATTTTTGCGACTACCTTTTTGAATGTAGTTCAACTCCATCTGAAAGGATGAGCGATTGGTGAAATACCGATTGACGAAGGCTCCAACATAAACGCCAGCCTTGTTAGGCCCTTCGAGCCTGTCGCCCGAAATTTCGGCTGCGCCAACGCCGGCTAAAAAACCTCCGTTAAAATCCTGGGCTAAAAGCCCACTGAAAAAAAGTGTGAAAAAGAGCGTGAAGAGTAAAAATCGTTGTTTCATGCTTATTTGATTTGATGACGAATTCGTTTTGACGGAGTAAAAATAATATTAATTTTAACGCGGAAAAAAATAGAGGGCTAATTAGAGTCTGTCTTTTTAGTCGTTTTGTGAAATTTGAATAGCCCTGTCCTTTAGGGCAGGGATTGAATTGAAAGAAGGAATAACCCCCGCGATTTGGCCACGCCTGCGGCGTGGCCAAATCGCGGGGGAGTCATCTTCAAATCCATTATTCCCCGGGTTAAAACCCGGGGCTATTCAAAAGCATCGACTTTATGGACAGACACTATTTAGAGGCCTTTGGCCTAAGGTTTCGTTTAAGACTTTTTTTGATATTTTCAAGACATAAGACATAATGAAAACAGACAAGTACAAAATTCTTTTGGTGGACGATGAAAAAGATATTCTTGAATTTTTGGGCTACAACCTTAAAAAAGAAGGATACGAGGTAAGCACTGCCCGCAACGGGCTGGATGCCATCGAACTGGCGCGCAGCGAAAAACCACACCTGATAATCCTGGATGTGATGATGCCCAAAATGGATGGTATCGAAGCCTGCGCCATCATACGCACCATCGCCGACCTCAGCAATACCATCATCGTTTTTCTTACCGCCCGTGGCGAAGACTACAGCCAGATTGCGGGCTTCGATGCCGGTGCCGACGATTACATCACCAAGCCGGTAAAACCCAAAGTGCTGGTGAGCCGGATAAAAGCATTGCTGCGTAGGTATCAGGAACCTGAAATTCAAAATCAAATATTAGAACTTAAAAACATTACCATCGATCGGGAAAAATATGTGATAGTAAAGGAGGATAAAGAAATATCGCTACCCAAAAAAGAATTTGAATTACTCTTGCTATTGGCTACCAAACCCTCCAAAGTTTTTACCCGCGATGAAATATTTGCAAATGTTTGGGGTAACGATGTGATTGTTGGCGATCGAACCATCGATGTCCATGTACGCAAAATTCGCGAAAAGCTTGGCGATGACAGCATCAAAACCATTAAAGGCGTGGGCTACAAAATCGAATTGTAAAACGCGCAGCTAAATCTAAACATTCAAAATTGATGAAAAATGCCAATCCGGTCAAATTATCGCTGAATATAGCTCTGCTTGTGGTGGCCTTTTTTTCGCTGGTTTACACCGCTATTGCCGTATTGTTTTGGGAGTTTCAAATTTTGCCCTTGCTGATTATCGACTTGCTGCTTTTTACCTTTGTTTATTTTTTACTCAAATACACCCTCGATAAATTTATTTATCAAAAAATCAGGCTCATTTACAAAACCATTTACAACCTGAAGCGCCCAAAAGGGAGTAAGTCGGAAAAGAAAGAATACGACAAGCACAACATCGAAAGTGTAAATAAGGAGGTGCGCGAATGGGGCGAAAAGAAAACCCTGGAGATTGAGCTGTTGAAAAAAAATGAGGCTTATCGGCGCGATTTTATGGGTAACATTTACCACGAGCTAAAAACGCCCATCTTTAATATTCAGGGCTATGTGCTAACGCTGCTCGATGGCGGCCTGGAGGATCCGACCATAAACCGTGAATACCTGCTGCGAACCGAAAAAAGCATCAACCGCATGATTGCCATCGTGGACGACCTGGAAACCATTTCCAGACTCGAGACCTCGCAAACCCAAATTCAATTTACCAGCTTCGACATTGTGGAACTTACCCGGGAGGTGTTTGAATTTTTGGAGATCAAAGCCCGAAAAAAAAAGAAGACCTTTTTTATGGCCGAAAAGTACGATAAGCCCATTATGATACTGGCCGATAAGAAATGGATACGCCAGGTGATGGTTAATCTGCTGGACAACTCGATAAAATACGGAGCCACAAAACAGGGCACAACCAAGGTGAGTTTTTTTGATATGGACGAAAACATCCTCATCGAAGTTACCGATGACGGCAGCGGCATTGCCCCCGAGGACATCCCCCGTGTATTCGAGCGTTTTTACCGCACCGAGAGTGCGCGCAACGCCGGCAAGTCGGGCACCGGCCTGGGTCTGGCCATCGTAAAACACATCATCGAAGCCCACGACCAAACCATAAACGTACGCAGCCGCCTGGACGTAGGAACTACCTTTGCTTTTACGCTTAGGAAAGGATAAGCACAGCAATCCATCAACCTGAATGCTCGAATCCTTACCGGAAAAAAATCACTGGCAATGTTTTAAGATCGAAACTGTTGCAGACCTTCGACCTGCCGTGATCGTTGAGATGACTTTATGCTTTGATGTTCCAGGCTTTCAGCCTGTGAAGTATGGCACCAGGCAAATATTTCTCACTATTTTTTTTCGGATCTATTGATTGCTAACTGTGAACTGCTGACTGCCAACTGCCTCCATCTCATCAAAAAGGATAACCGATAGCCAAGTTAAAAATCAGGTTTTCTTTACGCCACTGCGAACTCCCCAAATCAACATCGTTGAAGATCCACCGATCACCCTCCGGTCGATCAGGCTTACGCAAGGGGAAGGCAAAATCCAAACGGACAACCACATAAGTAATATCCACTCTAAGACCAAAACCTGCGCCCACCGCAAACTCCTTGTAAAAACGTTCGGAGTCGAACTTTGCTCCGGGACGCTGCGGGTCTTCGTTTACCAGCCAGATATTGCCCGCATCGGCAAAAACAGCTCCCTTTAAAAATCCCGCCATCGGAAAGCGATACTCCAGGGATGCCTCCAGCTTGATGTCGCCCGACTGATCTACATAAAGGCCGTTCAAGGTATCGGACGGTGAATACGACCCGGGACCAACCGTGCGCGCCCTGAAAGCTCTGACACTATTGGTTCCTCCCACAAAAAACTGCTTTACATAAGGAATGGTAGCGGAGTTGCCATAAGGAATGGCCGCGCCTATAATCGTGCGAAAACCGATACGATGATCCTTGCCTACCTGCCAAAAATGGCGGATCTCGTTGCGAAGGCGCACATATTGAGAATAAGGAACATCAAATATTTTTTGCTGGTTTTCAGAATCGGGCTTGCTGCCACTTAGGGCACTCATAAGCACGTTAGCCAGGTTTCCCGAAAGCTCGATGCCCTGGTTAATCAAAAAATTTGTCCTTCGGGCGACAATGTGCATGGTGCTGTAATTAAAATTGTAGCCACCACCAAGAATCAACTGTTCCTCGAAGCTTCGCTTGATGGTTGGGTTTTTATCCAGATAATCCTGAAACTCGGGCGAACTTTCGATAAGATTGGTAAAGCTGATGTCGAAGGGCTGCAAACTTTGGCTTATGCGCGCTGAGGACTGCCACGAATAGGCCAGGGTGGTATTGAAGGACTGAAACTGATAAAAACGCACACGCGAAAAAAGCCCGCCCCCAATATTGATGCTTGTTGTTGGGACATACTCGCGCGAAAGATTCCGTTTAAAACGGATAGGAACAAAACGTGGAAAAGTGAGCTTGGCATCGAGGGTAAGTTCATAAGAAGTTTCGCTGCCAAAATTACCCCCGTATTGCGATTCGAACCGCCCCCCAAGCGTTACCGAAAGCAACTCGGCAGATCTGAAAGTATTCCTGTTTTTAAAGTTTAAATTTAAACCCGGGCCGGCGTAATTGTTCGATTTTACAGCAGCACTAATTTCAGCACCCAACGACATTTTCTTTTGTGGCGTAAGAAATAATCCCACATCCATCAAGCCCGCCAACGTATCACTGATCGAAAAACGTGCATTGGCAAATTTGTAAACACCCAGCCCCATCAAATAACTCAGCGTGTTGTAATGGCTTTGCCGGGAGTACAGGCTGTCAGGGCGCAGAAAAACTGCATCGAGAATGGTGCCGGGATGATAGGCATGGGCTGATGAAACATAATAAAAATTGTTGATGATGGTAGTATCGGGATAATAGTCATCCAACGAAAAATCATCGAAAACATAAATCCGATTTAAGCGATATGCGATTTCGGATACCTTTGGTATTTCGGGTTTCAGAATTAAATCCAGATCAATAGACCGATTTCCAATGGTAGAATCAGCATTGAAAAGCAAGTAATCAGGGCTAAAATAAAAGTAGCCACGGTTCTTCAAATATTTATCTATCCGGCTGCGCTCATCTTTGAGGGTTTGCAAATGATAGGTTGCCCCGTTTTTGATGAGCGTTTCGGAGCTGCTCGCTCGTATTTTGGATGGTAATACCGAATCGCTCTGCGGAAAGGTAATGCTGTTGAGCGTGTAAAAACGACCCGGTGAAATATCAAAAACAAGTTCCGCTGTTTTTGTGTAGGTCTTCACCTGATAAGCTGATTTGGCATCAAAATGCCCCAGATTTACCATACGGTTGACCATAGCAGCATTGATTTCCTGGAGGTTCAGCTCGCTCAACAAAACCGGAGGTTCGCCCAGCTTGTATTTCATCCAATAGCGCAGGCCCTTCTCCTTGTCAGGTTCTTTCACCAAATTGTGAATAGCCAGAAAGGGACGCATCCACAAAAGTTTTGTATTGGTAGATTTAACCAGCCCGGTAAGATTGCTGTTGGCCTCCTGCTTATCCGAGAGCAACTGCGCCGAATCGTAGCGAATCTCGGCACCGGTAAACAAATACGCATCCTGCGGCAGCTTGCGCAGACCCGTGCAAGCCGAAAATAATGCCGCAATCAACAGCATTATGAGCCAAAAATTATATGCAGGGCTTGTATGTTTCATTATTGCGATGGATTCTTATTTTCGCCAGCAGGCTTTTGTTTCTTATCGTTGCGGCGTTTGAAAAGCGCATTAAAACTTTTTTCGATAATAAAAGCCACGCCGCTGTATGCTACTTCGCCATCAAACAAATCGTAGGCGTTTTCGCGATAGGCTTTTAGTTTGTATTCACCATTTTCGGTGAGGGCGTAGGTGGCCGAAAACTCCCCATTGGAATAGCTGGTATTTCCACCTGTATATTGCCGTTCGCCTTCTACATCAAAGCTGCCGGAAGCTTCGATGGTAAGCCGGTCGTTGAGCAATTTTTTCGACACTTGTACATCCAGCTCAGTGCGCACATCGCTGCTGCTAGCCGAATAGTTTTCGTAAGAAGTAAGCCCGAAATTCAATTCTACCCCTTTTACATACTTATTGGACAACTTGTTGAGCTGGTCGGCCAGAATACCGTTAACGCTATTGCGTGCGGCAGTAGTAGCAAAGCTTTCCAAGCCTCCGCCGCCGGTAGAAGCAAAGGGGCTGTCGGCAAGAAAACTACCAGTTACCAATAGGGCAAAAACCTGTTTGTTAAGTTCCGAATCGTTTTGCCCCGAATTGAGCATGGTTAGTTTACTGGCTACGGCGGGATAGTTAACCAGATACTTGTCGGGCAAGGTGATGTTGAAGCTCACATCAGGCTCGCTGATAAAGCCTTTTAAGTTGAGCAGCACCTCGTAGGGCAGGCGTTGCCTAAAGGCGTTTTGCTCCGCATCGGTAAGCCCGGTCGATTCGTTCATCACCAGTGCTAACGAATTGGTTTTCACAATATGCTTTGCGGTAAAATCCAGGTTGGCATCCATAATATTGCCCGACCAGGCTATCGAGCTGCCCGGGCGGAATTTGAATGTTCTTTTCACCAAACCGTAAAAACTCAACTGATATTCCCCATCGCTCACCTCATACACACCAGTCAGGGTTTGACTTCCCGAAGGATCCATCGTAAAGTTGAGTAAGGCACTGCCGCTAACCCAGGCATAATCGCCCGAGTGGGGATCGATAACCATCGTAAAACGGGATTTTGAATCTATCTCCAACTTTGCACTCAGGTCGATGCCCTGGAATTTTGATAAAATAGAATCGGTAATGTTTTCCGACTTTTGGCTCACAAAAAGCGTATCAAAGCCCGATGCAGGACTATCGAAGTATACAACGCCCTCGGATGAAACCATCTCGATTTCGCTCCCCGGCAATTCGTAACTCAGGTCGGTGCCTTCTTTTATGGTAATATCGGCATCTACCACCGGGAGATCCATATCCCCATTGAGGTGAATGATGGCATCAAGAATTAGTGAACCATAAAAAGTCTCGTTATCTTTTTTTGTGCTGTTGATGGCCTGAAAATTACTGGCGTTGACATGCAAGTCGAAGGCAAAATCCTGATAATTGGAGGTAAGCAAACGGCCATCCAAGACCAAACTATTGCTGTTGACATCTTCGATAGTAAATTTATCGAAAACAATACCCTGGTTATTAAAGCGGATGGTTTCCTTGTTGAAGTGAGCCATAAGGTTAAGCTGGTCGATGCGCATCCGTGTATTGTTGAACTGCAACAAGCCTTCAATTTCCGGACTTTCAGTATTGCCAAGCACTTTAATTTTGCCGCTTATCCTGCCTTCGGTTTGCGATATTTCGCCTAACGAAAAGGCTTCAAACCATTCGGGGTCATCAATATTCAAACCCAAATCTATATCCAAATTTTGTGGAGATACCGACTTTTCGATCACACCCTCCGCTGTGATACTATTTTTATTATTTACCAGCGAAAAAAACAGATTTAGATTTTCCTCGCTTTCGCTTAAATTAAATTTCAATTTTCCAATGGGCGTTTGCAAAAAAACAAAATCATCGATCGAAATATCTGCCGCCACACCTGCAAGCGTGTCCAGGCGGGGGAGTGCCAGGTTAAGGTTGAGTTTTCCCTCCACTGCATTCTTTTCGCTGCGGGTACCCAAAATATTCAGCAGGTTGGCCAGCTCGAAGTTTTCCATTATTATGCTATCCGTTGCTGCGCCACCAAGTACCTCAATTTTTTGCTCCTTGTGCCTGAAGATAAAATCCCTGGTAAATATTCCTGCATCGGAAATCAATAAAAAATTGTCCGGCCTGGTCTCCCATCTTTCACCATTGAGCATTAGGCCACTATCTGCCACAGCAATTCGAATTGCAGTATCCGAGAAATAGATTTCATTTTTTAAAAAATACTCGGGATTTCCCTCAATATCTGAAAATGAAAGGATCGATTTCATTTTTCCCTTATTAATAATTTCGTCCATAGCAAACTTTCCGGTAGCAAGGGTATCGTAGGCAAGGCGGTCGAAACCGGCAGAAATTTCGATGGAGTCATTTATTCCATCAAGGTCGATGTTGAAATTTTCTAATTCGATCCCATCATAATGTACTTCGGAAATTCCCAGGTCAAATTTAAGCCGGTTGTTGTTGGATTGATAGCTGCCAAAAACCGTGTCGAAGCGAATGCTTTCAAGCCCTGGGGTAAGATAAGTCCGGATATTATCGGGAAGTTTGAAATCCATATTAAAAGCAATCCACTTATCAGGCTCCAAACCAACCGTATCTGCCAAACCCAGATATTTTCGGGCAGCCGCTTGCATGGCTTCCGCTATTTCCGTGTAGGCGTAGTTGCTTTTAAAATCCAATTCCAGTATTTCAGAATCCACGATCAAAATTGTGCTGTCGGGGCTTAATTCAGGCTTGATGGTGATAGGCTCAAAACTCACCAGGTCTTCATCCATCAACAAACGGGCGTTCGTAATATCAATTTCCCCGGTCATATCTTCCACCGAAACATAGTCGATATCCAAAGCAATATCGCTTTGCAAGGCAATATTTTGACTAGTAAAATGTAGTGCCTTTAAGTTGAGTAGCTTTATGGAGAGTTGGCTTTGAGCACGAATGCCGGTGGTATCGATTGTGCCGCTGGCATCCAAAGAAAAATCAAGATTGGGATCGGTAGAATTGAGCACCAAATCAAAGGTATCCTTTCGTATCCCACCCTCGAAGGCAATATTATTATAGGAATAACCATTAAATTCGGCCTCGGCCACCACGCCTTGCACCCTTGCTATAATTGCACCGGATTGAAATCCGCCTCCCAAAATTGTACTCGTCAAACTTACCACACCCAGGCTGGTATCGCCCAAAAACCTGCCCACATCCAGCTTTTCGGAATTAACAAAAAGCCAGACACTGTCGGGCTTCGATTTGCCGGGAGCCTGATAAAAGGCCTTGGCCTCCATATTTCCAAAGTTTGAAGCCAGCGAAATTCCTGCATTAATCGAATCAACTTTTCCGGCGGCATTGGCTTTTATGCGAATGGTGTCGGGGATATTTATACCTGCAAATATCGCGGTATCCAAAAGACGAAGCAAGTCGCGTCTTCCGGTTTTCAGTTTATCCACCACCATATCAAATTGCATCAACTCAGGTTTGGTGATATTGCGAACCATGCCATGCGACACCACTTGCGTTTGCGCCAGGGTTCCCACTTCAAAGCGGCGGATGTGCAGCTTGTCGATTTTTCCTTCGAGGGAGGCCGCCAGCCGGATATTCAAATTCCGATATTGCCGGTAAAGGCTATCGCGAGGTGTGATGCCCGCCAGGTAAAACATTTCGTTGGTGTTCAAGCGCGAGGGCGAAAGATTAATATCCAAAGCCGTTTCCCCGGACTGGCTGCTCAGGGCTTCTATATCATTAAATCCTGCCCTAAAATCGCCGGTAAGTTTACTTTTTTCGCTTTCAAAAACTAATTCCTGCAATTTTACCTCTTGGTGCGTAAGCTCCAGATTTGCAGCCAGCTTTGTGAGATTAAAGCCGCCACTCTCCAAAAAACTGACACGCTCCACCTTTGCCCTCACCTCCTCATCATTTAAAACAATATCATCGATTTGCAGATTGAGATCAGAGAGTTGCAAATGATTGTAATCGAGTATGCCTTTTGATTTTGCCATGGAGACATCGTTATAGTCCAGATCAAGATTTTCGGTCATCAATTCATCCAGGGCAACCTTCCATCCGCCTGCAAAAGCAAGTTTGGTTTTAGTATTCGCGGGTGTCTGTGTTTTAAGAGTATCCGTTTTTGCGGATGTTGTTTCAGAAGCCATGACATGCGAAGCCTGTGTATTTTGAATGTTGATTTCGTGAAGATCGATGATTTGTTGGTTTAAGTCGATATGCTTTGCTTCGACATAAAAATCGCCCAGCACCAGCGAAGCCTCCATTTTTGAAGTAGAATCGCGAAAGCGAAGGTCAATATTATTAAGGCTAAGCCGATTAAAACCAATATCCGGCAAACTACTGGAAGTCGAATCAAGATTGGCGGTATTTTCGGTGGTGTTATCCGCCACCTCCCATTGCACATAGCGAGCCTGTGTGTTTTCCAGCTTTATCTCGTCCACCAAAAAGCGCATGGCAGCCAGGTCGGCCTCCTTCATCTCCACATCCAGATTACCCAAATCCAAAAGCGCATCGAAACCCAAAGTTGCATCATAATATTTTGCATAAATATCGGTAAAAACCAGATGCCCGAGTTTAATATCCCAGGGTGTGGCAGCCGCAGTATCGGCAGGCGTTTCTGCATCATCTCCGGCAAAGGCATCGATGATAAACTGAAAATTGAAATCCTCTCCCGGAGGGCCTCTTTCCACTTTTGCCTTCAGCGTTTCCAATTTCAGGTAACTTACATTCACCGTATTGTTAAGCAGAGCCAAAAGGCGGACATCTACATCAAGGGAGGCAAGAAAAAGCAGAGTATCGCCTTGCTGGTCGGCCACAAAAACATCGTCGAGGCTTAGCGTATTGGGGATTGCAATATTTACGCCTCCAACACGGATATCCAGATTATAATCTGTTTTGATGCGTTCGGTGATTTTTTGGGTGATAAAGGTTTGTACCGTCGGCAAATTGATAAGACCCACCATCAACAAAAGCAAAATCACGAGTACAGCAATTATCTTTAGGATAATTTTGCCTGCCCGAATCAATATGCGGATGTATTTTGCTTTTGCCACTGGCGATTTTGTGCGTAATTATTTTTTTAATAAAATGAGGAAACAAAAGTACAGTTTTGAAGCAATTTTGTTTAAATCCCCTTAATTTATAGTTTCGATAATTGAATCGAGCGTTGAATTGCCTCGGGTCTAAATGAATTGCCCGAGGTTTTAATGAATTGCCCCGGGTTACAGCCTGAGCTTGTCGAAGGCTAACCCGGGGTAAAAGTGAATTAAAGATTCTCCCCGCATTTTCGCAACGCCTTTGGCGTTGCTAAAATGCGGGGGCTTTTCATCCCATCAATGCAATCCATGCCCTAAAGGACATGGCAATTCAAAAAAAAACTATCTAAGAAAGCATTATCAGCTTGTTAAGCTATAATCTTCAAAGTACTGTTTCCAGAGGCATCTCTTTGTATCTCGATTTGGGTGGTGATGCGTTCCTTCAATGCCTCCACATGGCTGATGATGCCGATGGTGCGGTTGGTTTCGTTTTGCAGACGTTCGAGGGTTGAGAGTGCCACATCCAGGGTTTGCTGATCCAGGCTGCCGAAGCCTTCATCGATAAAAAGGCTGCTGATACGGGTTTTGCTCCCGGCCATGTCCGACAAGCCCAAAGCCAAGGCCAGGCTAATCAAAAAACTTTCGCCTCCCGACAGCGTTTTGGCCGAGCGTTTATCATCGCCATTAAAGGTGTCCAAAACGAAGAGTTCATCGTTTTCGCCAAAACGCTCATTGATCACGAGGTAGCGATTGGTGAGCTTTCTTAAGTGTAGATTGGCCTTGGCCAGCAATTGTATCAGCGTGAGTTGCTGGGCAAAACGCGAAAAACGGCTTCCCTGGGCATCGCCAATCAAATTGTTGAGGGCTTCCCAGCGGGCGTATTCGTTTTCCTGATTTTTTATCTCCTGGCTAAAAAGCGTAAACCGTTCCCGGTTTTTTTTGTCCTGCGCCAGGCGTGCGTTCAGGTTTCCAATTTCCTGATTAAGGCTGGTAATTTTCGCCTCCAGCTCGTTGGCGGCTTGAGTTAAGGTTTCGGTATCCGTAGTTGGATCATCTTTTTCGCGTAATGCCTCAATCTGCTTTCCGACATCCTCGCGCGACTGACTGGCACGCTGGATGGCCATGAGGAGGTGGTCAACTTTTTCCTGTATCGCGGCGGCCTCCTCCTCCCCCATCATTTTTTGGCCAGCCTCCTGGCACGATGAAATATGCAAGGCTTCGAGGCGCGGATTTAACAGCTTTTGCAAGGCATCCTTTTCTATGGAGGCAGCAGACGAATCACGGCTTGTTTTTTCGCTTTGCAGCTTAAGGTACCCCAGCTTTTCCTGATTAATATCCAAAGATTTCTCCAGATTCGCCAGATCTTTTTCAAGGCTTTGGATGCGCTGCCGGGCTTGCTTCTCCTCTTTTTCAGGATCTTTATCACCAAACAAATCCCGGCGATTCTTTTGTTTTTCGTCAATATGTGAGCTAAGCTGCGCCAGTGCTCCCCTCAGCTTTTCGTGGTCTTTTTCCAGGCTTTCTGTTTGTTGCTTTTTTGCAGCAATCGAAGCTACCAATTCTGCTCGCGCTTCCCGCTTTTCTGCCCTTTGCTTGTGTGCTTCCTTATAATGCGAAAGTTGGATTTTTAACTTAGCAATCGAAGTTTCGATTTTTTCGTTCGCATCCAAACAATTAGCAAAGGGAAGCATAGCCTGATGAATAGAAGTTTCGACATCGGCCATCTCACCGGCTTTTTCGATCAGGGTAGCCAGGCTTTGCAAATCCTCATTCAGGCCATCCAGCTTTTTAAACAAACTGAGTTTTTGCTTGTATTGCTCCAGGCTTTTGGTGGCTGCTTTTAGCTTTTCGTTAAAATCAGCACTGGCAGTTTCCTCAGGTAATAAACCCGAATCTTCGATAAGTTTATTAATCTCGGATTTTGCTTGTTCTAATTCACCATTTAATTTTAAATACCGCTCCTGCTTGGCATCGAGCATTGCTTTTTGATGGCTTAATTTTTCGTTTGTTTTTTGGATTTCTTCCTGATGCTGCTTTAGATTTTTCTTTTCCTGATCTAAAAGGCGGCTGGTTTCGTCCACTTTGTACTCCAGATTTTCGCTATACGGATGATCGCATGAACCGCACAAAGGACATGGGCTGCCGGGCTGCAAGTGGTGGCGGGCATCTTCGTAGCGCGCCAACAGCACTTCTTTTTCGCGGCGAGCCAGCAATTCTTCGATGTGCTTTTCGCTAATGGCAAATCTTTGGAGGCCTTTTTCTTTTTGGCCTTCCAGATTTTTGATTTCCGTTTTCAGTTTTCCGCTCAGGGCATCGCTTTGATTTTTTTCGAGGATAGCATTCTCCGCTACTTTCGACAAACGTAGCAAATCGGTCAGCGTCCTAATTTGCCTACCTGCTGCATCTATTTTTTCGATATAAAACTCACGGTCGGGGGCATCGGTGCCAAAAGCGAGAAGGAGGGATTTTTTTTGCTCCTCGATTTCATAATGGGTATTTTGGATGAGATGCAGAATTTCAGAGCCGGAACCTTGTAGTTTGAAAAGCTGCTGCATTTGTGTAAATTTCTTACCGAGCAAGCGGTCGATCTGCTTTCGCTTCTCAAAGTGCAAATCCTTATTATGCTCCAGGCCGGGCAATACCTCGCTTAGCTTTTCCAGTTCGGGATTGACAATTAAAAAATTATCGATGCGCGCCAGCTTGTCCACCAGCAAGCCATGCGCTTCATCCTGATTTTTCAGAATGGTGTTGGCCTTTTTTATTTCATTAATAAGCTGATCGTGCTGCTTTTTAATCTCCTGTCTTTTGGTTTCCTCAATCTGGACTTCCCGGTCGATGGCTTTTACTTTAAGCAAGAGCGGTTCAAGCTGCGTATTTTCCTCGCTTAGGATTTTAAAAATATCCACTTTCGTTTGAAGTGCCTTAGTAATATTTTCGTTTTCAGATGTTCCGGCTTCGATTTGCGCAAGCGTATGCTGCTTTTCTTTGTTCAACAACTCGATGCTGGTTTCGAGTTTCAACAGGGTGGTGATGTCGCTTTTTAGGGGCAGCAATTGCTTGTGCAGCAGCAGCCGCTCCTGGTCGGCCTGCATGGCTGTTTTTTTACCGTTCAGTTCCTTAAGTTTGGCATCCAGGGCTTGCTCGGTTTTTTGATGGCCGGCCAGTTGGCTTTTTAGCAATATTTTTTTACTAACCACCTCGTGCTCGCTCTTTCCCTTTTTTGCATCCACATTCAAAACCCGGATATTTTCGACCAGGACAACCACTTCCTCCTTAGCCAAAAGCTGAATATCGCCGAGACGCAAGCGTAGCTTTTCCAATATTTCTTTTTCCTGCTTTTGCTTTTCAAAGGCCATCCTCCCGATTTTACGGTAAATCTCTGTGCCGGTAATTTTTTCGAGCAGGGCACTTCGGTCTTTGGGTTCCGATTTCAAAAACTTGGCAAAATCGCCCTGCGACAAAACGATGGATTTGATAAACTGGTCGTAATTCAGGCCGATGAGTTCTTCATTTTTTGCTGGCACCTCACTTTTTTTCAGATCCAAAAATCGAAACGCACCCTCTTCATCTTTTTGCGCAATCGACATGTTATAATCGCGCAGGTTTCCGGTACGTGCCCGGCTAATATCCCAGCGCGAAACAAACACCCACCCGCCCGACTCGTATTCCACCTCGCAAAAGGCATCATCAGTATTTCGGGTGATGACTGCGCCATTGCGCTCGATGGCCGATTTGGACAGCACCCCCGAGCGTGGCGTATTGTTGAAAAGCGCCAGGGTAATTACATCAAGCAGGGTGCTTTTACCTGCACCCGTGGGACCGGTGATGGCAAAAAGTCCCACTCCGGCTAAGGGGCCGCTTTGAAATTCCACCTGATGCACGCCTTTGAAAGAATGAATATTTTTAAGTCGGATGCTGTTAATTTTCATGGAATGTAATTTTAATGCTTCAGTAAAACAGATTATTAGGAGATTCCTTGCCGCACGTGCGGCAGTTCTGCCGTGAGTACGGATTTACCAATGACATAATTTTGTAAATAAATGTGCCTCAAGAGATTTCTCCTTTCAGTCGAAATGACACCGCCGGAGCGGGTGGAGGGGTGAGAGAATGTGGACGCGAAGCGTCCACATTCTCTCACCACATTCACAGCCCGGGGCTTTGTCATTTCGACTGGAAAAACGCAGCGCAGCAAGTTTTGTAGGGAAAAATCTCTTTCATTTTATCACAATATTAATTATCTGAAAAATCTATTTTAAAATTAATTTTAAATTACTGCCCCTCGCTTTCATCAGAATAAACCAGCTCGCTAAGTTCCCGATAAGTATCCAGGAGTGCATCGCGATCGCTCACGTTTTGTTGCTCCAAAAGACGTTCGAAGACTTCGGTTTCGCTCATATCCGCCAGGGCCTTTCCGGCTTCGGGTAATATAAATCCGGCACTGCTTTGATCGGCAAAAATAAGGGTGTGCCTGATAATTTCAAAACCAGACTCCCGGGCATTGCTCTCCTCCACAAAATCGCTAATGCGCCGCGCCAGCAAGGGATCGTAATTTTCTTCGCGAATATTCAGCTCTATCCAATCGGGCAGTTGCGAGTCTGCAGAATAAGCATCCACTTTTTCGATCAACTGTGCAAAAGTACCCTCGAAGCTCTGCAGTCGGCGTGCCTGCGGTATTGTAAGTTTCTCATGCTTCAGCCCGGATTCTTCGATATGAATAAGGCGCACCGATTTTTCGTGATTGCGCTCACTATAGCTCAAAGCGATGGGCGAACCTGAGTAAATGATTGGCGGCTGGTGGCTGATGCTTTGCGCCCGGTGGATATGCCCCAGGGCAAAGTAATCGAAAATGGCCGGGAAAGAATCTGCTCCTACGCCGGCCTGGTTGCCAATGTGAATGTCGCGCTCGCTCTCCGAAAGTTGTGCACCCTGCATAAACAAATGGCCGCTGGCAATTACCGGGATATTTTGCGTCTTGTAACTTTCGACCAACTTGGCAAGTTCGTGGTAGTGATTTACGATACCCTGGCGAATGGCCGTAATGCGTTCGGGAGCCGATTCGCCGGCTTGTGGCGTGCGCACATCGCGGTCGCGCAAAAAAGGCGTGGCGGCAATCACCACTTCTGTTTGCCCCGCATCGTTATTAATTTCAATTATTTCATCTTCGATATTGTCGGGAACTCCTCCCAACACCTTTACATTCAATATTTCCAGAATCTCGCGCGGGGCTTCCAGGGTGGTAACCGAATCGTGGTTGCCGCCAATAATGATGAGCTTACGTAAATCGGTTTTCACCAATTTTTTAAGCAAGTCATAGTAAGTTTTCAAGGATTGATTGGAGGGATAGGCAATGTCGAAAATATCGCCACACACCAGTAGCACATCAATTTTCTGCTGCCGGATTGTGCTTAGCAGCCAGTCGAAAAACAAGCGATGTTCATCGCTGCGGTCGTTGCCATACAATTTGTGGCCAATATGCCAGTCGGAGGTATGTAGAATTTTCATTTAGTAAATTGAATTAAAAACTTATAGGAATCCTCTCAGCTCTTAGGATTGTTAATCGTCCCGAAAAATAGAAAATCTTTGATTTTCGTAGTTCGACAAGCTCACCACCAAATTTTTCGAGGATGCTCGCCCAAAGGGCGGCATTAATCGTTATTTGTGGAACGAAGCGACATCCTCGCCGTAGGCGGGATTAGCCGTTAATTGTTATTTGTCAACTGTTTATGCGATTTAAGGTATTTTTTTTGTCATTCACTTAATATTTCACAACTGAAGCGGATACCTAATTCTGATATCATTTGAAAATCGTTAATCCAAGGTACATTCATGTTTTCACATACATTTGGTATTTTGATTTTCTTGGAATTCAAAGCTGTAACTTTCTCTTCCTTGGTTACAACAATTGCATTTTCGTTAATAACATGAGCAATAAGCCACGGGTCAGCTAACGACCTGGCTTTTGTATTATCAACTAAAAATTTATGATTTGGGTCAGAAGAATAAACGCGCTTTAAACACTTAGTAACATTCTCATCAATTTTTTTAATAGGGATATCGCTTGCTTTTAACCATTTTGATAAATCATCTTCGGTTCTGGTAATTTCCTCATAAACAATCGCAGGAATAAAAATCCTATTTTGAATTCCAAAATAATTAAGTACATCCCAATAACCCGGACAGATATTTGGTGAGTAGTATTTTTGCCATGCCTGAATTAACACATTAGCATCCAAACAATATTTTTTGTCTGTCGTGCTCATCTATACATTTGGGCTTCAAGTTTAGGAAATTTATTTACCTTAACATTCAATAAGTTACTGGCCTGAGTTGGCTCAATGTAACCTCCTCGAAAAGCATCAAGTACAGTTTGGGTAAATAATCGACTATTTCTATTTAGTTGCAATAAAAAGTAATTTGGACCTCCACTTTTTTCCTTTTCTTTTTGCCTGGCTTTTTTCTCAGCTTCCCTTTGCAAAAACTCATTAAAATCAAAGTCAGCTTCAGCTTTAAGTCTCTTGTACGATTTCAAAGAAATAATATTAAGATTTAATGCTCTTACAAGCAAAGCAAAAGAACTTATCCCAATTAATTTCGCATTTTTAAATACTTCCTTAGCATTTTTAAAAGCTGTTTTATCAAGACTTTCAATAAATTCCTTAGGCATTAAAGCATTGGCAGCAACTTCATTGCAAAACAATTCAATTGGATTATAAATATCGTCTTTTTCTATTGATGGTTCTAAATCATTCGATATTCCCGATTTAGCTATCCAAATATGCGCTAATTCATGTACCAGGGTGAATAATTGTGGAGCATTCCAATCATCAGAATTAATAAAAACGAAAGGTGCATAATTGTCAGCAATTGCAAAACCTTGAATTTCACTCGAATCTAATTTTAAATGCGAATGAATAAAACTAGTTCTTGAGATAAAAATACCCTTTGATTCTGCTTTATCAATCCATTCCAAAATTGGATTATTCGTTTCATAGCTTAAAGGATTAATATCCAATGAAGCCAGAATATCCTGGGCGACTTTAACAGGACTATCCGTAATAGAAAATCTACCAACAAAGGGAACAATGTTTTCATCATTATCCTCATTTGCTTCACTAATCCATGCTTGTTTCTGTTGAATTTCACGAATTATGAAAATTGAAGACGTGCTTAATTCCTTTGAACCTGCTTTTCTAAAATCCTGAAGTGCTTGAAAATCATTCGGTATGTCAGGAAGAAAAAATAATGCAAACGGCCTTTTATATGCTTTTGCTAAATTCTGGGCTTGTCTTATTGTTGGATAACTCTCGCCAGATTCCCATTCATTTAACTTTTGTTCAGATACAGCAACTTTAACCGCAGCAGTTTCCGTGGTTATTTTAGCTGACTCTCTGGCCCATTTAAAAACTTTAGCTGTTATGTATGCTTTATCTGCCATATAGGTAAAAAAGTCCAATTTTAATATCTTTACGTATCGAAATCCTTAATACCGCAACACTTTCAGGCTGGAGAGGGCGGAGTTGACTTCGATAAAGATTTTGTTTTCGGCAGTATCGAAATTATCGGAACGGTAAACGCCATTTTCGATTTTATCGAAGCCATCCAGAGTTTTACTTGACAGTATCGTATTGGTGAGTACTTCGCAGCCCGCTGTGAGGGGTACTTCAATTTGGGTGGCCGCCGCTCCCGAGTTAAGGCTAAGGCGGGTTTCGTTGAAACGATCGCCAAGGCGGATTTTTACCGACGATGCACCGCCATCGATGTCGATCCGATCGATTTTGTAAGGGCTTAGATCAAAGTCTATTTTGGCAGCACCGGCATCAATTTGCATATCCCACACAGGGTCGGGATGAAGGCTGATGGAAGCACGGTTTTCTACTTTGTCGTTATCGCGCAGATAGCTGTCCATATCTAATTTAAGAACTACGGCACTGCCCTCTCGGTCGGCGTATAGGTAGTATTTCCCGAAGTTTCCTTCGCGATTAAACTTGATCAAATAATCGGTGGTTTCCTTTAGTGTAAATTCTCCGGCGATGGCATCCAGATCAAGGACGGCATTTTCGATTTCATCGCTGTAAGTCTCGAAAAGCTGCTGGTCGCGCCATTCTTCGCTTTCTTCATCCTCATAGCTGAATTCTTCATCTTTGTCCCACCAACGCCACTCGTCAGGCTCGAAAAAACGATAACGATGATAGTAATCGGTGTTAGAGATAAATATCAGCGAAAGCACAATAACTAAAAAGGCAAGAATAATACGCACCACGCCCTTGATGGGGAGCAGGGCAACACCCAGCACAATCAGAAATACAGGCCACAGATTGAGTACCTGGTACCAGTTGAAGTGGAGCATACCTGCGTTTCGCAAAACAAATAAAATTCCGACGCTAACCAGAACAACACCCCAAAAAACATTTTTTGTTTTCATGTTTTAAATATTTTAATAATCATAAATAAATTCTCGCAAAGCAAGACGCTAATATTAGTTCTTTTTATCAGGTCTGAAGCTGGTGCCAATAATGATAAGCCCGACCACGATGAGCACTATGGGCCAAATATCGCCAAAGTGGATACGCGGAATGAGGTGACTAATCAGGAAAATGCCACCCAGCATAATAAGAATGATGCCTACGATTAAGCCCCCATCGTTTTTTGGTTTTTTAAAATCCTGTGGAAAGGCTGAATCGCCGGTGCGTTGATAGGGAGCCTGGTCATCATCGTCAACTTTGCCTTTCGGCCTAAAATAGTTCTCCTCGTTGGGATAGCCGAAAGGCTCTAAGGGCATTACGATCCACAGGATGATGTAGGCCAAAACGCCGCCGGCAGCCAAAAAGGTGAGTACCACAAAGAGTATCCGGAACAAAACCGGATCGGTATTAAAATACCTTGCTAAACCTCCCGACACACCACCGATGACAGTGCTTGTACGGCTTCTGTAAAGTGTTTTATAATTTTGCATAGCTTTGAAATTAGATTTTTCAAAAATAAACAATTATTAAAAGATTCAAACAATATTGCTGTTAATTAAACTTTAGCTCTGGATTAAATATTACTTTTGCTTGGCTTACTATTCAAAATAAACAAGGCTATCTCGATGTTTTTAAAGACGATAAAATTTTTACTCAAAGTTCTCTTCTGGTTACTTTTGCTGCTGACCGTGATTTTCATTATCATTTATGCCCTTTCGCCGGTTTACAAATTTCCGGAGTACAAGGCTTTTTCGGGCGACAAAATCCATAATCCCTACCAGGGCATGGACAGCACGGCATGGAAAAAGGGCAATTTTCAGGTGCAGTCGCGGGTGTGGCTTGGGCTTACCAATGGCCGCCACAACACCAACGATGCCATCCAAACCATTTACAGGCAACTGGGCTACGACATTATTGTTACCTCCGATTACATGACCATAAACCCCTTTGGTGAAGACCGCCCCACCTACATCCCCACCTACGAGCATGGCTACAGCTATCGCAAAGTACACCAGGTATGTATCGGCAGCCAAAAGGTAAACTGGATAGATTATCCGGTGTATCAAAATATAAATCACAAACAGCACATCATTAATATTTTGCGCAAGAACAACGAAATTGTGACCCTCGCCCACCCCGACCTGCGCGATGGCTACACCCTCGATGACTTGCGCCTGCTTAGCAACTACGATTTGATAGAGGTGCTTAACGAAGCGCGCTTTTCGGTAAACCATTGGGATGCCGCCCTTAGTAGCGGACACCCGGCCTACATTTTGGCCAACGATGATGCCCACAATATTTTCGACCCTACCGAGGTAGGACGCATTTGTACCTTTATAAATACTCCCACCCTGAATGCCGGGGAAGTAATGCAGGCCATGAAGGCAGGCAGAGCCTTTGGTGCTGATATTGCCATGCGCGAGGGTGCCGACTTTGTAGAAAGATCGGAAGACCACAAACGTATTCCCGTGCTAAAGGCCATGAAACTCAACGGTGATACCCTGAGTGTTCGCGTAAGTCAGCGGGCAAAGCTGATTTCGTTTATCGGACAAAACGGGGTAGTAAAGCAGATGGTGCAGGATACCACAGCAGCCCGTTATGTAGTGCAAGCTGACGACAGCTACATCCGCACCGAGATATTGTTTGACAACGGCAGCCGTTTTTATCTCAATCCGGTATATCGCTACAGCGGCAATCAGCCAGCCAAACCACCACAGGTAAAGATAGACCAGATAAAAACCTGGGTTAAACGCGGCATTGCGCTTATCGTTACCATCATCATTGTTCTCATCATATCGCGCCTGGCCAAAGGGAAACCCAAGAAAGGCAAAATAAACCGACGACCCAATTACTATTACCAACGTTAGCGCATGGGCGTGGCAAAGCAGATAAGCAGAAACAAAATCGCGAGTCGCCTTCATGGCTTTGGCATCCTGTGGGCTATCATCCTTGTTTCGATGCTGGTACGCGGTTTTATTGCCTGGTATATCGAGCTGGGCAACGATGAGGTGTATTACTGGACTTACGCGCTGTATCCTGACCTGAGTCATTTCGACCACCCCCCCATGGTGGGTTTTGTGATCCAGCTTTTTACGCTCAATCTGCATTTCGACAGCGAATTGTTTATCCGCCTGGCCTCGGTGGTATTTGGCGGAATTAATACCCTGCTTATTTTTCTGATTGCCAAAAAAGTACACAGCTCCCGGGCCGGAATATATGCCGCCCTGCTTTACAATAGCTCGGTGTATTGTTTTGTGATAGCCGGCATTTTTATTTTACCCGATACTCCGCAGCTCCTGTTTTGGCTGCTGAGCTTGTATATGCTAATTATTGCGCTGCCCGGAAAGACCATTACAAAAAGCAGGGCGACCATATTATTTTTCGCCTCGATACCGCTGGGTCTGGCTATGCTCTCAAAATATACTTCGGTGTTTTTGTGGCTGGGAGCCGGGCTGTATATTCTTTTTTATAATCGCGAATGGCTCAAAAAAGGCGAGCTATATCTTGCCATCATTATCTCGCTGCTTATTTTTAGCCCGGTTATTTTGTGGAATATCGAAAATGAGTTTATCAGCTTTACCTTTCAAAGCGAACGGGTGAGCTTTTTTGGCTCGGGGCTGCGCATCGACTATTTCCTTACCGAGCTTTTCGGGCAGATTTTTTACAACAATCCGGTCAACTTTATCCTTATCATCGTTGCCTTAATTGCCCTTTTTAGCCATCAAATAAATCTTGACACACAAGATCGTCGCTTATTATTACTTACCTCGCTTCCGCTGATATTGCTCTTTTTGTTTTTTGCCTTGTTTCGCCGTACTTTGCCCCACTGGACGGCTCCGGCCTACATTAGCCTTATTGTGATAGCGGCGGTATATCTGGCCGATCAATACAGCAAAACCATAAAACGCATATCGCTTCCCTGGCCAATTTGGGTTTCAGGATTGTTGCTGGTGCTGGTTTTGTCGGTGGGATTAATTCAAATCAAAACAGGGGCATTTTATAGCTACGATTCCGATGACCCCAAAAAGCTGGGCGAAGATGACCTGACTTTGGATATGTACGGATGGGAGCAGTTTGCGGATAGGTTTTCGGAAATTGCCCAACGCGATTATTTTGCCCAAACCATGAATGCTGATGCGCCCATCATTGCGGGCAAATGGTTTCCGGCGGCGCACCTGGATTATTATGTGGCGCGGCCTTACTATTTTAACCTTTTGGCTGTGGGCGAACTGGATCGCATACACAAATATGCCTGGATCAATCGCGAGCGACCGGAATTGCGCCTGGGTGGCGATGCTTATTATATTACCAATAGCCGCAACTACACCGAGCCCGATTTTTTAAAGCCCTACTTTGCCTCCATCGATGCGCCCGAGCAGGTGCGCATTTATAAAGGGAATAAGCATGTGGAAAACTTCTTCGTGTTCCGGCTGCGCTACTGCCTTAGCCGGCCACCGGATGTGCTCGAATCTTATGGCCTGATGGAAGATATGATTGGTGTAGAGGAGGAATAAATAATGAATTAGGGGAGTTTCTGATTTTAGGAAATACCCCAGTTTTCTATTTTCAAATTAGCAACCCTGCTAAACGCGCTCTCATTGTTGATTACCAAAATAAACCCTAAGCTCTTTGCATGTGCCGCAATTAAAGTATTTCATTCGTCAAATGATTCTCTGGTTTGCGGCATCAGCTGTTCTCTGTGTTCCATAAAATCCTCAGTGAAATTATTTAAACTTTCCAAATAATTTATTTGGCTTTGATATTTAATGGGGAGAATTTCCATAGATTTACTGAAGCCCGGTGTAATTAAACCTAAAAATGAATGACCAAATCAGTCTGGGCATGACGGGGAGTTCTTTCTTGAAAACACAAAGTCAGGGCATGACGTGAAATCATACCCTGACTATAAAATTATCTAACAAAAACCTTTCGGCTGCTGATGCCTTCGCTCGAAATTACGCTTACCATGTACCAGCCCGTGTTTAAGTTTAACGGGATTTGCTGCAAACCGTCGATACAAATTTTGCTGTGCAGCATTTCCTGTCCGGTAATGTTGTAAATCCGGATTTCAGCATTCAAAACTCTGTTACAATCTAAATAAAGATTGTTGTCGAAGGTATAAATATCCAAATCCCGGATGGTAGAATTATCGGCAATGCCGGTACTTCCTTCGAGGTGGAGCTTAAACCTGCTTTCGTCATCACTGGGTGTGGCATCGAAGCTATAAGCCTTGCCATCGCTCAATACCGTGAAGGTGTTCAGGTAGCTATCTTCGAGGGTAACTTTATCGATTCTGGCCCATTTTCCGAATGTTTCGATTTCGAAGATGATTTGTTGTTCTTCGCTAACTTTGAAATAGAGCGGAACGATGGTGGTTTCATCGGTAGGCTTAAAAGCATAAACCGAAGCTCTGACCTCATCGGAGCATATCGCGCTTAGGTAGGGAATTTGGGTAAAGGGATACAAATACCTCGAATCGTATTCCCACTCGAAGGCCTGCGAAGCGTCTTCGTTGGCCACCAGCCAAAAATGAACGGATAAATCGCCAAAGTTAGCCAGCACTTTCATAAACTCGCCGTGGCTCTTATCTTTTGCACCCGAGCCATGGGTTTGCTTGGCGCGATCGAAAGTAACGCCGGGTGTGCCAGCTCCGCTTTCGGCCTTAACGAAAATACCCTGGCCTACTGCCAAATCCCTGTTGCCATTGGGAGGAAGGGGTTCCCAGGCACCACTCGAAACATCCAAGTAGTGTGGCGATGAAACCTGAACGCGGTCAACATCGTCCCAGGCATATTTTGACGGGTATGGATTACCGATAACGCTCCATCCGGTATTGGTGATGGGCAGGTCGATCGTATAATCCTCATCGACATTCAGCGGGCCGGTAAAAGATTTCGTCCCCGCATTGGCAGGCAAATATCCCACGAGGTAGCCGGTAAGCGGATCAAAGACATCGAACCATGAGACTGGATTACCACCATGGAAATTCCGCCAGATATTTATGTTTTCATCGTAGGCATAGAGTTCATCCTCGCCAGCTACTGGTGCAAAGTCGGAACCGGCCATAGCCATCCCGAACACAGGTGCCGAAATACAATTCCAGCCATCCATATTGGTGGTATAACCTGCGATGTCTTTCTGCACGTAGGCAGAGCCGTTTACTGTAAGATTTTCCTGGCCCATCAAAGTAGCTCCATCTTCGAGTGTAATATTATTACATACAGCCGCAGCACCAATGGTTGGGTAGGTCGCGAGGCTGGCAGGTATTATTGCATCGTTTGACGCACGTGGAACTCCATAATTCCAGTTGCCAGCGGTATGCCAGTCGTTGCTTTTGGCAGTGCCTGTCCAGGTGGTTGGAGCCTCTTTAACATAAATATCATCAACATACAAATAGTATTGGTTGGCATCACTGTATCCATGGAAACCTACGTAATAAATCCCCGTTGTTGCTGGGGTAAAAGTCCCGCTTCCTGTTAACCAATCGGCGCTGCTTATATTATTATCGTCAAAAATAGGGATGCCGCTCATACCCGCTGAAGATGCCGATGTTCCCCAGTCAACTGCCAGTTTCTCAGGGTAACTGGAATTATGTGCCCTATAAACAAAATCAAGCTCATAAGCGACGCCGCCTGTTAAACTTAAGCCTTCTGTGAAAAACCAGTCGTCCATCGCTAATGATCCATTATAACCAATTCTTGCAGAATTTGGGGAGCTGTGATGAGTTGTTGACGTCTCCCATAACTTGCTGTCACCATTGGTATTTTCAACAGTCATACAAACCGGGAAAGCCGGGGCTGTTACCCCATCAAAATTTTCGGTATAGGGGACTGTTGTTGCCAAACATCCGGTTATAAAAGTACCCGGCCCTTCCCATGTGCTGTTATTGCCCAAGGGTTTAGGCAGGCATTCGTGAACAATAATACCACCGGCATTGGGACTTACCCAATAATCAAACAATGGTGAATCTGCAGGAGGTGGATCTCCAACTTCAAGGATTTGAATATTCTGTCCCCAAATATCTATCGAAACCCATTCGGGATTGTAATCTTCGATAATGTAGGATAATTCTATCCATTGAGGTACTCCGGGTACAATAAGGGTGGGTGCAGGCGTTGGTGACCTTTCAATGAATACTTCAAATTCAGGTGTGGGGAAGCCCGGGCCTTCCCATAAGTCATTGCTCCAGTTAACAACGTAGAAAAGTTCACCAGGGGCAATCCCATCAAAAGATTGCACCCAGAAACCCATCTTGATTTTTTTCATACGGGTAAGGTCGAGAGGGTCGTTGTAGAACCAAACATTCCACCAGGGTTGGTCAGGATCAGGATCAGGATCTAAATATTCCCACCAAACGCCAGTCTCACCGGGCTCATCAACTGTTCCTCCACTAAACGGTAGCAGAAGATCTCCAGGACCGGTATTATCCATGGCCATCCAGAAATAATCAACATCCGGGGTTTCAAAGCCGCAATCGGTACGCACATACCAATCGTATTCCGTGGCAGCCTGGCCACCTGTCCAGGTGTATGAGTTTCCGGGAATGCCCGAAGCGGTGGGGATAGTGCCAGGCCCCGGGGCTCCGATTTCATCAACATCAACAAAGATGTCGAAAAATGAATCGGGAGTATATTGCCATTCAAGGTCAGCTCCATTAGTGGTAATATTTGTTTCTGTTAGGTTGCTTGGGGGGAGGCAGGATGGTGCTTCTTCAATGGTAACATCATCAATGCAGATATCACACAGATAGTCACCTACATCTTCATTTGCTAAAAACCTGAGCTGAAGGTTGGCATTTGTGTGCGCTGTTAAATCTAATGTTGCTGCTATCCATCCGTTGTTTGCAGCTAAGGTCAATTGGCTGGTTTGCCAGGTAGTGCCATCATACACATCCACATCAAGTGTTGAACCTGATTGGCCACGTCCTATCCAATAATAAAATACCAACTGTGGAGCAGTAAGGCTTGTGGTATTGTAAATAGGTGACAATAGATTTGAAGGGTCTGCATCATGAGGTGATGAATCATCAATCCATGCAAAATACCCTGAACCTGTGGTATGGTCGGCAGTAGCCCCATAACCAGCAGAAGTTCCGTATAACCATGACTCACTATTAGCCGGGTCATCTTCCCAGCAATTTGGAATAGCACCACCATTTTCAAAATCCTCAGTTACTGGGAAGGATGTAATGGATGCACAGGCAGTAGTAAAAGTACTGGGCCCGGTCCAGGTGCTGGTACCCTCATTATCCTCATCACAATCGCTACGCACATACCAATCGTAAGAAGTATTAGCAGAGCCTGCAGCGTATGTATACGGATTAGCTGTTATATCATCAGCAGTTGGTGAAGTATTCTGAATCGGAGCAGAACCACCTGCAGCAACCACATAAATATCCCAATGTGAACCCGAAATATCTGTCCAGCCTAAATCGGCACCTGAAGCAGTAATATTGGTTTCGGTTTGGGTCGTTGGGGGAAGGCAGGAAGGAATTTCTTCCCAAGTAAAATCATCAACATAAATGTATCGATAAGTCCCTCCTAACCCATGTTTAAATGCAATATACTCATCTGCTGCCGTATAACTTGGGCCAAAAGCCACTGTGTATTCTGTATAAGTATTCGTTAAACTTATGGTTATAAAACTTGTGAATGTGGCATCATCTGTAGGGTCAGACATTGTTCCAACAATTAAATCGCAAACGGTAGAACCACTCTTTGCATAAAACCGTATTTGATTTGACTGACTTGTCAAATCACTTAATTGGGGTGTTATTAAAAGAAGCGTTGCCGCAGCATCATTTGAATTATATAATCTGGCATGATTTGGTGAAGAATACGGTGTACTAAATGTGTAAGTACCAACAGTAGCAGAAGAAGTTGAATTCACAATACTTGACCAGCAAATAGGTAAGTCTGGTGCGGTTACCCCATCAAAATTTTCTGAAAAGGTTGCCGTAAATGCTTCACAGGGAGATGAGCCAATTACATCCACAACTGCCGAAGCTTTGGTTCCTCCTCCAACGTTGGTAATAGTACCATCATAAACCGTAGCGGATGCTGTAGGATGAAATCTGACATAAATTGTTGTGGCTGCCAAAGTAGCACTTGTATAAGGGACCAGAACACTGCCACCAAAACCTGCAGCTGTGGTAAGGGATACCTCAAAACCTGCAGGTGCAGTAACCGTAATGTTATCAGGAAAACCGGTAAGGTTGTTTCCTGAAAGGGCATAGCTTTGTTCAGCAGAAGTATTACCACTTGCAATAGAGCCAAAATCAAGTGAAGCAGGAACAACTAATAATACCGGGGAAGTAGCAACTGTAATATTTACAGTGTAATCTTCTGTCTCGCCATAAGTTGAACTGGGATTGCATGGTTCTGGATACGAATTATATTGTTCAATAATTCTCATTCTTGTACTACCTAAGGTAGCAGTTGCAGGAACTAAAATATTTGTAGAGACTGTTGCAGATGCTCCTGAACCAAGATCAAATGCTTCATCTGTATCAAAATTATAATCCTGGTTCCAGTCTATCCATGCCCTTACATAATCAGTATAGGTTCCAGATTCAAAAGAAACATCTAATTGGACAGTTGTACCTTGTTCAATATCCGTTGATTGAGCAGTGTAATCACCATAGCTACCAGCTCCTTCTTGCCCTGTAGTATTATTTATGGTATTAAATGTAACATTTGTAATCCAATCATCTGTGGTATTAGAAAATGTTGACGCACAATACGAAGGCGCTGCAGTTGTAAAACTCCATATCGCGCATCCGCTTGCAGGCCCAACTGCATTCCAGGGAACAACTTTCCAGTAATGAACTGTGCTTGTTGCCAACCCTGAATAAGCATAAGTAAGAACATCACCCTGATCGGTGCCAGCTACAATGCTTACAGGATCAGTGATTCCTCCACCATCAGTACCAAAGTAAAGATAATAACCGGTGGCATCGGCTGCGGTATTCCATGTAAGGTTCCCATCAACGGCTACATCTGTTACTGCATCAAGTGGGCTAACCGGAGTTGTGCAAGCTGGAGCAACCAAAGGTGTTGGGTCAAACGCACAAATATCAAAAGTTCCATTGTTATTTCCACCATACTCCCAAAATCTAATATAGATTACCTCACTCGGGGTTAATCCGGTAAGTTCAAGCATTGGCATCGCTCCATTTTCACTACCATCATCATTACATTCGATATTTGCCAATGTACCACAAGTGCCTGAATATGCATTCATTGCCCCATCAGTTATAACTCCGGTATTTGAATTAATAGTAACAGCACCAGTTGCCGGAACTGTAAACCAAAACCAAACATCAGAACCCTGATAACCACCACAAGTAGGGGCAGGTAATTCACCTGAAGCTGTTGCGCCTTCGGTAGTGTATGTTGCGTATGAGCAAGATGTGCCAACGCTTAGCTCAATGGCACCTCCACAAAGATCATTAGCAGGCGGTGTAAAACCAGTTCCATCCAAAGGAATATTTGTTGTCTGTTTAGTGATATCATCTACAATGGTTAAAAAGGCTGTTTTAGCCCCATCACTTGTTGGGCAAAATTTTACATCAACCGTTTTATCTGTGGGCAAAGTCATTGGGTAGGAATTACCATCAGTTAGTGTAAACTCTGAAGCATCTGTTCCTGTAAGGGATATTCCCCCACTCGCTATAGTTATTGTACCAGCCCCTGTATTACTTAAGGTAAATGTTTGGTCAGATGAACATGTTCCAGTTTCAACAGAACCGTAATCATAAGTGCTTGGCAAAACACTTATTACAGGTGTTGTTGCAGTATAGTAAAACCGCATATTAGAATAATAATTAGAAGCACCATCATAATTTGGTGGTGTTTCACTATCTGCATAGCCATACAAGCAACGTGTAACTCCACCATCTGTTTTGTAGTTTCGGTAATATGTAGAAGCATAAGCACCGAGGTCGCCCCAAATTATCTCAACAATTAAATTATCGGTTCCGTTATAAGCAAAGTCAGTGATGTCGATTGAATTCCATCCAGTAGCAGTGGCAAGGGTATAGCTTGCACTATAAAATACCTCGGTAGCCCCTGTCATATCAGCATAAGCACCAGATGTTAAAGATGCATCTGATGTATGCAGAAAATTAATAGTAAAATCTACCAAATCTGCATTTGAGCTTGCAATTCTTTCGATGTCAAACCCTATGCTGGTAAAAGTTTGTGCGCTACCAAGTTCTGATTGCAGATACAACATTTGGGTTTTGTTATTCTCATAATAATTACATAAAGGGTAGTAATAATGAGGATAATTGGAAATCCCTGTTGTCCCTGTACCAATTTCCACAAAAGATTGTGAAAATCCTGTTATGGCAAATACCGCTGTAAAAAGCCATAACATTAAAAGTTTTGTAAATTCTCTCTTCATAACATTGAGGTTTAGATTAATAAAAAATTCGTTTTTTATTATAGATTTATTCCATAAAATTCAAATTTTCATCTCCTGCAAAAACCTGCTTCATTTCCTTTTTTCATTCTTTTTTTTGCAGACAGCAAGTATAGGCAATTTTTTAATGTGAATAACCCCGGCTGTTAAAAATATTTGTGGAGTTGATTAAATTGAAAGACAAAAATGCCTGGCAGATAGCCGCAAAGCCCACAGGACACCAAGAAACACAAAGGCTAATTTTTCTTTGTGGAAATTTGTATCTTCGAGCCTTGATGGTTTTCAGTGAAAATGGCTTACGGCATTTCAGGTAATTGCTTACAGCACATAGTCAGGGCATCACTTGAAGCCATACCCTGACGGTGTTTAGTCAGGGCATGACCCGAAGTCATACCCTGACGGTGT
>CAZGAO010000059.1:0-33773 GCA_964523795.1 uncultured Lentimicrobiaceae bacterium
ATCTGCCTTCCTGTCTGCCGGTTTTGCTGATGAAAATGTTTTTTTCTCTGCCCGCCGGTGCGCCACCTAATTCACAACCCCCCAACCGGGCTGGGGTAATGCCCGGGGGGGCGCTTCGCGCCCGCCTTCTCATTCCCCAATCGCAGCCCCGGCTTTTGTCATTTCGACTGGAAAAACGCAGCGCAGCAAGTTTTGTAGGGAGAAGTCTTAATTTGCGATATGAGAATTATGCTCTATCCGAATCTCAGAAATTTGCAATATACCACTCACTCTTTCGGCTCTTCGCTATTTGAGGAAAAATCCGACCAAAGCATTAATAGCAGGGGATCACCCCATGAAGGGATTATGGAATCACGATAACAAAATAAGAGAGACACTGTGTTTTAGTCGAGCACCATTTATCCCCCATTCTTCGAGGCAGTGTAAATAAGCGTGCTAAATTGGTCGGGCACAAATATTTCGTTGGCTACTTCGAGCAGTTGCGAGGCATCAATTCGCTCTACCTTATCCACCATCTGCTTTAGGCTGTCCACCTTGGGGTAAAAAAGATGGCTTTTACCAATCGAAATCATTTCGTTGACATTCGATTCGAGGGCGAGAGCAAGCTGTCCGGCTATTTGCTGCTTGGCACGATGTAGCTGAAGCGTGCCCAGTTTTTTCTCGCGCAGGGTTTTCAGGATTTTATAAATCAGATTCACCGATTTGTCCAGGTAGCCATTGTCGGTGCCCAGATAGATATTAAAATTTCCGCTGTCGGAATAAGCCTGATATTGGGATTCGATGGCGTAGCAATAGCCATATTTTTCGCGTACGCCCATGTTGAGCCGCGAGTTCATGCCCGGGCCGCCCAGGATATTGCTCAAGAGAGCCAGGGTATTTTTTTTGCTGTCGCGAACGGAGTAAGCCGGCACGCCAAGCATACAATGAACCTGGTAGTTCGATTTGGCCTCACTGCGCTTCTGGGGCTGGTAGGTATCAAATTCCTTGCGCACAGCCTGACCTGATGAGGTTTGCACCACACCAAAGTATTTTTGCACATGCTTCACCAGTTTATCAAAACTGATATTGCCCACCGAAGCGATAATCATCCGCTCGCTGAGGTAGTGATTTTGCACAAAAGTCTGTACCTCTGCTCTGCTGAATTGCTTCACCGATTCGGGGCTGCCCAGGATATTGGTGCCCAGGGCGTGATCGTTATAGAGCATTTCTTCAAACTCATCAAAAATCAGTTCGGAGGGCGAATCTTTGTAGGCGTTTATCTCGTCGAGCACCACATCTTTTTCGCGGGCGATCTCCTTTTCGGGAAAGGTAGAATTAAAAAGGATGTCGGCAAAAAGCTCCAGAGCGCGCGCATAATGGGGGTGCAAAAACGAAGCATAAACAAAGGTTTCCTCCTTGCTGGTGTAGGCATTTAGCTCGCCACCCACATTTTCCATGCGGCTCAGGATATGAAAAGCCTTGCGCCGCCGCGTGCCTTTAAAAAGCAGGTGCTCGATAAAGTGCGCCATGCCTTTTTCGTTTGCTCCCTCATCGCGCGAGCCGGTGTCGATCACCACGCCGCAGTGTGCCATCAAATTAGGAACCTGCTTGTGGATGATACGGATGCCATTATCTAATTGATGATATTGATATTCCATAGTTTAAAAAAATGGCTGCAAAGGTAGGGTTTTAAAGGGGAGGGGGATTTAATCGAATATGAATTATAGTGCCTGGTGTCATTTTTTCTTCTTTTTGCCTATTTTTTCTATTGCTTTTTCAAAGTCGCGTTCACCGATTGTTTTCTGCCTGTTCTCCTTAAATTTTTCGTATTCCCGTTCCGCATTTGCTTTTCCTAATTCGTGAGATAGACTTCCTGCATTGTTTAGTATTTCACGGTCGTTTAGTGTCAAAAATCCGTTTAATTTTTCAATCCAATCTTTCATATACATTGGCACTCTTCGCTGGGCTTGTCCTTGTGCAAAAATCAGGTATTGTTCCACCAAATTGTTCAATGCAGACAGTTCTTCTTCATTAAGAAAATTTTTTGCAATGGAAACATCTGTTTTTCTGATTCGAGTACCTCTCCAAGAGGTTAATCCCATATTCTTTTTTGAACTGTCGGCTCTTCCACTGATTATTTCCGCTGCTGTTTGACCTGTAATTGCCCAATGCAGTTTGTTCTGAACTGTTTTGAAGAACTCAATGCTAATATCCAAAGTAGGGTCATAGTCAACACTTGTACCGTAAATATCCGTAATTTTTCGGTAAAATCGCTTTTCGGTAGTTCGGATATCCTGTATCCGTCTTTCCAATTCTTCAAAATAATCAAACGGTAAATCGGGGTTTTTCAAGCGTTCGTCATCCAAAACAAACCCTTTTACAATATATTCCCGCAAGTGGTTGGTTGCCCATTGTCTGAATTTGGTTGCAATGTGCGATTTAATGCGATACCCTACCGAAATAATAGCATCAAGATTGTAAAAAACCTGCTTTCGTTTTACCTCTCTGTTTCCTTCTTGTTGAACTATTAAGAATTCCTTAATAGTTCGATTTTCTTTCAATTCCCCCTCTTCAAATATGTTTTTCAGGTGCATATTGATATTGGGAATAGTGGTCTGAAACAACTCAGCCATTAGCTTTTGGGTCAACCACACAGTTTCATCGTGAAAACGAACATCCAATTTGGTTTCTCCATTTTCTGATTGATATATAATTATTTGAGAATTATTTTCTTCCATCATGTTGAATTTTGTTATCCGTAATGTTGAACTAAACTATTCAGAAAGCGAAGTTAGGAAATTTGTTTGTTTAATTTCATTTTGGCCAATTTTAAATACCCGTCAAATGCAGAAAATATTTCATTAGGGTTGCACTCGGATTCAACGCATTTTTAAGCATCTGTTTAAAAAAAAGAAACCTCGCCGCTGTGCAGGCTGTAATAAGCGCCCACAATTTTTATCTCACCCTTATCTTCCATCTCCTTTAATATCGGGCTGCCTTCGCGAATTTGCTCTATAGTAAGCCGAACATTATTGGTAATCACCTGATCGACATATTTGGCGTTTTTGGTGCTGTGTTCGCCTTCAAAACCTTCCGACATTTTGATGGCAGGCTCGATTTTAGAAAGCAACCCGGTAATATTCCCCAGCTCTACCTCATCGATGGCGGCTTTTACTGCACCGCACGACTCGTGTCCCATCACCAAAATCAACTTCGATCCTGCAACCTTGCACGAATATTCCATACTTCCCAGCATATCTTCGTTAACGATGTTTCCGGCCAGCCTTCCTACAAACAAATCGCCGATGCCTTGATCGAAAATCTCTTCCACCGGAACCCTGCTATCGATACACGAAAGAATAATGGCTTTCGGATATTGCCCTGATACGGCATCTTTAACCAGTGCCTGATTGTCGCGGGCACTTAGGCCGTTGTTTACAAAACGGCTGTTTCCTTCTTTCAAATCCTGAATCACCAGGTCGGGACTTAGGGCTTGCTGCTGGTCAGTCGAAACAATTTTAGTTTGGATGGCTGTTGTTTCCTGCGCGTTTTCGGCCTTTTGTTTTTCGTCGGTCGAAATGTTTTGGCACGACATCATCGCTGTCATCACTGCAAATACAAAAAATACTTTTCTCATAAAATTATAGCATTAATTTATACCTACTCTTAAGGCTTTTCGGTTTTCGCCCCGATTTTTATGGTTGCCGGATTCCAGTGTATTATTAACTCAAATTTTCGTGTTTCGTAATTAACTGAATTACAGTCTAATAAAAACAGTTTTTTGCAATAAAAAAGTTGCATATTTCATTATAATTACCTAATTTTGAGGAAATTATATATATCAATATCCACAAAGATAGAAATATGCAACGAAGCGAAATTACAAAAAAAGTCGAACAGATAGAAAAAGTATCCGAAAACCCCGAGCAGATTACCCAAAACATCGCCGATGTAATCGACAAGTTTGAGGTTAGTGGCGTACTGAAAAACCTTGATATCCTTAAACGTAGTGGTGCACTGCTTTCCACCATACACATGGCGTTGATCATCTTACCCTTTGTGGGCGTGGCAAGTGTATCGGCGTTGTTTAAGAGCGGCCTTAATAAAATTGGCGAAGGCGGCAAAGACGCATACTATGAAGCTAAGAACAACGAAAAAATAAAAATGGCGGCCAAAAAAGTGAAAGGGACAACAGCAATGGTAAAAGAAAGTAAGGCGCTGTTAAAAGGAATATAATAATCAATTCAATAAAAAACGGGACAAGGACACCCCCGGTTACAATCGCAATAAAGAAACCGGCGAAGGCAAGAACGACACTGCCATAAAGATGCTAAAACGTGCCATAAGGAATGGGTTTGTACCGGGTTATGTACTTATCGATTCCTGGTTCTTTTGCCTTAAATTCCTAAAGGCTATTATCGATATAGGCCGCAACGTAAACTTGGTTTCGATGGCAAAAATAGGGACAGCCAAATACACCCTGCCCCCAGGTGGGGAGGTCCTGAACCCACATCAAATACTGGCCAAGCACGAACGGAAATTGGGCAAAACCAACCGAAAATACAAATCGAGGTACCTCCAGTTCCAGGCAACTTACCAAGGAGTTAGGGTAATAATATTCCTAATAAAATTTGGGCGTAACAACAAATGGAGGATGCTCGTTACAACCGACCTGGAAATAAGTTTTACAAGGATAATGGAGGTTTATGCAATACGGTGGGCCATTGAAGTGTTTTTCAAAGAATGCAAGCAAAAGCTACTGCTGGGGAAATGCCAGTCCAAAGACTTCGATGCCCATATTGCCGACACCACACTCTGCATGGTACGCTACATCCTGCTCAACTATTGTGAAAGGATACGGTACGGGATAACCATCGGTGGCCTGTTCAGGGAACGCAGGCAGGCAGCAATTGAAGATAACTTGCTTGCCGACCTGAACGGGTACTTTTTTGAATTGTTAAAACTATGTGCGGAAATGGCCAGTATCGATTTCATTGGGTTTTACGAAGAACCACTACGAAACCCAAAGGCAGAAAAATTACTGTGGCAGGTTGGCCTGGGTCAAGATAAAAACCTATTTTTGAAAGTTGCATGATAGCACTCATTTTGTCTTTTTGCCCGTATTAGCTTAATCTTCTGTCTGTTACATTCAAATAGAAGCAGTAAAAAGCCAAAATGCTCAAATACATATAAAAGAATATCAGGATGTTATGAAACCCGAAACTTTTGTTGATGATATTTGTCATAACAAAGCAATATTTAATTATCCAGAAACAAATTCTTCAAAGTGCTTAACCGGGCTTTTCCTATTTTTGCAAACATGCAGCACAGTAATAAAATGGAAAAAGACAATAGCGAAAAACTACCAGCGGAAATAAGACCGCTTAAACCGGCCACCATCAGCTATATTAAACAAGAGCTAAAAACCCGGCCGTCGGAAGAATTGCTTGAGCTTTGCCTACGCATGGCGCGTTTCAAAAAAGAAAACAAGGAGCTGCTGACCTATCTGCTTTTTGATGCGCATAACGAGCCGGACTATCTGAAATTAGTGAAAGGGGAGATGGATCGTCAGTTTGCCGAAATCAACACCACCACCATTTATTTTGTAAAAAAAAGCGTGCGCAAAATCCTTAGAACCACGCAAAAGTATATCCGCTACTCGGGTCAAAAACAAACGGAGACAGACTTGTTGCTACACTTTTGCCGACAGATGAAAAGCCTGTCCTGGTATATGAACCACAGCGCAGCCCTGCACAATATTTATATCCGCCAGGTGCAGAAAATCGAAAAAACATTGGACAGCCTCCACGAGGATTTGCAGTTTGATTACCAAAAAGAAGTGGATGCACTGCGCGGGTAGAGAAACCGGAAGTCGGTTAAGTCAGGGTTTCACTTGAAGGAAATCAGGGCTTGACTTGAAGTCATACCCTAACTATAAAACAGGATTTTTTTTGAATATCAAACCGATGAATGCCGAAAAAACATCCCGAAATTTCGGGATTTGATTTCATATTTTTTCGGGATATCGAACCTTGAATCTTGAAATTTCAGACCTCTTTGCCCAGCGTAAACCTAATGTCGTGAAACATAAATCTTACCTGAAGTTTTTACAATGTGTTCAACCTATATTGGTTCAAATCCTGGCATTAGAAAAATAAGGTAATAAGGTTGGGGCTTAGGGTGTACATCAAGCTTACTAAGGTTAATAATCAGGAAATAAGGTTTTTATTTCTTTGTTTCAAATAGCAAGTTCTTAAAAAAACCTTATCTTTTCCCAACCTTAGTACAAAGGCCATATCCCAAGTATTTCTCAAACCTTATTACGCGACATGAATGTTTACGATGGAATTGAACTAAATCTCTGAAAGACAACTATCGGGTCAGGAGTTTTGAATTTAAGAACACTGCAATGATATCCTGCCTAAGAAATTGGCAACAATTTCACCTCTGCGCCTTTTGCCTACTCAACGGTCTGCAATAATTAGCAAAGCACACAAAGCGACAATTTACTATGACATCAGTTTCACCACGACTTTAGTACCTAAGCTATGCGTGTCCGAGCATCCGCAGCATTTGGGTATGGCTGCGCAGAGCCCCGGCAAAATTCTTTTCCATGTGATAGGGCAGATCGTATTTGCGTGTGGTGCGCTGCACAATAGGCGAAAGATTGTGGTAATGTACGTGGCTGATATTGGGAAACAAATGATGCACCACCTGGTAGTTAAGCCCGCCGGTGTACCATGAAAGAATCCGGCTTTTGGGTGCAAAATCGGAGGTGGTAAGCAGTTGATGGATGGCCCAGTTATTTTCTACATTGCCCTGCTCATCGGGGAGGGGGTAAACAGAGGTAGGTACTACATGGGCGGCCTGGAAAACAGCTCCCAAAATTAATCCTGCTACAAAGTGCATCGTCAAAAAGCCTGCAAGGGTCAAATACCACGGAGCAGGAATTAAGACTAATGGCAAAACAAGAAAGGCAACATAATAAACCGATTTAGCCATTATCAAATCAAGCAACATCTGCTTGTACGAAAGGCTGGTATTGAGTTTAGCCTGCTCCCTTTTGTATCCGGCCAGTTGCTTAAAGTCCTTAAATGTTACCCACGAAAAGGTCATCAGCCCATAAAAAAACCAGGCATACCAATGCTGGAGCTTATGGATTTTGCGTAAGGGCTTATGCGGCGAGAAGCGCAAAATACCCGCCGGTGCAATATCCTCGTCGTGCCCATCGATATTAGTAAAGCCGTGGTGCATGGTGTTGTGCTGATATTTCCAGTTGGGGGGAAAGCCACCGAGAATGTAGAGCGTTTTGCTCATCCATTTGTTCACATTGGCTTTGGACGAAAAACTACCATGATTGGCATCGTGCATCACGCCCATGCCTATCCCGGCAACGGCAATGCCCATTAAAACCCAGGCAAGAAAAATAAGCGGAGTGTAGGTGATAAGTCCCGAAAGCAGCAGACCATAAGGTACAAAAAACAAGAGGAGCATAAATACTGATTTTACCACCAGCGAGGCATTACCAAATCGGGTGATACCCTTGTTGTCGAAATAATTTTTTACTTCCAACCGCAGTTCGTTAATAAACTCAGGTTTGTCTTGGTTGGGGAATTTCACCCGTTTTTTATTCATTGCCATTCTAATTAAATTTCATTTAAAAATTCTTTCTAAAACTACCGTTCATTTTCCAAACATATCCAGCCTTATAAAGTTTTGAACACATACAGAAACTGCAATTCTCTATTATAGATTTTTGTATGCCGGAATACTTATTCTTGCTTTAAGAATAAGGCGTGCAAAACTATTTCCGGAGAATTTATTTTCAAAATAAATGGGATAAACAGCCCGGGCAATGTGGTGAATAGCAAAGCGTAGGGGCGGGCGGACAAAATCAGGGGCGAATGTCGTTAGTACCTACAAACCTAAAACACCCTCTTTTACCTTGAGAAAATATTGCCGCGATACGGGAATCGGCTCCTCGTGACCCGAAATAATCAGGAAGTTGCTTTGGTTTTTAAGCTCCAATTTTTCTACACGCCGGATATTGACAATACAACCCCGATGACAACGAATAAAATCGGGCAGGACTTGCAGTTGGTCTTCAATATTTTTTAAGGTGTTGCGCAGGAGTTGCTTTCGCAATTGGTCATCTTGATAAAACGCCACCTCCACATAATTGTCCGCCGATTTGATAAAGGCCACTTCTTCGGGGAGGAGAATAAGGTTTTCGGTGCTATTCTCCGAGATAAACTCAATGGCCTTTGGCGATATTGGGGTGATATGTTTTATATTAATCTGTTTACCTGATTCCAGCCTGACTTTCATTTCTTCGTTTTCGAGCTTCAAATCCCTGAATACATCACAAAGCCGCATCGCCACCGGAGGTACAAGGCAAATAAATACCACTTTAAACATCAGGTGAAAAGTGATTTCGACCAAGCCTACATAGCGCAGATAGAAGGCAAAGGCCAGGCTACTAAAAGTTAATAAAATAATAGCCGCAAGAATTCCCGAAATACGGGGAGGATCATCGGCTGATATGCTTTGAGTAGCAACGCGAGGGAAAAATGAGCGTGTGAGTACCAGCATTAAAAAAATAATACCACCCATACCCGCCACAAAAAGCAGCCGATTGTTGAAGTCGATAAGCTGAAGCGGAAATGGCTGAAAAAACAGGATAAACAAAAATACGCTCAAGCTAATCCACAAAAACATTTTAATGTCGGATTTGATATGCTGCAGCCAGAAGTGCATTTTTGTCTCCATTAATAATATTCCTCTTATTTACAAAAAAGAAAACACAAAGATACAGCGAAATTTTCAGCCATCATTTTTACTTGTCAGGAATGCTGCATTAGATATTTTGACAAGCAGGAAAATTTAGTGCATTGCTGTAACTGATTCAGGATAGTAATTAGTGTATGTCCATAAAGTCGATTTTTTTTGATTTAAGATTGAAGATTAACGATTGGAGATTTTAGATTGTACTGAATATCACACACATCTTAAATCTCAAATCGCATATCTTTCTATATTTTACTTTAAAAACAGGCACTAATTAACCTTCCTCCCGGGTGAGCTTCCAGCGGCGGTGTGACCAGAGCCAGATATGAGGCTGCTGCCTGATATTATTTTCGAGGAGCTTCCCGTAGCTTTCGATGATCTGTTCGCCATAAATTCCTGTTACGCCATCGTAAATCAGCTTGAATTCTACATCATAACGACCTCTACCGGTTTTGATATAATGAGGATACATTAATGTTTGCCCAAGTTTCTGAGCGATTTTATTGATGCCGGGCAAAAAGGCCGTTTCGATACCCATAAAATCGATCCACACTTTTGGCCCATGGGGTGGCGGACTTTGATCGCCCAGGGCAAAGGTTAAAGTTACCTTTCCCCCGTCATTCAGGTTTTTAAGCGATTTAAATGCCCGCGCCGAAGGAACAATCAGGGTATCATTTTTTTCTCTTGCCTTCCTGGTAAGCTCATCGATAAAGCTACTTGCCAGGGGCTGATAAAGACCCACGGTAACGTCATGGTTTATTTTAGGAATGGCATTCAACCATTCCCAGTTGCCAATATGGCCTCCGTAAAGGATTATGCTTTGTCCCCGGCTGAAATAATTTTGCAGCAAGTCCAAATTCACAAAGCGAATACGGCTTTGCACAGCTTCGGAACTACGACCCAGGTTTTTAGTAGTTTCGATAAAAAAGTCAGATAAATGACGATAAAACTTCCTGCAAGTTTGGGCGTAAAACTGTGGGCTTTTATCAGGAAAGGCCATCCTTAGGTTTTGCATGATAACCCTGCGCCGGTATCGGGCAATGTAAGCCATCAAGATAAAAATGAGGTCAGAAAAAAAATACAGAAAGCCCAACGGCAACTGGGAGAGGCCTAAAATAATTCGGGCATTTATGGCTGAAACAATTTTTTTCATTTGTTTTGAAATGGCCACGAAAATACAAATGAAAGTTGGTTCACACCCGGGGGTTTTAAAATATTAACATAATCCCCTACCCCGTCCTCAAATTTTTTACCACAAACAAAAGCAGAAAAGGGACAAGGATGGTTTTGCGACCAAAACGATCGGCAAGAATGCCCAAAACAGGATTCAAAAAAAATCCCCGGAAGGGTGAAAACCGTAATCAAAAAGCCAACCTGATGATTGTTAATATTAAAGGCTTCTTTGATACGCGGGAAGGCCGGCGTTAACGAAGCCACACCCATAACCGCAATCAGGGTGATGGCAAAAATGGTTTGCATCTCCCTGCGCAGAAAAAGTTTTGTAGCTTCCGAGCCTTGAGTTTGCAGCGTATTTTTCACGCACCAGACATAACACTTTTCAAAATGCGCAGCTTAATCGTTGGCAAATTGAATGCTCGAAAAAGTAGTGAGGTGGCAGGCCGCCATAATGCGCATGTATTGCTCGAAATATTCGCAATATTCGGTGTTGCCTTCGTAATTTTCGCGGCAGTTGATGCCATTTTCAAAAGCATCGGCAAGCTGATAAATCGGAATCGTAACACTTACCATGCTGTAAAAAATACGATTTTCGTCTTTGAGTACCGAAAGATAAATACCGAGGTTAAACTCGTTGTCGTCCGCATCATAAAATGATGAATTGCCCTGATACATGGCGTACATCACCTCTCGGCCGGCATCAATTTTATTAATATAGGTATATTCAGTATCTTCACTAAATCCATTTACGCTTGCTCCCAAGCTCGCCTGTAGCTCATCCAAAATCAGCGTTGCAGCCGTGTGTGCATTGTCGATAACATAATCATCATCCACAAAACCAAAATAATTAAGACTAAAATAATCGCGCAGCGGATAGTTGTCGAGCTGTGCCGAAAAAACTCCATCCGATGGGTCATAGATTAAGCTGCTGCCTTCGGGCACAGCGATAGTAACACCAAAATCGAGGTCTTCGTAAATATCATACCTAATATAATCATAGTCGATGACCAGGCCATTTTCTTCGAGTTCCTCGGCAAAATAGCTCAGATTGTCCGGGTCGAAAGCTGTGGCGTGCATCTGCTCGAACGAACGGTTTTTGGTTTGGATAAATTCCAAATCGCCACCGCTATACACCGCATATTGCTCGGCCATAAGCTCCTGCATATCCCCTTCGCCGCCGTGCGATTGGCTTAAGTCAACCTCCACCTGCGACGACATCAATACACCTATATCCTCAAGCCTGTCCGGCAATGTGCTGGTATTGGAATTTTCAAGCTCCACCAGATATTTCCCAGGAATAGCCCAGCTCACGTTATTGGTGCCGTTTTCCAATCCGCCATTGCCAATGCCAACCAGTTCGCCCTTCAAGTTATAAACCGGCGATCCTGAATAACCAGGCAAGAGACTGCCCATGAGAAACATTACCGTAAGGTCTGTTTTAGGAAAACCCAGATTGTGCAGCTTATCCAGGTCGGCTTGTTTTACCACCAGCTTTTCGAGTATCTCCGGCTTGGCATATCCTTTTTGGAGTGAGGCCGTGCGATACCCGGTAGAACCGCCATGATATCCCAGGGCATAAAGCTGCGAGCCAACGGGAACCTTATCGGTATTGAAAGAAGTAATGGGTACAGCAGGCGGACTCAGCGGCTTTTCATCCACATTGGTTTTGAGCAATACCAGATCGGCATCCGCATACACCTTGTAAACCACGGCATCGCGATAATATTTGTTGTGATAAACCACCTGATAAGTAGCACCAATTTTCATGGCATGAAGCGAAGTTACCACCCAGTTTTCTTTTTTCCACACGAATCCACTGCAGGCATAGCCCTTGGTGCCATCCTTAATCTCGACCCGTACCAGCGATTTTTCGCTCGCCTCGGGATCAAATGATTGTGCGAAAATCGGGTGCATCAGCACCATCAAAATTAAAATCAGATTAGTTTTTAGCTTCATCACCATAAATTTTTATAAGTGTTAAATAAAATTGGGGTTGATATTGAACAGGAATCTTATTTTCGGTATTAGCAACAATGGGAGCCCAGTTTTTTCCGGCATCGCGCATGGTAAGCTTAATGATTTCGATGTCGCTATCATCGGTTAATTGGGCCATTTCGCCATCAACTTCCATTTGAACGCTCCCTGATGCACCCCGTTTGCAAAAGCTGTCGCGAAGCCCAAGCATCGCATCCACATAAACCTGATCGGGAAGTATGGGATCCAGGGCAAGAGCCAACTGTTTCCACACCCCACCGGCAGATTCAAAATTGTTGACCAACTCCGATTTGGGGAAGGTTGCATCGGCAGTATTCAAAACGCGGCACGCGCCCAAATCAACTTCCGAGGCAAAGAGCACGCTTTGGTCGTAGTGGTTGGTTAAAGCCATCGCCGTAGTATCGGCAGCCGAAGTACCAAACCATCCCACGGGGACGAATTTAAACTTTTTGAGTGCGGTGTAATAAAGTGCCTGCTGCTTGGTAAAGCCGCTTTTCATATAGCTTTCTTTGAGTTGCACAGGGCTTGGTGCCAGGGCATCGTTAACCCGAATGTACATGCCGAAGAGAATTCCGGCGGCGGCAAAAACACCAAAGGCACCAATGCGCAAACTTTTGAGCGTGCTCAGGTGCTTGTCGTTCAAACCCAGCAAGACCAAAAGAATAGAGGACAGCGTGCCAATAACCGCACTTACCACCGGCGAAACCGCCAAGCCCAACAATAAGCCCAGCAGGAGTCCCACTCCTAAACCGTTGAGCAGGGCTGAAAAAACTTCCATTGATCTCGGCTTAGCCTTCCTTATCCTGGCTGCGGAAGGCTCGTGGGCGGTTTCAGATAACGCATTATTCTCAGGCAAAGGTTCTTTGTTTTCCATTGTTGATAAATTCGTGTTTTCGAGAAAGCCCCGTTTAATCTCCCCGGCTACGGCATTAAATACGCGATTAAAATCGGACATTTTCAAATTGGTGTTAAATGATGAGCATAAATTAGTTGCAACTATTTTTTTAAAAACAATTAAACACTATTATATGTTTTATTTTGACAAGATCAAAAGTATCGTTTAACAGTAATTTAACAAATAGGAAACTATAAACAATGATCGTTTCTAAATAAACTGTTTGAATTTTTGAATACCTCGCCCTCCATGATTGGAGCATCTTGAAGGTGCGGAAAAAAACACTGATTCGCCGGATTCAGGTATTTCTTAAATTATGATAATGCTAAATTCCCTCAAGACTACTTCCCACTCAGGATCTCAATTTTTTAATCTGTATTACCAATAATGTGCTTTAAAAATGTATTGATTTACATTTCATTAACAAATGATTTGAGTATAAATTCAGAGGCCATACAGGTATGAGGGTGGAGTAATTGAGGCAGGTTAGTAACCTGTTTTTGTTGTAATTATATAAAAACATCTGAAGAAGCCTTTTGAAAAAATCATAATTAGCATGATAAATTCGTAGCTTAAAAAATGTTGATTTGTCGATTCGGATTTTATTATACATACTTTTGGTGCTTATCTAGTATTAATTAAATTTAAATTTATGATGGACAAAACAATTTTGACAATTCTCGTATTTTGTTTTATTGTGTTTTCTGCCGGTGCCCAGGTAGAAAATAAAATAAATACAGAGAAAAATGACAAAGCAAGGGCAACGGAGATAAATCAAGCTGATCAACAGGTGGCTAATCCAAATGCCCCAATTATCACCTTCGATAAGTTGGTTCACGATTATGGAATCCTTAATCAAAATGATAATGGGAACTGTGAATTTAGATTTACCAATGAAGGGAAAGAACCACTGATTCTTACCAACGTTAAGGCGAGTTGAGGCTGCACTATTCCAGCATGGCCACGGCAGCCTGTATTACCCGGTGAATCTGATGTTATAGTCGTCAAATACAACACCAAAAGGGTAGGAACAATAAACAAAAGTATAACTGTATCTTCAACCGCAACAGAATCTACTGTTGTATTAAGAATTAAAGGAAAAGTTATTACTGCTCCTGCTACTACTATACCAGAAAATAATCTTGATAGCAGTGGAGCACCAGTAAAAAAATAAGTAGTAAGCTACTTATCATCAAAGCCGGGATAAATAATTATCCCGGCTTTTTTTTGAGCAAGGTATTGATTCAAAAAATTAGTCGATAAAATTTGTGGGTGAGAGAAAAATAGTTTTATCTTTGCCGCCCGAAAACGAAGCCCAGATGGTGAAATTGGTAGACACGCCAGCTTGAGGGGCTGGTGCCGGTTACGGTGTGCAAGTTCGAGTCTTGTTCTGGGCACAAATCCAAACCCCCAAATCCTTTGTAAGATAAAACTTACAAAGGATTTTTTTTATGCCCTTCTTTCTCTTGCAAGCCACTAAGTTGCGAATCTCTAAAACCCCATAGAAACATCTGAGACGCACTAATAGCGCGTCTTTACACAATACCGATAGCCATCCCGCCTGCAAAAAGCCAAATCAGCACATCTAATCCAAAAACCCATTTCCTCCGCCACACATTGGCACGATAGTACAGACGCGCTACTAGCGCGTCTCCATTTCTTTTCAACCTTCGCGTCTCATTTCCTTATCAACCTACGTATCTCCTTTCCTTATCAACCTGCGCATATCATTCTTCCCATAGAAACATCTGAGACGCACTAATAGCGCGTCTTTACACAATACCGATAGCCATCCCGCCTGCAAAAAGCCAAATCAGCACATCTAATCCAAAAACCCATTTCCTCCGCCACACATTGGCACGATAGTACAGACGCGCTACTAGCGCGTCTCCATTTCTTTTCAACCTTCGCGTCTCATTTCCTTATCAACCTACGTATCTCCTTTCCTTATCAACCTGCGCATATCATTCTTCCCATAGAAACATCTGAGACGCGCTAATAGCGCGTCTTTACACAATACCGATAGCCATCCCGCCTGCAATCGCCAATAAATTCCTATCTTTGATCTTTTCTTAATTTATAGAGCACTTTCATAATCAAAGAGAAAAAGCATCATGGCCGATAAATTTCGTGGAAAATATCGCATACCCTCTGCCCGACTACAAAGCTGGGATTACGGCTCGAATGCACCCTATTTTGTTACCATTTGCACTCAGGGTATGGTACATCATTTTGGGAAAATAATAAAAGGCAAAATGCACAAGAACAAGGTGGGATTGATTGCCGAAAAATATTGGCACGAAATCCCCAAACACTTTCCATTCGTCTTGTTGGATGCATTTACGGTAATGCCCAACCACATTCACGGTATTGTAATCATCAACAAACCGGCTACACCACCGACATCCAAATCAAGTGAAATCCATCAAGAAAAACCAAAAACAGAACAGCATTCAGAAATCCAAAAAACAGATTATAATTCGAATGAGTTGCAACAAAATGATAACTCTTCGGACACAAGTCAAAATAATCTTGGCTCTGAGAAGGACATCCTGGATACACGGAATCAGGCCTCATTACCGAATTCGGGCGGCATAAATTCCGATCGCGAAAAAATCGGCGGAAAAAACCCAAAATGGAAACCAGGAACCCTTGGGGTAATTCTGAATCAATACAAAAGGATTTGCACTATTAATATGCGCAAACATCATCCTGATTTTGATTGGAAAGAACGATATTATGATCACATCATCAGGAATATCGAATCATTTTACACTATCCGAAATTACATTTTGCACAATCCCGAAAATTGGGATAAAGACAAATTTTATAATGAATAGATAGGATTATTCAATTTCTAAAAATCCTAAACGTATCCCATCCCCAAATCCAATTCCTCTCGCAAAACAAGAGCACGATAGTACAGACGCGCTATTAGCGCGTCTCCATTTCTTTTCAACCTTCGCGTCTCCATTTCTTTTCAACCTTCGCGTCTCCATTTCTTTTCAACCTTCGCGTCTCATTTCCTTATCAACCTACGTATCTCCTTTCCTTATCAACCTACGTATCTCCTTTCCTTATCAACCTACGTATCTCCTTTCCTTATCAACCTGCGTATCTCCTTTCCTTATCAACCTGCGCGTATCATTCTTCCCATAGAAACATCTGAGACGCGCAATTTGCGCGTCTTTACGCATTACCGATAGCTATCATGCCTACATCGACCAAACAGCGCATCCCATCCGAAATCCCATTCCTCTCACCAAGCAATAGCACGATAGTACAGACGCGCTACTAGCGCGTCTCTTTTTATCTTCAATCTGCACGTCTCTGCCCAAAATCCAAATCATTACTATCTTTGCTAAATCAAATCATTATTCTAAATGAATCAGCCTAGCAAATATCACAGTCTGCCAAAAGCTCAACCGAGTAAACAAGGCAAGTGCTTGCTTTCAAATGCATGGACGGTCGGAGTGCCTGCGCTCCATATTTACATACCCGGGCTTGCGCTGCTTTTTTTTGCACTAATGCTAATGCTCCCCTCATGTAGCGAAGACGAACCCACACCCACTCCCGAGCCATACACAGCCACGCCTTACGAAATCGAAATTCCCTACGGCTTTCCAACGCTGCTCAACATCCCCGACGACAATCCAATGACTGTGGAAGGCATCGAACTGGGACGCATCTTGTTTTACGATGGCCGCCTCAACGGGCGCACACATCCTGATTCGCTAATGAGCTGCGCCACCTGCCATCGCCAGGAAAATAGTTTCGAGATTGGTGCTGCCCGCCCGCATCCCTTTGGCGTTACCGGCCAAGCTACGCATAATGCCATGTTGCCTATGATAAATCTGGTGTGGAATATGGGAACCTTTGGATGGAACGGCAGCGTGCCCTCGATCGAAGCTGATGTGATGGGTGTTATCTCCGACCCCACCGAGTTTAACTCCTCTCCCGAAAAAGTGGTAAACACCATCAAAATTATCGAAGGCTATCCTGAATATTTCCGTAAGGCTTTTGGCAGCGATGAGGTAAACATCGACCGCATTGCCAAAGCCATAGCCCAGTTTGTGCGCACGCTAATCTCGTCCAAGTCACGTTTCGACAAATATATGCGCGGCGAAGTGCAGCTTAGCCCCGAAGAGCTACGCGGCTTTGTGCTTTTTACCACCGAGGAGGGAGCCGACTGTTTTCATTGCCACGGCGGTTTTGGCAACCCCTTGTTTACCACCAACAAATTTTACAACAACGGCAAAGATTCTGTTTTCAGCGATCCTGCCGACCGCTATGCCATTACCGGCGATCCCATGGATAAGGGCGCGTACAAGGCCACCACTTTGCGCAACATTCGTTTTACCGGCCCCTACATGCACGATGGCCGCTTTGAGACACTCGAAGAAGTCATCGAATTTTATTCGCACGATCTGGTTAATACACCCCAAATTGACCCGCTGATGCACCACATTGCCAACGGTGGTATTCAGCTTACACCTCCCGAAAAGGCCGACCTAATAGCCTTTATCAAAAGCCTGGAAGATGAGAGTTTTCTGACCAATCCCGACTTTGGGGCACCCGGAGAGCTTCCATAAATAGTGGGCATTGCCAAAAAACAATTCCGAAATTTTGGAATACGATTTCATTTTTTTTCAGGATTACACTCGTAAGGCAAATTGCTCCAAATTACAAGCAATAACTATCGATGACAATTAATTACAACAAATTACGCGAAGCAAATTACAAGCAATTACCATCTATTACTAAACCTTTAACATCCTAAACTAAATACTATCTTTGCCCCCATATTAACTATAAAATTCATTCAAATGAAAACTATCCGTATTTTTATGCTCGCGGCAACGCTATTTATGGCGATGTTTTTCGGGTTTTTTACAAATGCTCAACTTATGGCACAAAATCAAATCCCACTCGAAGACTTCTTCAAAAATCCTGAAAAATCAGGATACCAAATTTCGCCCGATGGAAAGTATTTTTCCTACATGGCACCCTACGAAAGTCGCATGAATATTTTCGTGCAAAAAATAGGGAAAGACAAAGCCAGCCGCTTGACCAGCGAAACCGACCGCGATATTGCCGGTTACTACTGGGCCAACGAAGGCCGCATTCTTTACCTGAAAGATAACGGTGGCGATGAAAACTTTGCCGTGTATGGTGTAGATAAAAATGGCAAAAACTCGAAATGCCTTACCTGTTTTGAAGGTGTGCGCACACAAATTATCGACGACCTGAAAGATATCCCCGATGAAATTATTGTTGGGCTTAACAAACGCAACCCGCAGGTTTTCGATCCCTACCGCCTCAACATCAAAACAGGCGAGATGACGATGCTGGCCGAAAACCCGGGCAATATCCAGGGCTGGATGACCGACCACGAAGGCAAACTGCGCGTGGCCATTGCCATCGTGGATGGCGTTAACACGCAAATCCTTTATCGCGACAGCGAAGACCAGGAGTTCACCCCCACGCTAACTACCAATTTTAAGGAATCGGTAAGTCCTGCATTTTTTGATTTCGAGAACAAAAACATGATTGCCACATCCAATCTAAACCGCGATAAATCGGTGGTGGTAATGTTTGACGTTAAAAATGGCAAAGAGCTCGAAGTGCTTTACGAAAATGATAACTATGATGTTTCTGGTGTTTTCTATTCCCGTAAGCGCAAGGTGCTTACTTCGGCTTCCTTTGTTTCTTGGAAACGCGAACGCCACTTTTTTGATGACGAAACCCGCCGCCTGTTCGACCAGCTCAACAGCAAACTGGGCGAATATGAATTAGGAATTTCGGGTAACGATGACGATGAAAACATGTACATCGTGCGCACCTATTCCGACCGCTCGATGGGAGCCTATTATTTATATAATTTTGAAAATGATGAGTTGACGAAAATTCATGAGGTAAGCCCCTGGATTGACGAAAACAAAATGGCAACGGTTTATCCTATCGAATATGGTGCCCGCGATGGCCTGATTATTCCCGGCTACCTCACCCTGCCCAAAGGCTTGACTATGGAAACAGCCAAAGACCTGCCCGTAGTGGTTAACCCCCACGGTGGCCCCTGGGCTCGCGACAACTGGGGCTTTAATCCCGAAATACAATTTCTGGCCAACCGCGGTTTTGCAGTCTTGCAGATGAACTTCCGCGGCTCGACAGGCTATGGCCGCGAGTTTTTGGAAAAATCCTTTAAAGAATGGGGTTTGGATATGCAAAACGACATTACCGATGGTGTAAACTGGCTCATCAACAAGGGCATCGCCGATAAAGACAATCTTGCCATTTATGGCGCAAGCTATGGCGGATATGCCACCCTGCAAGGCATCGTGGTAAACCCGACCCTTTATGCTGCGGCTGTGGATTATGTGGGCGTTTCTAACCTGTTCACCTTTATGCAAACCATCCCTCCCTACTGGGAGCCTATGCTGCAAATGATGTACGAGATGGTGGGAAATCCCGAAACCGACAAAGTACAATTTGAAGCTACTTCACCGGCACTGAACGCCGATAAAATGATGACCCCGCTTTTTGTAGCCCAGGGTGCCAACGATCCGCGTGTGAATATCGCTGAATCCGACCAAATGGTGAATGCCCTGAAAGAGCGCGGCATCGAAGTGGAGTATATGGTGAAGGATAACGAAGGCCATGGTTTCCATAACGAGGAAAACCGTTTCGACTTTTATCGTGCCATGGAGAAGTTTCTGGCTGTGCATTTGATGGATTAGGGGAGAGGAGTTAATCGTCCCGAAAATATTATCTTGACAAAACGGCTTATTCGTTAATTTGGCAAACGAATAAGCCGTTTTTAGTTTTTGTAATTTTGATATTGGGTTTGAAAAATGAAACGAAAGATCTACACCATTGGCGAAACCGTGTTTGACATCATTTTTGAGCAGGGTGAAATTAAGGCCGGAAAAGCGGGTGGTTCGATGCTCAATGCTTCGGTGAGCCTGGGAAGAACCGGCACGAAGCCTGCCTTTGTTTCGGAAATTGGCAATGATGATACCGGAAAAATAATTTTGAACTTTCTGCAAAATAATGGCGTGGATACTTCTTTTGTGCATTCATTTGACGAAGGCAAAACGCCACTGGCTCTGGCCTTTCTGGATGAAAACAAAAATGCCAGCTACAGCTTTTACAAATCCTACCCAAAGCAACGATTACAAAAAGCGTTTCCCCATATCCATGAAAATGATATTGTGCTTTTCGGCTCCTTTTATGCCGTAAACCCCGAAGTGCGAAGTCGGGTGCTTGCCTTTATAAAGCAGGCTAAAACTTCCGGCGCAATAATAATTTACGACCCCAATATCAGGCACTCGCAGCATCACCAGTTCGAAGAGGTGGTGAATTCGGTGGTCGAGAATTTCTCATTGGCTGATATTGTCCGGGCTTCAAACGAAGATTTCAAAACGCTTTTTGATATCAATAATCCTGAACAAGCGGCTAAAATACTGAGCGTGCATTCTGAAGCCCACCTTATTTTTACCCAATCTTCAAAGTTTGTTTTTACTGCATCCCCAAATAAGCACAAGTATTATCCGGTTCCCCAAATTGATGTGCTTAGCACGATTGGTGCGGGAGATAATTTTAATGCAGGGCTGATTTATGGCCTGATTGAAAGTGACATATTAAAAAATGACTTGAACAAAATGGAAGAAAACACCTGGGGCAAACTGATAAGTTACGGCATACAATTCAGCCAGGAGGTTTGCAAAAGTTACGACAATTACATCTCGGAAGATTCGGAACTCCTGACTTGACGCATTATTATTGTCGCATATAATCCACTTTGTGATACTTTGAGCCTTCGAGCCTTTGTGGCAAGTACCTGGTAAATAGCCACGAAGACACCACGGCACCAAGAAACACTAAGTTCTTCAGAGGAATTTAGATATGTGGTTTTACGGATTATGGATACCTTTGCAAAAAAGCAAGGCTTATGTCAGCAAAGGATAATCACCATAAAGATAGTTCGGCACTCCATGTAAACCAAGGCATCGAGCAGCCTGCGAAAATTAATAAAGCCGCCATCGCACGCCTGAAAAGCTACAGACGAAAATCGCTGTCGGTTGATGAATTTGTAAAGGGCATTTTGGGTGGCGACCGTGTGATATTGAGCCAGGCCATTACGCTGGTCGAGAGCACAGCACCGGCTCATCACCTGATGGCACAGCAAATTATCGAAGGCTGTCTTCCCCATTCGGGCAAGGCCATCCGTATTGGGATTACCGGCGTGCCGGGTGTAGGCAAAAGCACCTTTATCGAAGCCCTGGGCAAACATCTTACCGCTGCCGGCAAACAACTGGCGGTACTGGCCATCGACCCCAGCAGCAGCCGCACAAAGGGCAGCATACTTGGCGACAAAACGCGTATGGAAGAACTTTCGGTTGACCCGCTGGCTTTTATCCGTCCCTCACCCTCGGCAGGCTCGCTGGGCGGCGTGGCACGCAAAACCCGCGAGTCGATCATCCTTTGCGAGGCAGCAGGCTTCGATGTGATTTTTGTGGAGACGGTGGGCGTAGGTCAGTCCGAGATTGCGGTACACGCCATGGTCGATTTTTTCTTGCTGCTCATGCTGGCCGGTGCCGGCGACGAGCTGCAAGGCATCAAGCGCGGCATCATGGAAATGGCCGATGCTATTTTTATCAATAAAGCCGATGGCGACAACCTGCGAAAAGCCCGTCTGGCAATGGGCGAATACAAAAACGCCCTCCACCTTTTTCCACCCACCGAATCGGGATGGATGCCACAGGTGGGTACCTGCTCGGCGCAAACACGCGAAGGCATCGCTAAAGTATGGGAAACCATCACCGCGTATATGAATTTTACCCAACAAAATGGCTACTTCGATCAGAAAAGAAGAGAACAGAAAAAGCTGATCATGTACGAAACCATCAACGATGGCTTAAAGTCCGCTTTTTATCAAAACGAAAAAGTGCGCACCAAACTCGACGATATTACCGCCAAGCTGGAAGAAGACCAGATAAGCTCGTACATTGCAGCCCAGGAACTGATGGACTTGTATTTTGAATCGCTCCTTCACAAAAATCCAAAATAGAAATCCGACCTATGAACTATCTGGCACATTTGTATTTATCCTTCGGGGAGGAGGAGATTATGGTTGGCAATTTTATTGCCGATGCCATCAAAGGTCGCCAGATAGAAAAATATACCGGCGATATATTAAAAGGCATTCGTCTGCACCGGCAAATCGACAGCTACACCGACAGCCATCCGATGGTGGCGCAAAGCAAGGCACGCATCCGCAGCCAATACCGAAAGTACTCGGGCGTAGTTGTGGACATGTATTACGACCATTTTTTGGCGGCCAACTGGGCAAGCTATTCCGATGTAAGTCTGCAACAGTTTACCAAATCGGCCTACCGCACCTTATTTAAATACTATTTAAAAATGCCGGCAAAAATGAAACGCATCCTCCCGGCCATGGCCATTGGCAACTGGCTGGCATCTTACGCCGATGTGGATAACATTGGCCTGGCTCTGCGTGGAATGTCCACACGTACCCGTTTCGATTCGGGCATCGAACATGGCAAAACAGAGCTACTCCTGCATTACCCCGAACTTAAAAAAGATTTTGAGAGTTTTTTCCCTGAGCTTATCCGGTACAGCCAAAGTGCTATTTAGTGCTTGTCCATAAAGTCGATTTTTTTTGATTTAAGATTGGAGATTAATGCCGAGCTACGCTCGTGCATCCTCGAAAAGAAACAAAAATTAAAAATTTTCGACTTTTCGGGACGATCGTAGATTTTAGATTGTGTTGAATAGCATCAACATCTTAAATCTAAAATCTTAAATCTCAAATCGTATATTTTTCTAACTGTTACTTTAAAGACGGACACTATTCAATTTCACGCGTATTCCTCTAAAACTTGTTAATCTCCGAAAGGATTCATTCTTGATTTACTTTCAGCCGGTCAATTTTTGTACTATGTTTTCATTTCTCCATTAGCAAGGTGTTTTATTTAATAATTGATGTGAAAAGCATTTAATAAAAAACATTGCTTAGCTTTGCCTCTCAAATTAATGAAGGCAGCGAATGAGCAATCCTGTAATCACCTTGGCTAATGACGTGCACCGCGATAAAGCGGTGGTAAGCCTGCGATTTGAGAAGGATTACGCACTCATCGATAAAGTAAATTCTCTGGAGTCCATTGCTTGGAATGTAAAGGCGCACGGACGTGCGTCTCTGATCAAAAGTACCACCTGGAGTCAAAGCCGTGGGTTCTGGTACATTGACAAAGAAGAAATCAATAATTACATTTTGGAGTTAATCAGGGAAAAGGAAATTTCGTCTAGCGAACAAAATCAGCGGATTAAAAGTAGCTTAAGCACCGAAATTTACCCCGTAGGAATTTATTACAATAGTTGGAAAAGTTCAATAAATACTGAGTTTTCCAACAGGGTGAACACGCATGTTTCACAAAAGGATTTTGCCAAATTCAAAAACCCGTTCGATGATGATTTTTTTGATTCCTCATAAACATGCTGAACATACATAACCAAAAAGGTGAAATAAGTTCAACAACAACAAATTACAAAACAGAAATATAATCAATATTGAACATGCACATACTTTATAGGGCAAGGTTAAAAAAATCGTTATGTAAATAAAATGTGGACTAAGAGAATTAATTTGACTTATTCTAAAAGATATTGACTAATAAAGAATAAAAAGTGGAGACCAACAACCATATAAAAAACGGGGCGAAACCGAAAAGCCTGAAGAGTAGGAATTAAACAAAATAATTATGAAAAAAATAATCGTTTTAACATTGTGTCTGACGGTATTCGGACTTTCAAATGTGCTTTCTCAAACCGTAAATGACATTCCAATAAAAGACATTGACGTAGATTACATTCAAATTGTCGGAACTTCAAAAGTAATGAGTAATAAAGTCACAATTGAGATTGACTTTGGACAAGAAAACAAATATTGGAGTGCAAAAGACACACAAGTTAAAGATGAAAATGGAAAGTTAGTAGTATTTAATTCAATGATTGATGCATTGAATTTTCTTAGTAAAAACGGATATGAATTTGTTGATGCTTATATTATTACTATTAGCAATCAGAATGTTTATCACTATATGTTGAAAAAGAAAAAATAATAAACCCAGCCCATAACAAAGGTTATATTTAATGCGGGTTTCAGTCGTAATTTGAATATTTTTAAAATTAACAAAATTTTCAGTAAATTGAAAGTATTGTTTAATAAAATCCCGCACTAAACATAGCCGCCGACCGTTACAAGCAAGCTTAAAAGAAAACCACACAACTAATAAATGAACCTTAAAATGAGTGAAAACCTAAAAAATAAAATTGAAGCATCTGACATAAATATTAATTCTTTGCTCAAAGACCAAAAATTTTATATCGACTACTTTCAGAGAGAATATCGGTGGCAAGAGAAGCATATTAAGTTACTTATTGAGGATTTAACATCAACATTTTTGAAATCCTATAAATTATCTGACAAACGTTCAGAAGTTGCAAACTATCAAAGTTATTATATTGGTCCTGTTGTTTTTAGTGTAAATGGCGGAAAAAAGTCCATTATTGACGGGCAACAAAGAATTACATCAATTACTTTATTCCTAATCTACTTAAATCATTTACAGTCGAATAGCGACCAAAAAGTTTCCATAAGTGAATTGATTTTCTCCGAAAAATATGGAGAAAAATCTTTTAATATGACCGATGAAACTCGCGAACCATGCCTTAAAGCATTGTTTGAAAAAGGAGAATATGAAATCCAAGAGAGTGATGACGAAACTGTTCGTAATATGCTTGAAAGATATGAAGATATCGGTCATGCATTTCCAGAAGAATTGACAAACGGTGCTTTACCATACTTTATTGACTGGTTAATTGAAAATGTAGTCATTGTTGAAATTATTGCCTACTCAGATGAAAATGCATACACAATATTTGAGACAATGAATGACCGGGGACTAAATTTAACCCCGACTGAAATGTTAAAAGGATATGTTCTTTCAAAAATTACCGGCTTTAAACAGCGAATAGAAATAAATAATATTTGGAAAGAGCAAATACAAAAACTACATGAATATGATGATACAGCAGACCAATCATTTTTTCAAGCTTGGTTTAGAGGTAAATATGCAACAAGTATTCGACCTGGTAAAGTGGGGTCTGAAAATAAAGACTTTGAATTAATTGGAACAAGATTTCATAACTGGTTCAAGGATAATCATAAAAAGGTATTCAAATTAAAAACATCTGATGAGTTTTACTTATTCTACAAAAATCAATTTCCGTTTTTTGTAAAATGGTATCTTAAAATCTGTGATGCAAAAATAGAATATGAAACTCAAAAACCACATTTGCATTTTATTAATTATTGGGGAATTGCAGACTCACTTCAAGATTCTTTGCTTTTATCCTCAATAAATTATGAAGATAAAGATGAAATAATAAATAAGAAACTTGATTTTGTTGCAAGATTTATTGAGACTTTTACAGTAAGAAGATCTGTTAATTTTAGAAAATTTGGACAGACTTCAATTAAATATACAATGTTTAATATTATTAAGTTAATCAGAAATAATGAGATAAAATCTTTGAGTAAAAATCTGACAACAGAAATTAATAACATAGAACAAAAATGGGATAAAATTGATGAATTTGGATTACATGGTCAAAACAGAAAATTTGTCAAACATTTACTTTCTCGTATTACAAACCATATTGACATTTTAGTGGGTAAATCAACTACATATGTGAGTTATCATCATCCAATAGGCAAGCAGTTTGAGATTGAACACATTTGGGGGAATAAATTTGAAGAACATAAAGATGAATTTGTACAAATAACTGATTTTCAAAAATGGAGAAATTCCATAGGAGCATTAATTCTTCTCCCAAATGGAACAAATCAATCATTTAGCAGTGATAAATATGATGACAAAGTTGAGCATTATTTGAAAGAAAACACATTTGCTCAAACATTACATTCTGATTACTATGAAAAGAATCCAAACTTTTTAAAATCGGAAAAAGTACAAGAATTACAATTTAAAAAACACCCACAGTTTAATAAAGAAGATATTGCGGACAGAAAAGAATTGGTTCAAAGAATTTGTGAGCAGATTTGGTCAACAGAATATTTTAAAATAGAAGAATAAAGCCAGCTTGTAACAAAGTATAAAAATAATAGCCGAGACAGTAGTAAATTCAAGGGTTGTAGTCCGCTTTCCCGAAGCTTCGGGATAACTTGACAGGAAAGTGCCACGCAATCGGCTACTAACCATACCATCAACCGTTTTGCCACAAGTAAAAAGGAAATGCACGAACCATATGAAAATAGATTGAATCATTCAGCCGATTTTCGGGTTAAATACAGATTTCGAAATCCAGAAGAAGGCGGTAGAAAGACAGGCACACCTTATCAAGGTATTCGTTGTGATTTTTCGATAGTTGGTGAACCAGATAATAAACAGTACATGATATGGCCAGAATTTGAAGATGGAACTGGAGGCGTAATCAAGTATAACGATAATCATGTGCCCGTTAAAGGAACTGCAAGAATGTGGGTTATTAATCCAGAGATGAGACCTCTGCACTATGACAAAATTAAAATTGGGATAAAATGCAATTTCAGAGAAGGTGCGATGTTTTCAGCAGACTGTGAGGTGATTGAAATTCTGAATTTAAAAACCAACCCGACTAAAAGTTAATAAATCAAGTGATTACAACAGCAAAAGAATTTAGGCGATTATTATCAAAGTATCAAAACAAGAAAAGAGCTTAAAGAGGAGCACAAACAAATGAAATTTGCTTAGCACACGAAAAAAGAACCTTAAAAACGATTGCAACAAGAAGCCGAATTCGACTCCTTACACTTTCAAATCCAAAATTTCTATTTACGAGCAGATGGTAATAATAAGCCGGCGGCCACCGCCACGATTGCGGAACTCGCAGAGGTAAATCCCCTGCCAGGTGCCCAGGGCAAGCCGCCCGTTGCTAATGGGAATGCTAAGCGAGGAGCCGGTAAGTGCCGATTTGATATGCGCCGGCATATCGTCAGCCCCTTCGAGCAGGTGCTGATAATAAGGTTCGTTTTCGGGTACGTATTTGTCAAAGTACTTTTCCATGTCGGTTCTAACCGTGGGGTCGGCGTTTTCGTTGATGGTGAGGCCGGCGGAGGTGTGCTGAATAAAAATGTTGGCCAGCCCTGTTTGGGGAAGGTTTTTAAGCTGTGCTTCGATATGATGGCTTATCAAATGAAAGCCGCGCGCAAAAGCAGGAAGTTTGATTTCGATTTGTTGTATCATAATGTTTTGTTTTTTATTGGCTTATTTCAAATTTATCTTTCTCTGTTCCCTCAGCGGCTTCTCTGATTTCTCTGTGGTTCAAACAAAATAAAATTTACCACTGAGGAGGCAGAGGATACACAGAGGACGCAAAGAACTTTTTGGGAGGGTTTTATCCAAAATGCCTGCTTAAAAGGCTTCGAGCCGACTTTTCTGTTTTTCGGTGGCGGCAGCAGGCGTAAGGTCAAAATTGTAATCGATCACCGCATTCAGCCAATCGCCGTACATGGCGTTAGGGAAAACGATAAAGCGGTTTCCAAATTCAGATCGAAGGCTATCGACCAGAGCCTGACGTGCAGCCGTGTTTTTATTACCATCAAAAACCTGACTGAAATCGGCCAGGTTATCGCCAAAGAGCATTACAATCTGGTTATTTGCGAGTACTTCCTGCCGACGGTTTTCTTTGCCAGCCTCGCTGGTGCGAAGCAATAAGTGATTTTCGGTGGCGGGAGCAATGTCCAGCTTTTGCAAATTAACCAGGGTAGCCTGGCGGTATTTTTCGCGGCGGTTGGTGATATAAAAAATTTGTACTCCTTTGGATTTGGTATAATTCAAAAAGTCGATGGCACCGGGCAGGGCTTTGGCACTGGCGGCGTTCATCCACTCGTCCCAGCCAAGGGGGTACGAAGTATTATCGAGGATGCACAAGGCTTCGTAGGGGCTGTTGTCCAAAACGGTTTCGTCCAGGTCGAGTGCGATGGCCAGGCTGGAAGGGTCGGTGTTTTCCTGCAAAATAGCATCCAAGCGGGCGCGGGCAATATTGTAAGCCTGATGGCAAAGCGCATCGCGTTCGGCTGATTTTTGATGGTACAATGTGGCCACGAGCAGCTTATCATTGTTGGGCTCGGGGGCCTGGGCAGGCGGTGTTTTTTGTTCGCAGGCTGTCAGGCCAAGCACAAGGGCAAAAAACAAGGATAGATAATATTTATTCATCATTGCAAATATCAAATTTTAATTATCATGCAAAAGTAAAGAATTTGCTGTTCTGATATCAGGGTTGCGATCCCCTACGATAAAGCCAATTTGGCTTTATCTATCGGGGCTGCAAACCCAGGGTTCGCAGCCTCGCAGAGGATTGCAACCCTAAAATAATTTGAAAAAATCCAAACATAGCATTTACCCCTTGGCAACGGCCACGAAGTAATAATTCGTCCGCTCGTGGTATTGCCTGGCAAAGGCTTCCTGAGTGAGCGCAGGCCGACCTTTTAAATAATCTTCGATAAGGAAAATCTGATATTTCACCTCCTTATCAAAAAAGCCAAACATCATCTCGGGCTGGGTATCGTAATAATTGGAAGCTCCCAGGCCGTATTCAAAAATTACCACAGGACGGGATTGCAGTAAGGTATTTTTGCTTCCACTCAAAACAAGAAACTCGGCACCTTCTACATCTATCTTGATAAGTCCCACTTTGTACTGTGCATCCAAAAAATCATCCAGCCGAAGGGTTGCCACTTCAATTTTTTGCGTTTTTACATTTTCTTCAGGATAATCTCGCCTTTAAAGCCCCCCACATCCACGCAGTTGGTGTCAGGATTCAAAACCTGCTTCATCAGTTTCAGGGTCAAAATATCGTAATGAATATTTTTGGTTATTGGAATGGACAAATTGATCAGAACACTTCTGATGGCATCCTTTAGAAATTGCTTCATTATTAATGTACTTTTTATCTTTTATCAAATGAACGAGCGAAATATTTTGCAAAAGTAATTTTTTCATGCTTTGGAGTTTTTTAAAAACCAAAAATTGAAATCAAATCACCCTTCCCTGCCACTTTCCTTTTTTCAGATACCAGTATGACAAGAGACCCAAAACAGAAACATAAACCCATTCGCTAAGCCAAACCACGGGCAGGGAGGCATCAAGCAACAAAACAACAACATAAACATAAAACAGGTATATGCTGATGGTACTCACCTCAATGGCCAGTGCCATTTTGGTATTGGCCGTACCCGACACGCCGCTAAACCAGTTGATAGAAACGGTCATCGGAATCAAGGCACCTATTACTACATAAAGCACCGGCACAGCATCGCGAATTAGGCTCAGGTCGTTGGTGTAAATGCGCAGGAGCGTTTCAGGAATAAAAAGGGTGATGGCAATAATGGCCAGCGAAATAAGCATCCCCATGCGGTTTACCTTAGCGATGATTGGGAAAACGGCATCGCTGTTGCCCTCGCCAATAACCTGACTCACCAGCGAGTTGACCGAGGCACTGAAGGACCAGATATGAATCATCAACATCAAATAAAGGCTGCGGATGATGTTGGAGATAGCCAGTGGCCGCTCGCCGGTTTGCTCGATAACCATGAAAAAGAGAAACCATGCCGAGAGCGAGACAAAGTTTTGGAGCATGATAAAAACGGAGATGTTCCAGGTGCGTCGGATGATAGCCTTATCGAAACGCGGCAGGCGAAAAACGTGATACTTGCGCAAAGAAGAATTCCTTAGTGTAGCTCCCACAAAAAAAACGGCCGACACTCCTTCGGCAATTACCGATGCCAGGGCGGCACCTTCGATGCCCATGGCCGGGAAACCCCAATTCCCAAAAATAAGTGCGTAATCCAAAATAATATTTACCAACGCCATAATCGCGGCACTCCAGCCCAGCAATGCGGTTTTGGTGATGCCCACATAAAAAGCCCGAAAAGCCACATTGGTAAAGGCAAACATAATTCCCCAAATCCGGTAATCGAGGTAGCGCGTGGAAGCATGATAAACAGCCTGTGAGCTCATAAACTTACCCAAAAACAAGGGCGACAGCCACAGCGTAAAAATAACGATGACCACACTGAAAGCCACAAAAATGTACATGGTGTGGTCGAATATCTTCCCAATTTGTGCGATATATCCTTCGCCCGAGCGGCGAGCCATCAGTATTTGTGCTCCGGTGCCAAAACCAAAACCCAGCATAAAAATAGCGTGATAAAACAAGCCCCCGATGGCCGAGGCTCCAAGCTCTACTTCGCCCACCCTGCCCAAAAAAGCAGTATCCACCACACCTATTAGATTTTGAGCCAAGAGGCTTAGGATGATAGGATAAGAAATAAGCCAGATTTTATGGTAGGATGGCCCCTTGAGCATAGTTTAGAATTTGAAAATATCTCGCTTTATTCACCAATATTCGTGAGGTAATTGTCGATAATATTCTGGCTTTGGCGAAGCACTTTTTTGCGTACCAGCTTAATTGGTAGTTGCTTGCAGGCCGATACCAGCATTTCGTAGAGCCGTTGACTGCTGCAATGAATTTCTTTGGGCAGATGGCTCTGCTGATTAATTATCGACAAAAACTTATTGGGAACACTTTCGAGCATGGCATGGAAACCCAGGGTAGGTTGAAGCATTTCATAACCAACAATTAAATCTTTTTTCTTATCCACCAACAACATAAGGTAAGGGAAATAGGGCGGTTGATCATCTTCTTTTATCGGGGCTGGAAACATCATTAAGGTAGCTTCATATACTCTCATGCTTCTCACCCTGTACGTAAGTTGACTCACAAGCAAAGGGTCAGGCACGCAGGAAGGTGCAGGAATAGTATCGAAATTCAAAGTGCGGAACTGATCCGACCAAACAAGGTGACCATCGCCCGTATCTTTGGCCTCACGGATAAGATAAACATCCGCCAACAAATCACTCGGGTCATCCGGGAAAAGCAATTCCCTGTTTTTCTCAAAGCGCCGGATGACCTCGATGGCTTGTTCAAGAAAAATCGTGAAGATTCGCGTTTCATCTTCGCTGGGTTCGATTGGAAACATGCCGGGTGAATAACGAAGAAAAACCGGAATACGCCCTTCGGTGTTTATACCCGTATCGAGTCTTGAAAGCAAGAAATCATCCTTTTCCTCAATCAATTCCGGGTCTTCGAACGAGAGCATGAGCTGGGCAGTTTCCAGTGTTGTTTCGGGAGGCGTATTTTCGGGGTCATCACTCAATTTCCAAAAATTATTGAGTGCTTCTATCCCCAAATAAAAGGTGATCGAAATATGTTCGCCCAGCGAACCCATCACGCTGGCATAGCCACGCAACTTAGTTTGTGAATCCTCGATACCAAAGATATCACTCTCGAACATCCATGTCCAGGGTTTCATCTGATAAAACTCCTGAGCCAGTGCCAGTAATTTTTGCGATTGTGGATTTTCCATTTTATGAAAATAAGATTTAGATCGATTTTTAAAAATGAATTTTCTTGCAGTTTTTCAACTTCTGAGGATATTCTTTTGGGTAAGGCAACTTAATATCCCAGCCTAAAAACAAGTCCGGCTGACAGATCGCCCTGGATAATTGATGAAGTGCTGCTAACGCCAACGCTGCAATTGGAACCCCCGGTACCAATGCCACAAAACAGGCCAGCCCCCGACAATATCAGCGGCAGGTGCATATTGCCCTGAAAGCGCAGCCCGATTTTATCGCTAAGAAAAACTTTGATGCCGCCACCCAGCGAAACTTCAAAACGCCAAACATCACCTACATCATCGGCAGTGCTGTTGAAATAAACAGCACCGGCACGCAAGGCACCAAAGCCTTCGATGTTTTCGGCCAGTGGAACCCTACGTACGCCACCCAAATTGAAATAATTGACATTAATGCCAAAATTACGTTCGGGGTATTTGCTTTCGTAAGCATAAGAAGGTCGCCATTCGGCCGTGGACGAAATGCCGGTATAAGAAAATTCGAGCAGCGTGCCATTACTCAAAGGCAAACCGACAGAAACACCAAAAGAGGCGTTATCCTTTATTTTGAGCTTGCCCTCATAAAATTTTACGCTACCCCCAAAGAAATATCCCGCCATCGGCGAAATCTCCAGGCGCAGCGAAGGCCGTGTTTTTAGGTTTTGACCGCCGGGAACCTGAGCAAAAGAAGCCACGGAGAGCATGGCTATTACTGTTATTAAAAGAATACGATTTTTCAAGATAATCAAATATAAAATGGAAAGATGAATATGGCGGCAAAGATAGTATTGTTGGTGAAGTAGGCAGTGCCGAGCTTCGCTCGTGCATTCTCAAAAATTTACGCAAATTGAAAATTAATCTACATGTCGCAAAATTCATATTGAACAGCTTAGTGTTTCTTAGTGTCTTGGTGCCTTGGTGGCTATTCTCCTGGTATCGCATGCCACAAAGGCACGAAGACACGAAGGTTCACAAAGGGTATTAAATGCAACATAGCAAGTACGATAAGTCAGGAGCTCTGTATTCACCACTTATTCCTCAATCGCTTTTATGCCAGGCAGTTCTTTGCCCTCGATAAATTCGAGCATGGCACCGCCGCCGGTCGAAACATAGCTAACCTTGTCGGCCAGCTTGTACTTGTTGATGGCTGCTACCGAGTCGCCACCACCAATCAGCGAGTAGGCTCCCTTGCCTGTGGCCTCGGCTACTTTTTCGGCCACAAAACGGGTTCCCTGCGAAAAGTTCTCCATCTCGAATACGCCCATGGGGCCGTTCCATAAAATGGTTTTTGAGTTTAAGATTACTTCGGCAAATTTAGCCTGCGATTTGCTGCCAATGTCCAGACCCATCCATCCGTCAGGGATTTTGTCAGAAGCGCACTCTTTGCGGCTGGCATCATTATCAAATTTATCCGCGATAATAGCATCCTCGGGAATCAGCAATTTCACGCCCTTAGCTTTGGCATCGGCGATGGCCTGCCGGGCGGTTTCTATCAAATCATCCTCCACCATCGAGTTTCCAATATTTCCACCCATGGCCTTGATAAAGGTAAACATCATGCCCCCGCCAATAATCAGGTTATCCACTTTGTCGAGCAGATTTTTGATAATCTCGATTTTTCCGGATACCTTGGCACCGCCCAAAATGGCTGTAAAAGGTTTTTTATTGTCTTTGAGTACGGCGTTGATGTGCTTTAACTCATTGGCCATTACGTAACCAAAATATTTATCCTTGGGAAAAAATTCAGCAATAATAGTCGTGGAAGCATGGGCACGGTGTGCCGTTCCAAAGGCATCGTTAACATAAATGTCGGCCAACGAGGCCAGCTCTTTGGCAAACTCGCGATTACCCTTTGTTTCCTCTTTATAAAAACGCAAATTTTCGAGCAGCAAAACATCACCATCATTCATCGCAGCGGCAGCCTTGCGCGGCACCTCACCAATGCAATCGCTGGCAAATTTTACTTCCACGCCCAGCTTTTGGCTTAGGGCAGGCAGCAGATGGCGTAGCGAAAACTTATCCTCAGAGCCCGACTTGGGGCGGCCCAGGTGCGACATCAAAATAGGCATTCCCCCATCGTCGATTATTTTGCGGATGGTAGGGATGGCGGCATCAATGCGCGTAGCATCGGTAATCTCGAATCTATCGTTGAGTGGCACGTTAAAATCCACCCTGACAATAGCTCTCAAGCCCTTAAAGTTCAAATTATCAATGGTCTTCATATTCAATTTAATTTAGATTATTAATTATAAAAAACAGATGACAAAAATAAAACAAAGCATCGGATAAAAAGGGACACTTTTGCATTCTTAAAATAGAATTAATGCAAAGATTCCTTCTAACCTAACTTGCATTTTATAACCACCTGGTATTCAGCACTAAATTTGTAATACGCTGATTATC
>CAZGAO010000060.1:0-33496 GCA_964523795.1 uncultured Lentimicrobiaceae bacterium
CCATTCTTAATGATCGGGAAAAAGTGTCAAATATGTCATGCTATATGACAGTTACCTGTTAATTGTTCTCTGTTAATTGTTCTCTGTCAATTGTTCTCTGTCAATTGTTATCCGTTAATCGTTATCCGTGGAGCGAAGCCCCGCACGTGCGGGCTCCCGAGCCATCGGGGACATCCTCGCTGCAGGCGGGAGTATTAGTTATAGGTAAAATAACACTAAAAACAACGAACCATTAACTTTCAACTTTTAAGTGCCTAAAGTGTCAAGTGCCTAAAGTTGTATATCATAACTTTTAACTTGAAACTTTTAACTTGAAACTTTTAACTTGAAACTTTTAACTTTCAACTTTTATCTTTTATCTTTTTTTACCAAAACCAAAAACCCGATCCAGGGATCTGAAGGCAAGTGCAACAGCCAAAGGCATAATTTCGAGCGGCAGTTTTTGCGGCAGCCGACCCCAGTTGATCAGCAGGAAAAATAAGGACAAACTGTATAAGACAAGGTAAACCTTGAGTACTTTGTTTTGATTTTTGTAGATGGCAAGTGCTGCAAGGAGGTTGAAGGGGTTGGCCCAAATCAAATTCAGGTTTACATGCATCGAAACGTGGTCGCTTCCCACCCATAAAAAAGCAAACAACAAGCCCAATAATCCCGAAAAAGCAAAGAGCACCATATCAATACGCTTCGAGAATTCGGGCGAAGTTCGCAACCACAAGGCTTCTATCACCAGGGCAAAAACCAGAAGCCAAATCAGGATCATCGCCAGGCTCACCTCTTTTACAGCAGGTAGGCCAAAGGTTTCGGCATTCAGCAATTTCCTGGATTTGGCCAGGCCGGTCTTTTGCATTTCATCCATAAGTTTATCAGGCAAAAAGGTACTTTGGCGGGCGGTCATTTTTTGGTCGGAAAAAGGCCCCAGCAAAAGATTAATCCCCAGGCTCAGCCACTCGCGCCCGCCGATGTATGGCCGGAGAGCCTGGCGGTAGGTTTTGCCTGTGCTGCGCTGCAAGGAATCAAGCCGGGATGAATCCGCAGCAAAAAACACTATCAAATCGGTGAGCCGGTTAGAGCAGTTGTTACGAAAAAAATCGTAGCGATAAAAACGGTTTGCGGGTTTTCGCAACACCTCGAGCGAATCGTAAAAACTTTGCAACTGCTCATGGCTTATACTTAGCTCTTGCCGATAAACCCATCGGTTTTCCTCCCTGTATTCCTCCATAAAGTTCGCCGAATCGGAAACGGAAAGCGCGTAATCCAATTTTCCCCTCAGGAATTTAAGATAAAAATAAGGCGTATTAAAATCGAAGGTACCAAAATTATATACGGCATCAATTTCCATCGCAGGGTCGTTTACCCAGAGGGCACTATGCCCAAAGGCGGCATAAAGCTGGGATCCCGGGCCACAGGTCAGCAGGGAAATAGTGGCATCGTGGGATAATTTCTCATTCCCCGAAAGGGGATTAAAAAAAAGCATAAGTAGAAAAAACAGGAAGAATATCCTGGTCTTGTAGTTTTTGTTCCGCAGCATTTTAAGCATCGTCTTTTCGCCTTACCAGGGCATAAAAATCGTTGTCGATGGGCAGGTAACCCATTTCGTAGCAAAAGTAGTAAAGCCTGCCGGATTTGGTGCGGTAAATATGGGTGAGGTAATCGAACTGGAAACCCCGCTTGAGCAGCATGTCGCGGTGGACGGTGTATTTATCATCGGGTACCAGCTCGTCAAGTATCTGCCGGTTTTTGCGCAGGATGCCATTGACCTTGCGGGTGTAATTATTCGTGCTGCGCTTTTGCTTATTGTTCCAGGCGTTGCGACACATATCCGAGCAAAACTTCTTATCAGCCCGGCCTACAATCGCTTCGCCACATTCAGGACATCGTTTTTGCATTGTTTTTTTATTAAAAAATAATAAATAAAAGGATGGTAAAATTAAGAAAAAAAAACAGCACGCTCCCTCCGTTCCACTTCTTGGTGTATTTTTGTGGGTTCTAAATACGCTTAGGTTTTTAATAAATTGATGATTACGTGAAAAAAATCCTCCTATTTATCCTCCGCCAGTTTTTGTTTTGGATGCTCTTGTTTGCCTCGGCACGACTGGTCTTTATGCTTTTTTACCTGCCCATGCTCAATCTGCAGGAAGTTGGTTTCGGCGAAGCATTGGCTACATTTTTTCATGCCTTAAAGCTCGATTTTGCCACCGCATCCTATTTTATGATCTTTCCCTTTTTGCTCATCATCATCCAATCTATTATCGGAACCAAAGTACCGGGAATTATCAACAAAATTTACACGGCCATCATGGTGTTGCTTTATACCTTGATTAGTGCCGGCGAAATGGGACTTTACAAAGAATGGAAAATCAAACTCAATGTGAAAGCACTGAATTATCTCGAAAACCCTTCCGAAGTTTACAACTCTGCCGAAGGCTCCAGCATTATCGCAGTCAGCCTTTTTGTGGTGCTCTTTGCCGTGGCGGCCATCTGGCTTTACCATCGCTTTTTTTATCTCAGCTTGCAACGCAGCAAAAAATATCCCTGGCTCAACACGCTTGCCGTGGTCGTTATCTTCCCTTTTTTAATAATCGGGATGCGGGGAGGATTTCAGCAAATTCCTATCAACCAAAGCGAGGTTTATTTTTCTAAAAAACTCATCCTTAATCATGCGGCTACCAACAATGCCTTTAATTTGATGATTAGCTACATCGAAAACCGCGAAAATCTAAAGTCGAATCCATTTAGCTATTATCCGCAGGATGAAGCCATAAAAACGGTAGAAGAAATTTATGATACTCCGGGCGATTCTACCGTTCACGTGCTCAATCAAACCCGGCCTAATATTGTGCTTCTGCTTATGGAAAGCTGGTCGTCCGATTTAATCGAATCGCTGGGAGGTAAGGCCGGGATAACGCCACGTTTCCACGCGCTCGAAAAAGAAGGACTGCTTTTCGACAATGTGCTTTCTACCGGCTCCCGCTCCGAGCAGGCCATGGCTTCGGTATTTGCAGGTTTCCCAGCGCATCCCGTTTCTTCCATCACCGTGCAGCCCGACAAGCATGTGGGTCTGCCCAGCCTTATCCAAATCCTGAATACAATGGATTATCAAACTTCATTTTATTTTGGAGGTCAACTGATTTATGGCAACATCCGCAGCTATATTTATTACAACGGATTCGACCGTATTATCGAGGGAATGGATTTTAAGGATGATGGAATTATCAGAGGCAAACTGGGCGTTCACGACGAATTTACCATGGATCGTCTTTATAAGGATTTAAACCAGGAACGAGAGCCTTTTTTCGCCACGCTGTTTACGCTTAGCTCGCACTCGCCCTACGACCAGCCCATGGAAGATGTGCTGGACTGGGGCAAAAACGAAAATCGATATATCAACTCGGCCTACTACGCCGACCGTTCGCTGGGCGAATTTATGGATAAGGCCAAAACTGGGGCCTGGTACCAGAACACCCTTTTTATTGTGGTAGCCGACCACAGCCACAACTCTTACCGCAACTGGCCCTATCACACCGAGGAATATCACAGCGTGCCCATGCTTTGGCTGGGTGGTGCTCTGGATTCGATCTGGCAAGGTGAACGCTGGTCCAGGCCAGCTTCGCAAATGGATCTGCCCGCCACCCTGCTCGCCCAAATGGATGTACCCAACCACGACTTTCATTGGAGCCGAAACGTTTTGAATCCTTACAGTCCCAACTTCAAATATTTTGGTTTTGATAATGGTTTGATTTGGATTGAAGACGAAGGCCGTTTTAGTTACGATGCCGACAACAATCGTTACTTTTGGTCAGCGCCCTCAGCCCTGCCCGATTCAGCCATCGAGCGCAGAGGCAAATCCTTTCTACAGGTTTTGTATCAGGAGTATTTGGATTATTAGCTTATTAATCCGGGCTATTCTTGGAGCGAAATGCTGATTAAACCTAAGTCCCCTGCCCGCATGAAAAACACCGTGGCTAATGCAAAATGTTGCGCTCGAAGAGTTCGTTTTTTAGCTCCTCAAAGGTCATGGGCTTGGCCAGAATGGTAAGATCGTTGAAAAGCAGAAACATGGTGGGCGTAGCATAAATATCGTATTGCTGCACCACGGATCCCTGCCATTTCTTAAAATCTGAGATATTTATCCAGGGATAGTCGCCTGCCTCAAGAAAAGCCTCAAGATCGGCTTGGGAATCATCCAAAGAAATGCTAACAATTTCAAGCTTATCCCTGCTTTCGGGGAAATAGATTTGCGATAATTCGGGGATGAGGCGCGTGCAATGCGGGCACCAGGTGGCCCAGAAAACCACAAGGGTATATTCAGCATTAAGGGCTGACAGTGTAATTTTGTTGCCATTAAGATCGGTGGTGGTAAAATCGGGAGCTTTTTTTCCTACCGAAAAGCGTTTCAGGCTTTCCACTTTTTTCTCAAGCTCGGCCTTGCGCTCGCTGTTTACGCAGCTTTCGTCCAGGTTTACATTGTCTGCAATATAGGTAATTACCCGCTCGAAGCCATAGCTCTCGAAGCCACCGATAAGATAATTCATGGCATATTCGTAAACTGGCGGACTATCGCCGGTAACTTCCATAATTTTGCTTACCGCCTTTATAAATTCCACCTCAAGCTGATCCTTACCCATCCGGTTGTTTTGATAAAACGAAAGATATTGCATCACTTTAGCCGAAAATATAGTGCTGTAAAGCAACGAGGTATCGGCAAAATCGACATTATCAAAAAAATGTGCCCGCATATAATTCATGGCATTTTGTGGCTCCATATCCCGGGGAGGCCTGGGCGTGTAATCCGATTTTATAATTCTCGCGGCGTAGGTATCGGGGTTTTTCTTAATCAAATTATTAATATAATTATCAAAATCTTCGGTAGTTTCGTCAAATTCATCGGTAGCACTTTCGTAAAAATTATCCGTTTTGGGATAGTAGGCCATCACCGGGCCGATGAGTTCGAGCTTGTATTCCATCTCATTTCGGCGATTTAAATAATCGAAGTAAATTTGATTTTCGCGCGATTGCTCAAATATGAGGCTGTCGATCAGGGCATTAAGTTGGCTTTGAAAGCGGATATTTTCATGCTGATAAATAATATCCATAAATTGCTGTTCGCCAAAGCGCAGGCGGTACATGCCTGCGTGCATATCCTTGCCAAAGGTATAGTTGAAACGCCCCTGTTTATCCGTGAAAACGGAATCGATAATTTTATCCTCATTACCATAAAAATCAGAAAGGGTAACTTTTTGGGATTCAAGTCCGGAAATGGTTCCCTTTAACGAGTAATTTTGTGTACAGGCAAACAAGGGAAGGAGAAGAAAAAGGTAAAAGATTTGAAATTTCATCGTCAATATTTTTTGTTATTACAAAACAGAGTGCAAAAATATCAATTATCTGAAATACAAAACCGCATCTTCTTCCAGTTTAATAAAATATGATTTGCCAGGTGTTAGTTGGTCGAGCATGAATATTCCATGCTCAGGCCAAAATACTTTAACATCGCAAGCCTCTTTAATTATTTTTATCATGCCCGGCGGATTTGTATTTAGCGCGTCAATTGCAAGGGTAGTATCCGAAGGAACAGGTATCAGGTTCCAGCCTTGATTTAGTGTCAACGAATCATGCTTTTCTGCAAAGCCACTAATATCTAAAGTAAAATTGTTTGCTGTTTTAATGAGATAGCCCTGCGTGGGATTCCAGTTTTCGAGTGTGCTTTGCGGATTATTATTTTGATAAAAGCCCTCATTATTGGTGAGATAATCAAGCCATACAAGCTGGTCGCCAAAAAAATCAGGAATGGATGTTTGCCAAGGGAGGAGATAGCTGCTAATGGCGGCCCATCCCGTATCAATTTGGATTTCCTGATGTCTGATTGGTTCTTGCGATGAGCATATTTTAAAATCATCCAGATAAAAGCCCGAGCGTCCTATGGCAGCATCACTCTCAAAAGTAAAGCCCAGCAAAAGAGGCACTGCTGCTATGCTATCAATCAAAATCCACTCATCGCGCCACTCCTGGCTGTAGCCGGAGTAAACAGGCACTTCTGCATCATTATCCCAAATCAACGAAGTATGGCGGCCTTTCAGCGGCTTCCACGATTGACCCAGGTCGTCCGACAGCAAAAGACGCACATAGTCTTTGCCTCCATCCATATCCCATCTGGTTTTGAAATTCAACCACAGGGCATCAGCCTCAGTGAAAATAGTATCGTTCAAAAAGAAAAAAGAATTGCTGTTGTCAGGATAATAAGGTGCAGAAATGTTGCATACCGAGAATTGGGGCGAATAGCTGAGGTCTGATTTTAGGCTCCATTCATCGGTATTCCAATGATTCAGATTGGCGAAATCATCCTGGAAAAGTGAAAATGAGGTACCAAATATTTTTGTAATGGTATCGCTGATGGTAAAAGTTTCACTTTGGATGGTGATTAGGTATTGCAGCTTTTTGCCGATAGGAACATTGGAGGCCAATTGATAAAAAATGGAATCGGTAAATGGAGTAAGCTGCGGCGAAGACGCATATTGACGGAGGCTGTCGAGGTGCAGAAAATCCTCGCTAAGAGGCTCCACCATTACTGAGAATGGTAGATTGGAAAGACCGGTACGTTGTAGCGAAAAACTCAGCCAGCCTTCGGTTTGCGTAATATTTGCAGAGCCATCATCCATGATGTCCGCCATAAATCCAACCATCTGTGCTGCGCGCAAATTCATTTCGAGGCAATCCTGGCACTGAGGTATAATATTTTCGATGGGCGGCCAGAAGCCATCTTCCTGCAAACCCACTTCAGGTGTATAAGCATAGCGCTGCGCATCGCTGTCCTGGTGGCCATAAAACCAATCGGTGGCATCGCCATTAACAAGATAGAGTAACTTGGATGGTGACCCAAAGTCGAAATTATTTTTATAAGTGATATACGAAGCCATTTGTCTTATTTGCGGATAATCGGGCGGTGTAAGATAGCTGACATAACCCCACGGATGCAAAAGCAGGTTTCCATAGCTATGATAATTCATAACCAGCGAAAAATCGAAAAGCTCGCCGAAGGATTTAAGAATTTGTGTTTCGGGTTCCGAGAAGGGGTACTCGCCCCGGTAGGTATTGCTGGTGGGGTTTGGCGATGAGCCATAATTATCGTGCCCCCACTCGAAGCCGAAGTTGCGATTAAGATCCACACCAATAGATCCATTGCTATTGCTTTGGCGGTTTTTGCGCCACAAACCACCACCGTTGGGCGAAGTAGTTTCGTTGTAGATATATCCATCGGGATTCACGCAGGGCACAAAATACAGCTGCGTATTGTCAACCAGGGTTTTTATTTCGCTATCCGAATTATAGTTTTCCAGCAAATAATACATATAATACAGCATCTGCTGCATCGACCCTGGCTCGCGGGCATGTATCAACGCGTTATAAAAAACACCAGGCTCGTCTTCGCTTATATTGGGATTATCCGAAATACGCAGCCAGTAAACATCGCGTCCCTGAATCGTTTGGCCGGGCAGCGCCTGCCGCTGGCTTATCAGGTTAGGGAAAAGTGCGTGCATGGTATCCAGGTGGGCAAGCATTTCGGTATAAGTGCAAAATCCGCCCATCGATCCGAGAGCAAAATTTTCGGGGATATTGTAGGTCTTACTTTCCCGAAAGGCATCCAGGATTTCCCTGGCATCTTTTCCCTGGTTTCTATGTTGGTAAAATAATTCCAGATCGTTAATTTCAGTTTTATAATTCAGATTCAAATGATCCAGAATTTTGATTTCATCATCCGAAAGCTCCATTATCAGTGCATTATCAGGGCTAATAAAGCCGACGGGCAGTCCGGCCTCCTGAATTTCCAGCAGGACTTCCGATCCTTGGGGGATACTGATTCGCTGGTACTTATCTTGTTGCGCATGAAGTGTTGTGGCAACAAAAATTATAAAATAAAGGTAAAAAGGGTATTTCATAATTAATAAAGCTCTTTTATTGCTAAAGACAAAACTAACAAAAAACCTTATCAATTAAGGCTTACCGAAGATTTGGGGTGGAATTTTACAAATTTTAACCTTCTAAAATGATGCTGGTATTTCCAAATCTTTACAGATTTTGCGGCAAATATTATTTCTGTATTCTGAATGTCTCGGGACAGATGATACCTTATTATTAGAGACATTAATAAATATCGAATGATTTCCACCTTCCCTTATTAAATTGCAATTATACTTTGAAAGGTGTTTTAAAAAATGATTTCTTTTCATACTCCTAAAGAGATTTCTTCTTTAAAAATTTTAGGCTCAGATAATGTAACAGAGTGGGATAAAAGTTCATTCTTCATTAAGTCGCGGCGTACCTCCATGACCAATGTTAAAGCCTCCAGTAAATTACTTTTTGCTTCTTCGAGGGTATCGCCCTAAGAGTTCACCCCAGGCATTTCTTCAATATAGCAAATATAAGCTCCATCATCTTCCTGTGAAAATACAGATGTTAATTTCATATCTGTTTTCATCGATCGATAGCTTTAGTTTGAATCTTTATTAAAATGTAAAAATACTATTTTTCACCTACCCAATCACCCATTCTTTACATCTATCAGCTTTGCTAAAATACTCACGGCTATCTCTTTGGGTGTTTGTGCATTGAAAGGAATGCCAATGGGCATGTCGATGCGCTCGATTTGTGCCTGGCTCAACGAATGCAGTTCCCCGAAATGCTGACGTGCCAGTGCCACTTTTTTCTTACTCCCAATCATACCTAAATATTTGCTTTCTTTAGCTGCTAAAATTCCGGTAACGTCCTCATCGTATTGATGCTTGGGCGTGGTAACTACGAGATAGGTATTTGCTGTAATGTGTAAATCTTTCGCTTGCTGCACAAATTCGCCCTCGATGCAGCAAAAGCCATTTTCAAGGCCTGCCTCGATCAATTCTTTACGATTATCAACAAGGCAAACATTAAAGCCAAAGTCGCGGGCGAGCTGTGCTAAGGCAAATCCCACATGACCGGCACCAAAAATATACAATTTGCGAAGTGGTGAAATGGCTTCGATATACACTTCCACAAAACCCCCGCAGTGCATTTCCAGCTCGTTTTCCAAATCGAAACGTTGCTTGAGGGCTTTATTGCTTTGCATCACTTCTTTGGCCAGAGCGATAATTTTTAGCTCGATGGCTCCACCTCCCACAGTTCCAAAAGTGCGTTCATCGCTGGTAACGAGCATTTTTGCTCCTGCTTTTCGCGGTACCGAACCGCCGGTTTCGGTGAGTATGCAAAGTGCCGACATGATGCCCGCCTGCTGTATTTCGATTACTTTTGCAAAAATATCATCCATCGTTTAATCTTCATTTTGTGAAAACCAAAAGTAATAAAGTCCGGGACATCCGCGATCATTATTTGGGGCAGCTTGCAGTTTTGTATCCGCAAGCCGAGGCAGCCTCGCTGTTTGATATTATGCTTGAGGGGCTCACAGGCATCACAAAAATGCAACGAATTGTTGAATCCGAGCTTCGGCTTTCGGAATCGGAAATGCTAAAAGTACATTTTGCTGTTAAGGATTTGATGTGCGAAAAGCCAGTGCAGTATATTTTGGGCTTTAGCGAATTTTACGGGCTTCGTCTCGAAGTAAATAAACACGTGCTGATACCGCGCCCCGAAACCGAGGAACTGGTGGCGTGGATAGTGGAGGAGGCCGCCAATACTGAAGTCCCAAAAATCCTGGACATAGGCACCGGCAGTGGAGCCATTGCTCTTGCTATTAAAGATCAACTGCCATCGGCTGTAATGGAAGCATGCGATATTTCGGACGAAGCGCTGAAGGTGGCAGGTCGCAATGCTGCTACTTTAAACTTGGATGTGTGTTTTTCACAGATCGATATTTTGAACGAAAGCGAACGAAACCGTCTGGGTGCTTTCGATGTTATCGTGAGCAATCCGCCGTATGTGCGGCAAAGCGAAAAGGCGCAGATGCGCAACAATGTGCTGAAATACGAACCCGGCCAGGCACTTTTTGTTAGCGACGATAATCCCCTCTTATTCTACAAAGTCATCATCCGCTTTGCCCAGAAACATTTGCTTGCCGATGGAAGCTTGTACTTTGAGATTAACGAAAACTACGGCGATGAAATATCTACCCTACTTATTAGCGAGGGTTTCAAGGCTGTCGAACTGCGCCAGGATATTTACCAGCGTCCCCGCATGGTGCGAGGTAAAAGGGAGTATTAAATAGTGTCTTTCCAAAAAGTCGATTTTTTTTTGATTTAAGATTGATATTGCCTATGCGGGAATCTGCGATTTTAGATTGTGCCGAAAATCACCAACATCTAAAATCGTAAATTTTTCAAAATGTTACTTTAAAGACAGACACTAATTAATAAAAACGCTGGTCGCTTTCTCTTACCATTTCTTCAAGCAGAACATCAAGCAGATCGAGGGTTTCTCCATAAATGTTGGCGGCTTGCGATGCACGGGGGCCGGCAATATTAAGGCATTCTACCTTGTTTTCGCTAAGCCATTTCCAAAACTGCCTTACATTGTTGTTTTGGCCTAATCGCCACACGAAGAGCGGCTTTCGGTGCTCAAAGGCAAAATCTTTGCTTGCACTGGTGCCGCTGTCCATCTCATCGGTATAAATAATCAGCGTGGCATCGCTATCCATAACATTCAGTTCCGTACGCACGGCGGTTTCCACCGAGTTGGTCTCGCTCAAAGGATAGCGCAGATTAATAAAGCCATCTTCGGCCAGTCGGCCTTGCGGACACCAGCCCCGGCAGGCCAGGCCATTGGATAAGGCAAAATCGAGGGCGGCACGATCCACGCCCGTTTGACCGCCACTAACAATGATAAAATTAGGTGGTGATTTCAATGATAAAGTCCCTTTGCGATTTTAGTAAGTTGATCGAATAAAGTAATAGATTTTTCGTCTCGGCCAGGATGTCCATAAACAGCAAACTGGGTCGGGTATGAATATCCGAATCTCTGAGCCGTTTCACCTGATTAATCCGCATTTGTTTAATTATTTCCAGCATCTCCTGTTGCTGCAAAAGTACATCATCTATATTATTGTAGTTCTTATTTTGGATATGCAAGACCATATTACGATACATTTTGTTGATACCAGCATTTAATTCCCTCAAATCCTTTACTTGATTTTTATCGAGTGGGTTGTGATTGTTCTCGATGTGATCCAAGGCCGGCTTGGCCATAAAATTGAGGCAGTGCGCAATTTCGCGCAGGTAATCCACACTTTGCACATAGTAATGGCCGGTATCGATAAGGTCGGCCTGGAGGCTGCGAACCGTTTCATCGAGATGATTTTTTACCTTCTTAGTTTTTTTATTATATTTCCGAACATTCTTATCCAGGTCTTTCAATATTTGTCGGTCTTCTTCAATGAGGCCTTTGATAAGATTCTCGTAGAAATCAGGAACACGTTCCAGAGCTTTTAAGGTATTACCCTGGCATTTATCGAAAATGGATGAGGCACTGGTGATTTCATCAATTATTTCGTTTTCTTTTTCATCTTCCTGCTTTTCGCTTTCGCGCGATTTGTAGATAATGTGGGTGCGATAAATAAAATATCCGGCACCAACCAGGACGATCAGCATCGCGACAACGCCACCCCAGTATATAATGTTGGCCACAATAAGGGCAACAGTAAAAGCAATAATTGCCGTGAGAAACCATCCTCCGATTACCGAAAATACACCCTGAATTCTAAATACCGCACTCTCGCGTCCCCAGGCGCGGTCGGAAAGTGAAGTACCCATGGCCACCATAAATGTAACATAGGTGGTAGAGAGCGGTAGCTTGAGTGAAGTACCGATAGCGATAAGTACGCTGGCCACCACCAGGTTAACCGAGGCTCGGATTACATCGAAGGAAGCGGCATCTTTGCTAGGTGCTTTTTTTGCATCTTTGGGAAGTTCAAAGCGACTGTTTATTCCGTTTACTAGTTTATCAGGAAGTATCCCCGATAGTGAATTATTGATTTTTAGCGAGGCACGCACCAGCGATCGCGAAAAGGGTGAGGCTCCAAAGCGTTCATCACCTTTGCCCTGGCGGCTTAGGTTGATGGTAGTGGCCACCACCGACTTGGCTTTTTTTGAAAACCAAAGGGTAAATATCATCACCAGTCCGGCGATTAACAATAGAACAGTGTTGGTTTTTACGGGCAAGGCCAATGCGCCCATCATAAAAGCATCAGGGTTTGCTCCGGGGTTGGCAATAAATTCCTGATAGGATTTTAAACCTGCCAGGGGAACGCCGATAAAATTTACCAGGTCGTTGCCGGCAAAGGCCATGGCCAGTGCAAAAGTCCCCACCAGCACTATAATCTTTGGGATGCTTACGCGGAATAAGGAGTAAAGCAACTGCAGCAAAACTGTCCAGCCCAAAAAACCGTAAACAATAATATTCCATGTATGTCCTGCTATCCATGCGGCGGTATCTTCGGTAATAAACGAAGCCCCTTTGGCACCCTTGATCAGCATAAAATAGGTGATGGCGGTAATGGCGAGACCTCCCCATAAAGAACCAAAATATTTTAGGGTTTTTTGAAATTTAAAGGTAAATAATAGTCGCGACAAATACTGAATGATCGCGCCTACAATAAAGGCAATGACCACCGAAAGCAAAATACCGGTGATGATGGCCAATGCTTTGTCGGAGTTGATGTATTTGTTGATATCCAACATCGTTTCTACCGGCGAATGGTAAATCTTAATCATGGCAAGGGCAACGGAAGCACCCAGCAACTCGAATACAATGGAGACCGTGGTTGATGTGGGTAAGCCGAAGGTGTTGAAAAGGTCGAGCAGGAAAATGTCGGTAACCATCACTGCCAAAAAGATAACCATGATTTCGGAAAAGGCAAATTGATCGGGATGAAAAATTCCCTTTCGTGCCACCTCCATCAAGCCGCTCGAAAAGGTTGCGCCAATAAATACCCCTATACTCGCGATAATCATAATCACAAATATCGGAGCCACCTTTGACCCGATGGCTGAATTCAAAAAATTAACCGCGTCATTGCTTACTCCAACCATAAGGTCGGAAATAGCAAGAACGATAAGTACGATGACAATGATTAGATAAATGTCCATAACCTTTAGTTTAAAATGTTATTAGGAAGAGTATTTATTGTGCTATGATTCTTGGTGCTATGTATCGTTTGATTAATATTGAAAGCGTGTTGGCCAATTTTTTCTGATAAGCGCATCAGGCATTTGTAACTGGCTTCTGTTTTGCTTGGCAATTTTTCGCTGTGGTCTTCTTCTGTAAAAGATTTTTGTGCGGCCAGCCTTGCGATTTTTATTTCGTTTTGGATATCTGTGTCCGGTTTTTTATCCGTATTCGGGATTTCATTTTCAAGGTGATTGATTAAATAATTGAGAAATAGTTCCATCAAACGAAATTCCTTATCAAGGTTGTCTCGTAATTTTTGTGTAAACCAGGTACGGTTTTCTTTTTTTTCCCGAATACATTCAAGCATTTCAAAACATAAATCTGCAATGGCTTCCAAATCATCCAAGGTCTCACGCATTACTTTTACCCATGTTCTAAAACCTTTGCTTTGCTGGTCGTCCGGCATTTGATCGATATATCCTGCGATTTGCTTTTTCATATCACCAATGCTCAGTACTTCATTTTTTGTTTTAACTGAAAGCCCGGCAAACTTCTTTTCTCTTTTTTCGTGAAGTAATTCGGGTATGTTTGAATAAACCTTGCGAACTTCCTTAGCCATTCTTATTATTCTCTTGCGCGCCTGCAAAATAGATAGTTCATGGGTTGAAAGCAAACTGTTGTTGATGAATTTCATCGAAGGTTTTTCACTTGCCTCATTTCTGTTTGGCAAGATGCTGAAGCACATTTTTTGGAAGGGTTTATAAAAAACCAGAAAAATCATGGTATTGATAAGATTGAATGCGGTATGAAAAATCGAGATGCCGAAAAGGCTCGTGCTTTCGATCGTTAGAAAATAACTGTTTATCAAATTAAAAAATATGGAACCCGCCAGGACTATCAGCGGCAATGCCCAGATTGCACCCAGCAAATTAAAAAGCAAATGTGCCAACGCAGTGCGTTTCGCAGGCCGGTTTGCCACCAAAGCTGCTACATTGGCTGTAAAAGCAGTACCAATATTTTCGCCAAGTACCATGGCCAGGGCACCATCAAACGAGAGCCAACCCTGCGTGGCCAAAACCATCGTCAGGCTGATAGTGGCACTCGACGATTGGAATATTATAGTAAGCAGAATGCCCGCGCCCAGAGCCATCATCAGATTTAGGAAGTAGCTGTCGAAAAACTTTAAGTCTTTTATAAATAAAGTGTTCTGGTCGATAAAACTTAGGTTTTCACTGAAAAAGTAAATGCCGATAAACAGCAGGGCAAATCCGATAATAAATTCGGCAAGGAATTTATTTTTGTTTTTGTACGAAAAAAATAGCGGCAGCGACAAGGCCACCAGGGGCAACATGATCGAATACATGCTGAAGTTGGTGCCAAAGCCCAAGAGCGAAATAATCCAGGCGGTGATTGTTGTGCCAATGTTGGTTCCAAAAATAAGCCCCAGCGATTGGGCAAACGACAACAGGCCGGCATTTACGAAACTAACGACCATTACCGTGGTAGCCGATGAAGATTGAATGAGTGCGGTAATAAAAAAACCGGTGAGAATGCCCTTGCCAGGCACAGCGGTCATTTTGGCCAATACCTCTCGCAAACGCTCGCCAGCAATTTTTTGCAGTGCTTCGCTCATGGTTTTCATTCCGTAAAGGAATAAAACCAAAGCCCCAATCAGCGAAAGAACCTGTTGTAAGAGTTGCAAAAAATTCATTTACAATGTCTTGATTAAACGTGCCTTACAAAAACAAGTGCAAAATACATCCTTTTAAAGTGTTTGGCAAAATTTTGCGCTTAAATTTAATGATTTGTTAATAATGAGGAGGGAGGGAAGGGAGAACGTTAATTATTAATATTGAAAGGAAAGTTAATAGCAGAAGGCTGTTATTGTTATCTGTTAATCGAAATTGACGGATATGACACTTCGATTAACAATTATCCTTTCCCAAAAACGAAAGGAGCAGGCTGCCAATAATCGGCAGCCTGCTCCTTAGGCTTTGGGTTTGCTCTTAGTCAGGGCTTCACTTAAAGTGAAACCCTGACTTTCTATCAATTAACAATGAACAGATAACTATTAACTACTTTGTCTTATCAGGAAACGGTGGTACATCGGGATACTCCTGTGGATTGTTGCGCAGATCTTCCATCAATACTTCGATGGCTTTGTTCAACTGCTCATCGATGCCCTGATATTCGAGTGCCGGGTCGTTGCGTATTTCGATGTCGGGATCTACGCCGTGGCCTTCGATAATCCAGTCGGTGCCTTCGGCGTTGTAGTGGGCATATTCGGGCTTGCGCAGGTCGGCACCATCGATAAAGGGCAGGCTGCCACGGATGCCAACTACGCCACCCCAGGTACGCGTTCCAATCAGTTTTCCAAGATTATGTTTTCTGAACTGGTAGGGAAACAGGTCTCCATCGGAGGCTGAGTAGCCGTTGATAAGACAAACCATGGGTCCCAATATCATCGCATCAGGTTTGGGGTTGCCAACGGTGTTTCTGCCCATGGCCATCATCGAAAGTTCGCGTCGCAGCCTTTCGATAATCATGGGTGAAACATTTCCGCCACCGTTACCACGGTCGTCGATAATCAGTGCTTTCTTGCGAATTTGCGGGTAGAAATATTTTACAAACTCGTTGAGGCCGCGCGGCCCCATATCGGGTACATGGATGTAGCCAATTTGCCCGTTGGAGGCTTCGTTTACCTTGCGGATATTTTCGTGAACCCATTGGTAGTAGTACAATTCGCTTTCGTCATCGATGGGTTTTATCAAAATATTGCGCGTATCTTTATCCGAGGCGGACGAACTTACGGTTAGTTCAACAATTTGGCCAGCAGTGCCCACCAGCGAGCGATAGATGTCGATCATATCTTTGGTCGATTCGCCGTTAACGGCAACAATGTAATCGCCCTCCTGCACATCCACGCCTACCTCGCGTAGTGGTGAACGCACTTCTTTGTTCCAGTTTTGACCTGGCAAAATTTTGTCGATAAGGTAGTAACCCGACTTATCGCGGCTGAGTTCTGCGCCCAGCAATCCCATTTTTATACGCTCGGCCTCGATGCGGTCGCCGCCACTTATATAGGCATGGCCTACGTTAAGCTCGCCAATCATTTCGCCAATCACATAGCTCAGATCGTAGCGATTGTTTGCATAAGGAATTAGCGCATTGTATTTTTTATACACATCGTCCCAGTCCAGGCCGTGCATGTTGGGATCGTAAAAAAAATCGCGCATCTGCCGCCAGGCTTCATCATAAATTTGTTGCCACTCTACGCGCGGGTCAACCCATAATTTCATATTGGAAACATCGATGTAATCATCGGTTTTTATCGGGCCTTTCGGCAGGTCGATCACCGCCCATTGTCCTTTTTCTGAGATCAGCATTTTTTTGCCATTGCCCGAAATTTCAAATCCGATATTTTTACCCAGTTCAGTTTCTTTTTTCTTTTCCAAATCAAAATAAATGAAAGTCGAGCCACCATCGCCCGATTGATAACGACTGTAATACACGCCACCTTCAATAGCTGTAAGACCCCAGTATGAGCCTGCTTCACTGCTTATTTCCAGCACACGTTCGGTAATTCCATCGAAATCGATTTTCACGCTAAGGTCATCTTTTTTATCCTCATCTTTCTTGTCATCTGATTTTTCGTCTTTCGATTTTTTATCCTCAACTATCACTACTTCATCATTTTCGAGTTCAAAAGGCGATTTGGTGACCTTGGTCAGTGTGAGCATAAATACTTTGTACATGTCGTTGTAGGCATGGTTCCATTCAGTCCAGCTATAAATGGGGTTGAAGGTACGCGCAGAAGTAAAATACATGTACTTTCCGTCTGGGCTAAACGAGGGATCTCCGGCATCAAACCATTCGCTGGTCATGGCCTCGGTGTTTTCACCTTCGAGCGAATAAGCATAAATTTGGCTTAGCTGCTGATCGTTGGGTTTTACATAAGCCAGCCATCGGCTATAGGGAGCCCAGGCGTAGGTGCGTATTTCACCATTATCAATTTGATCTGCCAGCGTGATGTCTTTACTATCGATATCGATGATTTGCAAACGTTTCTTTTGGTCGGTCCAGGCAATTTTTTTGCTGTCGGGCGACCATTTAAAACCAAATTTATAGGTGTCGGCATTTTTGGTAAGCTGGATGGCTTCTTCGCTGCCATCGGCTTTTAGGATATAAATTTCGGTTTCGCCCGATTGATCCGAAATGTAGCTGATCCATTTGCCATCGGGCGACCATTCCTGATTGCGGTCGTGTGCGCCATTGCTTTTGGTCAGGTTTTTAGTAATGCCGCTTTTTACAGGTACCGAAAAAACATCGCCCCTTGCGCCAAAAACTACCCGTTGACCCTCGGGTGAAGGGTGCCCGCCATTGATACTCTTATTCGCATCCTTCCATTGTGGCCGGCTGGCGGTAAAATCGTTCAGGATTTGAACTTCGATTTTGCTTGGGCTTTGACTATTTAAATCAAAAGCATACAGGTATCCGCCATTTTCGTAAACGATGGCATCATCGCCCAGCGAGGGGAATTTAATATCAAATTTGGTGTAGTTGGTCAGCTTTTTTGTTTCTTCGGTTTTGGTGTTGTAGCCAAAGAGGTTCATGGTGCGGTCGCGGTCGGAAAGGAAATAGATGATGTCGCCATGCCACATTGGGAAAAGATCTTGCGCCTCGTTATTGGTGATATTAACGGTTTCTTTGCTCTTGAAATCGTAAATCCATACATCATCGGCCATCCCTCCTTTGTAATATTTCCAGGTGCGGAATTCGCGAAAAACCTGATTATAGGCCAGCTTATTTTTGTCGGGCGAGTAACTGCAAAATCCGCCGGTAGGCAGAGGCAGTTGCTCGGACAGACCTCCTTCGGAAGAAATCTCGAAGAGCTGCCCCTGGAAGGAGTTGAAGGTTTTCATACGCGAACGGAACACGATGGTCTTGTTGTCTTTCCATGTCATCACAATGTTGTTGGGTCCCATACGATCCGAAACATCATCGCGCGAAAGCGTGGCCGTGTAGCTCAGCCTTTCGGGTATTCCGCCCGTAGCGGGGATGGTGTAAACTTCGGTATTGCCATCGTACTGACCACTAAAGGCCAGCGTTTTGCCATCGGGCGAAAAACGTGGGAAGAGTTCCAGTCCGTCATCGTTGGTCAGGCGGCGGGCGAGGCCACCGCTTTTTGCAACCTGAAACAAATCGCCGGCGTAGCTAAATACCACCTGGTCGCCATGGATTGTGGGGAAGCGCATCAAACGCGCTTCTTCGTTTTGAGCCATTACGCCGGATGACAGGAGTATAGCCAGAATGAAAATGAGTGTGCTTTTGTACATAAGTGTTTGATTAATGATTTAAATATGAAAAATAATTATCGATTGCATTTGGAATTTAGTATTTGACAATGAAGCCATTTTTATACCACGATTTTTAGTTCATTCATTATCAAATTTTAACTACAAAAGTAATAAAAAAGTATCCTATCAAATATTGTCCGCAATTTTACACAGGCTGCCCGCTGGCGAACAATAATAATTGCTCTGTATGTCATGGTTTGGCTCAAAGCCATGCTATGACTATAGCTTTTAAAGATAACCAAAAGCCATTGGAAACTAGAGAATTTCTTACATTTTAATTTTTCACTGGTTATGAACATAAGTTCATTATTTTTGCAAAAAAATTTTAACATTACAAAATGTCGCCACGTCCCAAACGCTCACGCAAGGTAACGCAGCCTCCCGGATTCAGAGGTTTTAAACCTTTTGGCTGTCCCGACAGCAAGGGTCAGGAGGTAAAGTTGCTCCTCGAAGAATACGAGGCCATTAAGCTGGCCGACTACGAAAAATTGTCGCAGGAAACGGCTGCGGAAAAAATGGGCATTTCGCGACCTACCTTTTCGCGCATTTACGAAAGTGCCCGTGGCAAAATTGCCCGGGCATTTATGGAAGTTTTACCTATCCTAATCGAAGGTGGAAACATTGAAGTCAGCGAGGACTGGCTGCACTGCCCTACCTGTCACACCATTTTCAAAATTACTGATGCCGGCACGCAATCTACCAGATGCCCGGTATGCCAAAGTGAGAAAACCGAAAAAATAAACACTCCTGAAACGGTTGACAGAGAAAGCCTTCCGGATTTTGATGGCAGCAGATGTATTTGCCCCAAATGTAATTTTTCATTACCTCATCAGCCGGGACAGCCCTGCCGAAGTATATATTGCCCAAGCTGCGGCATCAGCATGATTCGCGAAAATTCGCCTCATCATAAACAATTAAAAAGAAAATTAAAACAAAACTAAAATTTTAGCATCATGAGAAAAATAGCAATTCCATTACAAGACCATGTTTTATGCAACCATTTTGGCCACAGCCAACAATTTGCCATTTTTGATACGGAAGATAAAAAAATCACCGGACAGGAAATGCAAACCCCTCCGGCACACGAGCCCGGAACTATCCCTCGCTGGTTGCACGATTTGGGTGTAACAGATATTATTGCCGGTGGTATTGGCCAGCGGGCGATTCAAATATTGCTCGATAATTCGATTAACGTTTACGTGGGAGTTGCCCAAAAACCAGCAGAAGATTTGGTTAAAGAACTCCTTAACGACACCCTGCAGGCCGGCGTTAATCTTTGCGATCACTAAGCCTGCATTGCGGCTGCAAAAGCGGCGTAAAAAGCTGAGGCTTTTACCAGGTGGTCGATAGGTACTTTTTCGTTGGGGGCGTGGGCAAGCACTTCGTTGCCCGGCCCAAAGCCGATGGTAGGTATTCCGTAAAAGCCATTGATGGTAACGCCGTTGGTCGAAAAAGTCCATTTGTCGATCAGCGGTGCTTGCTCAAATAATGCTTTGTAGGCTTCTGCACCGGTCTGCACAATTTCGTGATCTTCGGGAATTTTCCAGGTAGGATAGTATTTTTCCATGCCATATTCCAGCCCTGTCCATGCTTTTTCGTTATAGTTCAGGATGGTAACTTTGGCATTCATGCCCTGAATGATGGCCTCGATCTCTTTTACAGCCGACCCTTTGGTTTCGCCCCAGGTAAGCCTTCTGTCCAGGTGGATGCGGGCATAGTCGGCCACCGCGCAAAGCGAGGGGCTGCCGGAGGTAATCTCCGAGATGGTAACGCTGCCCTTGCCCAAAAAGTCATCGTGTTTTAATCGCTCGTTCAGCTTTTCTATTTCCAGGGCTGCCCGCGAGGCCATATAAATTGCATTTTTGCCACGCTCGGGAGCAGAGCCGTGAGACGAAACGCCGTAAAAATGTACGTGCATTTCCATCCGTCCGCGATGGCCACGATAAATATTTAGGTTGGTGGGTTCGGTGCTGATGGCAAAATCGGGTTTCAGGCCTTCTTCCTCTATCAGGTATTTCCAGCACAGGCCATCGCAATCTTCTTCCATCACGCTGCCCACGAAATAGATGGTCAAATCTTTGGCCAGCCCCAGCTCCTTCAAAATTTTGCCTGAAGTAACAAAGGCTGCCGGGCCTCCTTCCTGATCCACGGTTCCGCGACCATGCACAAAGCCGTCTTTTATCTCGCCACCCAGCGGATCGAAATCCCAATTATCGAGGTTGCCCGTGTCAACGGTGTCCGTATGCCCATCGATGGCAAGAATCCTTTTTCCCGACCCTATCCGGCCTATCACGTTTCCGAGGCCATCAATCCTTACCTCGTCAAAGCCCGCTTCTTCCATCTGGCGTTTCAGCTCATGCTGCACCTTTTCTTCCTGGCAGCTTAGCGATTTTATTCGTACCAGTTTCGACAAGTTTTCTGCGGTGTAGTCGCGGTATTTTTCGGCCAGCGCATTTATTTTTTCTGCAATCGACAATTCCATGTTTTTCTTATTTTTTGATTAATAAAATTTTCCCTGCAAAGGTAGAGGCTTTGCTGGTAATTTTAATAATATAAATCCCTTCCGTTTTTCCGCTAAGATCGACAGTAAGTCCTTGCAATGAAGCCACCATCACCTCAGAAAACACGATGTCGCCCTGGATGTCAGTTATTGTAACATCCATTGCCCCCTCCATTTTTCGGGTATCGATGGTAAATATACCTGAACCTGGGTTGGGATAAATGCCTGTTTCCTCGATTTGATTTTGTGGGCTTCCGCTCGAATTGATGGCAAGGCTTTCCGCTGCCGAAATGCCGTTGGCTGCAAAAAACTGCTCCTGCGGCTTATCGCTTTCCCAGGTTAAATCGAGCAAGGCTTCGATAGCTCCTTCAGGTCGGTACATTTTCAAAATCATTATTTCGCTTTCGTTAAATCCATCCTGTGCTACCGTAGTCTGGTCATTGGCAAAGGCAATCAGAACCTGGTTTTGGCTAATATTGTCCACGCTTGTCGTTCCGGCACATCTTCCGTCCGGGGTAAAAACACCAAGCACATCGCCGGCCAAAATGCCTCCCTGCCCAAGCACTTCTGCAGGAATAGCGATAAGGTGCGAAGCGTCGGTATGCAAAACCTCATTCCAGGGAGTAGAATTAATGATGCCTGCAGCTTTGCTTTTGTAGGATAATTCACATTCGGGAAATGTAAAACTACCGGCCTGGCTGGTGGAAAGCCAATAGGCTGCTCCCGCTTCCAGGTGTGCCAGCGATTGGATACCATACTCCGGCCAATACACCTCGACTGTCGCGATGCCTTTGATAATGTTTAAACCGCCCACTTGACCGGCCACTCCTTCCGGGGCTGCTCCACATGGCGTGGAAACCGGGATAAGATTCCAGCCCGAGTCGAGATTTACAATGGGCGGACTTATTGCGCTGCCTTCGAGTGTGAGGTTAAAACTGTTGAGGCTTTTTATTTTGTATCCCGAATGCGCATCCCAATCCTGGATAGTATTGATTCCGGTTTCGGGATAATAAATTCCGCTGGTCGAGGTCAGGATAACAAAATCGTCCTGGAAGGGGGCAAACAGGGTTTCCAGGTTTGTTTCGTTAGGATTCAGAAAAGCTGAAATGCCGCTCCAGCCTTGCTTCACAATGATATTTTGTGTGATAAAAGTAGTGGCCTGGAAGGATAATATTTGCGATAAACCGTTGGGATAAAACAAGCCATCAAATTGTGGGTAGTTTGGATTATAACTCACTTCGGCCTGGAATTCCTGGGCTGCTTCCTGGCGATAGAGATACCATTGCAGGTTTTCGCCGGTTATGAAGCCGTCTTTTTCGGGTGTAAAATTATCATTACCAAAGGCGGTGAGCACCGTGTTTTCGTAATCGAACTGCAAGGCACCTCCGCAGGCTTTTTCGCCCGCATCATTCATGTAAAATACCCCAATAAAATCGCCATAATCCACGGGCTGATCATTGAATGTGGGAATCAGTCCTTCAGGCAAAGCCAAATGATGTGAGACGGGTGTAAGCTGATAATCCCATCCCGGAGGTAGGGAATAGGTGATGGCTTCCATGTCAAAATCAACCGTCGTAGTTTGTCCATCGATAATTTCAACATTTGTCAAGGTTTGGCTTTCAAAACCATTTTTCTCACAGCTAAGTTCATAAATACCCGGCGGTATATTTTCGATTATATAATTGATGCCTGTAGAAATTTCTTCAGCACTGGTGGTAGCATAGCTTTGCACGCCATTACTAATTGTTACGATAGCATTGGTAAGATATTGGCCGCTGCCGACATGAATTACAGCTCCGCTAAGTGTCCCTGCTTCCTGTGCAGGCAGGATGTTGATGTGATAATCCTGGCCATTGTTGTTGTTCCACGAGCCATCATCAAAACTAACAACAAAGTCGATGGTTTCGATGGCTTGCGCCGGATTGCTAAACGAGCCGATCTGGATTATGAGCTGATCGTTGGCGTTGGGTCCATCCATGGGCGATTGCACGGCAGGGCCGCTCCCGCCAAACAAATATGTGTCCTCTGGCCAATAACTTTCATCAGGCTCATTCCAGCCATTCACGCCCCAGTGCAACTTACCGGATACCCCCGCCTGATTCACGGTGATAGTGATGGTTTCGTTGGCCGCCGGTTGTGAAGGCAGCCACTGGATAATATCGCTGCCGCCCGGGCCAATATTGATGGTGTAATTCTGTCCGTTATTGTTGTCCCAGCTATCATCGGCATAATGGATTACAAAGTTTAAGGTATTAACATCCTGGTCGGGATTGTTGAAAGGGCCGATTTGAAGCGTCAATTGATCTTCGGCGTTAGGGCCAAAAAACGGGCTTTCCAGGATTCCGTTCACCAAAAAACTCCCCACTGGCCAATAGTCCTCGATAGGTTGCTCAAATCCATTTATGCCCCAGTGCAAGTTTCCGGCTTGCGTGGCATTGTTTACCACAATGTTTATCAAATCCTCGTTGTCAGGATTTTCAGGTGTCCACGTTACATCGCCAGTTCCGGCAGATGAGGCTTCGCCCACGTAAACATGCTGTATCGGTGTTTTAAAAATATTGCCATGCGTATCGGTGGCTTCTACATAATAATCCACCAGGCTTTCGGTGATGCCGCTAATCTCAGCCCAATACTGATAAGCAATATGGTCGGGCATGATAAAGAAAACGATGTCGGGATTATTTCCCACATTTTCGGCAGGGAACAAGCGGTTGTCCATGCTCAGACTTTGCCAGCTTCCCACGCCCTGGCCACCGGCATAAAGCTCGTTGGCATTATCGTCCAGGGGATTTGTTCCATCCTCATCCAGGCGGTATTTTAAGATTACGTTATCCAGGCCGCTTACATCGTAAGCAAAAGTCCATACCGTAAAATCGTTGGAGTTTTGGTGCTGCTGATAGCCATAAGTGGGGCCAAAGCCAATGCCTCCCGGATTGTAGGGATAGCGTTGGGGAATAAAAACCGAGGGCGGTGTATCGTCAACTCCGGGATTAGCGGCAATTACCTGATTGGCGTAATCGATGGCGATATTCGCTGCCAGCGATTGCTTTACCTCCATATCCAGGGCTGAGCCGTAGTACATGTAGCCGCTGGTGTAGCCAGGCAGCAGGTGATGCCAGGCCTTGGCCACGACAGAGGAAGTATCTGTGGGTTCCACCACATCGGCCACCGGGGGCGTTCCTTCCAGGTCTTCGGCCATGATCACGTAGTTTTCGGCAGCCACCAGCACGGCCCAGTTGCGGGCATCTTCGGTCCAGCCTTCCGGGTTAAACTGGTAGTCCTGGGTGTACATCGGCCACAGCCAATTGATAAATTGCGGATGCCCCCAGTCGTTGGCGGCGTTTACCCACGAACCATCTTCCACACGCACTACCTCATTTTCGGCCACCGGATTGTCGCTCAAAAATTGCTGTATCGTGCTGGGAACATAGCCCTTATTGGCCGCTGCCTGGGCAAACTGCGGCACCGAATTGTTGTAATAATCGTAGCCACCGCCCCAGGCATTGTCGCCGTCGTGCGCCAAAAGCACAATGCTCGGTTTATCGGGATTATCAAAGGGGGCGATATGGGTATCAATTTCACCGGTGCCCATCAGGGCGTAGCCGTTCATGTAACTAAGCACGTCATCCATGGGCACAACTGTTATGGCGTAAACTTCTCCACTTTCAGGATCCACATATTGCGCCTTGTGCGCCTGATAGCAATAGGGCGCGGCAAAAGTCCCGCCACGGCCGTCAATCTGTCCGCTCCACCAGTTCGTGCCCAGGGTGCTTACCCTATCTGCCGCGTTGGGCGGCTCCATATTGCAACCTGCCGTGCCAAACGACAAGGGGTAGTCGGCGAGGGTGCGCGCCAGATGGCTGTTGGCGATCACGCTCCATTGGATGCCTTCCTGGGCAAGCACCTTTATTATCCGCTCGCTGAAGGAGCACTCGGCTGGCCAAAATCCTTGCGAATAATCAGGATTGCTGCCGAAGGTTTGCTGATAAATGTAGCGATGCGTTTGTATTTCTTTGGCCAGCACCCTTTCGCTTACCAGCGGAGCAATGACGTGATGGAAGGTAAAACCCACGATGTCCATGCGGGGATGGCCTCCCGAAGTTTGCCAGCCACGGGCAGTCTGGAAATTATCCTGCCATCCCGGGCTGTAACCCCATTGTCCTGCATCGGCCAGGCTGCGAACATTTTCGATCAGGCAGCCGGAGTAGTTTACCTGTGCTCCGGCATCAGGCAATCCCAGCAGGCTTTGCACCGCATCTTTGGTGCGCCACTGGTAAACGGCCTTGCGGTCGTCCTTGCCAAAAATCTCTGCCAGATCGTTGAGGGGATGCGCCTTGCCATCGGGGTAGATATTTCCTCCGTTGGTTTTTAGCTCGTGCGATTCCCAGGCTTGCTGGTATTGCGCTGGCTGTGCCTCACTTTGCTCGGGCCAATAGATGGGCTGTTGCAAATGCCAAAGGTAGGTAGTATGCACCTGGCCGAAGCCTGCGGCTGATAGTCCGCTAAAAAGCAGGAGGAATAAAAATTTTCGCATCTTGAAGAGTATTAATAAAGTCGATTTTACAATTATAAATAAATCCGAACTTAGGTATCGGATAAGGCAAACAAAAATAGGACTTTTTGACTGGGAAGGGGCAAAGTATAAAAATGATATGCTACGATTAAGAGCAAGATTCACGGTGTGAGGGATTAAAGTGAGTTGCGGTATGCCTATATTCAAAATCCCTGAGACTTTTTTGATGAAGCAGGCTTTGTCAAATAACAAATCTTTTGTTGTACGTCTGCAAGAATCAAATCATTTATTGCAATAAAAGACACCAAGGTAAACGAACGGAGGCTTATGGTCATCCGCTAAATTCTAACCATATTTGGCAACTATTTCATTAGACAAGTATGAGGTTTCGGGAAACTGATAAACATATAAAAGAAATTCGTTAAAGATTACATTGAGCCTGACTTTGGATTTACTACCGGACTAAATCTCAAATATCAAGTTAACGGATGGCTTGGACTGGAAACGGGTCAACATGCTACCAACCAGAGCTACAAGACATCCTGGATAAATTTAGTCGAACGGTAGTGGAAGAATACAATAAAATTCCAGGACTATTTTTTGAAGCCAGGCTGCTGATAAAGTTTTGCACGAATGATCCCCTTGCGATGAAGATAGTGGATGAGCGATGTTTTAAGCACTCCCATACCATATTTCACACTCCTGCGAAAATTGATCGAGGAGGCCTCATCAAAATATTTGGTGGGGCATGTTATTTCGCCAATCTCAAAACCAGCCATAAATATTTGCGAAAGCATTTGATTATCGAATACAAAATCATCGGAGTTGTTGTTGTAATCCACGGCACGAAGCACTTCGGCAGAAAATGCCCGATATCCGGTATGGTATTCCGAGAGCTTTTGCCGGAGCAGCAAATTTTGTATCAGGGTTAAAATACGGTTGGCATAATATTTATAAATAGGCATGCCCCCTATGCGTGCACCTCTTCCCAAAATCCGCGAGCCCATCACTACCGGATAAATATCGTTGGAGATAATATGAATCATCGAGGGAATCAAACGTGGCGTGTATTGATAATCGGGATGAAGCATGATCACGATATCGGCACCCAATTCCAAAGCCTTGTTATAACACGATTTTTGATTGCCGCCGTAGCCCTTGTTTTCCGGATGTTGGATGATGTGCCTAATGCCAATTTGCCGTGCTATTTCTACCGTTTTATCGGCACTGTTGTCGTCCACAATCACCACCTCGTCAACGATGTCCATCGGGATTTCACGGTAGGTAGTTTCCAGGGTTTTTTCGGCCTGGTATGCAGGCAAGACCACAATTATTTTTTTATTTTGAATCATTCTTAAAAATTCAATATCACCAAATAAGGATTATTGGCGGCAAAAATAATAATTTAGTACGTCTTAATTTTTCATTTTTTTAATATTGAAAAATCAGAGAGGAGCTAATTAGTGCCTGTTTTTTTTAGTAAGTTATTTGAATTATGAATTGCCTTACCCTTTAGGGCAAGGATTTAATGGCTAAGATGAAAATCCCCCTCGATTTCGCCACGCCAGTGGCGTGGCGAAATCGAGGGGGATGTAAGGCCAAGCACATTATTCCCCAGGTTTTAACCCGGGGCAATTCAAAAGATTGACTTTAAGACAGCCTCGAATCAACCGGCAGGTTTCCAAAATATTTTTTTATCAGGAGTATAATCAATTTTGTTGTTGTCGAGGAGCCACTCGATGACATCTTGTGTTTTTTGGCTGTTGACGTTGCTCACGCTCTCCACCAGTTCATCGGGTTTCCAGGCTCTTTCGGTGAGTAGCGGTTTTATCTTTTCGATAATTTTATCAAACTCCAGCTTACTGGTATTGGCCTTGTTGCGCTCGATGCACACATCGCATTGTCCGCAACGACGACCGACCTCTTCTCCAAAATATGATAGCAGAAATGTGCTGCGACAAATCCGCTGACCACTTACATATTCTTTTAGTGAATCGAGCCGCTGCCGTGCTGTTTTTTTGCGCTGGTCGTAATTGGCTTTTGAAATGTGCAGATCTTTCGCATCGATACGCTCGATGGTCAAAATGATTTGGGGTTTGCTTTTGGCAGGGATGTAATTGATCACTTCCTGCTGATCGAGTTGCGTTAGAAGTGAGTTAACTTTATCGGAGTCGAGTTTGGTTTTGTTGGCTAATTCTTTAAGGCTGATTTTTACGTATTGGCTAAACAAACCTGTATAAATGCGCAAGAGCAATTTTACGAAAGCATCATGCTTAGGGTGCTCAACGCGGTAGCGATAGAGTTTTTCATCGCGAAGGGTAAAATGAATTTTTGCCGGATTATTAACACCATCGGTTAAAATGAGATAGCCTTCTTTTTCGAGAAATTTCAAGGCATTAAAGGCAATTACCGGTTCAAAATCATACTGACGGCTAAAGTCAGTAATATCGAAATCGAAGCTCATATTTTGGCCGCTGCCCAGTGCCAGCCTCAGGTAGTTGCCCAGTGCCTGGTAGGTGCGCCTGATGGTATCCATGTCAGGGAAGCTACTTAAAAATTGTTTTTCGGCATCCAGCAAATCCGAATCCTGATAAAGTAAAACGGCAAACGATTTTTTTAAATCACGACCTGCTCTGCCTGCTTCCTGAAAATAGGCTTCAATACTTCCGGGCAAATCTACATGAGCAACAAGGCGAACATCGGCTTTATCGATACCCATGCCAAAAGCATTGGTAGCCACGATAACCCGTACCTGGCCACTCATCCATCTCTTTTGGCGTTGGTCGCGTTCCTTATTATTCAATCCGGCGTGATAGTAGTCTGCCGAGATTCCATTTTTTATCAGATGGCGAGCTATATCGTAGGTGCGCCGCCGTGTGCCGGCATACACAATGGCTGTGCCCGGCACCCGTTGAAGCATCTTTACCAGTCTCGTGTTTTTGCTTTCCTCGTGCAAAACCATGTAGGCCAGGTTTTCGCGCTCGAAGCTTTGCCTTATCAAATGCGGACTTTTAAATTCGAGTTTTTCCTGTATGTCCACCACTACATCCGGCGTAGCCGAGGCGGTAACTGCCAAAACCGGAACAAGAGGAATCATTTGTCTTATCTCGGCAATCTGCAGGTAGGGCGGTCTGAAATCGTAGCCCCATTGCGAAATACAGTGAGCCTCGTCCACGGCTAGCAAATTTACATTGATGTGCTGCAAAACCTCGCGAAACTGTGGCGTGGCCAGCCGCTCGGGCGAAACATACAGCAAACGGGCATCACCATACATCACGTTGTTCAGAGCCAGTTCTATTTCGTTGTAATGCATGCCCGAATAAATGGCAAAGGCTTTTATCTTCCTGCTTTTAAGCTGATCAACCTGGTCTTTCATTAGCGCAATCAGCGGTGAAACAACGATGCAAACCCCTTCGAGCGCAAGTGCAGGAATCTGATAACACAACGACTTGCCTCCGCCGGTAGGCATCAATGCCAATGTGTCCTGTCCGGCAATCACCGAGCGAATGATATCCTCTTGCATGGGTCTGAAATTTGAATAGCCCCAGTATTGCAATAATATTTTGTGAATGTCCATGATTGATATAATCGGACGAAAATAATGAAATAAAATTTATGTTTGCACCAAATTAGCACATTATAAATATGACTGACAAATACAAGCTGCGTGGGGTATCGGCCACCAAAGAAGATGTACACCAGGCTATCAAAGACATCGACAAGGGACTTTATCCCCGAGCCTTTTGCAAAATTATCCCTGACCTCCTTGCCCACGACCCGGAATATTGTACCATTATGCACGCCGATGGGGCAGGCACCAAATCATCGCTGGCATACATGTACTGGAAAGAAACCGGCGATTTGTCGGTGTGGAAGGGCATAGCTCAGGATGCGGTGGTGATGAACCTGGACGACCTGCTGTGTGTGGGCGCAAGCGACAATATTCTGCTTTCGTCCACTATTGGGCGCAACAAAAATCGCATTCCCGGTGAGGTGATCGCAGCAATCATCAACGGCACAGAAAAATTTTTGGAAGAAATGCGAAAGTATGGCGTCAATATTTACAGCACCGGGGGCGAAACTGCCGATGTGGGCGATTTGGTACAAACCATCATTGTTGACTCTACTGTTACGGCACGAATGAAAAGAGCCAAAGTAATCGATAATGCCCGCATAGCAGCCGGCGATGTAATTGTTGGTCTGGCATCTTATGGCCGGGCCAAATACGAAACTGCTTATAATGGCGGCATGGGCAGCAATGGTCTTACCTCGGCCCGGCACGATGTATTTGATAAAAAGTATGCTGCGAAATATCCCGAAAGCTACGATTCCAATATCGACGATAGGCTGGTTTATTCCGGAAAAATGGACTTGCAATCGCCCACCGAAGTCCCGGAGGTGGATGCCGGAAAATTGGTTTTATCGCCCACCCGTACTTATGCGCCTATTATTAATATGGTACTCCAAAACTATCGCGATAAAATTCATGGTATGGTGCATTGCAGCGGAGGTGCGCAAACCAAGGTGCTGCATTTTATCGACAAGCTGCATGTGGTGAAAGATAATATGTTTGAAATACCGCCACTTTTCAAAATGATAAAACAACAATCGGAGACGGACTGGAAGGAGATGTACCAGGTTTTTAATATGGGGCATCGTATGGAGATTTATACCGATGAGGTCACGGCCAGCGAAATCCTTCAAATATCCAAAAGCTTTGGTGTGGATGCGCAAATCGTTGGCCATTGTGAGGCAGCATCAAAAAAGCACTTGACCATCAAAACAGCGCAGGGTGTTTTTTTGTACTCCTAATTTTTTCCCTTATTTTGTCTTCGACTGTGCATGAGCTTATCAAAACCAGCTCGGGAAAAAACCGGTTCGATATTCGTTTTTAAATTGAAGATCAACCCTTCTTAATCTGTCCGATCATCAAAGTGGCGGCGGTATCAGAAGCTCCTGCCCCACCCAGCAACTCGCGAAGCTGACGGTAGTTTTCGAGGATAGTTTTGCGGTTTTCGGAAATCAGGAGTTTCTTCAATTCCTTTTTGATGTTTGTGGCGTTCATCTCTTTTTGAATCAGCTCGGTAACTACCTCGCGATCCATAATCAGATTGACCAGCGAAATATATTTAATCTTCACAATGCGCCGGGCTATCTGATACGAAAAATTACTTCCCTTGTAGCAAACCACTTGGGGAACATTGAGGAGAGCTGTTTCTAATGTGGCCGTTCCCGAGGTTACGATGCCGGCATAGGCATTATGCAATAGGTCGTGGGTAGCACCAAAAACAATATCGAAGGGCAGTTTGCATGCCACCTGCTTATAAAATTCTTCGGGCACCGAGGGAGCACCAGCCACCACAAACTGATAATCGCTAAAAGTTTTGGCCGCCGACAGCATTACCGGGAGCATGGTGCTTATCTCCTGCTTGCGGCTGCCGGGAAGCACCGCGACGATAAGCCGCTTGTCCAGGGTGTATTTCTTCCGGAAATCGGCCGGAGCATTCAGGTGGTGTTTTTCGTTTTCGATGGCATCCAAAAGCGGATGCCCCACAAAGTCAACATCCACATCATTGTCTCTGTAAAAATCCTTCTCGAAAGGAAGAATCACATACATACGCTCCACATACTTACGGATTTTACGTACCCGCGATTTTTTCCAGGCCCACACCTGTGGCGAAATATAATAGAAAGTTCGGATTTTCTTCTCCCAGGCAAAGCGCGCAATGCGCAGGTTGAAACCGGGATAATCAACCAGAATTAACACATCGGGGGCAAAGCGGAGTAAATCACTTTTGCAAAGCTGCAAGTTTTTGAAGATGGCTGGCAGGTTAGCAATCACTTCGGCGAAACCCATAAAAGCCAGGTCGCGATAATGCTTCACCAGGATGCCGCCCTGCGCTTGCATCAGGTCGCCGCCCCACACACGAAAATTGGCCTGTGCATCTTTGGCCTTTATCGACCGCATCAGGTTGGCAGCATGTAAATCACCCGAGGCCTCTCCGGCAATGATGTAATATTTCATAAGGTATTGTTGGCGAAGAAAAACAATAAAATCAAAAGAAAAGTAACAGCAAGGATGCTTTTGCCGGTTTTTACTTTTTTGAGGCCCACCAGATAATATCGCATTAAAAGCAGATTAGCCGTGAGCGAGAGCAGAAAAAAACGGTCGATGGAAAAGGGGCGCAAATTGAGCAGGCTGGAGATAAGCAAGAAGAAAGTATAAATGACCAACAAAGCCACCACCGGGGCAAACGTGGCGATGAATGCACCAAAAGCATACGAGTTTTTGTTAATTTGTTTTGATATAAAATCCATACACTCAATCCGGATTTAGCTATTATGTTGGGGATTTATCTTAATTGTGTGTTTTTCCTTTACCGAAAAATTCATTTCACCGATCAGAGGAATAGCATCATAATCGGTAAGGTCGAATTTCATGGGCACCACCGCGATATAGTTTTCATCCAGGGCACGGGTGTCGGTGCCATCGGTGTCATCGGGATTGCTAAACACGCCGGTAATCCAGTAATAATCTCTGCCTCGTGGATCGCGGCGTTCGTCAAACTCCTCAACCCAGGTGCCTTTGGCCTGGCGGCAAACTCTTACGCCTTTAATCTTTTCGTCCGTAACCTTGGGGATATTCACGTTCAGACAAACACCTTCGGGAAGCCCGTTGCCAAGCACCGTGCGGGTAATACTTTCGATAAAATCTTCGCTGTGCTCAAACTCGGCGTGGTGCGAATAATCGTTGAGCGAAAAGCCGATGGCCGGAATTTTGTCGATGGCGGCTTCGATAACGGCAGCCATCGTACCCGAATACACCACGTTGATGGAGGCGTTGGAGCCATGGTTGATACCCGAGACCAGCAAGTCGGGGTTGCCGCGCAAAACAATCTTGGTACCCAGCTTTACGCAGTCCACGGGGGTACCGTTGCAACTGTATTCGCGATAGCCCTCCGCCTCCTCGATCAAGCGCAGACGCAAAGGCTCCGAAACGGTGATGGCATGACTTTGCGCCGAGCGGGGCGAGTCGGGGGCTACCACCACCACTTCGCCAAGTTTTCGCATAATTCGTATCAGGGTTCTGATGCCCGGAGCATTTACCCCGTCATCGTTAGTTACTAATATCAATGGTTTTTTCATCTAAACAAATTTATCAAATAATTAAACTTTGGTAACTCCTGCCGAAATAATGTATTTCATCACCTCGGTGGCCGAAGCTTCGATGGGCGTAACATTTTCAGCAGGGACAATAAAAAGATTTCCCGACCAGGCATAAGAATGTGGTAGATAAACGGCGATTTTCTTTTCGGTGATGCCCAGCTCCGAAAGGTCGTCGTTGGTAATAAAACCAATCTTTTGAAGCGCACCATCGGCACTCACTTTTACCAGCACAGGCTTGTTGAATCGTCGCTTTTGGCCAACAAAGGCCGAGAGCAAATCCTTTACCGAGGTATAGATAATTTTAATAAGCGGTGCGCGGCTAATCAGGCGGTCGATCTGTTTGGCCACAGGTTTGAATAAAAAGGACGAACCCAGAAAACCCACCAAAAGTATGATGGCCAGTACCGTAAGCAAACCCAAGCCGGGAATGGAAAGTCCCAGGAATTTTTCGAGATATTGATCAAGCAGGCCATCGACCCACACAAACAGCACGTAAATTGCGTACACAGTGATGGCCACCGGCCCGATATATAGCAAGCCCTGAAAAAAATAATTTGCAATACTTCTGGTAAAACCTGTTTTCTTCATGTGTAAATTTTGGGCAAAATTAAATAAATGATCGAATTGTGAAATTTTGCCGCTGTGCTGATGGAAAAAAATAAAAGTAGGGGCTGCTGAAAAAATCGTAACAATTTGTTATTAAACACCATGCATAAAGGATATTTTATTTTGGTATCAGATTTTTTGTGCAGTTATTCAAAAAGCTGTGTATTTAATATTACGGTGCGCTGCACCTTTATTCACATCATCGGATAAAATTCTAATCGGGTAGGAAGCGGCTTGCGCCGCTGTCCCCCCACACCACCCGGCATA
>CAZGAO010000061.1:0-33495 GCA_964523795.1 uncultured Lentimicrobiaceae bacterium
TATGATCCAAATTAGAATTAAGAAACACTCCAGCCAATCGTTTCAACTAAAGCTGGGTTTCCCGTCCGTGAGCTTTTTGCAGAAGAAGAATAAATACGGAATGGATATGTATCTTTTCTTACCCCAAACGCTGGGCGTAAATAAGTATAATTATTCCAGTGGCGATTTTTACAAATCGCTCAAATCATACATCAGGCTTTCTACGCCCTCGGTCGATCTTAAAATTTGCACTGCTGAATCATCGGCGTTTTGGGAACAGCTTTCCGATGAAATCGCCGAAGCCCGATTATTGCTCTATAGCAAAGCTGAAAACAAGCTGATAAGTATTATAAAACATCATGCTGTAGTTGTAAAAGAAAGCATTCAACACGAGATAAAAAAGATTTTGCTGATAAAGACTTATGAGGAGCAGGCTCTTGAAATCGAAATATTTGTCACGGGCTGTTATTCCATTAGAAAAATGCAAAAAGAGATTTATGACCAAATTACCCTCCTTAATCATAGCCAAAAGGTAAATATGGCCACCCGGTTTGCCGATGAATATCAGAGCCTGATGATCGATCGCTTGATCTTTACTTTGATGAATGGCTTGCCGGCCAATGATAATCCCGACCAGCCTCTGAAAAACATGCTGAATAAGCTCGTGCTGGATGAAATGAAATACCGAAAGAAAATGAAATATCCTTCGGTGGCCAACAATAATAAAGTGGTCGAGAGTGTGTTGCACCGCGAAGGAAGACTTAAAAGATTTATCGAGAGTGTGCTTTTTTTAACCATCAACACCCGCAAAGAGGGCGTGCTGTACGAGCAACTGTTTTTTAGTCTGGCAGCAGGACTTGCCATGATATTTGCTACCTCCATTGCCTTTGCTACGCAAATGATGTTTGGCACGCTCACGCTTCCGTTTTTTATCATCCTGGTCATCAGCTATATGTTCAAAGACCGGATAAAAGAACTCACACGCATGTTTTTGGATAAGAAACGCAAGAAGGCTTTCTTCGATTTCAGAACCCTTATTTCGACGCAGGAAAATCCGAAGATTGGAGTGGTGAAGGAAGGCTTTGGATTTGAAAGTCAAAAATATATTCCCCCCGAAATTATAGCGGCGCGCGAAAAAATGCGCGTTACTGAAATTCCCGAGGAATGGCTGGAGGACAAGGTAATACTTTACAAAACAAAAATTTCGATAAACAAAGCTCCCAGCTTAAAATCCTTCAAGGGCATATCCCAGATTCTACGTTTCGACATCAGCCCTTTTACCATAAAAATGGACGACCACGAAAAGGACGTTTTCATCAAAGCCAAAAAAAATCTTAGCCGACATACTGTAAATCATGTCTATCATCTAAACCTAATATTGCGTTTTTACGAAGGCGAGCAAATTAGCTATCGGTATTTTAAACTGGTGTGCGACAAGTGGGGCATCAAAAGGATAAACTATTGTGATGCAGATGTGCTTTAAAAAGTAATTCCTAATTCTTTCTTTTTTTGATTTTTAGACTTACCTTTGGCGTGCTTTCACATAAAAATAATTTAAAATGTATGCGCCATGAAAAAGTTCCTACTGTTTGCCGCTATCTGCGTGTTTGCAAGTAATCTTTTTTCGCAAACACTTATTGCCACCTCCAATCACAGCGAAGCCACCGCTAATCACAACCAACGCAAAATTGTACGCGATTCTGACGGCAATATTTACGTGGTGTTTGTTGATTATATCGATCAACAAAATGTTATTAAGAGTCTGATGTTCGACCAGGCCTTGCAGCAATGGGGCGATGCTTTTTTTATTAGCGAGGGAACCAATCCTACCCTGGCCATAAGCCCGGATGATAAGATGCACTTGCTCTTGCAGTCGAACAATGCGCCGGCAGAAATACTGCATTTGCAAAGCGATAATTTTACAAGCTGGCTTCCGCCAAATATTCTAAGTTACCCGGGAAAATCCAACAGCCTGCCTGTGGCTGATGTGGATGCTGCTGGAAAACTAAATGTGCTGTGGAAACAGCAAAACGACGATTACACCGAATCGCTGATCTACGCTGCTATTATGGAAAATGAAGCCCTGGAGCGCAAAACCATTTTTACCAAAACCCAGATTTCGGATATTGCCATCGCCAATCATTTGCAATATGTTGACAACAGCCTCTTTTTTGCCCTGCAATACAATGTGGATTCAGTTTCCTTTTTCGTTTCCACCGATTGGATGACCAGCTTCGACACGCTGTATTCTGCCCTCGGATCGATGCCTTGCATTAGCTATAATTCTTCATGGGAAAACTCGGACGATGGCTCAGCCCGGTTTTTATACATCAATTCAAACCATAAACTTTGCGAAATGGAGGTATTTCAATTCGATACTTATTGGGTTGAGGGGCCGTTTGAAATGCCATCTCAATCGTGGGAAGAGGTGGACTATGTATGCATCGATGATTTGGCCCCGCCCATAGGTTATAGCTTTTTATCGCTCGGGCAGGGGCAACTGAGCCACAACTTTTCGTATGGGTATTTCTGGAGTAACTACATGTCAGCCATGGAATACATCACCGGAAACGGCATTGTTTATCCTTCGATAGCCTACAAGCATTTTAATTTTGAGTATGTGGATTTTATCTGGACTAATAATTTTGGATCAGACCACGAGATTTATTACATGCGCGATGCTAAGCACGTTTGGATTGGTATTGATGACCCAGAAGCGGGCAAGGGCTTTTCGATAACGGGAGAACCCAATCCTTTTGCCGATCAAATTTTGCTAACTATATCAGTGGAAGAAGAAGGTAATCCACCAGTACTTGAAATTTATAATACCAATTCGCAATTGGTAAAAACGCTGATACCCGAACAAAGTGATACAGGGAATTTCTCTGTCAGGTGGGCAGGTTTGGATGAAAGCGGCACAGCAGTACCTCTGGGAGTTTATGTTATAATGTGCAGTGTGGGCGATAAGCGCACCGCACGAAAGATAATTTACACACCATAGGAATTTGGCTTAATCGTTATTATTTAATGATTCGACTTTCCATAAAATCTTACACATCTTAAATTTAATTTCGTAAGTCCCCAATCCTGGGGATGGTTTATTTTTGCCGTCTCATTATTAATTCATTTATTCATCAACTAACTCATCGAACATGAAAAATTTAATGCTAAAATCACTCTTGCTCACCCTTGCACTGGCAAGTACATTTGCCCTGGTACGTTGCAACAAGACTACGGATGCCAATGTTATGAAACAAACGGCTGACTACACCTACGTTAGCCCGGTTGAAAAAGCCATGCTTGTAGAAGAAGCTACAGATGGTATTCCCGAAATTATCGAATGTATTTACACCTGCATCAACTCGATGCCCGTGGAAGATCTTTCGGAAAGCGAAATATCCACGCTGAATTATATGCGTGAAGAAGAATACCTGGCACACGATGTATATGTGGCCATGTACGAATTGTACAATGTTCCCATTTTCAACAACATTTCCAATAGCGAATTTATCCATAGTACAGCCATGCTGGCCATTATGGAAAAATATGAATTGCCCGATCCGGCCGCTAATCACGAGCAGGGCGTTTTTGTTAACGAAGAAATACAAGCCCTTTATGATGCTTTGGTCGAACAGGGTTCGGCTTCGTTTCAGGATGCCCTGGTGGTGGGAGCTACCATCGAAGATGTAGATATTTGGGATTTGATCGACCACCTGGAAAATGATGTGGATAACCAGGATTTGACTTACGCCTTGGAACAACTCTATCGCGGTTCGCGCAACCACATGCGTGCTTACACTGCCCATCTCACCTTTCAGCAAATTGTTTATACCCCACAGTACATCACCCAGGAATTGTATGATGAGATTGTAAATTCGGCTTGGGAAGTAGGCAATGGCTTTTGCGTTTGCAATACCGGTATGAAATTTGAAAATGTGATTAGAAAAACTGAATAAATCCCATCGGTTATCAATTAAGAAAATTGCATCGTGGACAAAAATACCTGGCTTCAGGATTTGCAATATTCCAAAATATTTATTTGGCAAACAGGGGCGTTTATGCCCCTGTTTGTTTTTTGTAGTAAAGTGCAGAAAAAAAAACAAGCAGCTCCGATAAAATCATACCCCCATTTTTCGCATATTTGCAATCTAAAGCAAGATTAAGATGCTAAATAAAATTATTCAGTTCTCACTAAAAAATCGTCTGCTTGTCGGACTTCTTACGCTGGCTCTTATCGGTTGGGGTGTTTACAACTTCACTATTCTCCCCATCGATGCGGTTCCCGATATTACCAACAACCAGGTGCAGGTCATCACCATCTCGCCATCGCTGGCACCGCAAGAGGTAGAGCAGTTCACTACTTTCCCGGTCGAGATTGCCATGGCCAACATTCAGGATGTGGTGGAGATACGCTCCATTTCGCGTTATGGTCTTTCGGTGGTAACGGTGGTTTTCAAAGACAATGTGGATCCCTACCTTGCCCGACAACTGGTGAGCGAACAAATAAAAATGGCCGAAGCCGAAATTCCCGAAGGCATGGGCAGCCCTGAAATGATGCCCGTTACCACCGGCCTGGGCGAAATATATCAGTACGTGCTCGAGCCAATGCCTGGTTACGAAAACGACTATTCGCCCATGGAAATACGTACCATTCAGGATTGGATCGTAAAGCGGTTTTTGTCGGGGATACCGGGCATTGTAGAGATCAGCAGCTTTGGTGGCCTGGTAAAACAATACGAGGTAACCATCGATCCGCGCACCCTGGTAAGCCAGAATATTACGATTTATGAAATCTTTGATGCCCTCGAAAAAAACAACCAAAATACCGGGGGCAGCTATATCGAAAAGGGGCCCAACGCCTATTACATCCGGGCCGAAGGGCTGGTAGAAAAAATTGAAGACATCGAAAATATCGCCATCAAAAATTACGGTGGCGTACCCATCACCATTCGCGATGTGGCGAAGGTGCAATTTGGTGCTCCGCCCCGATTTGGTGCCATGACCAAAGACGGAAAAGGCGAAGTGGTGGGCGGAATAACCCTGATGCTTAAAGGAGCGAACTCGAACCAGGTTATCAAAAATGTAAAAGAACGCATTGAAGAACTACGAAAGGTGCTGCCCGAAGGCCTCGAAATACACGCCTACTTAGACCGCTCGGAGCTGATACGAAAAACCATCAATACCGTAAGCGAAAACCTTATTCTGGGAGGGCTTATCGTAATTTTTGTGCTTGTGCTTCTGCTGGGCAATTTCAGAGCCAGCCTTATCGTGGCCTCCGTCATTCCGCTCTCGATGCTTTTTGCCTTCTCGATGATGAACCTCTTTGGCGTATCGGCAAACCTGATGAGCCTGGGAGCTTTGGACTTCGGGATGATTGTGGGCGGAACGGTGATTATTGTTGAAGGCATTATCCATCAGATATACAAAAACTTTAAAGGAAAAATCACACAGGGTCAACTCGACGGCAACATATACAAAGCCGGTGTGCGTGTAAACCGTGCTGCGGTTTTTGGCGTAAGCATCATTCTTATCGTTTATCTTCCCATCCTTTCGTTTACCGGCATCGAGGGCAGAATGTTTAAGCCTATGGCACAAACGGTGAGCTTTGCGCTAATTGGGGCATTGATTTTATCCTTCACTTACGTGCCGATGATATCCTCGATTTTTTTGAAAAAGGAAGTGAAGGAACGAAAAACCATCGCCGACAAAATCATGGATTTTTTCACAAGAGGGCACAGTCCTACCCTGGAGCTGGCTATGCAATACAAAATATGGCTCATTGCTTCTGTTCTGTTTATCGTAAGCTTATCGTTCTATCAGTTTTCGCGCATGGGAGGCGAATTCTTGCCTACGCTCGAAGAGGGCGACATGGCCGCGCAAATGGCATTGCCGCCCGGTTCATCGCTTTCCGAGAGTATTTCGGCAAGCACCAAAGCCGAGCGCATACTCCTGGATAATTTCCCCGAAATAAAGGAGGTGGTTTCCAAAATTGGTACTGCCGAAGTGCCCACCGACCCGATGGCCGTTGAAGATGCCGACATCATGATTATTATGAAACCCAAAAGCGAGTGGACTAGTGCCGACAATCGCGAAGAGCTGATGGGTATGATGAAGGAAAAGATGGAAGTGCTTGCAGGCGTAGAGTTTGAATTTACCCAACCCATCCAGTTGCGTTTCAACGAACTTATGACGGGCGTAAAATCGGATGTGGCCGTAAAAATCTATGGCGAAGACCTCGAAATCCTCAGCGAGAAAGCCAACGAGGCAGCCGATATTATCAAAGCGATTTCGGGTGCGGGCGATGTGCGGGAGGAAAAAATTGTAGGCCTGCCTCAGGTGGTGGTCGATTATGATTATGCCCAGCTGGCACTTTTTGGTTTAAACATTAAAGATATAAACAAGGCCATCCGCACAGCTTTTGCCGGCGAATCGGCAGGCGTAGTGTTCGAGGGAGAAAAGCGTTTTGACCTGGTGGTGCGCTTAGACGAAAAATACCGTCAAGATCTGAAAAGTCTCCAAAATCTGCGTATCAACCGTCCGGGCGACGAACTGATTCTGCTTAGTCAGGTAGCCGACATCTCGTTTAAAGAAGGCCCCATGCAAATATCGCGTGACGACACCAAGCGCCGCATCGTAATTGGTGTCAACGTGCGCAATCGCGACATAGAGTCTTTCGTGGAAGAAGTAATTCAAAAAATGCAGGAAACCATAAAGCTGCCGCCGGGTTACTATTTTACCTACGGCGGATCCTTCGAGAACCTGAGGGCGGCACAACGCAGCTCAAGTATAGCGGTGCCTATTGCCCTTATCCTGATATTTGTCCTGCTCTACTTTTCGTTTCATTCGCTCAAACAATCTATTATGGTATTTACAGCCATACCCCTGGCTACCGTGGGTGGGATATGGGCATTGTGGTTGCGCGACATGCCCTTTAGCATTTCGGCGGGTGTAGGATTTATCGCCCTTTTCGGAGTAGCCGTACTCGATGGCATTGTGCTGATTTCTTATTACAACCAGTTGCAAAAAGAGGGCATGAGCGACATTTACGAACGCGTGCGCACCGGTACTTCGGAACGATTGCGGCCGGTACTGATGACCTCTTTTGTGGCCGCTTTAGGATTTTTGCCCATGGCCATTTCCACCGCTGCCGGGGCAGAAGTGCAACGCCCGCTGGCTACCGTAGTTATTGGTGGGATTATTTCTTCCACCTTTTTAACGTTGGTGGTGCTTCCGGTTTTGTATCTTATCTTTAATGATGGTTTTAATATCAAACCTATGAAAAGAAAGCTGAAAAAAACGCTTCCTGTCCTCCTTCTTTTTTTAGCTCCGGCACTCCTTCAGGCACAAGATGCTAGCCCCGCGCAACTTTCGATCGATCAGGCCATCCGCCTTGCCTTAGAAAATAACAAGGATGTGAAAAATGCACGCCTTAATATCGAAATTGCGGATAAGATGAAAAAAACTGCCTTCGATTTGCCGGCACCCCAACTAAACTGGCAATGGGGTGAAATTAATGCCGCCGTTAACGATCGCTACATCGAAATCAATCAGCCCATCGACTTTCCGGGGCTTTATATTGCGCAATCCAAATATCAAAAAAAACAGCTCAGCTTGCGCGAAACGGAATACAGCCTTACCGAAAAAATGGTGATAAGTCAGGTTAAAGCAGCCTGGATAAACTGGTTTACGGCACACGCCAAATATCAGCTTGCCGCAGATGAGTATGCCATTTACACAGAGTTTTTGCGGGCTGTGATGTTAAAATACGAAACCGGCGAGCTAAGCCTGGTTACCAAATCGGTGGCCGAAACACAGGCCATAAGCATCGAGCAAAACATGATGGAACTCTCGCTGGAGCAAGACAGCTATCTTCAAGACTTAAAAACTCTGGCCGGTATCCAGGGCGATTTTGCGCCTGCCGGGGATTTGAAAACCATAGTGCCATCTGCAAAAATTAGAGATAGTATCCTTGAAAATTCACCTAATCTTAACTACCTAAGTGCAAAAACCAATTTGATGAATGCAGCGGTGAGTATCGAAAACCAAAAATACCTGCCCGGTTTTAGTATCGGGTATTTTAATCAAAGTATCGAAAAGGTGGATGGCTTCGAGGGCTGGCAGGTGGGTATTAATTTTCCGATATGGTTTTGGTCGCAATCGGGGCGCAAACAAGCCGCAAAGATTGAACTGCAAAAGGCCTCCAACAATTTGCATTTCGAAAAAATCCGTTTGGATTCTGAATTTTTAAAATTGCAAAACCAATTGCTGAAATACCGGCAACTGATACAACAGTACGAGGAGACTACCCTGGGACAAGCCGATCAGATATTGCGCAACAGTCAAACCACCCTCGATGAAGGTGAGATGACCTACTTTGAATATGTGCTCAGCATTTCTCATGCCTACCAATTGAAAAGCAATTACTACGACCTGCTCAACAGTTACCATCAAGCTGCGGTAAGGCTGGAACAAATTAGCAGTGCAAATCCAAATTAAAAAACAAATACTACTATGATCAACAATCAAAATATAAAATTCGCCATGAAAAACCAAGCCATTTTTGTACTGATTTTTAGTGTGCTTGTAGCACTGGCCTCGTGCAGACAGGCAGAAACCAAAGGTGAGGATGCAGCAGAGGAAGCATCGGTGTCGGGGAGTTTGGTAAAGCTAACGCAGGCACAAATCGAGCTGGCACAAATCACCTTCGGGAAGATAGAACAAAAATTGCTCTCGGGCGATGTGGATGCACGCGGAATTCTGGATATCCCACCCGATGGAATTGCCTCGGTAAGTCCCGTTATCGGAGGCATTGTCCAGAGCATCGAAGTATATCCCGGCCAAAAAGTGAACAAGGGACAGGTGCTTGCCTACCTCACTCATCCCGATTACATCGACCTCCAGGAGCAATATTTAAACACCCAAAACTCGCTGGTATTTCTCGAAAACGACTATCAACGCCAACAGCGGCTTTTTGAAGAAAAGGTAAGCTCCGAAAAAAAACTCCTCGAAAGTAAAACCGCCTATCAGGCCGCCAAAGCCCGCCTGAGTGCCACCAAGATAATGCTTGAGCAGTTGGGGATAAATCCGGCTGCCATCGAAAACGGCCAACTGTTTACCAAAGTACCCCTGCGCAGTCCCATCGAGGGGATGGTAAACGCCATAAGAGTAAACCTGGGCAAAAATGTGGGCACCGGCGATGAGCTTTTCGAGATTACCTGCCGAAAGCGGCTGCTCCTTAATCTGGATGTTTTTGAAAAGGATATTTTGAAAATACAACAAGGTCAGCGTGTTACCTTTAATCTCTCGAATGTGAATGAACAGATATTCGAAGCACGGGTACTTTCGATTGGGGGCACGGTACAACGAGCCGGACGTATTGTAAAAGTAACTGCCGAATTTGAAAACACAGGCACTATGCTTTTTCCGGGTATGTTTGTGGCCTCGCAAATACACACCGGCGAAAAAATGCTGGATGCCCTGCCCGAGAGTGCCCTGATGAACTATGGCACAGGCAAACCCTATATTTATTATACCACCTCGCCTGCTAACAGCCCAGAATGTGAATTTAAACGGATGGCCGTGGAAACAGGATATGCAGAAGATGGCTATGTGCATGTGATCTTGCAGAAACCACTTCCGGCCAATGCGCGCATTGTTAGCCGGGGAGGTTATTACGTGCAATCGGAGGAGGATAATTAATCTGTTTTTGTGTGGTTTCATAACTCCTCAATAAAGCGGATATTTTTACAAAACAGATGGCTGTTTTTAGATTTATATTGCGCCATGCTGAATCAGATTTGTATCTGCGCCAATGTTGCCAAAAATACTAGAGGATTATCTGATATGATAATCGAGGTCGGCTTGTGCAATGAAATTGGTTTTAAATCCGCACAAACCTGAGGTAGTGGCAAAAACATTTTGTCATAATTACCGACCCATTTCCAAAATCAAAGAGGAAAGTTCCCATTTTATTGATAATCACTAATTATTATTACATTTATGACATTGGCTTATAATACAATATGAAATATTAAGACAATAATTGTGATGTATTTCTTTAATAAAATAAATTTGATTGTATTACTTTTGCCCGCTGAATTTAAGTTTAAATTTATAAAATTATGGCATATCAAAATATAGTAATTACAGGATCAGGAAGTTACATCCCTACCAAGATTGTTAAAAACGAAGATTTTGCAGTAAACACTTTTTACGATCTTGAAGGCAGAGCCTTTGAGCAATCGCATGATGAGATTTCCGAGAAATTCCATGCTATCACTGGCATCAAGGAACGCAGGTATGCAAGCGATGATCAGTTGTGTTCGGATATTGGTGCCATCGCCGGCGAAGAAGCCATCCGCGATGCCGGCATCGACCGCGAAAGCCTCGACCATATTATCGTAGCCCAAAACTTTGGCGACATCAAAGCCGGAACCATACAAACCGACATGCTGCCCAGCATTGCCTCGAAAATAAAAAACAAGCTGGGTATCAACAACCCCAAGTGCATAGCCTACGACATCGTGTTTGGTTGTCCCGGCTGGCTGCAAGGCCTTATCCAGGCGCAGGCATATATGCTTACCGGTATGGCTCGGCGATGCCTGATTATCGGTAGCGAAACCTTGTCGCGTACCGTGGATAAGAACGATCGCGATTCGATGATTTACTCCGATGGTGCCGGCGCGGTGGTACTCGAAATCCGCGAAACAGACGAACAACTCGGTATTCTCTCTTACAGCATGGCCACTTTTTCTACCAAAGAAGCCTACTATTTGTATCGCGGACAAAGTAATGTGGGGGGCATGAATCCTGGCGTGAGCTATCTGAAAATGAACGGACGAAAGATTTATGAGTTTGCCCTGACGCATGTGCCCGAAGCCATGCGCGAATGCCTGGATAAAGCCGGACATACCATCGATGAGGTAAAAAAGATTTTTATCCATCAGGCCAACGAAAAGATGGATTTTGAAATTGTAAAACGTTTTTACCGGCTTTACAAAGTACGCAGTGTCCCCGAAAACATTATGCCGATGAGCATTGCCAAGCTGGGCAACAGCTCGGTAGCTACCATCCCCACCTTGTACGACCGTATAATCAAAGGTGTTTGCGAGGAGCAGCATGATCTGCAAAAGGGCGACCTTATACTTTTCGCCTCGGTAGGTGCAGGGATGAATATCAATGCCATGGCCTATCGCTACCCGGGAAAGGCGAAATAATTTTGCATGAGCAATCCTTATGAATGAATCAGGGCTTGACTTGAATGATGGTTAGCGAATCAGGGCTTGACTTGAAGTCAAACCCTGATTATAACTACACTAAAATTTCTACTTTTGCGCCCAAATTAAAAATTCATAAACTATGGGAAGAGCATTTGAATACCGCAAGGCCAAAAAAATGAAGCGCTGGGGCAGCATGGCCAAAACCTTTACAAAAATTGGCAAAGACATTACTATATCCGTGAAAGCCGGCGGCCCCGACCCCAACATGAATCCCCGCCTGCGCCTGTTGATACAAAACGCCAAAAGTGCCAATATGCCCAAGGAAAATGTGGAGCGTGCCATCAAAAAAGCAAGCTCGCCCGATACTTCCGATTACAAAGAAGTGGTGTATGAAGGCTATGGCCCGCACGGCATCGCAGTGGTTGTCGAAACTACCACCGACAATCCTACCCGCACCGTGGCCAACGTGCGCAGCTATTTTAACCACAACGGAGGCTCGTTAGGAACCAGCGGAAGCCTGAGCTTTATGTTTGAACATAAGAGCATTTTTAAATTAATAAACAAAGAAGGCCTCGATTTGGAAGAATTGGAGCTGGAGCTGATCGACCTGGGATTGTCCGAGATTTTTGCCGAAGACGATCACATTATCGCTTATGGCGAATTTGAATCTTTTGGTGCTTTGCAGCATTATTTCGAGGATAATGATTTTGAAATTGAGAGTGCCGAATTTGAACGCATCCCCACCCAAACAAAACCGCTGAACGCTGAGCAGGCTGCTGATTTTGATAAAATGCTTGCCAGGTTCGAGGATGACGAAGACGTGAGTAGCGTGTATCACAATATGCGCGAGGTGGATTAATCGTTGAATTAAATACCTTGATATGTTTCGTAAAAAACCATTTATCGTTTTTCTCATTTTGTGTTCTACCTTCTTGTTGATACGCTGTGCCAGTCCCGATAATCCAAAGCAAAAGCAGAAAACTACGGACAAACAGCCTCAGTTAGAATCGCCAACGTTGGATAAGCCTGTAGTGGATTCCTTGCCCGAATCCCAGGAGGAAGTTTTAGATGATGCTTTGGAAAATAAGCTTGAGCAAAAAAATGACTTGCTTCACGAAACGGCAGATTTTTGCTGGTATCTGCCCGCCGGAATTGCTGCCGATGAAAAAATTCCTGTGGTATTTATTTTTGATCCCCACGCCAAAGCCCGGCAAGCCTTAAGCAAGTATCAAAGTCTTGCCGATGAATTTAAATTCGCACTGATCGCTTCCAAAAAGTCAAAAAATCAACAAACGCTTCAGGAGGGCATAGAGTATTACCGTGAAATGCATTCGGCTCTTGGGAAGGAAATTCCGGTAAAAGCAGCCAGCATTTATACAATGGGCTTTTCGGGTGGTGCTCGTGTGGCGGTTTCGGTAGCAATAGAGCAGCCCGAAGTGGAGGCTGTGATTGGCTGTGGTGCTGGCTTCCCGGCGTTACAGCAATTGCCCGACAGCAAATTCTACTACTTTGCTATTGCAGGCTACGAAGATTTTAACCTCGGCGAATTGATCAACAACAACCGGCTTTTGTCCCGTTCAGGATTTGACAACGAATTGGTTATTTTTGACGGAGGCCATGAATGGCCTGCCCAGGATGTGATGCGTGAAGCCTTTATGGCGGTAGCACTGAATGCCATGAAAAATAAAAAGGTCGAAAATGACAAGCACCATATTCAAAAAGCCATCGGTTTTTATGATTCTACCATGGATGGCTTTGCAGCCAAATCGCGTTATTTTGATGCGGTAGAAACTGCCGAACGCGCTGCCTCGATCTTGGATGGCCTGGCTGATGTAGCCACTTTCAAAGCACAAGCTGCCGAATACAAGAAAAAGCCTACTTATAAAAAAGACTTGACCGCCATGGTAAAATCGCTGGAGGAGGAAAGTGGCTTGCAAAACCAATATTTGCAGGATTTCGATACCAAAGATGCCGATTGGTGGAAAAATGAAATTACCCGGCTCGGAGGCAAGGGGGAAGATGTTTTTCAAACCCGTTTGTTACGGCGAATACACGCCTATTTGGGTCTGGCGGCATACAGCCTCTCGCATCGCGCCATTGCAGCCGATGATATGCTGCGTGCCCAACGTTACATCGATATTTATTGGATGCTGGAACCCGATAATCCCGAAACAGCTTACCTTAACGCTATTGTGATGATGCACGATGGGGATGCCGCTGCCGCCAAGGCATACATAATGCAGGCCGCCATGCTTGGCTTTGATGATGCTCCACGCTTTGCTACAGAGACGGCCTTTGACAGCCTGGAGAACAGAGCGCAACTATTGGAGATGTTCCGTTAGGCTGATGCTGCCGGAATCCTAAATTGTGTCGGCCTTTAAAGTAATATTTAGAAAAATATAAGATTTAAGATTGTCGAATTTAGATTTAAGATGTAGGTGATATTCAAGCCAATCGAAAATTTCCGATTGTCTCGAAAAGTCGAAAAAATTTTAATTTTTTTAAGCATAATTAGCTCATGCGGAACGCAAGACATCAGGCCCTTGCGGGGACAGTGGGGGATAGATTTTTCTCGAGAACAAATCTGCTACAAGCCCGATGATGGAGAGGTCTGTTTCCATTATGATTTCATAGGTACACCATCAAAACCCTGCCTGGACAGTCATACAGGCTTATTATCACAAAAAAACCTTAGTAGAAAATGCGACTACAACGCAATCTTAACCTTATTCAATCTGATGATGACATCATGGCTATTCAAATCTCACGAAACGACTAAAAAGACAGACACTATTTAGCAATATTATTTTTGCAATGGAACAAACAACAAATGCTTACACATTTATAGCAAGCCTTACTCTCTAAAAATTACCTCAAGAACGGTTTGTCCTACAATTTTTAATGTTCCCCGGTCGATCTGTTCCAGATTGTCGTTTACGGTATGCCAATGATCGTAAAAGGTGCCGTTGGTCGAGGCCGGATCCAGATGGATAATATTTATGGTCGGGATCTGTGCCAGGCTGTTGATATAATAGTGATCGTCGGTAATATAGCCGCCCTGATCGTAAACGAAATAATCGCCATAGCCAATCTCGCCAGCGATAGCCCAAATCTTTTTGGTGATGTCGGGCGCAAAGTGCATCGAGAAACCCTCCATCGGAAAAACGGCATTTTCTGCACCCACCATATCCAGCAGAATTCCATAACGTGCCGAGTAGCCGGGCTTATGAAAATTCTGTGCCCAATACTGCGAGCCTAAGCCCCAGGTGTCGGTGCTTTGGTCGGTTTGGCTATCCTGCGGTGGGCCGTAATCTTCGAGGTCGAAAAGAATGATGTCGATGCCCACACGAGGCATTTGCAAACGCAATTGCCGGGCTATTTCGATAAGAACGCCAGTGCCACTGGCTCCATCATTGGCTCCATCAATGGGCACCTGATGGTTTTCTATATCCGGGTCGTGGTCGGCATAAGGACGCGAATCCCAATGAGCTGAAAGAAATATCCGGTTTTGAAATTCCGGCTTAAAAGATGCAATGATATTTTTACCCTCAAAAATGCGATCATCGTAAACCCTGGTTTTAAATTCCTGCACCATTACCTCATCGGCATATTCGGCCAGCGTGTTTTCGAGCCAGTCGGCGCAAGCCTTATGCGCCGGGGTGCCTGGCACACGCGGACCAAACGAAAGCTGTTTTTCCACAAAATAATACGCCGAATCTGCATTGATGGAGGGGGTTTGGATGGTTGGTTTTTTCTTCTGTTCCGCTTTGATATTCTGGCTTGTCGATGTTGATTTTGCACCATCACCACAAGCCGAAAAAATAAGGAAAAAAAATAGAAGGCTGGCCGCAACAATTAATTTTAAAGCATTGCGGGAAACAAGCTTCACGCTGAAAGCAGGAAGTGGAGACTGAGGGAGAATCATGTTTTGAAAGGTTAAATTAAATTTGACTTTTCGCCAAAGGTATTTGAAAAGACAAAGGTATCTGTTTTATCCCGCGTTCTTGTTTCCACCTCCATTTTTTGCAGGTTAGGATGCAAAATATTGGGGTCGCCAGGGTAACCCATGGCAAAGGCGGTGATAACCTCGAAGCCTTCGGGGATATCAAAAAGCTCCTGGGCCTTGATGCGGTCGAAGCCGGCCATCTGATGTACAAATAATCCTTCGTGGGTGGCCTGGAAGCTGAGATGTGCCAGCGACTGACCTACATCATATTTAAACCACTCGGCGGGCAAACCGCTTTTCAGGCTGTGCGTGCGACCGATTGCAATCCCAGCCAAAGGAGCCGTTTTTACCCAAAGCTGATTAAATTCTACCAGAGTCTCAAATATTTTTTTGTAGCTAGCATCACCCTGCTCGCCAATGATAAACCGCCAGGGCTGCTCGTTGCTTGCCGAGGGCGACCAGCGCACAGCCTCGAAGATGCGTTGCAGTTTTTCGCGCTCTACTTTTCTGCTGTCGAAAGCACGGGGGCTCCATCGTTTTTCCAATATCTCGTGGATGGGAAAATCGGCATTTGCTTTTTTATTTGTCATGTCATTTTTATTTTAAAAAATTAAAAAAAGCCCCATTTGGGGCTTTGTATTTTAGTTTAATTATACTTGCGCAATTAGTGTTTCGACAAGTAACTTGCAACGCCATCGTGCGAGGCCTGCATTCCTTCATCGCCTTCGTGCCAGTCGGCAGGGCAAACTTCGCCGTTTTCTTCAAAAAACTGCAGTGCATCAATCATACGCAAAGTTTCTTTAATGCTGCGCCCCAGGGGCATGTCGTTAACTACCTGATGACGCACAACGCCTTGTTTATCGATTAGGAACAATCCGCGGTATGCCACAGGGGCACCCTCAAACTCCATCTCGCCGTCTTCGTTGTAGTCAAATTCTCCGGCCAACACATCATAATTTTCGCTAATGGTTTTCGAGAGATCCGAAACCAGTGGAAACTTCACGCCTTTGATGCCACCGTCTTTTTTCTCGGTGTTGAGCCATGCCCAGTGCGAAAACTTGGAATCCACCGAACAGCCAACAACTGCTACATTGCGTTTTTCAAATTCAGCCATCTTTTCCTGAAAAGCCAAAATTTCGGTTGGACATACAAAGGTAAAATCCAGGGGGTAAAAGAAAAACACGACATGTTTCTTGCCGATATATTGCTCAAGGGTAAACTTCTCAACAAAATCACCACCGTTTATTACAGCTTCTGCCTCAAATAAGGGGGCTTTTTTTCCTGTTAATACTGCCATAAAATTATTATTTGTTTATGTTAATAAATTGTTATTCAATTCAGTTTGCAAAAGTAAAATGATTTGACAGGCCGGGATTTTAAAATACGTTAATTTGTATTTCAAAGTTTTACATGAAAATGGGATTCTTATTACATTCGGGTCTGATTAAAATAGAATACCAATGATATTAATATATGCGTTAATGAGATTTCTCTTTTCAGTAACAATGACATGTTTTTTCGAATGTCTGTATTCAGGAGATTTCTTTCCGCGCATGCGGCATACAAATGACATGTTTTGGCATAGAAACAGATTAATAGGAGATTCCTCACTTCGTTACCAATGACACCGCCGGAGCGGGTGGAGGGGTGAGAGAAGGTGGGCGCGAAGTGCCCACCTTCTCTCACCCCATTCATAGCCCTGGTGCTTTGTCATTTCGATGCCGCACGTGCGGCAGGAGAAATCTCTTTTTAATATTTGGAATTATGGTTTGCCATTGGCAACGAAGGAAAAAACCTCAAAAATTAGCCGGACACTATTAGATCTTATTAATAATAAAATCAGCTAATGCGCTTTAAAAATCACAAGCCAATTTATAAATCTGTTTACACCTGGCTTGCTCTTGCCTGCCTGGCCGTGGCTGTATTTTTTTATTATTCGCTGCCCTCGTCATTGTTTAGCGATCCCACCAGTACCGTTGTTTTCGACCGCGATGAGGTTTTGTTGGGTGCACGGATTGCCGATGACGGTCAGTGGCGTTTTCCGGAAGCTGATTCAGTGCCGCAAAAGTTTGAAGCCTGTATCCTTGCCTTCGAGGATCGGCATTTTTATAAGCATCCGGGCGTAAATCCTCTTGCCATTTTCAGAGCGTTGCTACAAAATCTGCGGGCGGGCGAAATTGTAAGTGGAGCCTCCACTCTCACCATGCAAACCATCCGCTTGTCGCGCCAGGGAAAGTCCCGGACACTGTTGGAGAAAATGTTGGAAATAATACTTGCCCTGCGGCTCGAATGTGGATTTACAAAGCAAGAAATCTTAAAACTTTATGCTTCTCATGCACCCTTCGGCGGTAATGTGGTAGGCCTGGATGCAGCAGCCTGGCGATATTATGGGCGCAGTGCCCATAATCTTAGTTGGGCCGAAAGTGCAACGCTGGCGGTTTTGCCCAACGCTCCTGCGCTGATTCATCCCGGGCGTAACCGCGATGCGCTGATGTTAAAGCGCAATCGTTTGCTTGACTATTTAGCCGCCAGAGGTTCCATCGACTCGCTCACGCTTTTGCTGGCCAAAAAAGAAGACTTGCCCGAAAAACCTGCTCCACTCCCCGAAAATGCGCCCCATCTCCTCGACCGGCTCGACAAAGAATACCATGGGCAAGTAATAAAAACAACCATCAACAGCAATTTGCAAGAGCGTTGCAACGAAATATTAAATCGTCATGTAGCCTTGCTAAAAAGCAATCAAATTCATAATGCCGCACTCTTAATTTTGGATAACCGATCGGGAACTGTACTGGCTTATGTGGGCAATGCGGCAGAGTCTGCTAAGGGCGACCATGGCAATCAGGTGGATGTAATTATGCGTGCGCGAAGCAGCGGCAGTGTTTTAAAACCCTTGCTTTACGCTGCCATGCTCGATGCGGGCGAACTGCTGCCCACCAGCCTGGTAGCCGACATTCCCACGACCATTCACCAATATTCACCCACAAATTTTGATGCCTCCTACGATGGGGCTGTGCCCGCCGATGAAGCCCTGATACGCTCGCTCAACATCCCGGCTGTGCGGCTTTTACAGCAATTTGGTCTGGAGCAGTTTTACGAAATATTGCAGCAATGTGGTTTTACGAGCCTTACTTTCGATGCACAACATTATGGGCTTTCGCTGATATTGGGTGGTGCCGAGGTAAAGCTCTGGGACTTATGCAAGGTTTATCGTGGGATGGCTGATGTTTTGAATAATTATCCATTAACAACTAAATCAGCTCATCAAGGTACTTTTGCTGAGCCTCAGATAAGAAAATCAGATTCACTTGAGAAAATCGGAGATGCCGATGTTTTTTCAGCGGGAGCCATTTATAAAACTTTTGAGGCGATGAAAAAAGTAGGTCGCCCCGAAGCAGAGGCCGGCTGGGAATCTTTCCTTTCATCAAAATCGATAGCCTGGAAAACAGGAACCAGCTTTGGCTATCGCGATGCCTGGGCCGTGGGCGTTTCGCCTAATTACACCGTGGGCGTTTGGGTAGGCAATGCCGATGGCGAAGGCCGTCCAGGACTCACCGGTTTGAACTGCGCCGCACCGCTCATGTTCGAGGCCTTCGACTTGTTGCCTTCTTCGGCTTGGTTTGAGATACCCCAGGATGATTTGATTACCATGCCGGTATGCAGCAAAAGTGGGATGCGCCCCGGGCCTTTTTGCGAAAAAACAGAACCCATTCTTACCTTGCCCGCAGGATTAAAAACGCCGACTTGTCCCTGGCACGAATTAATACACCTGGACGAAAGCGGCCAATTCCGCGTGCACGCCCAATGTTATCCTCAGGGAAAAATTAAACAAAAAAGCTGGTTTACCCTACCGCCAGCTATGGCCTGGTATTATAAAGCCCAAAATCCCTTTTATCAAAACAAGCCTCCCTGGAAAACCGGCTGCAACCCGGCAGGCGAAAAACCTATGCAACTTATCTGGCCCGATCGTCCCTCCAAAATCTACCTCCCTAAGCAGGCCGATGGAACGGTAGGGAAACTTGTTTTTGAGGCTGCGCATCAAAATCTGGCGGCCACCATATTTTGGTATGTGGACGAGGAATGGGTGGGCGAAACCATCCACGAGCATAAGCTAAGCCTGCAGGCTGCTTTTGGGAAACATCGCCTGATGCTGGTAGATGAAAACGGAAACTACCTTGTCGAAAACTTTGAGATTGTCTCGCGGCATTCACCACGAGATTAATATCAGACAATCAATACTATCGCAATTTAGCGCGCGACTGTTTCGTGCTTCAAGTGCAAATTTGTATATGGATAAACTGTTTCGGTTTGATTTAAAAACTCGCATAATTTCTTTACTGCTTGGTTTGTCCTTGGGGTTGATAAGGAATGTAGCCTGATTGTTAATGTTTGGTTTTGATAATCAGGGATCATGTCAGTGTCGCTGTTAAATACTTCTTGCAACAGTTTGCCGACCATCTTTTTGTAATCGCGAGCTTCAATCCTTGCTTTTTTTTCTCTTACCTTTTTTGAGCAGGTAAGTCAGCCTTTTGTAGTCTGGATTGGGGATTGAAAGAGTTTGGTTCACTGGATATGTTCCGTATTCAATCATCCGGTCAAAGTCAAAATTTGTACCCATATACTTAAAGTAATTTTCCTGTGTCCACCTTACAAACATTTTAGCGGTTGTAATTTGTAGTTTCAAAGTAGGGTGTGTTGTGATTATCGATGTTTGATGCCCATTGTCCGAGTGCTTACGTATCGCCCTAAACCAATGTCCATTTAACTGATTTACTATGATAGGTATGGGATGTCTGAATCTCTATTTTTTGGGACAATTAAGGGATAACCATTTTCGATTAAGCAATCACTCTCTCCTTACAGCACATTCATCCTATTTGCATCCAACTTGATAAAGATAAAAAGGAGGATGGTAAAGCTCCACAGCGAGGAGCCGCCATAGCTGAAAAAAGGAAGCGGGATGCCGATGACCGGAAACAGGCCTAAGGTCATGGCGATGTTTACCGCAAAATGGAAAAAGAGTATCGAGGCCACGCCATAACCATAAATACGGCTAAAGGCCGAGCGCTGACGTTCGGCAAGAAAGATCAGGCGCGATAAGAGCACCAGAAAAAGTACAATTACGAGCGTGCTTCCTAAAAAGCCCCACTCCTCGCCCACAGTACAAAAGATAAAGTCGGTGCTTTGCTCGGGCACAAAGTTGAACTTGGTTTGTGTGCCCTGCAAAAATCCTTTGCCACTAAAGCCCCCCGACCCGATGGCAATCAGCGATTGATGCACATTGTAACCCGCACCCCTGATATCCGATTCCTTGCCAAGCAATACATTGATGCGTGTGCGATGATGCGGCTCCAGCACATGCTGAAAGGCATAATCGACCGAATACACAAAGCCGGCGGTGATAAGAAACAAGCCCGCCACCACGGCAATGTTGCGAAAGGTGCGCCGGATTAGCACAACAAAAATGGTGGCCAGCAGCATCAGACCTACAATTACAATCATTTTATTTACCAGAAGTGCCAGTAAAAAAAGGAAAACCGTGAGCAAGGCAATAATCAAAATACTGCCGGTCATCCCCTCGCGATAAAGCACAAAGATAAAGGCCGAATACACCAATGCCGAACCGGTATCGTTTTGCAAAAGAATTAAGCCTGCCGGCAGCAGCAAAAGAATCCCGGTACGCAAAAGCGTTTTAACGGATTTCAGGTTGATGTTAATTGCGCTCAGATATTTGGCCACAGCCAAATTGGTAGCAAACTTTGCAAATTCGGCGGGTTGAAGCGAAAAACTGCCCACCTGAAACCACGAACGCGAACCGGCTATTTCTTTCCCAAACAAGAGCACGCCTATCAACAAAGCCAGCATCAAGCCATAGATGAGGTAAGAGAAAGTAGGAAAAAACTTTGCATCGGTAACAAGAATGATTAAAGCGAGCACTAATGTGGTACCTATCCACAGGAGCTGCTTGCCATAGCGCTGCGACATATCGAAGATGCTCGCGTGATCTTCATCGTAAATGGCGGCGTAAATGTTTATCCATCCCAGCAAAACCAGGCTTACGAAAAGCAGGATGGTCCACCAGTCGAGCTTTGCAAATATGTGGCTGTGGTTTCTCAATTTCCGTTTAGTAAATTGGTTTCTAATATTTTCTTTTCAAACCAGGGTTTTTTAAATTCACCCAGCAGATATTTTTCCATCATCAGCGTAGCAATAGGTGCGGCGTAAGTAGAGCCATAGCCTGCGTTTTCGACAATTACCGAGATGGCAATCTGGGGATTGTCGGCAGGGGCAAAAGCGATAAACATGCTATGATTTTCGCCATGTGGATTTTGCACGGTACCGGTTTTCCCGCACATGGCTATGCTGTCGTGGGCATACCAGCGGGCAGTGCCATGTTCGCCGCCATAAACAAGGCGCATCCCTTCGACTACCGGCTCAAAATATCGCTTTTCTACCAGGGTTTGATGTTTTTGCAGCGTATTGGCTGCAATTTCACCCCCCAGCTCGCGGGCTTTCAAAATATGGGGATCGTAATAAAAACCCTTGTTGGCAATAATGGCAGTAAGGTTGGCCAGTTGTGTGGGAGTTACCAGCAATTCGCCCTGGCCTATCGAGAGCGAACGGATGGTCATGGCACGCCACACATTTTTACCAAAATATTTATCATAATATTCGGGTTGTGGAACGTTGCCGCCACGCTCTACGAGCAAGTCGGTATTGAAGGTTCTGCCCAGATTAAAACTTTCGAGGTAGCTGTTCCATTTCACGAAGGCCTCGCGGGTGGACGAATATTTGGGATTGTCGATAATGCTTTTGAACACATTCCAGAAATAAGGATTGCACGACTGCTCGATGCCTTCAACCAAAGCCAGGGGCGACTTGTGAGTATGACTGCAGCGAATGGGCAGCGCCCCTTCGCCGGCACAAGGGTAGCGGGTACTTTCGTTTAGCACGCCTTCCTGCTCGCCAATGAGTGCCACCGCCAGCTTGAAAGTGGAGCCGGGCGGATACATGGCCAGCAAAGCTCGATTGAACAAAGGAACGAGTGTGTCCTGCGACAGGGCTTTGTAATTTTTGCTACGCACACGACCTATCAGCAGGTTGGGGTCGTAAGCAGGACTGCTTACCAAAGCCAGTATTTCGCCGGTTTGGGGCTGTAGGGCTACTATACTTCCCCGCTTGTTTTGCATCAGTTTTTCGCCGTAGGCCTGCAGGTCGGCATCGATGGTAAGATAAAGATCCTGACCGGCCTGCGCCAGGGTATCGTATTTACCCTCCTCATACACGCCTTTTATGCGGTTAAACACGTCCACCATTTTTATCTTCAGCCCTTTTTTACCACGCAATTCATTTTCGTAAGCCTTCTCTATACCGCTTTTCCCGATGTAGTCGCCCTGACGATAATAAGCATCTTTCTGAATTTCGTTGGGGCTTACTTCGCCAATATAGCCCAGGGTATGCGCAGCTATCGGCCGGGGATATTTGCGCAGGGTGCGCGACTGGACGTAAAACCCGGGGTACTTAAAAAGCTGTTCTTCGATATAGCCATATTGCTCTTTGGCAATTTGTTCGACAAATATTGAGGACTTGTGGCGGGAGTATTTTTTGGCCGTGTTTATTTTTTCGATAAACTCCTCTTTGCTAATATCCATCAGGCTACAAAAGCGCAGGGTATCGATATTTTTTACCTGTCTCGGGATGATCATCAGGTCGTAAGCGGCCTCATTGTAAATCAAAAGCTGGCCATTGCGGTCGAATACCAAGCCACGCGCCGGATATTGTGTTTCGTATCTGAGCACATTGTTGGCCGCCGAAAGCCGGTATTCATCGTTTAGTAATTGCACAACCACCAGCCGGGCAATAAAGATAACGCCCACAAGAATAAAAATTCCTGCAATAACGATCTTACGACTTTCGAGTGCCTTGTTTTTTTCCATGGTGCAATGTTATCCCGCAAAGGGCTGGCAAAATTATAATTCCTTAGCTATTTCAGCTACTTTGATTTTTATCGATAAACTGAAATCCGGGAAGCAGCTTAGGGATTTTTCACTACAATCAAGGGCGTACTTACCGTATTGCTTTTGTGGCCTGCCTGGTCGGTCATGTAAACCATAAATTGAATGGTATCGTGGGTTTTGGTGGATCGGGGGTCGAAAAGCGGTTTTATGGTATCTTCAATTTCTCCTTTAATCCAGCCCTCGTAATCATCGGGAGCCAGCGGCCCAAAGCGATTGTTGAAATTGATGGTGTCGAATTGCTCTGTTTGATTATTATAAATCAATCCAGGTCCCAACACGCCATTATTCATCACAAAATAACTCACAAAAAAATTGAATGCTGAAGTATCGTATTGCGAAATTCCCAAATCGCCATCGCCATCGGTGTACGACACCACCATAATGCCCAGGGTGTCGTATCCTGCGGGATGAACCAGCTTGGTGAAACTCAAAAACTCAAGATTAGGTACCTCGGGATATTCCTCTTTCTCGCGGCAGCTATCCAAAAATACTACAGCAGTAATGAGAAAAATAAATAATTTTATAATCGTTTTCAATTTACTTTGTGATATTTGATGCCATGAAAAAAGTACTCCAAAATACGGTTTTTAATATTGTTGATAATGAAGATAGTTTCAACGATACTGCCCTCAAAATATTTCGATACCAATACGAAAGCAATACGGTTTACCAAAAGTTTTCGGATTATCTCAATATCGATCCCCGAAAGGTAAACTCACTTTGGGATATTCCCTTTATGCCCATTCAGTTTTTTAAAAGCCAAAAAGTGATTAGTGGTGATTTTGCTCCTGCCGGATATTTCGAAAGCAGCGGCACCACCGCCCAAACACGCAGCCGGCATTATTATCCTGATCTTGACGTTTACCAGGAATCTCTCAGTCGGGGTTTTACGCGTTTTTTTGGCGAGGCTTCCAACTATTGCATCCTGGCCTTGCTCCCCTCCTATCTAGAACAAAAAAATTCATCGCTCATTTACATGGTCAAAAAACTCATCGACCAATCCGGCCATCCCGGCAGTGATTTTTATTTGTACAACCATGAGGCACTCCATGCCAAACTTCTTGAATTGGAAAAAGCCGGACAAAAGATCCTGCTTATCGGCGTTACCTTTGCCCTGCTCGATTTGATCGAAGAATATCGTTTTTCGCTTCGCCACACCAAAATCATCGAAACCGGGGGCATGAAAGGTCGCCGCCGTGAAATTGTGCGCGAAGAGCTGCACCAAATACTTTGTAAGGGTTTTGGCGTAAACAAAATTTATTCGGAGTACGGGATGAGCGAGCTGTTTTCGCAGGCCTGGTCCGCAGGCGATGGAATTTTTGAATGTCCGCCCTGGATGAAAGTTATGATAAGGGATGTGAACGACCCTTGCGCTTATGTGGCTCCTGGCAAAACCGGAGGCATCAATGTTATCGATCTGGCCAATGTCCATTCGGCTGCTTTTATCGCCACTCAGGATTTGGGACGCATGGTTTCAAAAAACCACTTCGAGGTTTTAGGTCGTTTCGATGAGGCCGAAATAAGAGGCTGCAATCTGCTGGTGTATTAATACAACAAATCAGCTTGCAGGTTTTTTGTTATAGTGCTGTGATCCGCATCATAATCGAACAATAAATCGCCATTGGTTTTGTAGAGCACGATGTGATTCAGGTCGTACCACCACATGGCTTTACCTACCCGTATGCCCGAGAGAACCTCGATGCGGGCATCGCCGTTTTCGAGCATTGCAATTTTTATCTGCGCCTCGTTTTTTACACGCATCATGTCGATGGGCAAATCCTTGCCTCCATCCGTTTTGATGGTAACGATACCCTGTTCATTTTTTATGAAATTAACCTTGCTTATGGCCTTGAAAATGACCGGGAATTCGTTTTTGAATCCGGGATTATATTTATCCAGCACATCGCGGGCTGCCGAGCCGGGAATGGAAAGGCCACCGCTTTGCACCAGCTTAACAATGGCAAAAAGGCCAGCGATCGTTTTGTCGTAGTTCTCGCTAATCAGGCGGTCGTTTTCAGCTTTGATGGCCTCCACGGCATCAAAGCTTTCGCCCGAGTTAAACAGCAGACTTTTAATATTCATCCCGGTGGTTTTGTTGAAGGCTCCGGCCACCACTATTTCGCCCGAGGCCTGGATAGAAATGCCGTAGTTATCAAAATCGCCGGTCTCGAAAAAAAGCTCGTTGGCCAGTGATTTGCCATCGCGGTTAAAACGAACCGTAAAATTCAAATAATCGTAGCCTGTTTCACCATTCAGATTCGCTGTGTCGATGTTTGCATTTTTCAGCCACTGCAAGTCGCCGTTGGCCTTAAAGCGAGCCAAAAAGATATCCGATTTTTCATCGGTACTTTTAAGTTTTTGATTTCCAATCTCCATTTCACCACTAAAGGTTCCCGAAACAAAATAATTTCCGGCCTCATCGTAGGCGGTGTGGTAAGCCATCGCTGTTCCCGCGCCTGTGCTGTTGCTAAACCATTGCGGTTGCCGGTTTTTATCTACCATCATGGCAAACATGGCGGGCTTATCCTCGGCGGCCACATCAATATCAGCATAATTAAAGGCCTTGGAAAAATATCCGGTAATCAGGGTGGAGCCGTCTTCGTTCACAATCATGTCCTGGCCATTATCGCCACGGCGGCCGCCGGCAGCAATTATATCGTCCCACAAATCATCCTGCATCTGCCTTCCGGAAAATTGATTATTCAAAACTACAATTTTGGCTTCCTGATCTTTATATTGAGGCATGGTAAGTCCCACAGGCGCATTGATATAAGTAGGATCGGAGACCACGTATTTCAGGCCTTCAAAATCCAGATAATCACCTCCAACATCATCGTTAAAACAAACGGCCGTAGCCACGTGTCCGGGGTAGTTAAGCCCGATTACCCTGAGCTTGGTCAGACTTTGCACCAGATAGGCAAAAAGCACCGAGCGGTCTTCGCAATCACAGTAGGGATAATGAAAAGCCTCTTCGGCGAAGAAGAATTTTTCGTAGCCAAACTGCTCCTGGTCGGTTTGATATTCGAAACCTGTTTGTACAAAATGCAAGAGGAAGTTTACGGCATCCGCCTCGTTCATGTCGCTAATCAGGGGCATCAATGCCTCGGCGAGCGATGATTTGGCCTCGGGCGAAACCATGGCATCAAAATAAATCTTGATATCAGCCAGGGGATAATCCTGGAAAAAATCGATGACATTTTTGTTGTAACTAACCGGGATATTGTAATCCTCACCCTCGTATTGAAAAGGGATAGACTTACTCAGGGTTTCCTCACCCAGGGCAATAGATTTTTGAAGGTTAAGATCGAATAACTTCTGCGCATCCGGGAAGTCCTTTTTGTAGGTATAAATGTTTGTGGTATTTCCATCAAGCAGATAGTAAGTAAGGCCATCAAGCTGAAAAAATTTAACATCATACACCTGGTTTTTAATGGGGAGCAGGATATAAATGTCCTGGTCGAAATAGGCCACCTTGGCTTTGTAGCCCGAACGAATCAGCAAAAACCAGCTCAACATTTTTTGGGTGTTTTCATCGTTGGGTGCCAGCGTTTCGGCGGCCTGGCTCAGCAAGCGATAATAGCCCCAATCGTTAAGATTGAGCACCTCGGCATAGTTGTAAAATTGCTCGAGGAGGCTGTTGTAGTTACTTTGGCTTAGTTGGTCGAAGGCCTGACTGATGGCATCTTCATCGGGCTGACCTTCCAGTTTTACTGTTGCTATTTTGGGGTCGTAGTCGAAAACTATGGGATAGCCATAAAACTGAAACGCTTTTTCGTTGGTCGGAAAATTATCAGGCTCCTGGCGGGTAATGCGCGGCAGCACCGGCGATGGGACAAAAGTAGGTCGTTCATCGGGCACGGGTTTAATTACGGGTATGGGATTTAGCGGCAAGGGCTTTTTAGGTTCCTCATATTCCGGTACAATTTCAGGCTTGGGTTCCTGCGGGGCGGCAAGTCCCTGGAAGATTTGGTATTCCTCCCACCGCTGTTTTAGATAATCGCTGTAAGCCTTATCTTGTTTTTCTACATAGTCCGAAAATTCATCGGCCAATGCCTGAAGCCCTTTTTCGCGGTCTTCTTTAAACTGCTGCATCTCCTGTTGCCGCTGTTTTTTGTAATCTTCAAAGGTTTGTGCAATCAGGGATTGCCCTCCGAAAATTAAGAGGATAAGCAGGGCGGATACAAATTTTGATGTTTTCATAATTTTAATTTTTTTTGTTTTGGGCATTTTTATTCGTTTTCCAATTTCTTAATATGGATATTTTTCACAAGCGATTTCATTTGTGTAATCGCCATTTGGTTTAATTAAATTAATCGATTTTTTTGTGGTACATTTTGATGAATAAGCATAGCATTAATGCTTTCCAAATTTGACAAAACCACCAATTGCTGAATTGAGGCCTCATCTCTGATGTTCCCTTGCTTGTTGGATGCTGAGCCTGTCGAAGCATCGTCACGCCATTGTTTTGCTGTTTTCCCAAATAAGGCCATATTCAAAACATCAGCTTCGCTGGCATAAATAATAGAGGTTTGCTTACTGCTAAGTTCGGTTGGAATTAAATGCTCTTTAATGGCATCTGTATGAATTCTATAATTCACTTTTGCCAATGTTCGCTGAAAGTTCCATTCTATTTTTAACCGATTATTTTCATCTTCTTTTAAGCGTTGAAATTCTTTTACAAGATAGAGTTTGAACGCAGCACTAACCCAAGAAGCAAATTCAAAAGCAATATCTCTGTGAGCATAAGTCCCCCCAGCTTTCCCTTGCTTTGAAATAATCCCAATTGCACACGTACTTTCAATCCATCTCGATGGAGATAGGGTAAATGCATTTGAACCCGCTTCATTCAGAAAGGAGTCGAATTCGACCCCTTTAAAACCAATATTGTTTATCTGTTCCCAAAGGCCTAAAAACTCGATTGTTGTTTTGGAGCGCATCCAATTTTTCACCACATCTTTTGGCTCGTTGGCATTTTTATTTCTTGCGATATCTGTTAGTGAAATATAGTCTCCATATTGTCCTTTAAAGGATTTAACAGTTATCCCCTGAACTTTAATCAATTGGTTTTTTGTCATGATTTATCTTTATTATTCTATTCAATTAATAAATCCTTTTTCCAATTTTTAATTCAACCGATTTCGGTATAATTAAAACTCATTTCAGCAAATACAACCAATACCCCCACCTACTTTTAAAGTGCAGTTTTCACCAGCTTCAGGCTTAGCTTGTTATCCTGTACCTGTATGCCCGAAATGGAAAAACTTATTGCTTCCGAAAAGATTACCCGGCTTAAATCCTGATACTGGTCATCGTATTTGCTTTCGAGAATCTGAATCTGCGAACTAAAAACCTCCATTTGCTCCATATTCACAGCCAGGGCGTTGATGTAGGCATACCAAAGGCCGTATTTCATATCAAAGGCAAAATCATTATTTTGCGATGTGAGATCATTTACCGCTGACGGCAAAATGTATTTATACTTTGCCTGTGGAAGTGATAGCAAGCGATCTTCCCATATCGAGCTTATTTCGTAGCTATGGGAACTCTCCATTAAAGTCCAGCTCGATTTTAAATACTTGTCTTCGTTGGCAGGGGACTTTGTTTCCATTTTAAGGCGGTTGATTATACTGCCGGAGGTTTCGGACTGGTACAGCTCAATGCTCGATTCCAGGGCTATGCGATTGATGGGATCATTGGTCATCTTAATCATTACCAGTGCTTCGCCATTAGTGGTATAAGTGCTGTTGCGCAAGGTGTAAGCAAGACTGTCGAAGCTAAGATAGAGCGTTAGTGAGTTGAATTTTCCCAGGGTTTTCTTGCCTCCATTATCTATGTAATAATTGTCGCTCACATTCTTGATGCGTGCATGATGGGCGAACGAAGCCAGGGCGAGTGCGCGGTGTATGGCCTGGTTGATTGCATCGAGGCTATCAAGGCCAGGGTCGGAAATGCCCAGGCTGGTTTGCGTATTTTGGGAATTGAAATTGACAAACCACTCGGGAAGTACTACTTCCGGGCGATAGCTAAGCACCTTTACTTCGCTGTTGGTGGCATCCTCGCTGCCGAATTCCTTATCGAAGGAATCCCGGAAGGCTTTAAATTCTTTTTCTATCGCTTTCGGCTCAGGCTCAAACTGCTGTGCGATAACCAGTAGTGGTAAGAAAAAGATAATATGCAGGAGCAACTTTTTCATAGGGTAAAAAAAAACCTTAATCACTCAGCACTATTTAGTGATGCTTGAGTGATTAAGGCATTGCTATTAAATAGGCTTATTACCGATTTTCGTAATCGTCCATTTCTTTTTCAAATTCTTCTTTATATTTCTCGTATTGGAAGTCTATTTTCAGTTTTTCATCCTCACCAATTCGGTTTTTCATCCCATTCAAAATTTCGTTGCCGGCCAGTTCGATGGCCACATAGCACTTGTATCTTCCGTTGTCAAGCTTGGTAAATTGCTCGCAAATTGTACGAATGCCGTTCAGCTCCTGAACAACCACTTCGCGACCAAGACTTTCGAAGCGTTCTACGTCTTCAATTTCCCCGCCTGCAGCCACACTTTGGACGTAATTATCAGTAATAGACTTTACCTTAGTTTGGATAGAAGCAGCCAAATCGAGGCGGGCATTACTCATGGCTTTTTTCTTGGCCATGCTCTGGCTTGTACTCTCGGCCGAATTGTTGGCTCTGAAATACTCACCATCACTTTGGTATTCAAGCCCCGAGCAGTAGGTGGAAATCGGGTTTTCGCCATTATTAGACGAAGCCTTTTGGGAAGATTTACAACTTTGCATAGATGGCATTAGCAAGAATGCGATCATTGCCATCATCATGATCGATGGTAACATTTTAATTTTCATTATAAAACAAATTTGGTTAAACATTAAATGAGTAACAAAAATAGTTTTTTTTTAATGCCTGTGAATTTTTTGTTATGAAAAAATAAAATATAATGTCGGTGGGTGTGCCGATGCTAATACTGAGATGGCAATGGTCAAATAAAGAATATCATTACTTTTGCCCATCATTTTATAAAAAAGGATCGAAACAACTATGGCAAAAGTATCCGGTTTCACCATCATCCGCAACGGCGAAAAGTTTGGCTATCCTTACATCGAATCCATCCGCTCTGTTTTGCCTTTGTGCGATGAAATGATTGTTGCGGTGGGCAATTCGGAGGATAATACCCTGGAGATGGTTAAAAATATCGGCTCCCCAAAAATCAAAATCATCCAAACGGTTTGGGACGATAACTTGCGCGAGGGCGGCAAGGTGCTGGCGGTAGAAACCGACAAAGCCAAGGATGCCCTGCCCGCCGATACCGATTGGGCCATTTACATCCAGGGCGATGAGGTGCTACACGAGGACGACTACCCGGCCATACGCAAAGCCATGCAGGAAAACCTGGCCGACAAACGCGTGGAAGGTCTACTTTTCGACCATCTGAATTTTTACGGCTCCTTCGATTATATTGCCGACAGCCGAAAGTGGTCCTACAAGCAAATCCGCATTATCCGCAACGACCGCGCGATACGGTCGTTTAGAGATGCTATTAGTTTTATGAAAAACGGAAAACGCCTGAAGGTAAAAAAGGTAAATGCCACCGTTTATCACTATGGCTGGGTGAAACCTCCGGAGGTGATGCAGGAAAAGATGGAACACTTCAACAAAATGTGGCACGACGACCAGTGGATGGAGCGTAATTTTGAGAAATCCAATGCCTTCGATTATTCCAACATCGATTCGCTGGCACACTTTACCGGAACCCACCCCGCCGTTATGCACGCACGTATCGAGCGGATGAACTGGAAATTTTCGTTCGACCCCACCCAGGGCATGAAGCTCTCGCCCAGGTTGCGCTTTTTGAACTGGCTGGAAAAAAAGCACGGCATCGAGATCGGGAAATTCAGAACCTACCGAATCATAAAATAAAAATCAAGCCATGTCGGATAAAGCCTTACCCGAAAATAGAGAGGAAATGCAGAAGGACGAGATGACCTTTTGGGAGCATCTCGAGCAGTTGCGCTGGCATCTGGTGCGATCTATCGTGGCCGTTGTCGTTTTGGGTATTGTGGCTTTTGTGAGCAAAGACCTTATTTTTACCCACATCATTTTGGCTCCCAAGTCGTCCGATTTTATTACCAACAGAGCCTTGTGCCGCTTCGGCCAATGGGTTGCCGAATACTGGTCGGCCTTTTCGCCCGACAGCCTCTGCATCGAAAACTTTAACCTCAAACTTATCAATATCACGATGGCCGGGCAATTTCTTATCCATCTCTACATCTCCATCTTTGCCGGCATTATCGTGGCCATTCCCTACATCATTTTCGAGGTATGGCGTTTTGTTAAACCCGCACTTTACAAGCACGAGCAGCAGCATACGCGGGGAGCCGTGTTTTGGTCTTCTTTCCTTTTTATCATCGGGATTTTGTTTAGCTATTTTTTAATTGTGCCGCTGGCGGTTATGTTTCTGGGTTCGTACAACGTAAGCGCGAGCGTTGAAAACCAAATTGCCCTTAACTCGTATATCAGCACGGTGGTATCGCTCACTTTTGCTGTGGGCTTGGTTTTCGAGATGCCCATTTTTGTTTTCTTCCTAACCAAGGTTGGCATCATCACCCCCGACTTTATGCGCAAAAACCGCAAGGCTATGATTGTGATTGTGCTGATTGTCTCGGCCATCATTACCCCGGCGGATATTTTTAGTCAGGTTTTGGTAGCCATCCCGCTTTTGGGACTTTACGAAATCAGCATCTTAATATCGCGGAGGGTATATCGTCGGCGTGCTGAGGCTTTGGATGAGTAGAAAGATATCCGATGTCAGATGTCAGATGTCAGATGTCAGATGTATGATGTTGGCAGAAACGATAAAAGATTAAAACCTTATCATCATCAAAAATCTTAGTAGAAAATGCAAACCCAATGTACCATCAACCTTACCTTATTCCTAACGAGATTGAAAAATTAAGGTAAGATTGATTTATCTCGTGGGATCATTTTTCTATTAAGGTGGAAAATAAGTGGATAAGCTTGTTTTGATTCCGATAATGGTCACCCCGTGAATGCTTTCCGGCGGCATCGCAGATTACAGCCTGGTAGTTGAAGGCCTGGGAAGCCTGTGCGAAATTGCATGTTGCTGCAAGGAGCAGCGCAAAGAGCAATGTAAACTTTTTCATAAGTATTAGGATTTTTGTTGATTGCCCTCAATAGCCCCGACGGGCTATTAGTTGAGTTTATCCCGAGAACAAAGTGATTCGGGATTGTTCGACTTAATGATTTCGTTTCGCATGCGGCTTACAAAATCATAGTCTCACGAAAAAAGCGTGGGTACTGTAACCATAAAAGCTAACGCTTTTTATATTTCTATTTTAGTGTGTTTATGTCATTGTTTTAAATCTTTGTTGTTCATTGTTTTAAATCATTTATAAAAATGTATTTGCTGTTTTACCCAAACAAATCCGAATGTGATCCGGTACGCTCAAAAATAATTTTCTCCTCTTTAATTTTATAAACCACCAACCAGTCCGGCTCAATATGACATTCTCGCCTGTTTTGAAACCCGCCAAGCAGTTTGTGGTCATTGTGCCGTTGGGGAATTCTCTCCTGGTTAATTAGCATACGAATCAATACCTTCAGTTTTATTATATCTTTTCTTATTTTTTCTGCTCGTTTCAGATCCTTTTCAAACTGCTTGGTATAATCCGGCTTTAACATGGTCAGATGCCCAATTTATTAAACATATCTTCCGCATTCTTACATTCAACCAGGTTTTTACCCTCATCTGTCTCTCGAAAGGTTTGTTGCGTTGTTGCGTTTGGCGTTTTTACTTTAAAGGGAATCCCCTTGTTTTGCCTGATTTGATTGTAAAACAGGCTTATTGCTTCCGAAACAGAAAGTCCAAGTTGATGAAGAATTTCTTCTGCTTCATGTTTTAGGCCGGGTTCGATGTTCGCTTTTATTGTTTCTGTTTTCGACATATTAATCAACAATTTATGCTTGTACAAATTTACATTTTTTTAATCAGCAACTATTTGCTTTCCGTTTTTAAAATACGCAATGATTTGTTTTTCTGCTACAAATTTTCAATTTCTTCTTTGGTAAGTTTTGTTTGCTGCATTATTGTTTCAATCGCCACGCCACTATCTTTTAATGTTTTGGCTAAAGATGTCATCCTGGGTTTTGGGATCTTCTATTTTGGCTTTATAGGGTTTTTTCTGCGCGTGTGTTTGGGGTTCAAGTTGCAGGGAGGTAATTTTTTCGTTTATCAGCGTAGATAAAACTATGGTAGCACTTTCGGGGTCTTCCATCAAATACCTGAAAACCACATCGTAAATGG
>CAZGAO010000062.1:0-32604 GCA_964523795.1 uncultured Lentimicrobiaceae bacterium
ATTCATCATTGTATTACCGGTATAATTATTTCAAATATGAGAAATTCAGAAATAGATTCTTTAAATAATGCGTATCAAACCTTTGTAAGGCTTGTGATTAGCGAAGGGCCGGTTGATCAGTTGGGTGAAGTTGCAACAGCAGATGTTATGGGCTACGGCACTACTATCGACGAAATAATCCATGATTTACCAGGATTAAAAAATGTGGCCAGATTGCAGCGCGAACAAACCCCCAACGAAAATTTCCATTATAATGCTAGCCCGGTTTTCCGCAAAATGATCAATCAAGACAGGTCAGGAATTTTTGTTGATGAGATACAACTGAATTTTGTTTTTGATGGCAAGCCCTTGAGTTTTCAGATTCGATTGAGCACAGTCATGGAACTTTTTGACGGTGTTTGGAAAGTGGTTCATTTTCACGCTTCAAAGCCCGAATACGATTCAGGTGGGAACGATCCCTGGCACAAGGAAGAATGGCAAAAAAAGAATGAAGAACTGCAAATGCTCGTTGACCAAAAAACGGCAGATCTCGAGCAGAAGAACAGCGAATTGGAGGTTGAAGCAGCACTTGAGCGGGTGCGAACTGTGGCCATGAGTATGCAAAAACCAGATGATCTTTTGGAGGTCTGTCAAATTATTTCCGATCAACTGGAACTATTAAATGTAAGCAACATCAGAAATACCCAGGTAGCCATTGTTGATGAACCAAAAAGGAATTATCTAAATTATCAATATTTTACCCCCTATTCAAAAAAGGTGTTCGAGCTAACGGATTACGAAAACCACCCCACATCCCAGGCCATGGTGAGCGAAATGCAAAAATCTGCCAATTCATTTTTTGAAGGAAGTATGCAGGGCGAGCAATTACAAAGTTTTAGTGAATGGCGAAAAAAATATGACCAGTTTCCCGATCCCTTGCTCGACAAAACCCCGGCAGTGTATTATTATTTTTACTCTATTGGTAAGGGTGGGCTGGGTCTTACTACTTACCAGGCCATTAGCGAAAGTGAGCTAAATATTTTTAAACGCTTTCACAAGGTTTTCGAATTGGCATATAGCCGGTTTCACGACATCCAAAAAGCCGAAGCACAAGCCCGAGAAGCGCAAATTGAAGCGGTTTTGGAAAGAATACGTTCAAAGTCCTTAGCGATGTATAAAACCGATGATTTGGGCGATGTAGTTAGTGTGTTATTTGAGCAGATGCAGTTGCTGAGCGTTGATATGGGTTTCGCATCGGTAAGCATTTTTATATTCGAAGAAGGTTCCAGGGATATTTACCAATGGATACAATTGCCCGATAGAGTTGCATCGCTCCGTGTTCCTTATTTTGAACACCCGATATCATCCAACTTGTTTGATGCTAAAGACGCTGGGGCTGATTATTTTTCAAAAATTTATACTGTTGATGAAAAAAACTCCTGGCTGGAAAAAGGTTTGGAGCTTACAGACTACAAAAATCTCCCCGAAGAATTTAAAACCTCCTTGCTGGAAGCCCCCGGCTATGCGATTTCCATAACACTGGCAAAAAATTCAGGTATTTGCATACCCAGCTTTGTTGGCAGTCTCCCATCCGCCGAGGATGTTGAAATCATGAAACGGGTGGGCAAGGTTTTTGAACAAACCTATACCCGCTTTCTCGATCTGCAAAAAGCAGAAGCACAAGCAAGGGAATCCCAAATTGAACTCTCACTTGAAAGAATCAGGGCACAGGTAACCGCAATGCAGGAATCTTCAGACCTGTTGGATATCGTAGTAACCATGCGCACCGAGTTTGTGTCGCTGGGGCACGAAGCCCATTACTTCTGGTATATGCGTTGGCATCCCGAAGCATACGAAAAAGCCATGACCTCGGGCGATGGCACTAAAATAGGAATGATCATGTCGCTGCCCCGGCATATCCACGGCGATATAAAGCTTGTAGCCGATTGGGAAAAAAGTGATGAACCTGCACTTGTTTTCGCGATGGATGTGGAAACTGCTGTGGATTATATTCAAAAAATGATAACACTGGGGGATTTTGTGCAAGTTGATCCTAACGCGCCTACCCTTGACGACATTCGCCACATTGGCGGCCTCACCTTTATTATGGCGCGGACCAAGCATGGCGAGATCGGCTTTAGTCTGCCGGGTGCTGTACCAAATCCACCACAAGAAAGCCTCGATACTTTAGTTCGATTTGCAGCTGTATTTGATCTGGCCTATCGTCGTTTTGAAGACTTGAAAGATGCCGAAAGACGAAACCGGGAAATGCAAATTGAGCTTGGTCTGGAACGATCGCGTACACAGAGCATGCTTATGCAGCACTCCGATGAATTGGGTAAAACTACCCAGGTTTTTCATGAACAACTCCAGCTTTTGGGTATCGATTCTGAGTTCTCCTATCTATGGCTGCCCGATGAAGCAAATCATGAACATTTGTTTTGGGCTACCTGGGATGAAATCAGCAATGGCACAACAATTTTTAAAAACAAAACAGTTAGCTATCCTTTGGATAAAAAAGAGCCATCCATTGCAGCATGTTATCTGGCATGGGGAAGCGGCCAGCGGGTTCATATAAATCCTGTTGCACCTGATGAAGTTGAAAACTATTTTGCAACATGGGAAGAATTGCTCCACGGCGTTGATAAATTTAGACCGGAATTATTCCCGAAAGGAATTTATTATCTGGATGCCTATATGAAATATGGCTGTTTCGGTATTATGATAAAAAGACCCATTTCCGAAGATGAAAAAATAATACTAAGCCGCTTTACCATCGAATTTGAAAGAGCCTATACCCGTTTTCTCGATCTCCTGAAAGCAGAAGAGCAAGCTGTGAAATCGGAAGAAGATTTGATAAAACTAAAAGTGGAAAAACAACGCGCTGAAAATGCATTATCAGAACTAAAAGTTACACAAACCCAACTTATCCATGCCGAAAAAATGGCCTCTTTGGGTGAACTCACCGCAGGCATTGCCCACGAAATACAAAACCCTTTAAACTTCGTCAATAATTTTTCGGAAGTAAGTGTGGATTTAATAGATGAATTGAACGAGGAAATTGAAACCGGAAATACAGAAGAAGTAAAAGCTATTTCAGGCGATCTGAAATCAAACCTTCAGAAAATCCATCACCATGGGCAGCGGGCTAGTTTTATTGTACAAGGAATGTTGGAACATTCGCGGACAAACCCCGGCGACAAAAAACTAACGGATATCAATGTTTTGGCTGATGAATTTCTTAAACTATCCTATCATGGTTTACGTGCCAAAGATAAAAGTTTTAATGCCGAATTAAAAATGGATTTTGATAAGGATTTACCATTAGTCAATGTTGTTCCCCAGGATATTGGCCGCGTATTGCTGAATTTATTTAACAACGCGTTTTACGCCGTTTCCGATGGCGCAGAGAAAATTCACGAATTTTCTCCCCCCACGCCATCACCCCCGACCGAATTTTCTCCCCCCGCGCCACCGATGCACCCCGCGCCAGCGGTGCAGGCCGGTAAAGACGCGATGCATCGCGTCTCTACCTACAAACCCCTCGTTACCCTCACTACCAAAACCCTGGGCAACAAAATTGAAATCCGCGTGCAAGACAACGGCAACGGCATCCCCGACAAAATAAAAGACAAGATATTCCAGCCCTTTTTCACCACCAAACCCACCGGACAGGGAACCGGTTTAGGTTTAAGTATGAGTTATGATATTATTACCAAAGGGCATGGAGGCGAGTTGAAAGTGGAAACAGAAGAAAATAAAGGAACAACATTTTCAATTATTATTCCAATTAATAATTAGCGTATGAGGATAGTTTTAATCATACTGACGATAATGCTTTTGCAGCAAATCCATGCGCAATCCAATTATTCGGATAGCCTGAAAAGCGTATTGGAAAATGCCCCCAATGATTCTGTACGCTTCATTATAAGTTTCAATCTTGCGGATTATTATTTTGATAGAAACCGGAAACAGACCTATGAAAATAATGAGGTAGCCTTAAAAATTGCGCGGGATAACCACAAAATGCTGGATGTAGCAAAATGCCTGGGCACAAAGGGATATTATCTGAATAAAGAAGACCGTTACGGGGAAGCACTCAAGTGTTATTTAGAAGGATTAAAATATGCAGAAAATCCGCAGAGCGAAAAACAAACATGGTTGAAACCCCCTGATGCTGATCCTTTTCAATTTCGTATGCAGGTTCTGGCAGGGCTTATTCACGACTTTGGCCACGTGTTCTGGTCCACAGGTAATTATACGCAAGCCATACATCAATTCCGTTTATGCCTAAAATATCTCGATAAGGCCTTGCCTACTTCACACAATTCGGCGCTGATGAACATTGGAGCGGTTTACCTCAATTTAAACCAGCTCGATTCGGCCCTGTATTATCAACGAAAAGCAATAGCAAATAACCACCTGACCTATCGAAGTACGATGCTTAAATATTTGGGGGATATTTACCTCCGAATGGGAGCTTATGATTCAGCCAGGTTTTATTACCAAAAAGGAATAAAGGTAGCAAGGCAACAAAATAAAACGAGCGATTTAGCCATTGGTTATATGGGATTGACTCAATATTATCTTGCACAGGGAAATCCCGATTCAAGCCTTTTGTATGCTAATGCATTTTTGAAATCATTTACTGCCTTGCAAGGCAATCCCATCAAAGACATCAATATCAGCATTGCCTATGAACTTTTGTTTCGTGCCTGGCAACTTCGGGGACAAACCGACAGTACCTCGAATTATTTAGAACTGGCTTTTTACGCCAGAGACAGCATTAGTAAGAAAAAAATCCGTAGCCTGGCTGAATTTCAAAATCTTAGTTTTAACGAACAAATGAGGCTGGAGGAATTGGAAAAAGAAAAACTGGAAACGCAAAGTAAAATCCGGATTTATTCCCTGCTGGCAGGCCTTATTCTAATTCTTGTTGTAGCCGGAGCTTTTTTTCGCCAGTCGCGCCAAAAACAAAAAGCGAACAAGATTCTGCAAAATGCTTATGCAAAATTACAAGCTACCCAAACCCAACTTATCCATGCCGAAAAAATGGCCAGCCTCGGAGAACTTACCGCCGGCATCGCCCACGAAATACAAAACCCCTTGAACTTCGTCAACAATTTTTCGGAGGTTAGTGTTGATTTGCTTGACGAATTAAATGAGGAATTATTAGAAGGAAATACCGAAGATGTGAAAGAAATATCTCAGGATTTAAAACAAAATTTGGAAAAAATCAACCATCACGGCCAACGGGCTAGTTTTATTGTTAGGGGAATGTTGGAACATTCGCGAACCAGCACCGGTGAGAAAAAGCCAACGGACATCAATGTTTTGGCGGATGAATTTCTCCGCCTATCTTACCACGGCCTGCGTGCCAAGGACAAAGATTTCAACGCCGAAATAAAAACCGATTTCGACGAAAGCCTGCCAAAAATTAATGTCGTCCCGCAGGATATTGGCCGTGTTTTGTTGAATTTGATTAACAACGCGTTTTACGCCGTTTCCGATGGCGTAGAGAAAATTCACGAATTTTCTCCCCCCACGCCATCACCCTTGGCCGAATTTTCTCCCCCTGCGCCGCCATTTCCCCCCGCACCAGCGGTGCAGGCCGGTAAAGACGCGATGCATCGCGTCTCTACCTACAAACCCCTCGTTACCCTCACTACCAAAACCCTGGGCAACAAAATTGAAATCCGCGTAAGCGATAACGGCAACGGCATCCCCGAAGAAATCAAAGACAAAATCTTCCAGCCTTTTTTTACCACTAAGCCTACAGGGCAGGGCACAGGGCTGGGTTTGAGCATGAGCTACGACATTATTACCAAAGGACATGGCGGCGAAATCAGTTTAGAAACAAAAGAAGGGCTTGGAACAACTTTTAAAATTTTATTACCCATCCAATTAAACGAACAATGAAAGCTAAATCAATCACAGGAAAAAACCCGGGAGAGCTTAAAACAGCCTTAGAGCAAATTATGGCTGTAGGATTCAAACCAAGCCTTGCCATCGTATTTATCTCCATAAAACAAGATAGAAAAGAAGTTTGTGAAATGCTCCACAGCAAGGGCATCGACATCCTTGGAGCTACATCCAGCGGCGAATTTATCGACGGACATCAAAGCGAAGGTGAAATAGCCATCTTGCTTTTGGAATTGCCACGGGATGCTTACACAATTTTATTTGAGGAAATTGGAGACCGAAGCATCCAATTAGCAGCTTCTGAATTGGCGCAATATGCCCTGCAACATTTTGAAGATCCTTCATTAATTCTTTGTAGCACAGGTATGAACAGCAAAGGCGAATACTTTGACGGGGAAACCCTGGTGAAAAGTATGGAAAATGCCCTTGGTCCGGATCGGATATTTTTTGGCGGCATGGCTGGCGATGATGGGACTTTTACCGGCACATACATATTTACCCAGGGCAAAGAAACGGATTTTGGCATGGCAGCCCTTGTTTTGGATGCTGATAAAGTAGCCTTACAGGGCATGGCCATCACCGGATGGAAACCCATGGGTATTTCACGGACGGTGAGCAAGAGTAAAGGAAACCTCGTTTATACCATCGATGATAAACCAGCTGTTGAAATGTACCTCAAATATTTGGGTAAGGAAGACAAAAAGAATGACCCGTCATTTAATGTGATGGATGAATTGGGTATGCCTTATCCTTTTATCGTGGAAAGGGAAGCTGATGGCGAAACAGTTTTGCGAACACCAATGAGCATCGATTTTAATGAAAATGCCATTGTTTTTGATTTGGAAATTGCACAGGGAACAAAAATCTGGTTTTCGATGCCTCCCGATTTTGATATTGTTGATGAAATAATTGATGAAGCAAAACAGCTAAAAAATAATAATCAGCTTGAAGCAGATGCCTTGCTGATATTTTCCTGTGCAGGTCGTCAACCTGTATTAGGCCCCTTGGTTACTGCCGAAAATGATGGACTGCATGAAGTATGGAAAACACCCATGGCTGGTTTTTTTACTTATGGAGAATATGGAAGAGCCAAAAATGGGAAACAGGAATTTCATTCTGGTGCATGTTGCTGGGTAGCATTAAAAGAAAAATAGTAATTGTTTAAAACGGGGAAGCCGAAAACCAATCAGAGTAGGCAATAAAATTAAATTTAATCAACATGAAAAAATCATTCAATTTATTAGGTTCGTTTACAATGCTGATCGTACTTTTTGTTATCGCTTTTTCAACGCAAAGTTGCAAAGAAGTATCAAAAGAAGTCGAGGAACATGTAACCGAAGCAGAAGTCCCTGAATATTTTTTACTGCGTCCGGAACTCGAAAAGATTTACGGTTACTCTCATGCCGTTAAAATTGGCGACGACCTTAAAATCTCCGGCGCGGTAAGTATGGACAACGATGGTAATGTAATCGGGGAAGATGATATGGCTCTGCAAATGAAAAATTGCTACGCCGACCTGGAAAAAGTGTTAAAGCATTATGGTTATTCATTCGATGATGTGATTGTAGAAAATGTGTTTACCACAGATATGGCCAAATTTCTCGAGGCTGCAGCTTACCGTAACGAAATCTATAAAACACAATTCCCAACAGGTAGCTGGCTCGAAGTTAAAGGATTGGCAATACCCGGCCTGATGATCGAAATTGAAATGGAAGCACACAAGTCGAAATAATATTTATCCGGTTAGGATATAAGATTTAACTACTGGATAATAAAAATACCTTAGTTTCAATATGAAAGCAAAATCAATCAAAGGAAAATCGCCGGAAGAAATAAAATCAGCGCTGGATCAAAGCATGAGCAATGGATATACTCCTACTTTGGCCATTATATTCAGTTCTGTTAGCCAGGATAGAAAAGCCATCAGTAAACTACTCGATGAAAAGAATATTTCAATTTATGGAGCTACAACAAATGGAGAATTCATAGATGAGGAAACAGAAAAATAAACTGAATAAGTATAAATTTAATTTAAAACAATAATTATGAGAAAAGGAATGACAAAAGTAAGCGTGCTGTATCCAAATGGAAAAGGCAAAAAATTTGACATGGACTATTATTGCGGGCCACATGTAAAAATGGTCATGGAGTTATTAGGAACTGCCCTTAAAGGCGCAACTGTTGAATCGGGTCTTGCAGGCGGTGCACCTGGTTCGCCAGCACCGTTCCTGGCCATGGGAAATATGTATTTTGATTCAGTTGAAGAGTTTAATAAATCTTTTGGGCCCAATGCAGAAAAGATAATGGGCGATGTACCCAATTTTACGAATACGGAACCAATTATCCAGATAGGTGAAGTAATCATTTAATTCATCTAACCTGAATAATTCATGAATAGGTAAAGCTATCAAATCAATAGCCCCGCCTTTTAAGGCGGGGATTGAATTGCGTGACCTAACGCCCCCTGAAAATTTAAAAAAGTTTATTTTTTATTTTAAACTTTTTTAAATTTTCAGGGGAGGGAATTTGGTGTCAATCATAGACCCCGCCCTTCTCAAAGATAGGGATGCCAATGGCAGAAGGACGAGGCTATTGATATTTTTATTGTCAATTCTTATGAATTATTTAGGCTAAAAATACGTCATACACAATACCACTTTCTAAAAAGGAAATAAATGAACCCACACCTTCAAGAAGTTTTGAAATTAATTCAGCAGGATGATAATTTGGATGTTGAGCAAATTGAGGTTATTTCGGGCTTATTGAAATCCGTTGACAAGGAATTGACTATCACGGCCTTCAAACTCGACCGTACCGAAAAAGTAAAACGAACCACGGCCATCCTTCTGGAAGAAACCATCGAGGAGCTCGAACAAAAAAGGAAAACAGTTGAAGAATCGCATGAGGCTTTAAAAAAATCAATGGAGGAATTAAAAGCCGCCCAGGTACAACTCATCCATGCCGAAAAAATGGCTTCCCTGGGTGAACTAACAGCCGGCATTGCCCACGAAATACAAAACCCTTTAAACTTCGTCAATAATTTTTCGGAAGTAAGTGTGGATTTAATAGATGAATTAAATGAGGAAATTGATAGTGGAAATGCAGAAGAAGTAAAATCTATTTCAGGCGATCTGAAATCAAACCTCCAAAAAATCAGCCACCACGGCAAACGCGCCAGCGGCATAGTGCGAGGCATGTTGGAACACTCACGCAGTGGTTCTGGTGAAAAGGTTCCCACGAATATCAATGCACTTGCAGACGAATACCTGCGCCTGGCCTACCACGGCCTGCGTGCCAAGGACAAATCTTTCAACGCCGAAATAAAAACAGATTTCGATGAAAGCCTGCCAAATATCAATGTTGTTGCCCAGGATATTGGCCGCGTATTATTGAATTTATTTAATAATGCGTTTTACGCCGTTTCCGATGGCGTAGAGAAAATTCAAGAATTTTCTCCCCCCGCGCCACCGCCACAGGTCGGTAAAGACGCGATGCATCGCGTCTCTACCCACAACCCCACCCTTACCCTCACCACCTTTAACCTCGGCGACAAAATCGAAATCCGTGTAAAAGACAACGGCAACGGAATCCCCGATGAAATCAAAGATAAAATCTTCCAGCCCTTTTTCACCACAAAACCCACCGGGCAAGGCACAGGCCTGGGATTGAGTATGAGTTACGATATTATTACCAAAGGGCATGGGGGAAAATTAGATGTACAAACCAAAGAAGGAGAAGGTACTGAATTTATAATAATATTGCCCCTTTTAGATCAAAAACAAAAAACATGAAGTCATTAACAAGCATACTACTACTATTATTTTTTGCAAACTGTTTTGGTCAGGATAGCACACTGGTGCTTTCTGCTAAAATGTTTGATGAAAATAACAGCTTTCAACTTGCTGAAAAAGGCCAGTGGATTTTTAAAAAAGGCAATGATGTATCCTGGGCAGATCCAAACCTAAACACAGCCGATTGGGATACCCTTAGGCCTGTTGATCTAAAAGCCGATATGGCCGATGAAAATGGCCGCTTAGAAGCTTGGTTCAGATTAAAAATAAAATTAGATAGTAGTCTGGAAGACTCGCTTACGGGGATGGGTTTAATTTCAGAAGTTTGGGCTGCTTCTGATGTTTATATTAATGGTAAATTATTTCATTCATTTGGCAATACCGGAATAAATAACCAGCCTTTTAAAGCTTATAATTCCCTGGATAAGCATCCAATATTTCTTGAATTTCTTAGCGATAAAGAATATTTAATAGCCATACATTTTGTAGATAAAACAGCCCCCTACTATTGGCACAAACCATTGCGATCCCAGCTTACTTTAGCCTCATTTTTTACGATTACTACCCCATACTATTTTTATCAAAAAACAGACTTACAAACGAATCGGAATAGATTTAATTCTGGAATTACTACCCTATTATTGACTTTGGTTTTGCTCTTCTGGTTGATCTATTTTCAAAACAGAAAAGAAAAACACCTGCTAATGATAGCTTTAACGGTGTCTTTTCTGTTCCTCACGCTCCTTGCACTAACAATGGAGTATTATATTAGTTTATCTTATAATTATGAGGTCTTTTTTTATTATAGTTCTGTTCTATTTATTTTATTGTTTTTCGCCATCACACCCTTTACGGTGGCAATGATTTTAAATAAAAGAATTCCAAAAATTCTTTGGGTTTTTTCAGCAATTCTATTGCTTACAACATGTATTTCCATCTTCTTTAATCTTGAATTTGTACAGATTATTTTAGTAGTTAGCTCTTTTGTTATTTCTGCTTTTTATATTGTTTTGGCACGCAAGAATATCAAAGGAGCTAATTGGGCCTTGGTAATAGGATTGGTTTTACCTGTAAGTTATTTTTTATTATTTGTTAGTCAGACTTATTTTAATTTCAAAATACCTCTAAAATTTAGTTTAATTATTTTTTACACAACATACCCTTTAAGCATGATGGTTTATGTATCCATTTGGTTTAAGGAGTCGCGGAAGGCAGTGGAAACAAATGCTATAAAAGTAATAAAGATAACAGAGGAGAAAAAGAATCTTTTAGCCAGTCAAAATATTTTACTCGAACAACAGGTAAATGAAAGAACTGCTGAATTGAACCAATCATTTGAAAATTTAAAATCTACTCAATCCCAACTTATCCACGCCGAAAAAATGGCATCGCTTGGAGAACTTACGGCAGGTATTGCCCACGAAATTCAGAACCCTTTAAATTTTGTCAACAATTTTTCGGAGGTGAGTGTTGATTTGATGAACGAAATGGACGAGGAAATGACATTGGGAAACACAGCAGAAGTTAAAGACATAGCCGGCGATTTGAAACAAAACCTCGAAAAAATCCATCACCATGGGCAGCGGGCAAGTTTTATTGTACAAGGAATGCTGGAACATTCACGCACAAACCCCGGCGATAAAAAGCCAACAGATATCAATGTTTTGGCTGATGAATTTCTTCGCTTATCTTATCATGGATTGCGGGCTAAAGACAAATCGTTTAATGCTGAAATAATAACTGAGTACGATAAAGATCTGCCGAAAATCAACGTCGTTCCCCAGGATATTGGCCGCGTATTGTTGAATTTATTTAACAACGCATTTTACGCCGTTGGTAGGGGCGTAGAGAAAATTCACGAATTTTCTCCGCCCGCCCCCCTGACCGAATTTTCTCCCCCCGCGCCACCGCCACAGGTCGGTAAAGATGCGATGCATCGCGTCTCTAACCACAAACCCACCGTTACCCTCACCACCAAAACCCTGGGCAGCAAAATAGAAATCCGCATAAGCGACAACGGCAACGGCATCCCCGACGCAATCAAAGGGAAAATCTTCCAGCCCTTTTTCACCACCAAACCCACCGGGCAGGGAACAGGTTTAGGTTTGAGCATGAGTTATGATATTATAACCAAAGGGCATGGTGGAGATTTGAAGGCGGAAAGCGTGGAAGGAGCGGGGACTACTTTTGTAATAATTTTATCAATTTAAAATATTTAACTATGAAAATTTTAGTAGTGGATGATGAAAGGGACATACAAGCCCTTTTTCAACAGAGGTTTCGCAAAGAGATACGTTCGGGTCAATTGGATTTTGAATTTGCCTTTTCGGGCGAAGAAGCCATTAATCTTCTGGAGAATTTGATTCCTCAAACAGTGTTAATACTATCGGATATCAATATGCCCGGAATGAGCGGTCTGGACTTGCTGGAGCGAATCAAACAAAAATATCATCAGCCACCGCCTGTGGTGATGATGATTACCGCGTATGGCGACAACGAAAACTACAATAGAGCCATGCAGCTCGGTGCTGACGATTTTATTACTAAGCCTGTGGACTTTGCAGTGCTGAAAAATAAAATTCAAGAACTGAGGTAATAGCGATATAACTAGTGTTTGTAAAAAAAAAGCTGCCTGTCCCTAAATTCCGGGAAGGCAGCCTTTTTTGTTTATCAAAACAAAAAGATTACTTCTTGCTTTTCTTGGTGGCTTTGGCAGCCATCTTTTCTTTTACGCTGGCTTGTGCAGCAGCAAGGCGTGCAATCGGCACACGGTAGGGCGAGCAACTTACATAGTTGAAGCCCAGGGTATGGCAAAACTCTACCGATGAGGGTTCGCCACCATGTTCGCCGCAAATACCAATCTTGATATTCTTGCGTGTCTTACGGCCTTTTTTCACAGCCATCTTCATCAACTGACCCACACCTTCCTGATCGAGTACCTGGAAAGGATCGTGCTTGAGGAGGCCCTTGTCGAGATAAACTTTGAGGAATTTTCCGGCGTCATCGCGTGAGTAGCCAAAAGTCATCTGCGTGAGGTCGTTGGTACCGAAGGAGAAGAACTCGGCCGATTCGGCAATTTCGTCGGCGGTGAGTGCAGCTCTGGGTATTTCAATCATCGTACCTACCAAGTGGTCGATGCTGTCGTTGCGTTCGGCAAAAACTTTGGCAATGGTATCTCTTACTATAGTCTCTTGCATTTTCATTTCGGCTTTGGTACCGGTAAGCGGGATCATAATCTCGGGCATGGCAGTGATGCCGCGTTTTTTAAGATTAAGCGCAGCCTCGATAATGGCGCGGGCCTGCATTTCCGAAATCTCGGGATAAGTATTTCCCAAACGGCAGCCACGGTGGCCCAGCATGGGGTTAAATTCTGCTAGATCTTCTACTTTGGCTTTGATCACCGAAACATCTACGCCCATCACTTTTGCCATCTCGGCTTGTCCTTTGTCATCGTGGGGAACAAACTCGTGCAAGGGCGGGTCGAGCAGGCGAACGGTTACAGGAAGGTCGTGCATAGCTTCGAAGATGCCTTCAAAATCCTGGCGTTGTATGGGGAGCAGACGGTCGAGTGCTTCACGGCGGCCTTTTTCGTCTTCGGCCAAAATCATCTCGCGCATGGCAATGATGCGATCGCCCTCGAAGAACATGTGCTCGGTACGGCAGAGGCCGATACCCTGGGCACCGAATTTACGGGCTACGATCGAATCTTTGGGTGTGTCGGCGTTGGTGCGCACCAGCATTTTAGAATATCTATCCGAGAGATCCATCAGTTCGCCAAAGTCGCCACTCAGGTCGGCGTCGATGGTTTTAATCTGGCCTTCAAACACTTCGCCGGTACTTCCGTTGAGCGAAATCCAGTCGCCTTCTTTCAGCTTTTTACCTTCGGCTACCAATGTGCGTTCTTTGTAGTTGATTTTAACACCGCCGGCACCCGACACACAGCATTTACCCATTCCGCGGGCTACCACAGCAGCGTGTGAGGTCATGCCACCACGGGCGGTGAGGATACCTTGTGCAGCATCCATTCCGGCCAGGTCTTCGGGTGAGGTTTCGATACGAACCAGAATTACCTTATGGCCTTTTTCTTTCCATTCTTCGGCCTCATCGGCATGAAAAACGATTTGGCCGGTAGCGGCTCCCGGTGAGGCGGGCAGGCCTTGGGCTACAACCTTGGCTTCGGCCAGGGCTTTCTTATCGAAAACCGGGTGAAGTAGTTCGTCCAGTTTATTTGGCTCCACGCGCAGCAGTGCTTCGCGTCTTTTCAGTTTACCTTCCTTAAGCATATCCATGGCAATTTTTACCATCGCTGCGCCGGTACGTTTTCCGTTACGGGTTTGCAGCAGCCACAGTTTGCCATCCTGGATGGTGAACTCGAGGTCTTGCATATCCTTGTAGTGGTTTTCCAGGTCTTTTTGGGTTTTAAAAAGTTCCTGATAAACGGTCGGCATGGCTTCTTCCAGTGATGGAAAATCGGCGGCTCTTTCTTTTTCGCTAATTCCTTGCAGCTTAGCCCAGCGTTTTGCGCCTTCGAGGGTAATTTGCTGCGGGGTACGAATTCCGGCCACCACATCTTCGCCCTGAGCATCGATGAGGTATTCGCCGTTAAAAATATTTTCGCCTGTGCCGGCATCACGGGTAAAGGCAACACCGGTGGCAGAGTTGCTACCCATATTTCCAAATACCATCGCTTGCACGTTAACGGCTGTTCCCCACTCGGCGGGGATGTTGTTCAGACGGCGATATACTTTAGCGCGGTTATTCATCCAGCTTTCAAAAACTGCTGCTACCGATGCCCACAGTTGTTCCCAAGGATCGGTGGGGAAGTCTTTGCCGGTTTTTTCTTTGATGGCTGCCTTAAAACGAGCCACCATTTCTTTCAGGTCGTCAGTGCTAAGGTCGAGGTCTCTTTCTATATTTTTTTCTTCTTTAATCTGGTCGATGATCACTTCAAAAGGATCTTCTTCCTCTTTACTTTCGGGTTTCATGCCCATTACCACATCGCCAAACATCTGCACAAAGCGGCGGTACGAATCCCATGCAAAACGTTCGTTGCCGGTTTTTTTGGCGATACCTTCTACGGCATCATCGTTCAATCCCAGGTTGAGCACGGTGTCCATCATGCCAGGCATCGAAGCGCGGGCACCCGAACGTACCGAAAGGAGGCAGGGATTTTCTTTGTCGCCGAATTTGGTGCCCATAATGGTTTCCACCTGATTTACGGCATCCTCTACTTCTTTCGTTATTTTTTTGAATATGTATTCGGCACCCTTATCGTTAAAAAGGGTACAGGCCTCGGTGGTGATGGTAAATCCCGGAGGTACCGGAACACCAATCAAATTCATCTCAGCGAGATTTGCACCCTTGCCGCCTAGTAAATTCTTCATCTTAGCATCGCCTTCGGCTTTTCCGTTGCCGAAGAAATAAACAAACTTTTCTTTCTTCTTTGTCATATTAAAATAATTATGATTAAATGTTGATAGTTGATATTCAATAGAATAAAATAATTTGAGTGTGCAAAATTAAAAATTTACCCGCATTTGCAGGTATTAAATGTTTGTTAAGAACTTACACCTCCTGTCATTGAGTGTTAATATTTCAGAAAATGAGAATTTTTGGGTATGAATTTTGGTAGGCCACCGCGATTTAATTAACAATAAGATAATATGACTAAAATTTCAATCGCTTTAATCACACTTTTGTTTTGCATCCCTAATTTAATATCTTCTCAAGATAACAGACCCAAAGTTCGGACATGAGATTTATTCTGGGACACGATGTCTGAATATTTCGGTGCTTCGCACCTTTGATGCTTCGCACGAATGCCAGTGCTACAAATATTGCGCGGCTCTGCCGCTTTGTGCTTGATGAAAGTCAGGGTTTCACTCCAAGTGAAGCCCTGACTGGGGCACAGATTTTTTTGAATACCGAATAAGGAACTCCAAAACGCTCTTTGATCGCCTGCCCCGACCATCGGGGTCAGATTTGAGATGTTTTGCTGTCACACCGTGAATTTGTGTGGCAAGTGGAGCAGTCTTATAAAATTGTGTGCTATCGCCCGGCGGTATTCACGGTGTGATTTTTACTTTCATTGCTGCGACCACAGGCTGAAAGCCTGAAACATCAAAGCAAAAAGCCGCCCCAATAATCACCGGCAGGCCGAAGGTCTGCGACAGCTTACATGGGAAAACACGCTGGCTGAAATGATAGCCTAAGGCTGCAAGGGTTTGCAGCCCCGCAGTTCGGCAGGCTCACTGACAAAGGGGATCGCAACCCTGGGCAATAGGTTTTAATCTTGCAGGCCTGGAGTTTTTGATGTGAGCAATCTCCGATTAGCATCTCTGAGACGCGCAAGTTGCGCGTCTTTACGCAATACCGAAAAACAAACCATCTGCAATCGCCCATTCAGCGCAAAACCGCCAAAATCCAATTCCTCCGCCAGGCAATAGCACGCTTGTACAGACGCGCAATCTGCGCGTCTCAGATCTCTAATAATAGCGCGTCTCTGCCTCCCAAAAATAGCGCGTCTCTGCCTCCCAAAAATAGCGCGTCTCTGCCTTCTGAAAAATAGCACGTCTCAGCTCCCATTAAATAGGGATTGCAAGCCTGGGTTTCTTTTGATTTCAGATTGTAGATTTCAGATATAAGATTTTAGATGTTCGCGAAAACATCGGACATCATACATCTGACATCTGACATCGGACATCTGCGAGGGGGTTGCAATCCCCTTCGATAAAGCCTGTCGGCTTTATCTCCCGCGGCTGCGAACCCACGCCAAAGGGTTCGCAGCCGCGTAGCGGATAGCAAGCCTGGCTTACAATAATCCATTAGTGGATTTCCGCCAAAAAAGGGCGGACAGGCTGTGGTATATTACGAAACCATTCGTGCATTCGTGGCATCCAATTAACATTCGCGGCACCCATTAATCATTTGTGGCATATTTTTTAAAAGTCTATTTTTGCATTTTTTGCCAAAATCAGCTACTGATGATAGAAAACTTACTTATCGATAAAACGCTCGAAGCCATCCAATCGCTTTACGGGCAAAGCATTTCTGAAAAGAGTATATCCCTGCAGAAAACCCGCAAAGATTTTGAGGGCGATTACACCCTGGTGGTTTTCCCCTTGCTAAAAATATCCCAGGCCAAACCCGAAGAAACAGCGCAGACTCTGGGTGCCTGGTTTTTGGAGCATGTCGAAGATGTTTCGGCCTTTAATGTAGTAAAAGGCTTTCTTAACCTGGTGGTCGCCGACAGCTATTGGCTGGATTTTTATAGCAAGGCAAAGGATAAGGCCAACTTTGGCATAGCCGAGAGCCACGAAGGTGCTCCGGTCGTTATCGAGTATTCTTCGCCCAACACCAACAAGCCGCTTCATCTCGGGCATATCCGCAACAACTTGCTGGGTTTTTCGCTGGCCAAAATATTGAAAGCTGCCGGCAAAAATGTGCTAAAAGTGAATCTGGTCAACGACCGGGGTATCCATATTTGCAAGTCGATGCTGGCCTGGAAAAAGTGGGGCAATGGCGAAACACCGGCTTCGGCAGGCATGAAGGGCGACCACCTGGTAGGAAAATATTACGTGCTTTTTGATATGTACTATAAGGCCGAGATTAAAGAGTTGGTCGAAAACGGGATGGATGAGGAATTGGCCGAGAAAGAAGCCTCGGTTTTGATGGAAGCCCAGGAAATGCTTTTGCACTGGGAAGAGCAAAATCCGGAAGTGCGCGAGTTGTGGGAAATGATGAACGACTGGGTTTATGAAGGCTTTGCCGAAACCTACAATCGGCTGGGCATCGACTTTGACAAAGTGTACTTCGAATCGGAAACCTATTTGCTGGGTCGTGAGCTGGTGCATGAAGGCCTGGAGCAGGGGGTTTTTTATCGTAAGGAAAATGGCTCGGTGTGGTGCGATCTTTCGGATGTAGGCCTGGACGAAAAACTCCTCCTGCGTGCCGATGGCACCTCCGTGTACATGACCCAGGACTTGGGTACTGCCCAACTGCGATATGATGAATTTAAGCCTGAACGACTTGTTTATGTCGTAGGCAACGAGCAGAATTATCATTTTGATGTATTGCAAAAAATCCTGAAAAAAATGAGCCGCACCTGGGCAGATGGCATTATGCACTTGTCCTATGGAATGGTTGAACTGCCCCACGGACGTATGAAATCGCGCGAAGGCAACGTGGTGGATGCCGACGACCTGATGGAAGAAATGTACCTTACCGCCCGCAAGACCGCCGAGGAACTGGGGAAGATTGATGCTTTTACGGATAGCGAAAAAGACTCGCTCTTTAAAATGCTTAGCCTGGGAGCACTCAAATATTACATGCTAAAGGTGGATCCCAAAAAGACCATGCTCTTCAACCCCGAAGAATCCATCGACTTTAACGGCAACACCGGCCCCTTTGTACAATACACCCATGCACGTATTTGCTCGCTTTCGCGAAAGGCGGCAGAGAAAGGGCTTGTCCTCGATCAATCGGCAATGCCCGCAGTTTTGCTGCACGCCGAAAAAGAGATTATTAAACTGGCCTTCGATTTTGAAAATATAATCCGCGAAGCAGCCAACAATTACAGCCCGGCACTTATTGCTAATTATGTTTATGAGCTGGCCAAGGGTTTCAACCACTTGTACCAGTCGCTCCCGATTTTGCGCGACACCGATGCTCCAACTGCCTCATTTCGGCTCACGCTGGCGGCCTTCACCGGAAGCATTATCCAAAAAGGAATGGACTTGCTGGGGATAGGAGTGCCGGAGAAGATGTAGCCTCGACAAGCTCGGCTACCGGGGTTTCGACTACCGATACAAGCTCGGCTAAAGAATTAATATTTGATCATAAGGAGGGTTTTTTTGTAGTTGGCTAAATGGTAACACCCTTAGCTTTTTTATCAATATTTTTCTTAAAATCACCCCACGAGGGGTCATCATAATTGATATTGTGTAAATTATTCAAAATAAAAGGAGCCACCTTCTCCACAGGTTGGTAAAGCAGTGAGCCTTCTTTTAAATCCTGCTTAAGGATGGAGGAGCGGCTGTCGATCATGGCAAATAGCATAATAAGCACACTCATAATCACCACACCCTTCACAATTCCAAAGAGCATTCCTACAATCCGGTTTAAAATACCCAGGGCTGCCAGCGAAGCAATTTTGTTGAGCAGTTTGCCAATCAGACTTACTATTACCACCACTACCACAAAGGTGAGAATAAAGGCAATGATGAATAGCCAGCGATGCCCCATGTCGAGATAGGCACTCAAATAATCGGCCACCCGCTCCGAAAAGTAGATGGCAAAATATAGTCCAAGCACCAGTGCCACAAGTGATGCGATTTCTTTAATAAAGCCATTACGAAAGCCCATGATGGCTAACAGAATAATGGGAATGCCAATTATCAAATCCAAAAAGTTTACTTCCATTTTAGTTTACGTGTTAGTTCGGTTGAAAAAACAAATTCATCAATCTCTTTATTTCCGGTGTTCATAATCTCGTCCTTGTTGCCTTCCCACCAAAGTTCGCCCTTGTAGATAAAGTGGATGCAGTCGCCAATTTCCATCACCGAGTTCATATCGTGGGTGTTTATCACGGTAGTAATTTGGTATTCTTTGGTGATTTCGCTAATCAGCTTGTCGATAACGTTGGCGGTTTGGGGGTCGAGGCCCGAGTTGGGTTCATCGCAAAACAGATACTCCGGATTTAGCGCAATGGCACGGGCAATGGCAACGCGCTTGGTCATGCCACCGCTAAGTTCCGAGGGCTTTAGCTTGTTGGCGTTTGGCAGGTTTACCCGATCCAGGCAAAAATTGACACGGTCGAGTTTTTCTTTAGCGGTCTTGGTCGAGAACATGGTGAGCGGAAACATCACGTTTTGCTCTACGTTCATATAGTCGAAAAGTGCCCCGCCCTGAAATAACATGCCTATCTCCTGGCGGATACTTTTTTTTTCGCGAAACGACATCTTCGAGAAAATACGATCGTTGTAGCGAATTTCGCCACTGTCGATGTTGTGCAAGCCCACCATGCACTTGATGAGCACGGTTTTTCCCGAGCCACTTTGTCCGATTACCAAATTGGTAACGCCCTTGGTGAATTTCACCGAAACGTCTTTCAGAACATGATGGTCTCCAAAGTATTTATTAATATTTCTAACTTCTATCATACCAAAAGAATTTGGGTAAGGATAAGGTTGGAGGTGATGATAAGGATGCTGCTATAAACCACAGCTCGTGTGCTGGCCGAGCCTACTTCGAGAGCTCCGCCACGGGTATAAAATCCTTGATAGCCCGAAACCGAAGCAATGATAAAGGCAAAAACCGCTGTTTTGATAAGGGCATAAGTAACGGTGTAGGGGTCGAACCAGCCCTGCAAACCCATGATGTACTCGTGCGAAGTAACGATACCCGTGGTGATGCAGGCAAGCCAGCCGCCGAAAAGTGCAAAGGCAATACTAAAAACAATGAGTACCGGATTGATGATGACGGCAGCGAATACCTTGGGCTGTATCAGAAAATTAGCCGGGTTGATGCCCATGATTTCAAGCGCATCAATTTGCTCGGTAACGCGCATGGTGCCTATCTCGGAGGCTATGCGCGAGCCTACCTTGCCGGCCAGCACCAGGCTAAGCATGGTGGGCGAAAACTCAAGAATGATACTTTGGCGGGTGGTAAAGCCGACCATGGTCATCGGGATCAGCGGAGTGTCGATGTTGTAAGCCGTTTGTATGGCCACCACAGCACCCACAAAAACCGAAATTATTACTGTTATCCCCAGCGAATCAACGCCCAGGCTTTGTATCTCGATGAGTATCTGACGAAAAAATTCTCTTACCTTGTCGGGTTTTACAAACACCTCCTTCATCAAAAGAAGGTATCTCCCAAGATCGGAAATTAGTTTCATGCTTATTGTATTATTTTTGCGAAAATAGAGATATTTTGAAATCTAAGGGCTGTATCGTAAACTTGTGTACAAAAATATGCTTGCTTATGAATACTTTTTTTATTTTTGGTCAAAATATTTTTTGAGCTTCATTTATCAACCAAAAGCTTGTTTATGAAAAATGTCAGTATCCGTTTTATTGATGATGATGAAAACAAAGATGCCTTAGGTATCAAGATGAAGGGAGACCTTAACATCGAAAATGCCTGCATTATAAAAAATGAACTCCTGAAAAATATCAAATCCAAAACGATCTTTAATTTACATATTACTGATTTTACTGCCCTCGACCTGGCTTTTTACCAGTTGCTGATGTCGCTCAAACTCACCCTCGATAAACAGAATAAAATGCTGAATGTAAAGATAGATATTGATGATGAGCACGCCACTCTGCTATTTAAGTCGGGTTTCGATTTCAATTTTAATTAAAATAAAATAATGAGAATGGATAAAGCCAAAACGATTTTGGTAGTGGATGATTCGGAAGCCATCCGACAAGCGGTTTCTATCATGTTGTTAAAGAAAGGCTTCCACGTCTTGCTGGCCAAAGATGGTCAGGATTCGTTGCAATATTTTACCGGGCAGGAAATTCACCTTATTCTTTCCGACCTGCACATGCCCAACATGGATGGCATAGGTTTGATAAAAGAAGTGCGCAAAAATAAGGATTACAAAAGAACACCCATCCTGGTTCTTACTACCGAATCGCAGCTTTCGATAAAAAGAGAAGCCAAGAATGCCGGGGCTACCGGATGGATATTAAAACCCTTTGAAACCGAAAAACTGGTGGGAACCATACATAAGGTGCTAAGGTAATTAAGACCAGGATTTGTTAAATTATGATGAGCATGGATAAACTGGAAGAAGAATTTGCAAAAGAAATGCTTGAGCTGAGGAAAAAGTTTGCCGTAGAGGCGGTGGAGCGAATCGCCGAGCTTGAAACTGCGGCACTTTCACTCGAAAATAAACCTGATGACAGCACTCAGGTCGAGAACCTTTTTAGAGGCATGCACAGCCTCAAAGGCAGCGGAGGTATGTTCGATTATAACAAGATTAGTGAATTTACTCACCATCTCGAAACCATTTATGACTTCGTGAGAAAAGGGAAAATTCGTATCGACAGCGAACTTCTCAGTATTACCCTCGATGCCATCGACCACCTGAAAGTTTTGATAGAAATGGGTGATGAACTGCCGCCGGAAGTGTTGCAGAGCCACAAGACAAAAACCCAAAGAATAAAGGATTTCTCAGACCTGCATATCGATTTGTTTTCGGGAAACACACCTGCTCCCGTAAATATAATTCCCGATGCCGGAATACCTGAACTGCCCACCACCACCTACTTTATATCGTTTAAACCCAATGCCCAGATTTTTAACAATGGCAATAACCCCTTGTTTCAAATTGATGACCTCCATGGTATGGGCGATATTTTTGTGATTCCTCATGCCGAATCCATACCCACCCTCGATAAACTGGAAACGGACTTGTGTTATTGCTGGTGGGAGATTATTGTTGCCAGTCGCGAAAACCAGGGCACCCTTGCCGATGTTTTTATTTTTGTTGAAGATGAATCGCAAATTGTAATTCAGCAAATATCGGAGGAGAATCTTTTGGATATCGAAGAATTTGTGGATTATCTGCAAGCTTTTAAAGCTGCAAATGAGTTGATCGATCTCAAAGATTTGAAACAGTTTATCGACAAACTGCCGCCTGCCCGCGCAAATGAAAACTTTGCCGATGGCAATCAAAACCCAATGCCACAGGATTTAAAATCCGTTCCTGAGCTGCAAGCCGAGGCAAAACCAACGCAGCCCGAACAAAACATCGCGAAGCCTGAAATCGCGAATTCTGCCTTGCCCGAGAGTACAATTTCGAGTATCCGGGTCTCATCCGAAAAAATTGATACCCTGATGAATCTCGTTAGCGAGATGGTTACCGTACAGGCACGCCTAAATACCTACGCCGGACAAACAAAGGATCCGGATTTGCTAACCATTTCGGAGAGTGTACAAAAACTATCGAAGCAATTGCGCGACAATGCCTTTAGCATATCATTAATTCCCATTAGTAGTATTAGTACGCGGTTTCATCGGCTGGTGCGCGACCTTTCGCTTAGCCTGCACAAAAAGGTGAAGTTTGTGATTGAAGGTGAGGATACCGAAGTGGATAAAAATATCATCGAACACATCAGCGACCCGCTTTTGCATTTGATACGCAACAGTCTGGACCACGGTATCGAGAAACCCGAAGTGCGCCTGCAAAGCGGGAAGCCTGAAGAAGGTACCATTCGACTTACCGCCAGCTATTCGGGTAGCAATATCAAAATAGAACTCCACGACGATGGTGCCGGCATCGACAAGATGGTTGTGGTAGAAAAGGCCATCCGAAATAAATTAGTAAAAGCGGAGGAAGTTTTGTCGGAAGAACAAATTTTCAATCTGATTTTTACCCCTGGTTTTACAACGGCCATGCAGGTTTCGGATGTGTCGGGTAGGGGTGTAGGCATGGATGTGGTGAACAAAAAAATATCGGAAATACGTGGCGAAGTTAGTGTGAAGAGCCAAATAGGCGAGGGTACCACTATTACCATCATGTTGCCGCTTACCCTGGCCATTATCGATGGCTTGCAGGTTTTGATAGGGCGCACCAGTTACGTTATCCCAACCGGCGCGGTACACAAAATCTATTCGGTGGCGCATAGCGTAATAGAAAAGTCCTTTGACAATCTCCTTGTTTTAAATGGAAAACAGACCCCGTTTTTTTATCTTCGTCGTCAATTCAACCACCACGAGGAGCCGCCGGCCAGGGAAGAAGTGATAGTGGTGAAATACGAAAATAAAGAAGTAGGGCTGATTATCGATAAGGTGATGGGCGAGTTTCAAACCGTGCTGAAACCTCTGGGCAGGCATTATCAAAAACAGGAGTTTATCTCGGGGGCAACCATCCTGGGCGATGGCTCGGTAGCTTTGGTGCTCGACACCAACAAAATTATATCAGGATTTGCAAAAGAAAATCAAAAAACAGAAAAAGTAAAATGAGCGATACAAACGAAAATGGCATGAGCCATTACCTTACTTTTCAATTGGGCAACGAGGTGTTTGCTGCCCACGTCAAGAGTATTTTGAAAATACTGGAAATGCAAAAAATTACGGAGGTGCCCCGCTCGCCTGCCTACATGAAAGGTTTGATAAACCTGCGCGGCAATGTCTTGCCTGTAATTGATGCGCGGCTAAAGTTTGGCATGGCCGCCACAGGCTATACCGAAAAAACCTGCATCCTGGTTTTAAACATTGCCATCGACCAGGAAACTATCGAGGTGGGGGCCATCGTGGATGCCGTGATGGATGTGATGGAATTTCCCGATAATGCTATCAAACCCTCGCCAAGCCTGGGCAGTAAATATAAATCGGATTTTATCGAAGGCGTGATGAAGGTGGACGAGCGTTTTATTATGGTGCTTAACATGGATTCAGTTTTTTCGACCGAAGAAATTATCGATCTCAAAGAAGTAATTTAAAAAAGTGTTTTATGAAATGGAATAATCTGAAAATAAAATATAAACTGGCACTGGGATTTGGTGCCATTATCGTGATCCTTATTATCATTGGAGGTATTTCGATAGTTGAGTTTACAAAAATAGAAAGGGATTCGGGATCTATTTCGGAGCAGTATCTCCCGGGGGTTATTATTTCGAACAAGCTCGAACGCAACACTTTCCGAATTTCCAGCTTGCTCAATAGCTTTGCCCTGGGCAAAAAGCAAGCAGATCTGAAGGAGGCCAAAAAGTACTTGCTGGAGCTTGAAAATTATTTGGACAATCTTGCTTTGGCAAAAAATCAACTGGAAGAAAATCTGGCCAAAACGATTATCACCAGCAAAAGTACGCTGAAGGAATATCGGGCTTTGATGGATGAGATGGCTGGCGAGAGCATCCAACTGGAAAGCAACAGAGCAGTTATGGATGAGGCGGCTGAAAGTTTTGTTGATAATTGTTTCGATTACCTGAAAGGACAGGAATCATTGCTCGCATATCAAATTGATTCAAGAAAAGCAAAGCGCGAAGTACTCGAACGCATCACCCTTGCTAATAACATCCTGGATATTGGAAACTTTATTCGCATCAATAATTTTAAAAACCAGTCCGACAATAATTTTTCTAACCAGGAGGAATTTAACAATAGATTTGCTGAAATCGATCAGTTGCTCATTCTTTTGGAAAAAACCGACTCGGATCCCGACAATCGGTTTTATCTTACCAATATTCGTGTCTCTACTGCGGCTTATCATCAGGCTATGGATGATTATATCAATAGCTACAAGCGTTTGCAGCATGGCAACAAGCAAGCCCATGAAACTGGCAGCCGTTTGGTTTCTATTTACAGCACCCTGGCTGAAAACAGCGTTGCAGAATCGGCTGGCTTCGTAGCGTATTCCATCAGTAAAATTAAAGATTCATTAAATATTCTGATTATAGGCTTAATTCTTTCGATTATTTTTAGTGCCCTGCTGGGATGGCAAATCGCACGGTCGATAAGCCGGCCATTGAAAAAAGGGGTTGCCTTTGCACGCGAAATCGCGGAGGGCAATCTTGAAGCTACACTCGAAATTGACCGCAACGACGAAATGGGCGAACTGGTTGAAACCCTTAACGCGATGAAGGCTAAACTCCATAACACCATTTCATCAATACAGGCAGCAGTGCAGCATATTGCTGATGCCAGCGCGCAAATGAGCCAGACCTCGCAAAGTATTTCGCAGGGCAGCACCGAGCAGGCCTCATCGGCCGAAGAAATATCGGCTGCGATGGAGGAAATGTCGGCCAGCATTTCGCAAAATACCGCTAACGCCCAACGCACCGAAAGCATCGCTGCCCAGGCCACAGGTAAAATGAAAAGTGGCAACGCCAATGTGATGGATTTGACAGCGGCCATCAAAGAAATTGCCGAAAAAATTACCATCATCGGCGACATTGCCTATCAAACCAATATCCTCTCGCTGAATGCTTCGGTGGAGGCAGCCCGCGCCGGAGAGTACGGCAGAGGCTTTGCCGTGGTAGCCGATGAGGTGAAAAAATTGGCCGAAAGAAGTCAGGTGGCTGCTACCGAAATAGATAAAGTTTCTGGCTCGGGTGTGAATCTGGCCGAAGAATCGCGGCAGCTTTTTATTACCATCGTGCCGCAAATTGAAGATACCCTGAAGCTGGTACAGGAAATCACCGCCTCGAGCCTTGAACAGAGTTCGGGTGCCGGGCAGGTTAATGATTCGATACAGCAGTTCAATCAGGTAATCCAGCAAAATGCAGCCGCAGCCCAGGAGATGGCCACCAATGCCGAAGAGCTGGCTACCCAGGCCGAATACCTCACCGAGATGACTAATTTTTTCAAAACCGGGAATCGCACGCAGACCGGCCACAAAAAAGAAAGTTATTTTGCTAAGAAGAAAAGTAAAGAACTCTATTCTGGTAAAAACTCCTTGCAGATAAAGAGCACCCAAAAACCCGGCGTTGATCTGCGTATGGGCAGCGACAGGCTGGATAATGATTTTGAAAAATATTAATCATCCGAATAAACATTGCTTTTTGTGTCGGTAAGCCAAATACATAATATTTTTAATGCCACGCTTTCGGATCAGGAATTTGAAAAGCTTAGCGAATTTATTTTTCGCGAATATGGCATTAAGCTGCCCAAGCATAAAAAACTCATGCTTCAGGGCAGGCTGCGCTCCAGGCTTAAGGCACGAAACATGGACAATTTTAGTCAGTACATCGATTTTTTGTTTAGCAGCCAGGGGCAACAAATCGAACTGATAAGTATGATAGATGTGGTAACTACTAACAAAACCGATTTCTTTCGCGAAGCCGATCACTTCGATTTTTTGTTCACTACCATCTTATCCGAATTTATTGATCATAATTCATTTAACGTACAGTTTAATATTTGGAGTGCGGGATGTTCAACGGGCGAAGAACCCTACACCATTGCCATTATCCTCAACGAATTTAAAGCCTTACATCCGGCTTTCAATTTCAATATTTTGGCTACCGATTTATCATCAACGGCACTGGAGCAGGCCAAAACAGCCGTTTATGACGAAGCCCGTGTGGAGATTATTCCCCTAAGCCTTCGCAAAAACTACTTGCTCAAAAGTAAGGACAAGCAAAAAAAAGAAGTAAGGATTGTTGCCAGCCTGCGCAATAGTGTTAGTTTTGAGCGACAAAACCTGATGCAACTCGATAAATACAAACGCTCGGGCTTTGATGCTGTTTTTTGTCGAAACACGCTTATTTACTTCGACAGGCCAACACAAATAAAGGTGGTGGGCGAATTGGTGAATAAACTCAAACGTGGTGCTTATCTTTTAATAGGCCATTCCGAATCTTTGCTTAACGAATATTTGTTGCCGCTCGAAAGAATTGCCCCAACCATTTACCGGAAATTATAACTATGTGCAAAATACTAATTGTGGACGACAGCGAGGCCAATGTAGCAAAGCTGAAGATGCTTCTTAACGATAGCAATTTTAGTTTGGCTAGCGAAAACGATGGGCGAAGTGCCTTGAAAAGGGTATTCAACGAATCCTTCGATTTGATGCTGCTTGACGTGGTAATGCCCGGTATGGATGGTTTTGAGGTATGCGCGCGTATGCAAAAAAATGCCCGTACTGCTTCCACACCTGTTATTTTTCTTACTGCCCAAACCGACTCCCAAAGCATACGCAAGGGTTTTGAAGCCGGTGCGGTGGATTATGTGGCCAAGCCCTTTAATCAGGACGAGCTTTTGGCAAGGGTACACAACCACCTCGAGCTTAAAAAATCGCGTGAGGAAGCCATGGAAGCCAGGCATATAGCCGAAGAAGCCCTGAAATATAAAAGTGAGTTTCTGGCCAATATGAGCCACGAAATTCGTACACCCATCAATGGTATCATTGGTATGTCTGAATTTTTGGACAATACCCGCCTGGATGGCCAACAAGCCGAATATGTCCACATCATCCGCTCCTCGGCCCGTTCGCTTTTAAATCTGATCAACGATATTCTGGACTTTTCCAAGCTGGAAGCCGGGAAGATCGAACTTGAAAATCTGGATTTTGATCTCTTCGAGCATATCGATGACACGGTGAAGTCGATGGCTTTTAAAGCCGAAGAGAAGAATCTGACCATCAAAAAAAATATTGCACCCAATGTTCCACGGGTTATCAAAGGCGACCCCACCCGTTTGCGCCAGGTGCTGCTCAATTTAATATCTAATGCAATAAAGTTTACCGATGAGGGGGGGCTTAAGGTAAGTGTTTCGCTGGTCGAAGAATTGGATAATCATAAGTGCCTGTTGAAGTTTGAGGTAGCCGACAGCGGCGTTGGCATTTCCGAAGAAGGCTTGCAGCGGCTATTCAAATCCTTTTCGCAAGTCGATGCATCAACCACCCGCAATTATGGAGGTACGGGACTTGGACTGGTGATCTCCAAAAGCCTCACGGAAATGATGGGTGGCAAGATTGGTGTGGAAAGTAAACTGAATCACGGATCAAAATTCTACTTCACCATCCTTGTTGGCATATCGAGCTTGGAAATACTTCGCCGAAATATGCCCAAATTAATGCTTGCTGATGAAGTCAAAATACCCAGACTTCGCATCTTGCTTGCCGAAGATAATCTGGTAAACCAAAAGGTGGCAAGTATCCATCTCGAAAATCTGGGGCATTGTGTCCATCTGGCATCCAACGGCCTGGAGGCTTTCGAAGATTTCAAAAACATGGACTACGACTTGATATTTATGGATATTCAAATGCCCGAAGCCGATGGTTTTCAATCCACAGCCTTGATTCGTGATTATGAAAAGCAGACATCGAAATCGGCTAAAATACCGATTATAGCTATGACGGCAAATGCCATGAAAGGAGATAAAGAGCAGTGCATTGCTGCGGGCATGGACGATTATATCTCCAAGCCTTTTACCGCCGGGGCACTCAAAGCCATTTTACGTAAATATGCTCAAACCAAAGTGTGATGAAAAAACTTAGCGATGAACAACTGCTTGGCGAATTGGCACGCAGAATTGATGAACGTAATCTGGCATACGCCAAACTCGAAAGTATTAACCAGGAACTGAACACCGCCAACAAAAAGTTGATGGAGTCAGAAAAACTGAAATCCAATTTTCTGTCCAATGCCCGTAACGAAATTATCAACCCCTTGTCGTCTATTTTAAGTATGGCACAAAGTATCGCCTATCAGGAGGATACGCCTTTGGAAGAGGCAAGAAATCTTGCAGTATTTATTTACAAAGAAGCCTTCGACCTGGATTTTCAGTTGAAGAATATTTTTGCTTCCGCCGAAATTGAAGCCGGCGAGGCCTTTTGCGAATACTATCGGATTAATCTTGTAGAACTTGTAAGTAATCAAATTGCTACTTTCAAGCAATTTGCCAATGATCAGGGTGTGAAATTGCGCATCGAGAATAAACTCGATAAGGATTATGCACTTATAAAAAGTGATCCTGTGAAATTACAGATCATCATCGATAATTTGTTGGTGAACGCCATAAGGTGGTCTGACAAGAGCGGCACAGTTACTATCCGCCTTTCAACGCAAAACAATCAGCACATCATCGCGATTGCCGACCAGGGTCTGGGTATTGCCCCCGAAGATCAGAAAAGGGTTTTCGACCGCTTCATTACCCTAAAACCCGGAGTGCATGACATTAAACAGGGGCATGGCCTGGGGCTATCCATTGCCAATGCTTATGCCGAGCTGCTCGATGGCGAAATAAATCTTGAAAGCACGGAGGGAGAAGGGAGTGTTTTTAGTTTTATCCTTAACACTGCACCTGGCAACGACAGCGAAATGCTTTCGTCAGCGGACGATGATGAGCTTTTGTTTTCCAATGGTACTTCCTTGTTTTAATAGCTGATGAATAATTTGGAGCGAAAATATATTTATTCATCCAGCTTGTGCGTAAGCCCAAAGCCTGTGCTCTTGCACACCCTGCTTGGTTCGTGCATATCGGTGTGCCTTTGGGATGAGGAAGCACAGCTTGGAGGAATGAATCATTTTATGCTGCCCTATTGGAATGGCAGGGGGCTTGCTTCGCCCAAATATGGAAATATTGCTATCGAACTTTTGATTAATAAAATGATTGCGCACCGCAGTCAGCGCAATACAATGGTAGCCAAAATTTTTGGAGGTGCCCGTATGTTGAAGGAACATTCGGATATGTTCGATATCGGAAATCGTAATATCGCATTGGCCTTTGATATGCTGCACAAAGAAAAAATAAAAATAGTGGCGCATAGTACGGGAGGTACCAAAGGGCGGAAGCTATTTTTTGATACCCAAACGGGGGTAGTTTTGCAAAGATTAATCTGACCATTAAAAAAACCTGTAAGATGAAAAAAATTCGAGTATTAATTGTTGATGATTCTGCGGTGGTAAGGCAGTCGCTGGCAGACATTCTTGTTTCCTCTGGCTTTATTGAAGTGATGGGCACTGCCGCCGACCCCTTTATTGCTGCTAAAAAAATTAGCAAAGAGGTTCCCGATGTTATTACGCTGGATGTGGATATGCCGCGCATGGACGGACTTACCTTTCTCAAACGCATCATGGCTCAGCATCCCATCCCGGTGGTTATCATCTCCAGCCTTACCCGGCAAGGCTCTGCCGAATCGTTTCGTGCCCTCGACTATGGCGCGGTTGAGATTGTTGCCAAGCCCAATCTGGTCAGTCGTACTTTTTTCGAAGAGGCACGCATACAAATTATTGATGCCGTTAAGGCGGCTTCCATTTCTAAACTCTCGCGGCGAATTATTAATCCCGATTTTGTGGCGGTACCTCAAAAATTCAGTGCCGATGCCATTCTTCCGGCAGGTGCTGTGCCACGGCACTTGCCCCATACCGATGCCGTAATTGCCATTGGAGCCTCCACCGGAGGTACCGAAGCCATCAAAACGCTGCTGGAAGGATTGCCCGATGATGCCCCGGGAATTGTGATTGTTCAGCACATGCCCGAAGTTTTTACCAAGGCCTTTGCCATGCGCCTTGATGCCATGATGCCGCTCGAAATAAAAGAAGCCGACCATGGCGATCTCCTGCAGCGTGGCCGAGTGTTGATTGCTCCCGGCAACCAGCACATGTTGCTTGTCAGGCGTGGAAACCAATACAGCGTGGAGCTAAAAACCGGCCCATTGGTCAATCGGCACCGGCCTTCCGTGGACGTACTTTTCCGCTCAGTAGCCCGTGCTGCTGCCAACAATGCCACGGGCGTGCTGCTTACAGGCATGGGCGATGATGGTGCTAATGGCTTACTCGAAATGAAGCAGGCCGGAGCTACCACCATTGCTCAGGACGAAAACACCTGCGTAGTTTTCGGGATGCCCCGGGAAGCCATCAAGCTGGATGCTGTGGATAAGGTCTTGCCCCTCCAGAAAATAGCCGCCGAAATCCTACGCCGGTAAGGGGGAATTTGCAGAGGGCTGAAACCTCTGGGTTCGCTGCCCCGATAGGGGATAGCAACCCTAAGGCGAGATTTTTATTTCAATATTCAAAATTCGATATTCAAGATTGGATATTCAAATAATTTCCCTGCAAGTCAGGGTTTCATTCGAAAGTCAGGGTTTCACTCCAAGTGAAGCCTTGACTTTTACTTCGATGAAATTGCCGCCAGCCTTGCCAAAAGCGGTGGGTGTGAATAATGTACAAATACCACCGCAGGGTGGGGGCGGAGGTTGTTCAGATTATCGATGGATAGCTTTTTCAGAGCCGTTTTCAAACTTTCGCCATCAAAGTTTTGGGCTGCAAAGCGGTCGGCGGCATATTCGTTTTTTCGTGAGATGCTATTCATAATAATTCCCAAAACCGTAGAAATGGGGCTGTACAAAATGCCAAAGGCCAGGATGCCCAAATGGAAACTCCCCTGCGAGGCTCCCAGTGCCTGCGACAGCAAAGGATTGCCAATAAAAAGCGAAAGGATGTAAAGCATGATTCCCGATTGGATAATGCCCAAGGCCAGTCCCGACAAGGTGTGCTTCTTTTTGTAATGCCCGATTTCGTGGGCCAAGACCGCGACCAGCTCGTCGGTGCTGTGCTTTTCGATCAGGGTGTCGTAGAGCACGATACGTTTTTTATATCCTAAACCCGTAAAATAGGCATTGGCCTTGGTGGATCGTTTGCTGCCATCAATTACATAAATATTTTTTAGCCTAAAACCCACTTTGTCAGCAAAATGCTCGATGGCATTCCTCAGCTCTCCTTCGGCAAGGGGCTGCTGTTTGTTGAAAAGTGGTACGATAAGATTGGAATAAAACATCGACATAAAAATGCTAAAAAAGGTGAGTGTTCCCCAGGCTATGAGCCAAAACCAGACTCCGGTAGATTGGTAAATCCATACCAGCACAGCCAGCAGGCCGCCGCCAAGCAAGGCACCCACAAGCCAGCCTTTCAGCTTATCGAGCAAAAAGATTTTGGGCGTGGTCTTGTTGAAGCCAAATTTTTCTTCGATCACAAAAGTGGCATACCACGAAAATGGGGTGGATAGAATATCGGAGGCAAGACCTAAAATGCCAAAAAACAAAATAGCCATCCAGATAGGATTTTGGCTGTATTGCCGCACCAGCGCATCAAGCCAGGCAAAACCGCCGAAAGCCAGCATGGCCAGTATTGCCACGAAAGAAATGCTACTGGTAAGCATCCCAAATTGATGGTTGGCTTTAAGGTATTGTTGCGACATGCGGTATTTTTCTTCGTTGTAAATTCTGTTCAATTCCTTGGGCAGGGTATCGCTCCATCGTGTCGAGTTGAGGTAGTCGAGCCAACGCTCAAAGGCGAAGTCGGCAATGATGAAGATTAGGATGAGGATAAAAAGTGTAGAGGCCATAAATGAATGATTGAATGATTGAAACGGTTGAAACGGTTGAAACATTTGAAACGGCTGAAACGGCTGAAACATCTGAAACGGCTGAAACATCTGAAACGGCTGAAACATC
>CAZGAO010000063.1:0-31667 GCA_964523795.1 uncultured Lentimicrobiaceae bacterium
TTTTCCCTCCTTTCAATTCAATCCCTGCCCTAAAGGACAACTTGTCCCGCTTTTGCGGGAGGGCTATTCAAATTTCACACAACGACTATAAAAACAGACACAAAGTATCGTGTCTTTATTTTTAGATTTCTCCTTCCAAAACTCGTTCAACAAATTTTTTGGCACCAACGAAATGACCAAGACTCTAAATGTATTAAAAAGAGATTTCTCCTGCCGCTGTCTCAAAAGTCTCTTAACGTCCTCTGTGTATTCTCTGTTTCCTCAGTGGTGAAAATTAATTGCCTAAACCACAGAGAAATCAGAGGAGCCGCAGAGAAAACGGAGAAAGATAAATTTGAAATTTTTGCCGATTTCAGTCTTTTTTAGACAGCCCCATCGAAATATCTATTCTTATTACCTCATCACAATCAAAAACTAGGGTAGCATAATTACAAAATGAAAATTGAACATACAAATATCCGAAGCCAGAATTTAACCCCCACAATGCCTACACCTCAAATTTCTTGCGATAGATTTTTTGCTTCTCGCTGGTAACATCAAATTTGTTGGCGATGGTGGCAAAACGCAAACTCTCCTTGCTACCCAGGCAAAGAAAACCACCAGGCACGAGGCTGTCGTAGAACAAGCGGATGACTTTGTTTTGCAAATCCTTATCAAAATAAATCATTACATTGCGACAGATAACCATATTCATTTCGCCAAACACCCCATCGGTAACCAGGTTGTGGTCGGCGAAAACGATATTCTCTTTCAACGATTCGTTGAGGATGACCGATTCGTAACGGGCATTGTAATAATCGGAAAAGGAAGCCTTGCCGCCGGACTTCTGATAATTCTGGGTATATTCTTTCACCCGGTCGATGGGATAAATGCCGTTGCGCGCTTTTTGCAAAGCCATCTGATTAAAATCGGTAGCATATATTTGCGTGCGTTTCAGCAGGCCTTCTTCCTTTAGCAAAATTGCCATCGAATACACCTCCTCGCCTGTGGCGCAGCCGGCGTGCCAAATTTTGATAAAAGGATAGGTTTTGAGCAGGGCAACTACCTCGCGGCGCACGGCAAGATAAAAATCGGGGTCGCGATACATTTCGGTTACCGTAATGGAAAGATCCTGCAAAAGCTCCTGATAAAACACCGGGTCGTAAAGCAGCCTGTGGATTAGCTGCGACACATTGTCGAAGTCCGAAACCGAAAGCCTGTGTCGCACTCTGCGTTTAATATGTGCCTTGCCGTAATTACGAAAATCGTAGCCAAACTTCATATACACCGCCTGGAGAAAAAGCTCGATCTCGATGTTCTCGTTTTCTTTTAATATTTCCTGTTGATTTTTCATTGATACAGCCAGACCCTTAATAATGAAATTAACTTTTCGGTATCCACCGGCTTGGTCAGATAATCATTGGCACCGGCGGCAATACATTTATCGCGATCGCCCTGCATGGCCTTGGCCGTAAGGGCGAGGATAGGTAGTTTTTTGTATTTCGGAATTTTACGAATACGTGTCATGGCTTCGTAGCCATCCATCTCGGGCATCATAATATCCATCAAAACCAAATTTACATCCGGATTTTGCTCCAGCTTTTCGATACCTTCTTTTCCGTTGCGCCCCACCACTATCTTCATGCTTCGCTCTTCGAGCAGGCTGGAGAGGGCAAACACATTGCGCATGTCATCATCCACAATCAGCACCTTTTTCTCTTTCATAATATCTTCCTTGTGGTGGACTACCTTGAGCATTTTTTGTTTTTCCTCGGGCAGGTTCGATTCCACACGATGCAAAAAGAGCGTGGTTTCGGCCAGCAGACGCTCGGGCGATTTGGCTCCTTTTATAATAATGCTGTCGGAGTATTTGCTCAGGGTTTCTTCGTCTTCGCGCGAAAGTTCTCGTCCGGTGTAAATGATAACCGGGATGCTGTCGGTGCTGCCTTTTTTACCGAATTTTTTCAACAGGTCGAAGCCCGACATATCTTTAAGCCCCAGGTCGAGAATGATGCAGTCGAAGTCGTCCTTTTTCATCTGGTCGATGGCCTGGCGACCGGTAGAGATGGAGGTGATGCTGATGTCTTCGTCATCGATAAGTTCCACAATGGCTTTGCGCATGTCGTCGTCATCCTCGATCACCAAAAGTTTTTTTACCGGTTTCGAGATGTAGTCTTCAATTTTGGCGAAAGCTCCTTCGATTTCTTCCACGCTAATGGGTTTGGTAAGAAAACCGATGGCCCCTTTTTTCATGGCCTCGATGCTCTTGTCGCGCCCCGACATAAAATGCACGGGCAGATGCCTTGTTTCGGGGTTTTCTTTCAGGCGATCCATCACCTGCCAGCCATCGATGCCGGGAAGACCAATGTCGAGAATAATAGCATCGGGCTTGTAATAATCGGCATAATGCAGACCCGTTTCGCCGTTGGGCGCGATAAGGCATTTAAAGCCTTTATCATGCGCCAGATCGTAAAGAATCTGCGAAAAGTCGGGATCGTCTTCGATGATCAAAATAAACTTGTCGCCCTTATTGATAATTTTTCGATCATCTTTAACCGAAACATTATCCTGCTTATTTTTCAAAGCCATCCCGGTTGGGATTTCATCCTTATAATCCTGTGCTTTTTTGGACGGACTTTCCTGGATAACTTGCGAAACCTTGGGGCTTTCCTTAGCGGACGAGGGCAGCGTTTTTTGCGCTTCTGCTACTTTAGCCAAAGGCTTTACCGGGAGATACAGGATAAAGCTGGTTCCCTTGTTCTCGGTGCTACTCATTTCTATTTCGCCACCCAAAATGTGCGCAAGGTTTCGCGATATAGTAAGCCCCAGGCCTGTTCCGCCATATTTTCGCGAAGTGGTGCCATCGGCCTGGGTAAAGGCTTCAAAAATATTTTTCTGCTGCTGATCAGGAATTCCTATGCCGGTGTCGTTAACTTCAAAAACTACACTTTGGTTCTTTTTCAATCCTCTTTCCATCAATGATTCGCTCAAAGCATTGGGGCGGTAAACACGCATATTGACGCTGCCTTCATGGGTAAATTTTATGGCGTTGGAGAGAAGGTTGCGCAGGATTTGTTGCAGGCGCAAACTATCGGTGTGCACATAAACCGGAGCATCGCCGGAAATATCAATGTTAAGTTCCAGGCCTTTTTCGGCGGCCAGTGGGTAAAATATTTCGTTAACCTCGCTGGCAAAGGTTTTTAGCTCCAGACGTTCCTCGTTAATATCCAGTTTGCCCGATTCAATTTTGGAGAGATCGAGTATTTCGTTAATCAGCGAAAGCAGGCTGGTGCCTGAGGAGTGAATGGTTTTGGCCGATTGAATTTGTTTGTCGTTGAGGTTTGCAGCTTTGTTGTTGGCCAAAATCTGCGAAAGCACCAGGATACTGTTGAGTGGAGTGCGCAGCTCGTGCGACATGTTGGCCAAAAATTCCGACTTGTAACGGCTGGCCATTTCCAAATCACGGGCTTTTTTCTCGATTTCGCCCTGAGCAAATTTCAGCTCATCATTTTTGGCGCGGATATCATCGCGTTGCTTTTCGATGGCGCGGGTACGTTCTTCCAGCTCCTCGTTGGTAACTCTAAGCTCTTCCTGCTGGGTTTGCAGTTGCTGCTCCGATTCTTTGAGTGCCTTGGTTTGTTCTTCAAGTTCTTCGTTGGCCTGGCGCAGTTCTTCCTGCTGCTGTTGCAGTTCTTCGGCCTGCTGCTGGGTTTTGGCAAGCAGTTTTTTTAGTTCGGTATTTCCCTTGGAAGTATTGAGGCCAACCGCTATATTTTCGCTGATGAGTTGGATAAATTGCAATTGCTCCGGGGTAAATTCGGCAAAGCTGCCCAGCTCTATTACCGCCACAACTTCATCGTTGAAAATACAGGGCGTTACCAGCAGATTTTTAGGCGCAGCCTCGCCCAGTCCCGAACTAATGGCGGTATAATCGCCGGGTACCTGGGTAATGATGATGGTTTCTTTTTCGAGTACCGCCTGCCCCACCAAACCCTGGCCAGGCTTATACGCGGTTTCTACATTTTTGCGCCGTTGATAAGCAAAGCTGCCAACGAGATGGTAAAGTTCTTCGTTTTTGATATAGATGGCGCCTACTTTGGCATCGATCAACTTGCACAGATGGCTGATAATTTTTTGTCCCAGTTCGTTCAATTCCTGTTCGCCACGCATGGCATCGTTAATTTCGGACTGGCTGTTTTTTTGCCACAACTGGCGTTGTTTCTCCTCGTTCGAGCTTTTCAAATCGGTGGTCATCCGCTTGAGTGCGCTACCCAGCTCATCATTATCCGAGCGCAGGCTGATGTTGGTATCGAGTTCGCCACGGGCAATGCGGTTGGCCTGGGCTACTACTTCACCAAAGTTTTCTACAATCTGATTTATCGAAAAAGCCAGGGCATCATCCTCGCTGCGCGCTTCGGCCTTTTGCGAAAAGTCGCCATAAGCAATAGCCGAAGCTACTTCGGCCTTTTGTTTAAGGCTGCTCTGCAATTCGATAAAGGAGGCGTTGAGCATCCCTACTTCATCGGTCGATTCAACCCTGATATCGGTAGTCAGGTTTCCGGAAGCCAGCCTTTTCAAATTTTCGACCACCTTAAGTACCGGTCGCGAAATCGTTCCTGAAATAATCCGTGACGAAATAAAGGTTATAATGGAAAGCAGACCAACAATAGTTAAAATACTAATGAGTAAGAGGCTGATGACGTAGGCGTTAAGTGCATCGATAGTTTCCGAAAAACGTACTTCCATGTCGCTCATTTCGCTTTTGGCTTGTTCCAGTTCGTCAAAGAGCCTGACTTCCTGCGGATTTTCGAGGTAATTTTGGATGGCTTGTTTTACCTTGGTTCCGTTACGATAAGCCTCGTCAGCAATAGCAAGGGCATTGTTCATTTGCGGATTATCCACCATCATCATCAGCTCGAAACGGCTGGCAATCAGTTCAGCGGTTTTTCGCTGATAACTAATAGTGGGGCCATAAGTGTCCAAAAGGATATCTACATATTTATCGTGGGTATATTGCCGATAATAATCTTTGGACTTGCTAAAAACAAAAGCGATGTGTGCTGCCGAATCCAGGTGATAATAGGCCTTTTGTAGCGTTTCGGCTTTATCGTTGTGCAAATATTCATAAAAAAGCTGAAGTCCGGTTCGGTAGTTTACATCATGTATCCTTTGTTCGGTAAGCACCAGGGTAAGCACCCGCGTAGTTCTGAAAAAGTAGTACGAAGCAAATCCAATGAGCAGGATGCTCAAAATGGAAATGGTGGTCATGGTGTTGAGGCGCTGCTTAATCTTGAGATTGAGAAACCATTTTTTCATAGATCGCGTATTTTGGTATTATAATTTGGCAGTGATATTTAGCTTTTTAATTGCATCGCTAATGCTTTTCATGCTGATGGGCTTGGTAATGTATTCGTCCATGCCGGCGTTGATACATTTTTCGCGGTCGCCTTTCATGGCATGGGCTGTCATGGCAATTATGGGTGTGTGAAACGGCTTACCCTTTTCCATATCGCGTATTTCTCCTGTGGCTTCGTAGCCATCCATTTCGGGCATTTGGATATCCATAAAAATCAAATCGAAGGGAGCCTCCTGATGCAATGCTGCTGCCTTGGCTCCATTATCCACGGTGGTAACCTGGCATCCCAGCGTTTTCAATAAGCCGTTGGCCAGCTTTTGATTGATCAGGTTATCTTCGGCAAGCAGAACGCGCATTCCGGCCAGCGATGCAGTGTTTCGCTTTTTGTTGGCTGGGTTTTGGGGTAAGTCCAAATCTTTGACTTGCCCTGCCAGTTCGTTCAGCACCTTTATCAATTCATTTTTAAATATGGGCTTTATCATATACCGCGCAATGCCATAGCTACTCAGCTTGTTGCGCTGCAGGCTTACATCGTCCGATGAAAGGAGAATGACCTCGGGTCGGTGCTTCAATTTCTTATCACCATGCAGCAATGTAGCCAATTCAAGGCCATCCATCTCGGGCATGTGGTAATCCAGCAAAACGATGTCGAAAGGTTTTCGGGTAGTGCTTTGTTCAATAATTTTGTTGTAGGCTTGCCGGCCATCGGAAGCAATATCGTAAGCCACCGACAAGTAATCGAGCAAGCCTGAAAGAATTTTACGGTTGGTGTTATTATCGTCAACAATAAGGAAATATTTCTCGCGAAGCTGCGCTACAATCTCCGTTTCGCTATGCTGTTCAAGCTCGGAAGTTTTTTGCAAAATAATTTCAAAATTAAAAATACTCCCCTGCCCCTCTGTGCTCGACACACTTATTTCGCCGCCCATCATAGCCACCAGGCTTTTGGAAATGACCAGACCCAAGCCGGTACCGCCAAATCTGCGGGAAGTGGAATTGTCGGCCTGCGAAAATGCCTGAAAAAGATTTCCCATCTTCTCCTCCGGGATGCCTATGCCAGTATCCGCTATCGAGAAAGCCAGCTTTACCGATTCTTTGGTTTCATCCACCGCAGCCACGGCCAGTTTTACTTCTCCCTCCTCGGTAAACTTAATGGCATTGCCCAGCAGGTTGAAAAGAATTTGGCGCAGCCGAACCGGATCGCCAATAAAAGTATCGTAAAGTTTATGCTGGATATCGAGAATGAGTTCGATGTTTTTAATAGCTGTTTTTGATGCCAGCGGGCGCATCACTTTTTCGATTACCTCGCGCAAGCTAAACTTTACCGGGTCGAGTTCCAGTTTGCGGGCTTCAATTTTGGATATATCCAAAATGTCGTTGATAATATCCAGAAGGGATTCACCCGAATATTTCACGGCTTCGATGCGTTCTTTCTGTTCATCGCTCAATGTGCTCATCAGCACCAGCTCGGTCATGCCGATAATCCCGTTGAGGGGTGTGCGTATTTCGTGGCTCATGTTGGCCAAAAACTCACTCTTGGTGCGGCTGGCTTGTTCGGCCAGGTTTTTTGCTTTTCTAATATCTTCTTCGGCCTGCTTGCGTTCCGAAATGTCGCTGATAAAATTCAGCAATGCCTGCTCGCCTTCCCAGAAAATACTTACCGAATTGATGTCAACCCATTTGATGTCTTCGCTGCCACAAATAATTTTTATGGCCATGCGCTGGTCATGGTTTTGTTTTTTAAGCCTGTCGAAATGCTCGCGCTGCAGCACCCTACGAAACTCGGGGTGAACATAAGTCATCAAATCCCTGTTGAGCGACATTCCTACATTACCGTTCAGAATTTCCTCGGTTTTGGGATTATTGTAGATGATTTTATTTTTTTTCAAAATAAAAATACCTTCATTGGCATTCTCGAATATGTCCTTGTATTTTTCTTCACTCAGTTTGAGTTGCTCGCGCGAGAGGATAAGTTCGGAGATGGTGTTTTCGAGTTTGCGGGTCAGGTCTTCCAGGGTGTTGCGCTGACGATACAAATCGATAAAAACGTTGACCTTGCTAAGCAGAATATCCGGCTCGAAGGGTTTAAACAAATAATCCACCGCTCCGGCATCGTAGCCCTTGAATATGTGTTTCTTCTCTTTGTTGATGGCCGTAATAAAAATGATGGGGATATGGCGCGTTTTGTCGGAGCCGCGCATCAGCTCTGCTGTTTCAAAGCCATCCATGCCGGGCATTTGCACATCGAGCAGCACCAGGGCAAAATCGTAATCAAACATCAGGCTCAGCGCCTCGTTGCCCGATAAGGCTTTGGCCAGGTTTATCTCATCCAAATCCAGAATGCTTTCGATGGCCAAGAGGTTTTCTTCCCTGTCGTCAACTGCAAGAATGTCTATTTTTTTTCGCTCTGCCATAGCATTTTAGTGTTCAGATTTATTCATCCAGCTTCATTTTTATCCTCGAAGTAAGGATGTCGATGGCAACATGGTTTGCTCCTCCCTGAGGTACGATGATGTCGGCATATCTTTTGGTTGGCTCGATAAATTGCAGGTGCATGGGTTTTACAAAGGTTTCGTAATGGTCGAGCACATTTTGCACCGAGCGTCCGCGTTCGATCAGGTCGCGCTTAACGATACGCATCAGGCGGTCATCGGTGTCGGCATCTACAAAGACCTTGATGTTGCATTTTTCGCGCAGCTTTGCATTGGTAAAAATAAGAATGCCTTCGATGATAATAACCTTGGTAGGAACCACCGGAATGGTTTCCTTGGCTCGTGCACAGGTAACGTAGGAATAAATAGGCCGCTGGATAGTTTTGCCCGCAGTTAACTCTTCGAGGTGCTTGATGAGTAGGGTAAATTCGATGGAGGCCGGGTGGTCGAAGTTGATTCGTTTTTTTTCATCTTCTGACAGGTGCCCGTTGTCTTTGTAATACGAATCCTGCGAAATAACAGAGACTGCATTTTTGGGTAGTCCCTTAATAATTTTGTTTACAACGGTAGTTTTGCCCGAGCCTGAACCACCTGCTATTCCAATTATCAGCATGAGAGTATTATTAGTTTGAGCAAAAGTAAACAAATCAGCAAAAAAAAGGCATTACACAAGGATATTTTTAAGATTCGCAACACAATCCAATGAATGAATAAAAATCCAGTTCTTTTCGAGATTCCTCCCCTACCCACATCGATCTTGTCATTCCGAGAAACAAGTCAAATTTTTTGAGCATAATGAGGTAAGGTGGGGCGAAGTTGACTGCCCCGACCCATCGGGGAAATCCCGCCTTTGCGGGGACATTGGGAGGAGATTTCTCCCGTTAATACTTCGCTTCGCTTCGTATTATTGGTTGTCAATAAAATCGGCACTTTTTGACTTTTCGGGACGATAGGAGATTTTAGATTCTGTTGAGAATCAACTTACATCTTAAATCTAAATTCGACAATCTTAGATCTTATATCTTTTTAAATTTTACTTTAAAGAAGGTTGCTTATTAATAAAGCCACACCAGCCCCAGGTTGATCCCAAAGTAAGACAGGGGATTAGTGTCATCGGTTTCCATGCCATAGTTGTATCTGAAGTTCACCGTAAAGTTAGCTCCGCCATAAGTTTCGATAAGTACACCCACCTCGGGGGCGACAGCAAATTTCCAGGGTTCTTCCGAAATGCGATACAAGCCCACATCCTTGCGATACAGCGAATAGATAGTACCCACATTAATGGCGGCATAGGGTCGGATATAGCTGCCTTCGTTTAAGTAATAGGCAGCATTGGCAAAAATCGGGAAGGCGTTCAGGTAGTTGTAATGCGTACCGGTAAGGGTGATATTTTCGAGTTCGCTGGTAACTTTATCTTGTTTTTCGTAAAAAACATTCCAGAGTATTCCACCACCCAGGCTCACATTATTATCCACAAACCAACGACCTTCGAGGCCTATACCACGGAAGCTCATTTTATCGACAAAATTCTTAGTGTCGCCGGTGGGTATGGCGGTTTGGTATGTTACCGACCAGAACGACTCCTGACCAAAAGATTGTAAAGTAATGAAGATGGCAATAATTGCTATGCTTATCTTTTTCATTTTTCTCAAGTTTTAAATGCTTTAATAATTCAGGAATTAATCCACTTTAAGATAGGGCGATTGGGTAAAAGCCTGATTGATATTGTAGTCAAGCCTTTGCTGTGTGCTTGCAGCACCGGCTCCCAGCAAACCGTTAATATCGCCAGTCCAAATGGTTGGAACACTATCCGTTTCGGCGGTGGCGTTGCGCACATCGTGCATATTCATAATAAGTGTGCCCACAGTATAGCTCGACACGTAAGTACCACCCCAGTATGGCGGATAGTACCAGCCCCAGCCACCGTAGTAGTCTGTATTTTTGTAGTACCATCCCCAGCCCCAATCCCAATAATAGTAGGGGTAGTACGAATAAACGTAGGTATTTTTGGTGGCCATGGCCGAAACGGTGATAGCTACATCAGGTTGGTTGTTTTCGGGGTCAGCCTCAAAGGTGTAGCCATAGGCATTCATGTTATCTTTTACCAAGCCAAGAATCTGCTTGTCAAAGTCACGCGAGAGATCCACATTGGCATCTTCGTCGAGTGTATCCTTGATATGTACCACCGAATCGTAGAGGTAGTAAGTTTTTAATTGACCGTAGTCAAATTCCTGATCGTATGCAGTGCTTACCAAATCCAGATCGGCATACGAAACATCGTCGCCCGGATAGCAGGAGGTAAAAAATACCGATACAAAAAGTACGGCAAAAGCGGATAATGTGATAAATGATCGTTTGTTCATAAAGCGTTTTTTATTATAATCCTATAAATATCAAATTTCAAAATATGTTCAATGCCGACCCAATTATAATTTTCTCTGCAAGGGCAGCGAAGAAAACTTATTAAATACAGCCAAATATTAGCGCGCAAAATTAATATCATTTTTAACTCTGCTTTTTTAAGCCCTGTTATTTTTATTAAAGATGAATTTTGTATCCACCTGACTTTTTTTTAATAATTTTGGTGAAATTCAAAATCGTAAAGGACAATGAAATATCCAGACAATTTTTTAAACAGCTACAATCACAGGCAGGCAGGCAAAGCCTTCCTATCCGGGATAAAAAGTTTATTGATAATAAATATTGCCGGCCTGATGCTACTATTTACCAATGCCTGCAATGCACCCCGCGAAAGACAGGAGCCATCCATAAAAATAGCCAACGAGTATCTTGAAATTAATAAGGAAATATTTAAAAACCTGATGCTGGTTAAGGGCGAGGTGATTTACGTGCCGGTGTATTCGGATATTTACGGAACTGATGTGAGCAAAAAAATAAAACTATCGGCTACCCTTAGCATTCGTAATACGGATATGGAAAACGAAATTATTGTGAGCCTGGTGGATTACTACGATACTCACGGCAAGCGCATTAAACATTATCTCGAAAGCCCCATCAAGCTCAGGCCGCTGCAAACGGTTAGCTATCTGGTGCCATACAAGGAAGCCGAAGGAGGCATTGGTGCCAACTTTATTGTTGAATGGGTTTCGGAACAGGAAGTTACCGAGCCGGTGGTGGAGGCTGTAATGATAGGCACCTCTTCGGCACTGGGTATTTCGTTTGTGTGCGATGGAAAGGTGCTTAAGTACATTAACCGTTAGTAGGCGGGATAAAATCATGAAAACTACATTATTTTTATACTATCTTTGATAAAATAAATTTTTATGAATACAATGAGAACAATACAACTGAATATCCCTGATTCCCTTGATATCGATGACCGGGAAGCAAAGATGTTACTTGTGTCAAGACTTTATGAACGGGGAAAACTTACACTCGGGCAGGGGGCTGCAATTGTTGGTTTATCCAAAACTACCTTTATGGAATTATTGGCAGATTATGGTGTTTCCCTTATAAACCATGATGTTTCAGAACTGGATACAGATATCAAAAATGCAAAGAATTATAGTATCTGATACAAGTTGCCTTATTTTATTAGACAAAATAGGCCGGATTGATCTGCTAAGTTTATTATTTAATTCAGTAACCATTACAACAGTAATTGCTAAAGAATTTGGAAAAGAATTACCTTCCTTTATTAAAATCACAGATCCCCAAAATCAAATTTATCAAAAAATACTTGAAGGATTTTTAGATCCTGGTGAATCGAGTGCAATTGCACTTGCTTTAGAATCGGATGATTGCCTTTTGATAATAGATGAAGCAAAGGGTCGCCGCAAAGCACGGCAATTAAAGTTAAATGTTACCGGGACTATTGGAATTCTGATCACTGCAAAAGAAAAAGGACTGGTGAACTCAATCACAGTGATTTTTGACCAAATAAATAAAACTGATTTTAGAATTAGCGAGTCGCTGATTGATGAGGCAAAAAAAAATTGTAACGAGTGATCATCGAAAAGTGGGTGTGAGTTTTCACCCATAAGGGTGAAAACTCACACTTCTCCTTCCTAAGTCAAATTACCCCATAGAGCAATATTTTAACTTTTTTGTTAAAATTTTTCACCCTCTTTTCATTCATAATCAAGCCATTTGAAAATGGGCACAAAATATACTTATGCCTAAATTTGAAAAAGGCACGGCGATTGAATCGTGTTTTTTCTTTGAAAGGTAAATGGGTATGAAAACAAAAAAATACAATACAAAAACGATAATGAATTTTAATGCTCGCTCAGCGGACGAAATTGACATGATAAATTCTCACCCAAAACCCTTCATTTGCCCCCAGCCCCTTTTAACCAATTTTTTAAAAAGCAATCCAAACAGTAAAAACTTCCGGCCATGAAAAATACCCTCCTTGCATTGCTGGTTTTCGCCATCACCGGCTACGGAATTTCCCAATCCGATCAAACTTATCCAATATCACATCCATACAAAAAAACCTTGCAGCAAAAACGCGAAAGACTTTCCTTGCAAATGGACTGCACTAACCAACAAAACACAAAACACTTTGCCCCCAGGAATTATGGCAAAATGAACACACCGTATTTTTTGGGCTTTGTTGAGCAAATAGAACCCCCAAGCAACGAAGAATATGATTTTGGTGATGCGCCCGATGCCTCCTACCCTACCCTGATAGCCCATGACGGTGCCCGGCATTTTATGGACAGCCGCACTTTTTTGGGTAAAACTGTGGATGGCGAAGCCGATGGCATACCTACGCCTGCCGCCAATGGCGATGATTTGAACGGCATGTACGATGAAGACGGAGTACGCTTTGGTGATCATTTCGCTGTGGGGCGAAGCACCGAAATTGAGGTGAGTGCCTCGGTAAATGGTTTTCTTAATGTTTGGCTCGACCTGGATATGAATGGGACTTGGGGCGATGCCAAAGATCACATTTTTATCAATGAAGCATTAAAGCCCGGATCCAATGTGCTCACCATTACGATTCCGCCGGGTAATCCAACGGGTACTACCTATCTTCGCTTTCGCTTCGACACCGTTGGAAACTTAAGCTTTACCGGCATTGCCTCAAATGGTGAAGTAGAGGATTACAAAATTACTATCCATCCGGAGGAATAGGGAAATCGCTCTCCGTTAATTGTTGAGTGAAGCGAAATCCTCGCCATAAGCGGGATTATTTGACCCAAAGCAGAGATTGCTGAGCCGCCCAAATTGGGCGGCTGTACATTCTTCTGCTTGCTATTGTGATGTGCTTTATCTTTATCGGCATTTTTCATCTTTCATCATTTGTTATCCTATATTTGTCCTCAAAAATAGAATATTTTCAAATCTAAGCCTGTGCATGCTTATCATTTATCTCACCAACCTTAGTAGAAAATTTTCCTGCGAGAAAAATCAACCTTACCTTATTTCATAAATTTCGAATAATGGTTTTAATAAGGCCACCATCAACAAGCTCCGGGATAAAATGATGCACTCAGCCCCAGGCTTTCGAGCGTCCGAAGGATCTCGAAACGCCAAAAAAAATACCTTGCCCGTACAGCTAAATCCGCTCCCTGTAATGTCGCGAGTCGCCCCATTCGTAGGGCGACCACACGCATCCTGCTTTGGCAATGGCTTCGCTAAGCTTTTCAAGACTTACATCGGTTTCCTCGTGAAGGTTGGGTTTGTTAGCATATAGCAGGTAGCCTTCACGGTATTTGAGCGGAGTAAGATTGGGCATAATAACATTGGCTCCCACTTTTAGAGCAAACTCACGACCTTCGGGATGAAGCGTTTGCATGGCGGTAGTAGCGGCAATATTGATGGTGGGCATCATTATACGAAGCAGAGCTACTATTTTCATCGAAAGTTCAAATCGTAACGCTTTGGGCAAAAGTTGATGCGCATACTTAAATAGCGGAGTGGCTTCGTGCTCGATGTAAGGCCCCATGCCTACCATGTCGATGTCCATCTTTTTGATAAACAAAAGGTCGTTAACCAGATCATCGAGGCTCTGAAAAGGCAGGCCAATCATCACGCCTGTTCCTACCTGATAAGCTGTTTTGCGTAATAGTTCGAGTGCCTCGATGCGCTTTTCAAAACTATGCAATTCATCGTTGGGATGCAGTTTTTTATACAAGTCAGGATTGGAGGCTTCGATACGCAGGAGGTAGCGATGCGCGCCGCACTCGCGCCACAGGCGGTAGGTTTCTTCGCTTTGCTCACCCATCGAAAGAGTAACGTGCAGTTTGCCCTCTGTTTGTTCGCTTATCTTGCGCAAGAGTTCAGCCACCTTATTCACAAAATAGCTATCGCTGCGTTCGCCCGATTGGATGACCAGCGAGCCAAAACGTTTTTCAAAGGCAAGCCTGGCAGCGGCCAGCACTTCCTCATCTTCGAGGGTGTATCGATCTACCGCTTTATTGTTGCGCCTTACGCCGCAATAGAAGCAGTTTTTCGCACAGCGGTTCGAGTATTCTATCAGACCTCGGTAATATACTTTGTTGCCTACATGTTTTTGTTTTACAAGTGCGGCATAATCGTACAAATACTGTAATTGTTCGCCCTCCAGAGCCAATGCTTCGCGTAGCTTGTCTTTATCTAAGTTCTTAAAATCCATCACAGCCAATTCTTCAAACTTTATCAAACGCTTTTATTTTCCATTTCCTTCTTTATAAAAGGAGCTATGGCACGGTGGTAAATACCATGCACGTAGGCGATAGCCATGCCGTAGTTGCTAACATCCACGCCCGCTTCGATGGCTGGCTTTAGGCGATTGGCAATTTGTTTACGGGTAATCATACATCCGCCACATTGAATAACCATTGCATAATTATGAATATTTTCAGGCAGGTCGTCCAGCCCAGCCACTACCTCATATTTCAGCTTGCAGCCCGTGAACTTGTTGAGCCAACCAGGGATTTTTATCCGTCCGATATCATCGCAGGACACATGGTGGGTACACGATTCGAGAATTAGCACTTTATCACCTTCTTTGAGTTTAGATAAATAAGGAGTGCCATTAACATAATTCGCAAAGTCGCCCTTGTGCCGTGCCAGCATAATGCTAAAGCTGCTTAACGGAATATCGGCAGGCACCAACTTATTCACCTTTTCAAAAACCTGACTATCCGTTATAACCAGGGCAGGCCTGGGGCTGGCATATTGGATATAGCCATCAAGTTCGCTTTCTTTAAGCACGATGGCAATGGCATTGTTGTCGAGGATGTCGCGGATGGCCTGCATCTGTGGCAAAATCATACGTCCCTCAGGAGCCTCTGTGTCGATGGGTGTTACCAGCACCACGATGTCGCCGGAGGAAATAATATCGCCCAGCAAAGAATCGGATTGGTAGGCGGTTTCGGGCATCAGTTTTTGCATCAGCACCACTACCTCTTCCATGTTCACCGGATCATTTGTACTAAAATCAACAATCGGGCATTTGATTTTTTCGCTTAGCTGTGTTTTGAAATCCGCCGAAAGGGGCATCTGATCTTTTTTGTTGTGGATAACAAAATAGGGAATGTCATATTTGCGGAAGTCGGCAATCAGTTTTTCTTCATAATCGCCAAAGGTGTTATGGGTGATGACCAACATGGCCAGGTCGATAGTTTTGAGACTTGCGTTGGTTTTGGCCATGCGCTTTTTTCCCAGCTCGCCCGAATCGTCGATACCCGCAGTATCCACCAACACCGATGCGCCAATGCCGGGTATCTCGATAGATTTTTTCACCGGATCGGTGGTTGTGCCGGCGATATCCGAAACGATGGCTATTTCCTGCCCGGCCAGTACATTAATGATGGAGCTTTTGCCATTATTTCGTCGGCCAAAAATTCCGATATGGGGTTTGGAGGCTTTTCCTTTGCTCATATTTATTTTAAATTTTAAAATAGCAAACGATGCAAATGTAGCTATGTTGCTAATAATGCTAAGAGCAATTTTGGAGGATTTGAGAGATTATGGAATGTCTAAAAATAAAGTAATGATTTTGATAAGAATATGATAAGATCGGGCAGAATGAAAGGATAAGTGCGGGTAACTATTTGTTAGCTTTATTCCCGAAACAAATTGTTTTCGAGGGCATATTTTACCAGGCCGGCGGTATTGCGTGCTCCGGTTTTTTCGAGCAGGTTACGGCGGTGTGCATCTACGGTGCGTACGCTGATAAATAGTTTTTGAGCAATTTCGTAGTTGGTAAACTCCTGCACGATAAGGTTGAGTACATCTTTTTCGCGTCGGGTAAGGGGAATGGCTTCGCCGGCAATTTTATCGTTTTTGTATTGCTTGCGCACCATGGTTTGCATGATGACATCTTTTACCTCATCGCTAAAATAGTTGCTCCCCGAAACAATGGTGTCGATGGCTGAAACCAACTCTTCCTGGCCTGAGTTTTTGAGGATGTAACCCATTGCCCCGGCATCGATCATTTTGCGGATATGCTCTTGCTCGTTGGTCATGGTTAAGGCAAGCACACGCGAATTCGGTTGATCTTTACTAATCTTTCGTGTGGCATCAATGCCGTCCATTAGTGGCATATTCACATCCATAATTACCAAATCGGGACGAAGCCTGGCCGTTAAGTCCAGTGCCATTTCGCCGTTTTCGGCCTCGCCAACAATTTCGTATTTCGACTCTGTCAGCAATAAAGAGCGCAAGCCATCACGAATAATTTTGTGGTCATCGGCAAGCAAAATGCGAATTTTCTTTTCCTTGTTTGTCATTGCTCAATTGGAATAACAATGGTGATGTTTGTACCGTGTCCTGGCGAACTTTCCAGATCGCAGTGCCCCGACATGGCTTTTGCCCGGTTGTACATACTTTTTATCCCTATTCCTTTTTTACCCGAGCTTAAATCCAACCTGTCGAAGCCTTTTCCATTGTCCTCAAAAGTAAATATAATTTCGCTCGCGTGAAGCATTAGCTGCACAAATATTTCGGTGGCTTCTGAATGTTTAATCACATTATTAATTGCCTCCTGCGTAATGCGAAAAATATTAAGCTCCACATTAATGTCGAGCCTGATTATCTCGCCGATGTTTTCGTAAAACTTAATTTTCAGTTTCGTACTTTTCTCAATCTGATTAAATAGTGATTTCAGCGAAAGCACGATACCATAGTCTTCGATGGCCTTGGGCATAAGGTTGTGGGCAATATTGCGACTTTCTTCGATGGCCGTTTTAAGAAATCGAATACCGTTTTCCAGTTTTTCGGCATTTTTGTCGTTGGCATTTTTCAGATTTGCATACACCGAGTTCATGTTAAGGCTGGCGGCGGTAAGGCTTTGCCCCAGGCTATCATGTAGTTCTTTGGCCACGCGCGAGCGTTCATTGTCTGCGCCTTCAATCAGCGATTGAATCACCATTTTTTCGGCATCCCTGATAAGGGTCATATCATTGACCGCTCCAAAAATTGCCATTTTGCCGCGATAATCAATCTGATCAAATTTTATCTCGCAGGGGATTTGTTTTCCGCTTTTCGATTTCAAGGTTAAGTCTGCAAGATGGCTGCGTTCTTTCTGGAAAAGATCGCCCAAATCACGGTTGGAAAAATCGAAATACTCGGGCACCAAATCGCGTATCGACTTACGCAAGAGATCGTTTTTTTTATATGCCAACAGTTTTTCTGTTTCCAGATTAACATCGAAAAAAACAAAAGTTTCGGCACAAAAGATAAACAGAGGCACCGGATTGGTTTCGAATAGCAAGCGGTATTGTTTTTCCGATTCTTCAATTTTTTTCCGAGCCAGCACCTGATCGGTAATATTTTGCTGACTGCCCCAGTTGCGCAACAGTTTACCATCTTCGATAATTCCCACCACACTGTTTGAAATATACAGCGGCTGGCCCTCCTTATCATACTCCTTGGTAAGGTCGTTCACAATGCGATAGTCCGATTGGATAAAGCGGCGCAGCAATTCAATGTTATTGGGGTCGTCATCGCCGCCGTGCAAAGTAGCCTGGTCGGTTCCAACCATTTGGGCACCGCTTTCGTAGCCATACATTTTAGCAAAGGCATCGTTGCAGGTGCGGATATATCCTTGGTGATACAATCGGTCGATTTGTTCTTCCACGGCTAGGTCAACGGGCATGGGTTCGTTCATCTCGAAAAGATAAATACCTTCGTTGGAGTAGGTTATAAAACTGCTGTAGAGCTTAACCAGATTTTTGAGTTCCAGTTCCAGGTTCTTTTTTTCGGTGGTATCGATAATCGCCCCCATCATACGCGCCGGCTTTTGGTTTACAAACGCTGTAACCTTACCCTTGCTGGTTATCCATCGGTAGCTTCCGTTGGCATGGCGCATCCTGTATTCAGCAACAAAGTATTGATCTCTGGTTTCGGGTAAACGCGTGAACACTGCCCGAACAGCATTGATATCCTCGGGATGAACAAGGGTGGCCAAAAAATCAAGATCCACTTCATCAATAGGCAAATCAAAGCCTAGTATCGATTTCCAATACTCGTTTATAATAATTTTTTGCTCCTGATTATAATAATCCCAAAGGCCTATTTCGCCGCCGTGCATCGCCAGTTCCAACCTTTGTTTATTTTCGAGCAGCTGCTTTTCGTAAAGACGAAAAGCAGTAATATTGGTCGAAGCACCCTCAACCGATTTAATGTTGCCATAATCGTCATAAAGCGCAAAGATGGTATCTTTCAAATACATCTTCTGCCCGTTTTTATGTATTATCTCAGTTTCGTATTCAACCGAAGAAACGCCTTCTTTAAGTTTGTTTTCAAAAATTTTCTGGTTTTTCAAATACTGTTCAGCGGGTACAAAATCCAAAAATCGCTTGCCTATCATTTCTTCCGGCCGATAACCGTATATAACCATACTTGCATTGTTGATAAAGGTAATCACGCCATCTTTATCAGCACTCCAAATCAAATCGTGGGTATTATTTACAATCTCCTGGTAGCGGTACTCGGTGCCGGCCAGCTTGCTTTTGAGCATCATCACATGACTAAGCTGCTTGCGTACAACAAAAAAAATAAGCGCAGTGGTGATGACAATAAAAAACCAGCCCTTGTAGGTTTGCAAATTTTCTTCTACCTGATAAGTGGGCGAGAGATGGTGCAGAGCCATATCGGAAAGCAGGATCCAAAAAAATCCGAAGATGAGAAAATAGAAAGCCGTGCGTAGCGCAGGTCGCGAAAGTTCGGATATCTTCATGTGCAGTCTCATTCGTAGATGATCTTTATTAATCATTTGAGTTTTGGCCGCTTTGCGAAATAATTGTTTGGCTTAAAATAAGCCATGCAATTCGGCATTGATCTTATCGATGATTACACCCAGGTCTTCGGGCTTATCCGCAAAATTAAGATCATCAACATTCACAATCAATTTTTTACCTTCCTCATAGCCATTCATCCATTGGTCGTAACGTTGATTCAGGCTTTTTAAATAATCCAGGCGGATGGATTCTTCGTAATCACGTCCTCGTTTTTGAATTTGCTTTACCAATGTAGGCACCGTAGCCCTGAGATAAATAAGCAAATCGGGAGGCTGGATAAAGCTGACCATCAAAGCAAAAAGTGAACGGTAATTTTCAAAGTCGCGACTTGTCATCAGGTTCATTTCGTGGAGGTTTGGAGCAAATATGTGGGCATCTTCGTAAATGGTACGATCCTGTATCACATTTTTTCCCGATTCGCGGATGCTTACAATTTGCCTGAAACGGCTGTTGAGGAAATAAATTTGCAGGTTGAAACTCCACCGGCGCATGTCCTCGTAAAAACTATGAAGGTAGGGATTATCGTCCACCGATTCGTAGTTGGGTTCCCATTTAAAATGTTTGGCCAAAAGTGATGTGAGCGTTGTTTTGCCCGAACCAATATTACCTGCTATGGCTATGTGCATTGCTTTTTGAATTTTGTATTTGTAACTAAAAAAACTCAGCTAAAGTAGTAAAGAATGCCGTGGGGGAATGAAAAAAAATTTAAAAAATGAGGTCAGATCAAAGCTATAGTGGCTTGTCGGCACTTTTTGATTACCGTTACTGAAAAGAATCATAGCTATAAAAGGCACTCGAAAATGTGCTGCTGTACTTTTGCCCTTATCTTTGCCATTTTTTTATGGACAAGAGGCCAGGCATTCGTACCATTGGCATCCTCTCGCACGTGGATGCCGGAAAAACCACCCTTACCGAGCAGTTTCTTTTTAAAAGCGGCGTGCTGAAAGTACCCGGCAATGTGGACAAGGGGACTACCGTTTCTGACAGCCTCGACATCGAAAGGCAAAGGGGGATTTCGGTGCGCGCATCGGGCGTATCGTTTTTTTGGAAAAGCAATCGGATTAATCTGATTGATACTCCCGGCCATGCCGACTTTTCGGCCGAAGTGGAACGCACCCTGCAAGTAATGGACGGAGTCATCCTGCTGGTTTCGGCCGTTGAAGGCTTGCAAGCACATACCTACGCGCTATGGGATGCCCTGCAAAAAAGAAAAATTCCAATCCTGATTTTCATCAATAAAATCGACCGCCCCGGATCTGATTTTCATAAGATAGTTGATGAAATAGAAAAAGAATTAGGCGTTAAAACCTTTGCCATGAACTGCCCCACCGAGGAAGGTAGCCAGCAGGCAGACATTATTCAGTTGATCGGCAAGGCCGAAATCCTGAACATAAACTCTTGCTTTGATCATTCCCTGGAAAATATTTCTGATTTTGATGAGGAAATTATGGATGCCTTTCTGGAAGGGAAAACGATTGAACCCGACCATCTATTGGAAAAAGTAAAAACGCTGAGCCGGGACAGAAAAATTATCCCCGTGCTTACAGGCATTGCAAAAAGCGGCTTGGGCATTGCCGAACTGATGAATGCGCTTACCCATTTTATTACCGCAGTACTTCCCTCTTCTGGTCGCCTCTCGGCCTTGGTTTACAAAATCGAACATCATCCTGCCCTCGGCATCCTGGCTCACATTCGGCTTTTTGATGGGGAGATAAAAGTTCGGGATCCGATTTTAAATATTCGTACCGGCGAAAACAACAAAATAGCCCGGATTAAAAAATACGAAAATGGTAAACTCATCGATTGCGATGTGCTCCACACAGGCGATCTTGGGATTGTATCAGGCCTCCGCAATCTGCGCCCCGGCGACATCTTAGATTCCGATCACAGCATCCCACCGCCAGCATTGCTGCGGATACCCATGATGACTGTACAAATAAAACCGGCCAACGAAAACGATTTTACCAATCTTGCTCAGGGCTTGGAAATTCTAAATATCGAAGACCCTAAACTGGATTTGCAATGGTTTAAGGAAGATAAGGAACTTCATCTGGGGCTGATGGGAAAGATACAAATGGAAACACTGGCCGCTGAAATATTGGAGCGTTTTGGTATTGCAATCCATTTTGGCCAACCTACGATTATTTACAAAGAAACGCCGGTAATTACAGATATTGGCTTTGCCAGTTATACCATGCCCAAGCCCTGCTGGGCGGTTTGCAGCTTTGCCATCGAACCGGGAGCGCGAGGGACGGGTATTAGCTATCGCTCGCAGGTAAGTGTGGATAAAATAAAACAGAAGTACCAAAACGAAATCCAAGCCATCATTAGCAAATCACTAAACCAGGGCATCAAGGGCTGGGAAGTTTGCGACATTCGCATAACGCTTGTTGATGGCGAAGACCACGAGATACATTCGCGCCCCGGCGATTTTATAATTGCCACACCCATGGCACTGATGAATGGCCTGCAAAAAACCGGGACTACACTGCTCGAACCCATCCTAAACTTTACCATCAAGGCTCCCGAAACCTTGCTTGGAAAGATAAGCGGCGACTTACATAAGATGCGCGGACAGTTCGACAGCCCTGTTTTTAGTGATGACTATTTTGTGCTCGCCGGACAAGTGCCGGCGGCCACGTCTTTGGATTATGCCATCGAGCTGGCCTCGCTCTCGGGCGGTAAGGCGCAAATTCGTTTTGCCTTCCAAGGCTATGCCCCAGTGGCGGATGAACTGGGCGTAATCAGGCCTTATCGCGGGATAAACCCGCTGGATCGAAGCCGTTGGATTTTGCACAAGCGAGGAGCCTTTAAAGCCAACGAACGCGGTTAGACAAAACGACTAGCCTTAAATATCATGCAGAGTGTGATTGATACAATTCCAAAGTTACAACGAAAACAATCCCATACTCAGGCTTATTCCCTCAAGGCACGCAAATAAATTTGGATAGTATTTTCGAGGCCAAGATAAAGCGCGTCGGCAATAATGGCGTGGCCTATCGAAACTTCGAGCAAGCCCGGGATGTTTTGTGCAAAATAACGCAGGTTGTCCCGATTCAGGTCGTGGCCGGCATTAATTCCCAATTCATTTTTCAAAGCCACTTCGGCAGCTTCAACGAAAGCTTTGATGGCTTGTTCAGGATTTCCCGGAAATTGGCTGGCATAGCTCTCAGTATAAAGCTCGATGCGGTCGGTACCGGTAGCTTTGGCATCTTCGATCATTTTAGTATCGGCTTCGATAAAGATGGAAGTACGGATTTGATTTGCATGAAATTCGCGGATAAGGTCGCGAAGGAAGCCTTTATGTTTTATGGTGTCCCAGCCTGCATTAGAGGTCAGCACTCCGGGCGGGTCGGGAACCAGAGTAACCTGTGCGGGTTTTACCTGGCATACCATGTCGATAAATTTGCGATTGGGATAGCCCTCGATGTTAAACTCCGTTGAAAGTAACGGTTTCAGGTCGTAAACATCCTGATAGCGAATATGCCGCTCATCGGGGCGTGGGTGTACAGTGATGCCCTGGGCACCAAAACGCTCGCAATCCAATGCCGCCTTAACTACATCCGGAATATTGCCACCACGGGCATTGCGCAGGGTGGCTATCTTATTAATATTCACACTTAGCTTTGTCATAACTTTTAATTTTAATGCAAAAATAATCTTTTAAAAGTCCTTTCAATTTGCTAAAAACTTACAAACTTCCGCCGCGAGCTTTTTTCAATCCGGCCAGGAAGGGCTTGTTCAGAAAGCTACGCTCGTCAAGGCAGCACAAGTTATCGTACATCGGGCGGTTGACGGTGAAGGCCATAATATTGGGCGGAAGGTGTTTGCGCATGGCCAGGTCGGTGCTGCCGATGATGGCCTGCGGATGTTCGGCTGATGCAGCATGGGGCAGTATCTCGGAGCAGCCCGATCCAAAGCGCACCTTAACGGGATCTGGATCGCCGGGTGAGGCAAAGTAATTAGCCGCTGTAATAAAAATGCTGAGCTGGTCGGGGTTAACGAAAAAAGTAAAGGTTTGAGCAAATTTCAGGTTTTCCTCCTCCACTGGTCCCACAAAAATAGCATCATGCTGCGGCTGGTAACGAATAGCCTGGTCGAACCACTGCCCCATACTTTCATGATTATTTTTAAGGCCTTCGTCATCGGCCAAAAATTCGATATAGTCCTGCCGGCTGCGCCCCTGCACGCCAAAAAACCAGGTGCCGCAACCACCACAGCCAAAGTTTGTGGCCGACAGCTTCAGAGTCTTTCCCTTCATCCAGTTTTTGTAATGCGCAAAAAGACACACGCGGCCTTTCTCTTTCAATTCCACAATTTCGCTAAAATGCGTTTCAGCAGGCGCATCATAAACAGCAATTACGGGCAATTTGTAGTTCGCGTTTTCGATCAAATAATCGGGTTTGGTAGTTGGCATGAGTCGAATTTTTGGATTTGCTTTTTATAAAACAGGCAAAGGTAATAAGGCTTATTGATTTTGAACTGAGGTGTCAGGAATTCTAAAATTTTCTATTTGTTATCCCTGCTCGTCAATTCCTTGAACTGTCATCAGCAAAAAATCAAGGCTTTTGCTATAATCCAAATCCTCGTATTCAAGTCCAAGATTTCGGATATTTGAATAATAGTCCTTTATCTTTTTATAATAGTTTTTTTCAAGTTGAACAGCGTGGGCTTTTGTTCCAAACTTTTCGATCAAAAACCATTTTTCGATCAATCGTGCGGTGCGTCCGTTACCATCCTGGAAAGGATGAATCTTTACAAAAGCCAAATGTAATAATGCGGCGTAATAAAAAATCCCGAAAGGGTCTAAATCGCTTTGAAGCAATAACTCTGTATCCTGAAATAATTTGTCAAGCTCCGACTTAACGATAGCCGGACTTGATGCCACATATTCTATCCTGTCGTTACTATTGATTACAAACATTGGATTGCTCCTAATCAGGCCTTGCTGACTTTTGGGCAACAAATTTTGACTTAATATCCGATGTGCGTTTTTTACATTTTCGAGGCTAAGCCTGTTATTCTCAGCGAAATCGTAAGCAGCAAATAAATCATCCGCTTTGCGGGTATAATCAACTTTGAATTTTACCTTCAGAAATTTATGTTTGAAATAGCTGTCAAAATCAATGTCCTCCCCCTCAATCTTTGATGAATAAACCGAGGATACCGATTTATAAAATTGAAAATAGTCCACCGGCATTTCCAGCTTTTTTATCCTATCCATTTTCACCAAAGGCGATTCATTTACTGCCTTTGTAAAATCGGCCAATAATTTATCTGTTAGGATTTTGAGATTCATTGCTTAACAGTATTTTCGTGATGATAGTCTTAGAATGTTCATCTAAATTTCGTCTAAATACGTATTGTATTGAAGCAATTTAGTAATAGTCTATCCATTTACAATTCACTGAAAATAAATTTATTACAATTCTTACTTCCTAAATGCATTACTAAATTTATTACTAAACGCATTAAAAAATGTATCTACTTTAGTTAAACTTTTCTCCATTTTGGATATCTCCTCGTCCCTATGTTTACAATAGTATTATCTCTATTAGCCATTGCATAAATTATGTTCCTCACTTTATTTATACACACACTTGTAGGCCGTCTGTTCGTTTACTTTGAGTTTGAATTTCTTATCCTTTTCTACAATAAAAGTCTCGAAAGGCTTGTAGCTTTTCCATTCGCTTTCGCCCGGAAGCTGAACAATCAATTCGCCCGAAACCACCGTCATGTATTCGATGCTTGTGGTTCCAAATTCGTATTCGCCGGGAGCCATTACGCCAGCAGTTACTTTTCCTTCGTTATTTTGTAATGCCAGCGAAGTTACCCGGCCTTCGTAATATTCGTTTACTTTAAACATATCGTTGAATTTAATTTGTTAACGTTTGGGCAAAAATAGAAATAATAATGAGTGGAAATTGGAAAGTTGGTTTTATATCTGCACTTACAGCGTTTTATGCAAATACAGCATAATTTTGAATCATTCAAAGCACAATCATGCTGTTAAACCCGGCAAGCCGGAAAAATTTCCTATCATTGCCAAAAATATTCGATTATGAAGATTATTTCGTGGAACGTAAACGGCATACGCGCAGTGGCCAAAAAAGATTTTTTTAAGGATTTTGAAACCATGGCTCCGGATATTCTGTGCTTGCAGGAAACCAAAGCACAGGACGACCAGGTAGCCGAAACCCTGTTTGAAATCGAGGATTATTATAAATATTCCAACTCAGCGCAAAAAAAAGGATATTCAGGCACAGCCATCCTCAGCAAAACAAAACCCTTGTCGGTTTCGGCAGACATGGGAATTGCAGACCACGACAACGAAGGGCGTATTTTATGTTTGGAATACGACCAATTTTTCCTCGTGGATGTGTATGTACCCAATTCGGGTAGCGAACTCAAGCGGCTGAGCTACCGGCAAACCTGGGATGAGGCCTTTTACGATTATCTGAAAAACCTGGAGAAACAAAAGCCGGTGATTGTCTGTGGCGATTTTAACGTGGCACACAAGGCCATCGACCTGGCTCGTCCACAGGCCAATTATAATAAGTCGGCGGGCTACATGCAGGAAGAAATTGATGGCATGGATCGCTTTATTGGCGGAGGATTCGTGGACACCTTCCGGCATTTTTATCCCGAAAAAACCGAGGCCTACACCTGGTGGAGCTATCGTACCAAAGGCCGCGAACGAAATGTGGGCTGGAGAATTGATTATTTTCTGCTAAGCCCAAGCCTGATACCCGCGTTGAGCGATGCCTTTATCCTGGCCGATGTTTTCGGTTCAGACCACTGCCCTGTTGGGATTGATTTAAAATAGACATAGTATGGCTCTAAGCCATGCTATGACTAACTTATGCACCCTATGCTCTAAGCCATGCTATGACTTTGTTTTCGCAGTTAAAACCACCAAAAAACTAATCCCCGAAAGTTATCCATTTAAATCTTACTCGATTTTCCTTTTTCAAACTTGGCGGTAACGGTAAATTGTATAAATGGTGGCCGATTGCGTGGCACTTTCCTGTCAAACTGCAAAACTGTTCGAACGGGCTACAAACCTTGATATTTAGCACTTTACCTGCCCTTACTTAAAGAAAATGTTGGGCACAGTTATTCTTTATTTATCAGTAATATAATCTTCTATTTCTCCTTCCTCAACACGTACCTTTAAAGGATCTTCAACTAAAATTGTCTTATGATTTCTTTTTATTTCAATATCTATGTTCAGTTTCAAATCACCTTCTTCCTTAAAATCCTTAGAAACTAGTTTCCAATGAATATTTATCGTTCTTGGGTCATGAATCGGCTTAATGGCAATATCATCAAAGCCCACTGAATCTTCCCCGACAAGTATAGTTGATTCAGGTACAATTTTCCCAGTCTTATTTTCTCCGTCTATAAAGGTATCGTAAGTATAATTAATTCTTGGAGTCAACAATCCACCGCCCTTAGTTATAGTATCAATCGATTTAAATTCTCCATCAAATTCTAAGAATATTTTATACTCCTCAATTGGTGAATTTCCAGTGTTATGAAGTCTAAAATAGAACTTACACCAACTATGGTTTATACTACTATCAAAAATTGAAGTGTGTTTTACGGAAATCATTTCATTCATTCTCTGCTGTTGCAACAATAAACTATTTAATCCGGGATTTGCTGGAATTATTTTTTGCTTATATTCAGTAAAGTTCTTTTGAAATGGAACTTTTATTGTAACCTCTTCTGTATTATCATGAAATGTTAATCGGCAAGATTGATTAGTTTTAAAATTTTGACTTTTTAAATACCAATCATGTGTAGCTTTGTTTTCATCAATTAAGTCAACGATATCTTCCCAGCTATATAAATGAACCTCAAATAACTTCTTTCCTTTAAATTCAATATTCTTCTCACGAATATATTCCTCAATTAAAGCATCTTTATTTGCGGTTGTTGCAAAATATAGTTTTTTCAATTTTGGTTTAAAACCTAATGCTTTTTTCAACTCTTTATCAATCTCGTTTTTTGTCAATTGTTTATGAGTATATTCATCTTTCCCTTTGCATTGAATTCCAAAGTATTCAGAATCAAAATCAGGTATGCCGTAAACATCAACACCATGTTGAGCTTGACCTTGTCTTCCATTCTTTTTAATTTCAGGACAATCCCAAATCTCGCCCCAAAGTTTCTTGCATAAACTTTCAAAATCTGGCCAATTTTCAGGTTTTCTTAATTGTTGTGATGCTTTCATTTAGTTATCATTTTTTCGGAGCGACCTAATTGTGCCCAACGGTACACAAATATGGCTCTCAGCCGCCCACTTGCAGGAAGGTTTTTTGTGTTATGTATGTTTCCTTTTCCAATCATTTCTCCAGATGCCCGCTAACCGGCTGTGAGCCATGATTTGCTGTTGGCGTTTCGTTGGTTATCATTTGACTATCTGATTATTCTTACTTCAAACTCTCGCCAACAGTATATTTATACTCCTTGCTAAATTCTTTTGTAAACTGGAAAATAGCAAGGAGTAAATCGTATGTCGCTTTATATACAGGTAGTTCATTGTAATGTGCCATTTTCAAAAAAATCGACCGCTTCGCGGTAATAATCAAATAAATCAAATAGTCAAATGAATCGAATAAATTCTAATCCCTCAAGCAACGGACAGAGAAACCCAACTCCTCATCGTAGCTGTTCCTGGTTACATTGCCGTAATCGTAGGACATGTACCGGTACCAGGCGTAATAGGTATCGTCCTCAGTAGCACTCCACCAGTGACCGTTGCTCCCAACGTAGCTGAATGCCCCATTGCCGTCACGGCCGCCACCCGGAAGGGCTGTAAAGCCTGTCTCGTTTGTTGCACCGGTATTGGGTTCATACCATAACCCTGTTCCTGCTTCAATAGTTCCGGTAGCTTTTAATTTACCGCCTGCATTATCGCCTAAATAGTCAGCTAACTCTGTCCATTCATAATCACTTGGCAAATGCCAGCCTGTAGGGCAAACATTTAGGGCAGTTTGCCAGTCGTATAGGTAACCGTAAGTTTCAACATTACTGTTGTAATTATCATAAGCGCAATAGTTTCCACTTGATGGCGCATAAGCGAGGTTCTCTGCCATCCATTCCTGGTCGCCGATGACTACCGTTTGGTAAACCTTGCCATCTCTTGAATCAATAAAGCTGCTAACACCATTGTCATCATCATCTTTTTTGCAACTACTTGCAAAAATTAAGAATACTCCCATTACTAATAATGGAAAAATCAAACAGTTTGTCTTTTTTCTCATAATTTTAAAATTTAATTGTTAATACTCATTTTTCGTAATCTGTTTTTATCCATGTTTTAAGGCTGTGGCCAGGTCTTTTCCAATGAATGCTAACGTTCCGCAAATATGGCTCTCAGCCGCTCACTTGCAGGAAGGTTTTTAGTGATATGTATGTTTCGTTTTCTAATCATTTCTCCAGATGCCCGCTAACCGGCTGTGAGCCATGATTTGCTGTTGGCGTTTCGTTGGTTATCATTTGACTATCTGATTATTCTTACTTCAAACTCTCGCCAACAGTATATTTATACTCCTTGCTAAATTCTTTTGTAAACTGGAAAATAGCAAGGAGTAAATCGTATGTCGCTTTATATACAGGTAGTTCATTGTAATGTGCCATTTTCAAAAAAATCGACCGCTTCGCGGTAATAATCAAATAAATCAAATAGTCAAATGAATCGAATAAATTCTAATCCCTCAAGCAACGGACAGAGAAACCCAACTCCTCATCGTAGCTGTTCCTGGTTACATTGCCGTAATCGTAGGACATGTACCGGTACCAGGCGTAATAGGTATCGTCCTCAGTAGCACTCCACCAGTGACCGTTGCTCCCAACGTAGCTGAATGCCCCATTGCCGTCACGGCCGCCACCCGGAAGGGCTGTAAAGCCTGTCTCGTTTGTTGCACCGGTATTGGGTTCATACCATAACCCTGTTCCTGCTTCAATAGTTCCGGTAGCTTTTAATTTACCGCCTGCATTATCGCCTAAATAGTCAGCTAACTCTGTCCATTCATAATCACTTGGCAAATGCCAGCCTGTAGGGCAAACATTTAGGGCAGTTTGCCAGTCGTATAGGTAACCGTAAGTTTCAACATTACTGTTGTAATTATCATAAGCGCAATAGTTTCCACTTGATGGCGCATAAGCGAGGTTCTCTGCCATCCATTCCTGGTCGCCGATGACTACCGTTTGGTAAACCTTGCCATCTCTTGAATCAATAAAGCTGCTAACACCATTGTCATCATCATCTTTTTTGCAACTACTTGCAAAAATTAAGAATACTCCCATTACTAATAATGGAAAAATCAAACAGTTTGTCTTTTTTCTCATAATTTTAAAATTTAATTGTTAATACTCATTTTTCGTAATCTGTTTTTATCCATGTTTTAAGGCTGTGGCCAGGTCTTTTCCAATGAATGCTAACGTATGTGTATGTTCAATATTGATTATATTTCTGTTTTGTGATGTGTTTTTGTTGAACTTATTTTCCGGATCTGTTTGTGTATGTTCAACGAAGTTATGAAGAATCGAAGAAATCATCATCAAACGGGTTTTTGAATTTGGCAAAATCCTTTTGTGAAACATGGGTGTTCAGCCCGTTGGAGAAACTAGTATTTATTGAATCTTTCCAACTATTGTAATAAGTTCCTACGGGGTAAATTTCGGTGGTTAAGCTACTTTTAATCCGCTGATTTTGTTCGCTACACGAAATTTCCTTTTCCCTGATCAGCTCCAAGATGTAATTGTTGATTGCTTCTTTACTTATGTACCAGAACTTCCGGCTCTGGCTCCAGGTGGTACTTTTGATGGATTTTACTTTATTGATGAGTGCGTAATCCTTCTCAAATCGCAGGCTTACCACCGCTTTATCGCGGTGCGCGTCATTAGCCAATGTGATTAAAGGATTACTCATTCGCTGCCTTCATTAATTTGAGAGGCCAAAGCTAAGAGTTATTTTTTAATGGAGCTACTAAAAATCAGGGGAAAGTAAAAATATTTACTCAACAAAATAATTAAGGACGGAGAAAATGGCGGGTTTTCTCGGAAAACCACCGTGGGGCTGGGGAAATGATCTGTTGTACAGACGCGCTAATAGCGCGTCTCAGTCTCCAATGCTATTAAATCATGGGCGGGCTCTAAGCCATGCTATGACTAGTCAATATTTAGCAGTAGCATGGCTTTCGTAGTCATAGCATGGCTTAGAGCCATACCATTGCTTTACTTAATCTCCTGCATCTTCCGTATTTGCTTCAATAGCACTTTTCGGGGTATTAATGGCAAAAGCGGCAGCGATGCTTTCATCCAGCCGGGCATCCCGGAATGCACATTCAGCTTTCCCTTTATCATTCCCTTGTAGCCGTCCATCGCTACCTTTTGCGCACTGGCTGTTTGCTTAAACAAAGCCGTTTTATCCATCCCCGAAATACGCCCAAATTCCGTTTCGGTGGCTCCGGGCATAAGGTTGGTAACCGTAATATTTGTATTGTGCAGCTCCTCGGCGATGGCATTGCTAAAGGAGGTAACATAAGCCTTGGTGGCGTAATAAACCGCTTGCATAGGGCCGGGCATCAAGCTGGCGGTAGAGGAAACGTTGAGTATTTTCCCCGAATTGCGTGCTACAAAATCCGGCAGGAAAAAGCGGCACAAGGCCGTCAGTGCAACAATATTGAGATTGAGCATAGCGAGGTCGTTTTCCCATTCGCGCTCGTCAAACCTGCCTATGCCCCCAAAGCCGGCATTATTAATCAAAAAGTCCGGCATCAAACCTGCCTTTTTTACTTCCTGATAAACTTCCAAAGGAGCTTCGGGCAGGGTCAAATCTTTGACAATAACATAAACTGAAATCTTATATTTCTCTTCCAGTTCGCTTTTCAAGGTTTGCAGCTTTTCGCCGCTGCGGGCTACGACGATTAAGTCGCCGCCTTTTTCGGCGTGGATTTGCGCCAATTCTTTTCCTATTCCCGATGAAGCTCCGGTGATTAAGGCTATCTTTTTTGTGTCCATTTAAATATTATTAAATATGAAAACATTCAATTATCATAAAGCACAACAGATTCTCGCAGTCATTGTTTTTGCTTTCCCGGTGGTGGAGGAATTACGAGGCAGTAAAAGGCCTGCATAGCAATTTCCACATTTCGATTTCTATCTCGCAAAGGACGCAGCGTATTTTTCAGGTGAAAAATTTATTTAGCTTAGATTTTAGCAAGGAATTGTTACTTTTGGCACTGCTCAGCGTTGTAACTTCTGACTTATCGTAATTGCAGTGTTGCATTCAAAACTCTTTGTGATACTTTGAGCCTTCGAGCCTTCGTGGCAAATTATTGATACATAGCCACTAAGGTCCGAAGGCACTAAGAAACACTAAGTTCTTCAGTATGGATTTTGCGGCATGTAGATTTACGATAAGATTGTTTTAAGTTTTTGATTTTAATCTTATGGGTCAGGAAGTCTGAGCGTTTGAAAAATTAATAATTATCAAACAAAAAACTTCGAGTAAAAATGGGATTTGTACCAATTAGTATTGAGGATTACATCAAAAAACACTTGAAAAGTAATTTGGATGAAAATGAAAAAGATTTGAGGGAGAGACTTAACTCATCCCTGGCTAATTACAAAAAAGGGGTGGAGATCTTGTATTACGCAGATTTACAGGTAATTTGATCAAAAACAGCT
>CAZGAO010000064.1:0-30785 GCA_964523795.1 uncultured Lentimicrobiaceae bacterium
CCCGGGCATCCTCGAAAAATTACGAAAATCATAGATTTTCTATTTTTCGGGACTTGTAACTTGTAACTTTAAACTTTAAATGCCGGGCTTCGCTCGAGCCCAGGATTCAAGAATCCCGGATTTTCAACATCCTCGAAAAATTACGAAAATTGAAAATTTTCTATTTTTCGGGACTTCCAACTTCTAAACTACCCCCGATGCCTGATCCATTTTGCCAGTTCTTTGTAGCTCACTTTTTTGCCGTACATCAGGATGCCGGTGCGGTAAATTTTGCCGGCCAGCCAGGTGGCTCCCAAAAAGCCAAGAATCAGCAAAGAAATCGAAAGCCATATCTCCCATATCGGAACGCCAAAGGGAATACGCGCCATCATAATTACCGGCGAAGTTAGCGGGATGATAGACATCCAAAAAGCCACCGGGCCATTCGGATTGCTAATGATAAATCCTATCATTACCATCGATAAAATTAGCGGGATGGTAACCGGGAGCATAAATTGCTGGGTATCGGTTTCGTTGTCAACGGCCGAGCCGATGGCCGCAAACAAGGCCGCGTAAAGCAGGTATCCAAACAAAAAATAAAACAAAAAGGAACCGACCATCACAGGAATATCGAGGTTCTGAAATCCAATCAACATCTCTGCTGCCAGACCCGAATTGGCATCGGCCTGCTGCGAAAATTCATTCAGTTGTTCTGCCGACAAGGCCTTGCCCTGGCTCATCATCATCGACTGCGAGCCGCTGATGATTTCCTGCGAATCGCCAAGGGCAAAGCTAAACACCGAAACCAGAATCAGCGTCAGGACTATCCAAAGCATAAACTGTGTTAAGCCAACCATGGCCACGCCCACAATTTTTCCCATCATCAACTGAAAGGGTTTTACCGATGACACGATGACCTCGACAATGCGACTGGTTTTTTCCTCGATAACTCCGCGCATCACCTGTGCCCCAAAGATAAAGATGAAGATATAAATAAGCAGTGCCGCAAAAATGCTCAGCCCCATGTTAAACTCAGGGGTACTTTCTTTTTCGATGCCTGTTTCATCTATTTTTAAAGTATTCAACACAATACTCGATTTGATCGAACGCAGAATTTCCGGGTCGATGCCCGAGGCTTCGAGTTTCAGGCTCTCCACTTCGCGTTTCATCACATTTTTGATGTGGCTGATAATATCGATCGAAGGCGATGAAGTCGTGTAAAACATCCCCGTGGAGGGCACGCTCAATTGGGTGGCCGGGATATAGAGCAAGCCATAATCGCCACTCAAGGCCAGGTTTGCTTTGGCCGTTTCCAAATCCATTTGGATGGGGATAAATTTGAAATCATCGGTATTTTTAAACTCCTGCACAAACAAATCCGTCTCGTCGAGTACCTGCACTTTTTTTTCCTCGCCCGAAAGCGTGGCAAAGTAAATGGGCAGAATGTAAAGCGAAGCCATGAGGATGGGTCCCAGGATGGTCATTACCACGAAAGATTTTTTGCGCACCCGGGTCAGATATTCGCGCTGTATGATGATCCAGATTTTATTCATCGCTTGCAGGTTTTATTGGTTCTTTAACTTTGGATATAAAAATATCATTCATGGAGGGCAGTATTTCGGTGAAGCCATGTACCTCCACATTGCTAATGGCAAAGTTCAGCAAATTGTTGGGCGATTCATTTTCAGGAATCTTGATTTTTACCTTGCTGAGTTTGATGTCCTTTTTTTCATCAAGCAACTGATAACTATCCGGAAGCAAATTATTGATGCTTTGCCCGTTGCTGCGATAGGTAATTTCAAAAATATGGCTTTTAAATTCGGCCTTAATCTGGTCGATGTCGCCATCCAGAATTTTGCGCGAATTATTAATCAAAGCGATATGATCGCAAAGCTCCTCCACGGAAGCCATGTTGTGGGTGGAAAAAATAATTGTGCGCCCTTCTTTTTTAATTTGTAGAATTTCTTCTTTTAGCAAATTTACATTAATGGGGTCGAAGCCCGAGAAGGGTTCATCAAAAATCAAAAGGCGTGGCTTGTGCAAAACGGTTACGATAAACTGCACTTTTTGCTGCATCCCCTTGCTTAGTTCTTCCACTTTTTTGTTCCACCAGCTATCGATGTCAAATTTCTCGAACCAATACTTCAATCGCTTTTGCGCTTCGCGGCTATCCAGGCCTTTAAGCCGTGCAAGGTAAAGGGCTTGTTCGCCCACCTTCATTTTTTTGTAAAGGCCACGCTCCTCGGGCAGGTAGCCAATCTGGTTTACATCATCACTTTTGATAGGTCGCCCATCGAAAAACAGATTCCCTTGATCCTGGGCAGTAATACGATTGATTATGCGAATCAGTGTGGTTTTGCCTGCGCCGTTGGGTCCCAGCAAACCGAAGATGCTTCCCTGCGGCACGCTTATGCTTACATCGTCCAAAGCCAGATGTCCCGAAAATTGTTTGCGTATATGTTCAGCTTTTAAAATATCCATAGTCCGTGCTTTAATTTGGTGCGCAAAAGTAGTGCGATTATCTTACTTCGATTTTAACTAAGACTTGCTAACAACAATTTTGCATTTTTATTTTCGATATTTCGGTGCTCTGCACCTTTCGATTTCATAGTACATTCGCTCGCTACAAAGAATTCGCGGCTCTGCCGTTTAAAAAAAGGTGTAGGTGGCCTGGAATTTTTCGCTTAAGCCTTACAAGAAAACGCTCGCAGTTTTTCAAAGGCACATAAAAAAAAGCCACCCCAACAACACATTCGCGTTGAAAAGCGTGGCTTGCTTATTTCATTAAGGGGCTAATTCAAAAGTCTCTTTGCGTCCTCTGTGTATTTCTCTGTTTGAAAAATAATGGATTTTAGATTGTTGAATTTAAATTTAGAATCCCTAACCTATCTTTTAGAAATCATGTAGTTACAGAAACAATCGTAAATCTATCTGTCGCAAAACTCATCTTAAAGAACTTAGTGTTTCTTGGTGTCTTTGAGCCTTAGTGGCTACATATCAACAATTTGCCACAAAGACACGAAGGCTCAAAGAATCACAAAGATTATTAATTGCGATAATACAATTACGTTTAGTCAGGATATCTGAGATTTACGATTTAGGTGATAATCAACACAATCTAAAATCTCCAATCTTAAATCGTCAATCTCAAATCAAAAATTTATTACCTAATAGAAAGACATTATCTAGCGATAGTCATCTTTTGCGTGGTGGATGTATTGCCCTGCATCAGGCGCACATAATAAATCCCGCTTTCCAAATCGGCTACATCAATATCCAATTTGTTTTGCCCTTTATAAACCTTTGCGGCATCAATGCGCTTAACAAGCATCCCAATAGCATTATAAATATCAATACTGGCATCTCCGGCTTCCCGGATGTTAAACTCCAGACTCACTTGATTAGTTGCTGGGTTTGGATAAATGCTCATTTCGGTTTCATCACCGGTTTCTGGAACCCCAATCGAAAGATCGCCCAAAAACATCTGGCTGGCCTCGGTACCAAAAGCACTTCCCGTCAGGATTTGTGTGGATCCTTTGAAAAGGCTGAAAAATCCTGGCAGCGTCAGGCCGTTGTTGCCGGCATCATAAATGGTAAACTGATAGCAATCGGTACTTTCAAACTCCAGCGCTAGGCTGATAAAACCGTTGGGGGTGGTGTATGGGCCGCCCGAAAAAGCGACTTCGCCATCGGCATTCACAATTTCCCAGGTCGTTTCTTCGGGATGGGTATCGAGCTTAATGATAAGGCTCACACTTTCGGGAACCACAATCGATCGGTCGAACGAAAATACCAGCGTATCGTTATCGGGATAGTCGTCGCCTACACCGTTGGTATTAGAAAAGTAAACCTTGAGTTGATTTTCTTCCATCAACGAAAATTCGATTTCGGGAAGTAAAACATTGCCGAGCTTCAGGTATTCGATATTTCCGTTCCAGGTGTACATTTGTTCTTCACCACCGTTCACGCTGTAATGAATCTCAAGCGAAGTAAGATCATCCGAGCCAAAGTTGGCAATATTAACCGCTGGCGAAAATTTACTTGCACAAGTAGTCGAAGTTAGATTGGTGATACCCGAGGGTGTAGCATCGATGGGATAAAGCGCCGGGAAAGTCTCGGTGGAGCTTACGCCCGACTGGTGCGCATATTTCGTAATTGAATTTTGCACAAAACCCACCACCGATAATTGATCGAGGTCGTACACATTTTCGAGTTCCCAAGCCTGGGCAATAACTTTGTATTCACCTTCAGTCCAGTTACTTTTTAAGGCCAGGCCGCCGGGGCCGGGCAGCATTTTTTTCATCACATCATAAAAATCCGTTTCAGTGTTACTTCCCGGTGCTGAATTGAAATGAATATGTTTTTCAACAACTACGGTATGCGCTTTTAGAGAATTCTCGCTAAAATCCTGCGCTGCTTGTATGCGCATAAAAACGAAAATTGTATCCTCGCCCGGCGAGAGATAATGATAAATATCAATTTCCTCGAAGGGCGAACCCTCGTTGGCGTAGTTATTAATCATAGTTGCCGATACCTGGCTGGGGCTGCCGTTAAACTGCCCCCCGACCATAGCGGTGGGCACGCCGGTAACGCCATAATAACTAATGCGCGAAGAATTTTCTTCGGTGTTATGATTGTACATTGGGTCGGTACCTGGCCATGAAGCGTGGTATTTAATCACCGAAACAATATCCGCGTTCTGCTGCAACAAGGCATCGAAGGCAGGGTTTTGCGAGGCACAGGGGCCACACGAGGCGTTGGTAGCTTCTTCGACCAATACACGGCGTTGCGCCTGGCCAAAACTAAACAGTGAAGTAAAAATGAGTAAGGATAATAGTAAACCAGTCTTTTTCATCATATTGTAGTTTTTATAATTAATAATAATAATTATGAAGCGGCAAATATAAAATTTTCAATTTACCCCGACTGGGCAAAATCAATCATTGATAATAGATCAATGATTGAGTTTGACAACGTCAGAGCGTAATTCACAAAATTTTGTGAAAGATGCAGGTTAGCAGGTCTTATGCAGATTGATTAAAAATAAAAAGTTACTTTTGTTTTGATTTGAGATCAGCAGCCTGACTTACTATTCAGCATCAATTATTTATGAAAAATAATTTTGGATTTAATTCTTACATTACCCATCAGTGGTGAATGCGAAAGGCTAATTTTTAAAATAGCTTACTTTTGCACCGCTTTTAAATGACGATGATGGATAACAAACGAAAGCAACTAAAATAAGATACTATGGCAGAAAAATCTAAATCACTGGACCTTAGAGCACGCATGCGTTCTGCATTGCAGGGCGGAGGCGAAAAGGCCATCGAAAAGCAAAAAGCCACCGGCAAACTTACAGCCCGCGAACGCATTCTCGCGCTGCTGGATACCAAGACTTTTCACGAGTACGACATCTTTGTGCAACATGCAGGCAAAGATTTCGATATGGATAAAAAATATCTGCCGGGCGATGGCGTGATAACAGGAACAGGAACCATACTCGGGCATCCGGTGTGTATTTACGCGCAGGATTTTACCGTTGCCGGAGGATCGCTGGGCTATATGCACGCCAAGAAAATTACCAAGATCATGGATCACGCCATGAAGCTGAAGGTGCCCTTGATAGGCATCAACGACTCGGGCGGAGCCAGGATACAGGAAGGCGTGAACTCGCTGGCGGGCTATGGCGAGATATTTTTTAGAAACACCCAGGCCAGCGGCGTAATCCCGCAAATATCAGTAATCCTTGGCCCCTGCGCCGGTGGAGCAGTTTATTCGCCAGCACTCACCGACTTTGTGTTTGTGGTAGATAAAATCTCCAAGATGTTCATCACCGGCCCCGAGGTAATTAAAACCGTGCTGGGCGAAGAAATTTCGATGGAAGCCCTGGGCGGCGCACGCACCCACGCCGAAATTACCGGCAACGCGCACTTCTACGCCGAAAGCGAGATGGAATGCTTTAGCCAGATAAAACAACTGGTGAGCTACATCCCGTGGAACAACTTTAAAAAGGCCGATGCCTTCCCACCCAAAAAACCCAATACCCGCAAATTTAAAATCGACGACATCATCCCCGGCGACCCCAAGGAGCCTTACGATGTAAGAGACCTGATACGAGCTGTGGCCGATGATTCTGAGTTTTTTGAAGTACAGGAACTTTTTGCTGCAAATATTGTAATCGGCTTCGCCCGCCTCGAAGGGCAAACAGTGGGCTTTGTAGCCAACCAACCCCTGGTGCTGGCCGGTGTGCTGGATGTGGATTCCTCGGATAAGGCCGCGCGTTTTATCCGCTACTGCGATGCCTTTAATATCCCGCTGGTAACCTTTGTTGACCTTCCGGGATACTTGCCCGGCGTAGAGCAGGAGCATGCAGGCGTAATTCGCCACGGCGCCAAAATTCTTTACGCATACAGCGAAGCCACCGTACCCAAAATTACACTTATCGTCCGCAAAGCTTATGGTGGCGGATATATCGCCATGTGCTCGCACCACCTGCGCGCCGACTTTGTGTTTGCCTGGCCCACAGCCGAAATTGCCGTAATGGGTCCCGAAGGTGCCGCCAACATCATTTTCCGTAAGGAGATAATGGAAGCCAAAGACCCGAACAAACTGCGCCAGGAGAAAATAGAAGAATATAAGGAAAAGTTTGCCAATCCTTATGTGGCCGCTGCTTATGGATATATTGATGCCGTTATCGAACCCTCCGAAACGCGGCACCTCCTAATCCATGCACTCAGTATTTCGAGCAACAAAGCTGTGGATACTCCCAAGAAAAAGCATGGCATTCCGCCTTTTTAAGAAGTGCGCCTTTATTATTTGACAGGGATTAGTAAACCTTTATTTTAATTTTAGAATATGGAAAACGAAGATAAAAAACAAGAAAATATCGAGTACCGGACACTGTGGGTGGATGAGGTGAATTATACCACTACCCTCACACGGAAGCACCTTAACAAAAAGCCTTATGAACCGCCCAATCTTAAAAAGATCAAGGCTATTATTCCGGGCACCATCCGCGAGATTTATGTAAAACGCCGCTCCAAGGTAAAGGCCAACGACAATTTGTTGGTGCTCGAAGCCATGAAAATGCGCAATATCTTAAAGGCTCCCATCGACGGGCAGATAAAATCGATCAACGTAAAAGAAGGGCAGGCCGTAGCGAAGGATTTCGTGCTGATCGAGTTTATGTAATTTCGATAAAACGAATTGAAATGCGGCATAGGCTGAATGTCTGACACAGGGAGTGTCAGGCATTCAGCCTATTTTTTTAGATTTTTAACATTCATCATTTTATTCTTATCTGAGTACTTCAAAAACAAACTTAGTGAACCTTGGTGTCTTAGTGCCTTCGTGGCTAATGCCATTGCAAAGTTTAGAATCAGTTCCCTTAATAAAAAATCAGTCCTCTTTTCTGTTGAGTGCATCCACATCGAAAACCTTGCGCGATTCATCGATAAAATCCAATATCTCGTCTCGGCCAAGACTGGTTTCGGCCGAGCTAACAAAAAAGGGCGGAAGCTCTTCCCAGTTTTCCAGCAATGCCGTTTTATAAGCTTCCAGATTAGCTTTAAGCTGGGCTGGTTTCAGCTTATCCGTCTTGGTAAAAACCAGGGCAAAGGGCAGTGCGTTCTCACCAAAGCTGGCGATCATCTCCTCATCAATTTTTTGTGGAGGTATGCGCGAATCAATCAAAATAAAGGTACACATCAAATTAAGACGATTCAGCAAATATCCGTTGATCATAATCTGCCACTGTGCGCGGTCTTTTTGCGAAACCTTGGCATAGCCATAGCCCGGCAAATCCACCAGGTACCATTCATCGTTAATCAAAAAATGATTGATGAGCTGGGTCTTGCCCGGTTTCACCGAAGTCTTGGCCAGCTTGCGCCGCTCGCACAGCATATTTATCAGCGATGACTTGCCTACATTAGAGCGACCGATAAAGGCAAATTCGGGCATGCGAGCTTCGGGGCATTTATTGTGATCGGTATTACTCATTATAAAGGTAGCCTGCCTGATTTGCATGGGATGCGTGGTTTTTGGTTTTAAAAATAAAAGAAATTACATTTTGATATTTTCGAGGTGCCGGTCTTTCTTGGCTCCAAAAATATCAGCTATTTTAATCATAATACCCGATTCTTCCACATCGCCAAAATTGGCATTGATGGCGGTGCCAAAAAATTTCATCGTTGAGGAGAGGTTCATGTAGGCGTTAACCAGGGGCGGAATACTTTCGTTTCGGCTGCGTACAAATTGCTGCAGACGTTTGTAATCGGCGTTATAATCCGAGCATGTAAATATTTTGAGGAATTCTTCGCGGGGTGTTTGCAAAAGCACCGGCTCGTGGGGGAAAACAAGTTTTTCGGGATCGGGAAAATACGTTTGCAGAAAAAACACGATGGCTTCCCTGGCCGCAAGGTTAGTGTGGCGATACATGGTAATTTTGCCAAAAAGATATTCCACATCCGGATTTCCCACCACCAGCGAACCCAGCCCATCCCAGAGGTTGTCGAGCGAATAAAGCCCCTTGCGCATATTTTTGGCTGGCTGATATTTGGGCTGAACAAAGGAGCGACCCAGCTCGATCGTAATCGGAATGTATTGTTTTACAAATGCTGATGAATACCCGAACAACTTGGAAGTAGGCGTTTGCACGGTGCCATCGGCGTTTATCTTCAATTCCTTGCAATGTTTAAAACGATAGCCCCCGATTATTTCCTGGTTTTTGGGATCCCACACAATCAACTGCTTAAAAGGGTTTTCGCCCTCATCGTAGGCATCGATATCCATGGCCTTCCCGGTACCCCCGCCGGCATCGCGAAAAGAAACTTCGCGCAGCCGTCCTATCTCTTTCAATACATTGGGAGCGTTGTGAACATCGCTAATGTAAATCTCATTCTTCCCGAAGTTGGTGTGCCTCACAAACCTCTCAGCCGAAAGCTCCTTTTTAAGTAAAGTCCTGTCGATGGCGGGTATAATATCTTTCATCGTTAAAAAAAATTTATCAATCATCAATCTTTACTACCGAATCTCCTCATTTTATCTCGTGATGCTCTCCTCGTCCCAACGCATACACATGCGCTTTCAGTATTTGAGCCCACTCAAGGTGCGAATGCCGCCGGTCGAAAGTTTCGATGGGTATTAAATCACCAAAAGTAATATTAATAATCTTATCCTTTTGCTTGTACATCTCGTCCACAAGGTAAAGCATCTCGATGTTGGCTTTGATGCCTAAGCGTTTTCGCCAATTGGCCAGCGAATAAAAAAAGTTGGTATTGTGTCCCGAAATATGCACCGGGATAATGTCGCGCTTATATTTTATCGACTTGGTCAAAAAAGTCTTCTTCCACTCCAAATCCATGATTTTTCCACCCGTTTTACGAGAAACCAAACCGGCAGGAAAATAGAGGAGCAAGACATCAGAGTCGAAGGTTTCGTTAAATATGCGGATATTATCGGCATTGGAGCCGTGCTTATTTACCGGAATAAACAAGGATTTAAGATTTGGCAAGTTCATCAGCAAATCGTTGACCGGAACCAAAAAATCGCGCCGCACCTTGCCCACCTCGCTCATCAGGGCAATACCATCGAGGCCGCCCAGTGGATGATTGGCAGCAATTAGTTGCTTACCGCTGGTGGGCAATTTTTCGACACCTTTAACCTGCACCTGTGCTCCAAAGGCTTCCAGCATTTTGGTGGCAAAGTCAACCCCGTAATCGTTGCGTTTATCCCAAATTCCTTTATTCAGCTCATCCTGATGTATTACCCGCCGCAGGTACGAAAGCACAAAGCCCGGCAAGATTTTCACCAGCCCGGGATTTTTTCCGGCTATCACCCTTTCGAGGTCAATAAAGTTTTTTGTGATTTTTACTTCACTCCTACTTTCGCCTTGTACTGCCATGACATACTGATTTTTTATGACCGCAAAAGTCAGGTTTTCACTTTAAGTGAAGCCCTGACTTATCAATCGGGCTTATTGTGGATAAAGGGGATGTCGTTATCCTCGATCTCCGCTTCCCGGTTTTCGTCCTCGCCCAGGGTATAACGGGGCGCACTGGAGTGCGAAGAGGCATGAACCGGCTTTAGTTCCACATTTTTGCGTACGTAAGCAGGCACGCTGTCGATTTCATCCGCTTCGGGCTTGGTTTTATTTGAAAAGAAATTAAACCTTTTGAGCTTCTCGGCACGTTCGCCGGTCTTTTTTTCCATCACCTGCTTTTGCTCAAAAACTGTATGTCCGTTATCCTCAAAAGCACCAACGGTATGCCCGATTCGCAAACTGCCGGGCAGCTTAGTGGCACTTAGCCCGCCTTTCGCCATCCCTTGGCTGGCCAGGCTCATCTGATCTTTTGCCTTTGGCTGATCGAACAAGGATGGCGTAGAAGGCTTTTCAGGGCAGCCTGACGGCTTGCTCTTAGCTTCGATAGCAGTTGTATCCTTTTTTATCAACTTTATTTCGCTAATGTCCTCAGGCGGATTTTCGATTTCCTTGCTTTCCATTTCGGGTGCAGGCTCGTGTTTGATATTATTTATCGGCATCGAATCATCGAGTGCATAGATGGTTTTCTTTTTCTCTTTGTTGAGCGTGGTTTCATCGATATCATCGGGCGATACAAAACCAGTTGCAATAAGCGTGATGCTAATTTTGTCGCCGAGTGCTTCATCGAAACCATTACCCCAGATCACTTCGGCACTCTTTCCAGCCTCATTCTGGATGTAGTCGGTAATTTCGGTTACTTCATCAAAGGTAATTTCTTCCTTGCCCGATGAGATATAGAGCAGGATATTGCTGGCACCGGTAATTTTGTTGTCGTTGAGCAATGGCGAAGTCAGTGCTTCCCTCACGGCCACGCGGGCGCGATCTTCGCCCTCGGCCAGTGCCGATCCCATGATGGCGGTACCACTGTCCTTCATCACCGTTTTCACATCTTCAAAGTCCACGTTGATATAGCCGGTAACGGTAATAATTTCGGCGATGCCCTTAGAGGCTGTGGTGAGGATGTCGTCGGCTTTGCCAAAGGCTTCGGAAAGTTTAAGGTTGCCATGGATTTCGCGTAGCTTTTCGTTGCTGATGATAAGCAGGGTATCCACATGTTTTTTCAGTTCTTCGATGCCTTTTTCGGCCTGGAGCCTACGCTTGCGCCCCTCGAACGAAAAGGGCAGGGTAACGATGGCTACAGTAAGGATGTCCATATCGCGAGCCATTTGGGCGATGACTGGCGCAGCACCTGTACCTGTGCCACCGCCCATCCCGGCGGTGATAAACAGCATTTTGGTATTGCTTTCGAGGTAGGTTTTAATGTCTTCTATATTTTCTTCGGCCGATTTGCGGCCAACCTCGGGGATGGCTCCGGCACCCAAACCCTTATTTCCAAGCTGGATTTTATTAGGTACGGGGCTAATGTCCATGGCTTGCGCATCGGTGTTGCAGATAATAAAATCCACACCGCGAATTCCCTGCTCGTACATGTGGGTTACGGCATTGCTGCCACCGCCGCCTACACCAAGCACTTTTATGATCGATGCACGCTTTTTTGGGGCATCAAATTCCAACAATTCAGTCATAGTTTTACTCCTTTTTCCGTTAGTGATTATCTGATTATTATATATTTTTATTCTCTTTCGTAATGCGCCCCCTTATTCGGGATCATCTTCAAAAAACTCCTGGATTTTTTTCAGGAAACTTCCCTGGCGTTTATTTTTTACTGCTGCCTTTTTCTTTCTGTTTTTGTCGCCCTTTTCGTCCAACCCGTTTTTCTCCTCGCGTTTCAGGTTTTTCTCAAAACGATCCAGGCCTTCAATCACCAAGCCTATTCCCGTGGCAAACATGGGGCTACTCATATCCTCGGCGGTATTGCTGTCGAGGTGCTCGTTGGGATAGCCAATGCGGGTGTCCATGCCGGTCATAAATTCGGTAAGCTGGGCAATATGGCGCAGCAAGGCTCCACCACCGGTAAGCACGATGCCGGCGATCAACTTCTTTTCGTAGCCCGAATTTTTAATCTCATAATAAATATGCTCGATCAATTCCTCCATGCGCGCCTGGATAATGCTGGCCAGGTTTTTCAGGCTTATTTCCTTGGGTGGTCTTCCGCGCAGTCCGGGGATGGCCACAATTTCTTCGTCTTTGTTTTCGTTGGCTAAAGCCGAACCGAATTTCACCTTTAGCTCCTCGGCATGTTTGCGGATGATGCTACAACCTTCTTTCACATCCTCGGTCAAAATATCGCCGCCCAGAGCTATTACCGCCGTATGACGAATGATGCCATCCTGAAAAATAGCCAAATCGGTGGTGCCGCCACCAATATCCACCAGCACAACCCCGGCTTCTTTCTCCTCCTCGCTCAGCACCGCATTTGCCGAGGCGATGGGTTCCAAAATAAGATCCACCACTTCAAGACCGGCCTTTTTTACACACTTATAAATATTTTTCGCCGCCGTAGTTTGCCCTATGATGATATGGAAATTAGCTTCCAGCGAATTGCCCAACATACCGATAGGATGACGAATACCTTGCTCGTTGTCGATAATGTATTCCTGGGGTATCACATCGATAATTTCATCGCCGGGACTCATGTTGAGGTTGTACATGCTGTTGAGCAGGCTGTCGATGTCGCGCTGGCTGATTTCCTCCTCTTTGTTTTCGCGAATCAGGCTGCCCCGGTGTTGCAGGCTTTTAATGTGCTGTCCGGCAATGCCCACATTTACATATTTTATCTCGGCATCCGATTTCTGCTCTGCCTCTTCTACCGCCCTGCGTATCGACTGCACCGTGTTTTCGATGTTTGAAACTACTCCGCGTTTTACGCCAATAGATTCGGTCTTTCCATAACCCAAAATCTCTATCTTAGCATGATCGGCACGACGACCTACGATAGCAGCAATTTTGGTGGTACCAATGTCGAGTCCTACAATAATATTTGTTGATTCCATAATCATTAATTTTTACAGACGACCTGATTCGTGAATTTTAGATTTACCGAGCTGACTTCTCCCTGCATCTTTTGAATTCCGTTGCGGTAAAAAGCCATCAGATTGTTTAATTTTTTATCCAGCTGACTTACATCGCCCAAAAGGATGTAATGCCCGCCGCCGGAGGGAATCAGTTCGATTTCGCCAGCCTTATTTATATAGATTTGTTCGATAAAATTATTAAGAAATTCATGTTTTTGAAGCGTTTGCACCAAGAGATGAACTGATGAGAAAACGCTTGTTTCTCCCAAATAAGGATTTTGATAAAAATTAAAATCTTTGATATCCTTATAGCTTTCGCTGATAAAACCTGTGGCCACCATCAGTAGCGGCGTGTAGCCCGGCTTCGCGGGTAAAACGGCTCCGCTCTCGCTCAGATAATAGTATTCGTCGTTGGTATTGATAATGCGCACCAAAGGCTTCTGTCGCTCCACATCTATCTGCACCTCGCCACTAAGGGATTTGTAAACAGCAGCCGATTTTATGTAGGGATGGCTGTTCACCATGCGGCTAATTGCGCTGGTGTTGATGCTGTCGAGTGGCTTCCCCGGCAAGGTGTCGAACTGGCTGATGATAAGATTTTCGAGTGTATGACTGTCCATAAGTCCCGAGCCTGCCGAATCGTTAAAAACAATAGAAAGCCTGGAGCAGCTAACGTGCTTTTGCTCGTTTACGGCAAAGCTTAGCAAAAGTATAATGCCTGCAAATACCAGGAGCCAAACGCTTATGTTAAGTATCTTTTTCATGAGGATTTAGGTTTAAGATATTTTTCTTCCAAAAAGTGTCGGATAGGCGCAACCATACTATCGATATCGCCCGCACCGATGGTAAGCAAAATCTCAGGGTTTTTATTTTTCAGCAATTCGATCAGTCGCTCCTTGTTTGTTAAGGTCTTATTTTGATGATCAATTTTATTAAAAATCATATCCGAGCTTACCCCTTCGATGGGTTTTTCCCTTGCGGGATATATATCCAGGAGGATTACCTCATCGAATGCTGAGAGGCTTTTCGCAAATTCGTCAGCAAAATCGCGGGTGCGCGAATAGAGATGCGGTTGAAACACGCCGGTAATTTTCCTTCCGGGATAAGCAAATTTCACCGCCTCCACCAGGGCATTAATTTCCTCGGGGTGGTGGGCGTAATCGTCGATATAAACGCATTGCCCGCTCACCAAATGCTTTTGATAACGCCGATAAACTCCGCTAAAAGTGCGTAGCCCCTTTCTTATCTCATCTTCACTTAGGCCGGCTTGTATGGCCAGATGTACCGCCGCCAGCGCATTCTCCACATTAAACAATCCCAAAGCCTGCATTTCCAGATTATTGATAACGCGGCCAGGCATCATCATATCAAAACTTATGGCCTCGCGGGTGATACGGATATTTTGAGCATAAATATCAGCCCTGCTATCTTTGAGCGAATAGGTAAAAATCTGCTTTGCTTCCAGATTGGAAATTTCAATTCCAGAATTAATTTTTAACAATAGGCTTCCTTCTGCAGGCACACGCTGTGCAAATTCAGCAAAGGATTGGTGGAGCATTTCTTTAGTCCCGTATATATCCAGATGGTCGGCATCGGTGGCGGTGATTACTGCGTGCAGCGGATGCAGTTTCAGGAATGACTTATCATACTCATCAGCTTCGGTAACCGCATATTCCGCGTTTTCGTTGAAGATAAAATTGCGCGCGTAATTGGCCGGGATGCCACCCAAAATTGCCATGCTTGCCACAGCGGATTGATGCAATAGATGCGCTGCCATGCACGAGACGCTGGTCTTGCCATGCGTTCCGGCAACGGCAATAGTTTTGTAGGCAGCGGTGATCTGTCCCAGCACTTCGGCGCGCTTCATCAAATTAAATCCATGGCTACGGAAATACTGCAAAAGTTTGTTGTCGTTACTAACGGCAGGGGTAAATATTACCAATGTTCGTTGTGGATCGGTAAAAGCAACATCATCAAAAATGGCTTCATCGCTAAAACACACGCCAATGCCTTCGGTCTGCAATTGGCCGGTAAGCCTTGACGGGCTTCGGTCGTACCCAGCAACCGTTTTTTCGCGCCAGCTAAAATAACGCGCCAGTGCCGACATGCCAATTCCGCCAATGCCTATCATAAATATGTGCGAATAGTTATTCATTCGTCTTGCGTGATTTTACCATTTTTAATATTTCTCCGGCAATGATGTCGGCCGAGTTTGTCTTAGCTAATTTTAAAATATTTTCTGAAAGTATTTTACATCGGGCACTATCTTTCATCAGTTCGATGGCCATCAATCCCAGCTTTTCTGCGGCATCTTCATTTTTTAGATGGATGGCTGCATTTTGTTCTTCCAGCGATTTGGCATTATGCGTTTGATGGTCTTCGGCAGCGGTGGGCAGTGGTACGAAGATACAGGGCTTGCCCACGGCACTTAGCTCGGAGATGGCAATGGCCCCGGCACGCGAAATAACGATGTCGGCAGCAGCATAAGCCAAATCCATGCGGCTGATAAATTCGCTTACGCGGATAAGTTTATTCTTGTTCCCATTCAGCTTAGCAAGTATTGCACGTCGCGCCAACGCGGCATATTGCACACCGGTTTGCCATATTAGCTGGATGTCGTGCATGGCAAACAATTCAAGGCTGCCCTCGATGGCCTGATTGATGGACCAAGCACCCTGGCTTCCGCCAACGATCAGTATTACCGGCTTATCTTTATCCAATTCAAAAAACTCGATGGCCTCGATCCTTTTACCTGCAATGTCGATTACTTTTTGCCTTACGGGATTTCCCGAAAGGATGAGTTTTTCTTTGGGAAAATATTTTTCCATACCCGGATAGGCCACGCAGATTTTTTCGGCTTCACGCGCCAGCAGTTTGTTGGTGATTCCCGGAAAGGAATTTTGCTCCTGGATTAATACAGGAATCTTTTTGCGTGCCGCCATTTTTCCGGTAGGACCGCTGGCATAGCCGCCAACACCAACCACCACATCAGGCTTAAATCTGCGGATAACCGCTCCGGCCTTCAGCAAGCTAAAAAGCAGCTTGACGGGGAAGATTAAATTTTTTGGCGAGAAGCTTCTTTTAAAACCACTAATCCACAGCCCTACGATGGGGAACCCGGCCAGGGGCACTTTTTCCATCTCCATGCGACCACGGGCACCCACAAACAAAATGTCGATGCCGGCATCGCGGCTGATGAGTGCCTCGGCAATGGCAATGGCCGGGAATACATGTCCCCCGGTGCCTCCGCCCGATATTAGTATTTTTGTTTTATGCTGTGGCATAATTCATTTTTTCATTTTTAACCGGACGGCTTTCTTCGACCGAACGGCTCACACTTAAAATAATTCCCATCCCGGCACACGAAAACCAAAATGAAGTGCCCCCCATCGAGATAAAAGGAAGCGTTTGGCCGGTTACCGGCAAAAGGCCAACGGCAACCCCCATATTGATAAAAGCCTGAAAGACCATCAAAAAACTAATGCCCAAAACCAGGAAGCTGCCAAATTTGGTGCGGGACAGACGAGCAATTTTTATCGATCGGAAAAGCAGGATGATAAAGATGAATATTACTGCGGCACCGCCCACCAGGCCATACTCTTCGATGATAATGGCATACACAAAGTCGGAGTAAGAATGGGGCAGAAAATTGCGCTGGGTGCTATTGCCGGGCATTTTGCCAAAGATCCCGCCGCCGGCGATGGCCATTTTGGAAATATTAGCCTGGTAGTCCGTTTCGGCATCAGGCGAAAAATGCTGCATAGCCCGGTTGTGCCAGGTAGTAGCACGCGGCATCATTTCGGGCTGAAAACGGCCAATGGCCAGTAAGAGTAAAAACCCGGCCAAACCGATGCCCACCAGTAAGCCGATGTGTTTCAGGCTGGCGCGGCCAATGTATAACATGCCCAGGCTGGCCACAAAAAGCAGGGCTGCCGTGGAAAAGTTGGCCGGTAATATCAAACCACAAACAATAAGCACGGGTACGATAACCCAGATAAAGCCCTTCTTGAAGTCGCGGATTTCCTCTTGATTTTTGGCCAGAAAGCGCGCCAGATACATCATCAGGGCAAGCTTGGCCATATCGGAAGTTTGAAAAGTGAGCATCCCCAGACCGGGAACATTGATGAGCAGATACCTGCGGGCACCGTTAATCTCCGGGCCAAAAAACATGGTGATCACGAGCAAGAATACCGACAGATAAAAAAGAAACTGCGCCACCCGCGAAAAATAAACGTAGCGGATGCGGTGGATGCCAAGCATGATAAGCAAACCCAGCACTACAATTACAAACTGCCGCAGCAGATAGTACTCGGTGTTGCCATTGTGTTCGCGCCAGGCCAGCGAAGTGGTGCTGCTGTAAATGGCCAGTAGCGAAATAGCCGACAGCACCACCACCAGAACCCAAATTACTTTATCGCCTTTTATTTTACCTGTTATCATTCGTTTAAAACTTTGTTTACAAATTCTTAAAAAATATTGATATTTCTGAATTACCCCGGGTTTTAACCCGGGGGCAAATAAACTGAGAATCCCATCCCGATTTCGCCACGCCTTTGGCGAAATCGGGGGGGGGCATCCTTCCCATTTAATCCCCACCTTGAAAGGTGGGGCAATTCATAATTCAAATTCACTTACAGCGCAAGCACGTATTTTTTAAATTGATTGCCCCGATCTTCGTAGTTGTCGAAGAGGTCGAAGCTGGCACACATAGGCGAAAGCAGGCAGGTATCGCCTTTGTCGCCAAGCTTGTATGCCTGCTTAACGGCGGCCTCCATGCTCTCGGTTCCATAAATCAGTGGGCACACCGGCGAAAAGGCTTCGATAATCTTGCGGTTGTCGATGCCCAGGCAGATGATGGCTTTTACCTTTTCGGCCACCAGCGGCAGCAGTTCCTCGTAGTCGTTGCCCTTGTCCTGGCCGCCACAAATCCAAATTACCGGATGGTTGGCATTTTCCAAAGCATACCAGGTAGAATTTACGTTGGTTGCCTTCGAGTCGTTGATGAAATCGATACCCCTGATGGCGGCCACGTATTCCAATCGGTGCTCTACGCCCTGAAATTGGCTCAGGCTCTGCTTGATGTTCTCTTTGCGAATATCCACCAAACGGCTGCCAATAGCCGCAGCCATCGAGTTGTAAACGTTGTGCCGGCCTTCGAGTGCCATTTCCTGTAATGTCATTTGCATTGTATCGTTTTTTATATTGATTATCATTTTACTTTTTTTAAAATCTGTTTTATCTTCCTCCAACCAGGCTCCATTATCCACATTCATCGCCGTAAGGCTAAAGGGATAATGCCGCGCAGACATGGGTATTTGTTTTAACTTTTCGCTGATCAATTGGTCATCGTTGCAATAAACAAAAGCATCTCCACTACCCTGATTTTTGATGATTCTAAATTTTGACGCTGCGTAATTATCCATCTTATTTTCATACCTGTCCAAATGGTCGGGCGTGATATTAAGAAGGATGGCAATTTCAGCTTTAAAATCTTTTATCCCGTCCAACTGGAAGCTGCTTAGTTCGAGCACCAGATATTCATAATCCCTTTCGGCGAGCAGCCAGGCCATACTTTTTCCCACATTGCCACCCAGAGCCACATCCAGTCCTGCATTTTTCAAAATCTGATAGCACAAAGTGCTGGTGGTGGTTTTGCCGTTACTGCCCGTGATGCATATTTTTGTGGCGCGGGTAAAACGTCCGGCAAACTCAATCTCCGAAATTATCGGCAGCCCTGCTTTGGCGATTTGCTGAATCGCAGCCACACGATCCGGGATGCCCGGGCTTTTTATCACCTCATCGGCACTCAGGATTTTGTGCATCGTATGCCCGCCTTCTTCAAAATCTATTGCATTTTGTAAAAGAACTTTCTTGTATTTCTCACTTATCTTACCACTATCCGAAACAAAAACATCCACTCCCTTTTTCCTGGCCAGCAGTGCGGCTCCTGTGCCGCTTTCGCCTCCTCCGAGTATTGCTATTGTTGCGGCCATCGCTTTTTGTCTATCTGATTTTAAGCGTAATTACCGTAACTACCGCCAGCATAATCCCTACAATAAAAAAGCGCAACACAATCTTTGGCTCCGAATAGCCTTTTAGCTGATAATGATGGTGTAAGGGCGACATCAAAAAGATGCGCTGCCCGGCACCCAGCTTGCGTTTGGTATATTTAAAATAACTTACCTGCATCATTACCGAAAGGCTTTCGGCCAGAAAGATGCCACAGAGAATAGGGATGAGCAGCTCCTTGCGCAGCATGATGGCGAAAACGGCGATGATGCCACCGATGGCCAGCGAGCCGGTGTCGCCCATAAAAACCTGCGCCGGATAAGAATTGTACCACAAGAAGCCGATGCACGCGCCCACAAAGGCACTGATAAAAATTACCAGCTCGCCCGTGTCGGGGATATACATAATGTTGAGGTAGTTGGCGAAAAATATGTTGCCCGAAACGTAGGCAAACACCGCCAGCGTAATCCCAATAATGGCCGAAGTGCCGGTGGCCAGCCCATCCATGCCATCGGTAAGATTAGCTCCGTTGGAAACCGCCGTGATAATTAAAATTACCGCAGGGATAAAAATCAGAAAAGTCCATTTTTGATAACCCTCGCCCAGCCATTTCAAAAAGATGGAGTAATCGAATTCGTTATTCTTGAAAAAGGGAATCGTTGACTTGGTCGATTTTACAGCCTCGGGTTTGAAGAGGTGAACGCCTTCCTGACCACCATTGCTGGCAAAGGCTCTAGATTCCTCGATAAAGGAGCGTTCGGTTACTTTTTCGCGAATCACAATGTCGGGGCTGAAATACATCATCAGTCCCACAAACAAACCCAGCGTTACCTGACCCAAAATTTTAAACTTTCCGGCCAGGCCGCTTTTGTCTTTCTTAAAAACTTTGATGTAATCATCAATAAAGCCTATCAATCCCAGCCAAAGGGTGGAGATGAGAATGATGATGATGTAGATATTTTGCAACTTGGCAAAAAGCAGGGTGGGCCCCAGGATGGCTCCAAGGATGATAAGCCCGCCCATAGTGGGTGTGCCCTGTTTTTCCATCTGCCCATCCAAGCCCAAATCGCGGATGCTTTCGCCTACTTGTTTTTGCTTCAGGTAGTTTATTAGACGTTTGCCGAAAAGCAGCGAAATTACCAGCGAGGTAATCACAGCCATGCCTGCCCTGAATGAGATGTAGGCAAACATCCCGGCACCGGGAAAATCAAAACTACTTTCGAGATATGCAAATAGATAATAAAGCATCCTGTTTTAATTCAAAATTTATTTATAGCTGGTTTAAACATTCGAATAATATTTCGCGGTCATCAAAATGATGGCGCACGCCCTTTATCTCCTGATAGGTTTCGTGCCCCTTGCCGGCAAGCAAAATGATGTCGCCCTTTACCGAGATCATGGTCGCGGTTTTGATGGCTTCGGCCCGATCGGTAATTTTCACGGTTTTTCTTCTGGCATCGCTGTCCAGCCCTTCTTCCATGTCTTTGATAATTTGCTCCGGGTCTTCATCGCGGGGATTGTCCGAAGTTAAAATTACACGGTCGCTGTGCTGACTTGCTATTTTTGCAAGCATCGGGCGTTTGGTTTTATCGCGGTTGCCACCTGCACCCACGATGGTCAACACATGCTCGTTGTGTGTGCGCAATTCGTTAATGGTGAGCAGTACATTTTTCAGGGCATCGGGGGTGTGGGCATAATCCACGATGGCCGTAATTCCGGCATCGGAGGGCACCAGCTCAAAACGGCCTTCAACAGGTTCGAGCTTGCTCAGGTTTAACAAAACGTCCTCGGTTTCCTGGCCATCGAGCATGGCAGCGGCATAAACGCCCATCAGGTTATAAGCGTTGAATGTGCCCACCAATCGTGTCCACACTTCCCGCTTGTCGATGCGCAAAAACAAACCCCAGAGTTGGTTTTCGAGAATCCTACCCTTATAGTCCGCCATATTTTTCAAACTAAAACTTGCTTTTTTAGCCTGGGTATTTTGCAACATTACCTGCGCGTGTTTGTCATCGGCATTTACCAGGGCAAAGGCACTTTTGGGCAGTTCGTCAAAGAGTTTCTTTTTGGCTTTGATGTAATTATCAAAAGTGCCATGATAATCCAGGTGGTCGTGGGTGATATTCGTAAATATTGCGCCGTGGATATGCAATCCGGCAATGCGCTCCTGGCTGATGGCGTGTGAGCTCATCTCCATAAAGCAGTAATCGCAACCTGCTTCGACCATGGCTGCAAGGTTGGCATTTATCTGCAGGGCATCGGCGGTGGTGTGTGTCGATTTGCTGATATTTTCATCAATCCGGTTTTCGATGGTCGAAAGCAGCCCGGCCTTGAAGCCCATGAGCTGATAAAGTTTGTAAAGCAGATACACGCTGGTGGTTTTGCCATTGGTGCCGCTTACGCCCATCAGCTTTAATTTTTTTGAGGGATAATCATAATAAGCCGAAGCCATCAAGCCGAGTGCTTTGGCTGGATTTTCCACGCGGAGGTAAACCACATCATCAGCCATTGTTTGGGGAAACTCGCTGCACACAATAGCTGCTGCTCCTTGATCAATAACCGTTTGGATGTACTGATGGCCATCAACGCGCGTACCTTTTACGGCTACGAACACATCGCCACGAGCTAGCTTACGCGAATCAAATTCAATTTTATTCACACCGATAGCGGCATCACCCAAAGTTTCGAGGATATCAACATTAACCAGTATGGAGCTTAATTTTTTCAACTCTTATTTTAAATTTCCATTGATAAATAAATATGGTCGCCTTTACGGATTACCCTGCCTGGTTCCAGCGATTGTTTTTTCACCACGCCACGTCCCCGTATTTTTACAGTCAGTCCCAAATTTTCGAGAATAAAAAGGGCATCTTTTGCACCCAAACCCATTACATCGGGCACAGTTTTTTGGTTGGTAAAATCCTTAAAACCTTCTTTACCCGTCTGTCCGTTTTCATCCAAACCAAGCTGTGCAATTAACTGATCTCCATTTTTATTATTTTCAGCTTTAGCTAACCAATCGCTTGGTGCTGTGGTGTTTTCGGGGTGGATATCCATTTGGGTAGCATAAACAATATCAGCGATGGCTTTAAAAACCGGTGCCGCTACTTTGGTAGCATAATAGCCACCCTGGTTGGGACGATATATCACCACCACGCAGGAGTATTTTGGGTTTTCGGTAGGAAAATATCCGGCAAAGGATGCGTTGTATTTGGCGATGTATTTCCCGTTTTCGTTTACCTTGGCCGTTCCGGTTTTACCGGCAATGCTGTAAATGTTATTTCTAATATTGGAAGCGGTTCCTTCTTCCACCACATCTTTGAGCCACGATTGCGCCACACGAAGCGTTTTTTCGGAGCAGATGGATTTGCGGAGCACCTCGGTACCAAAGGTCTCCTGCACTATTCCGCCTTCGCTGATTCCTTTGATCAGATGGGGTTTTACCATTACACCATCATTAGCCACAGCGTTGTAAAAAGTGAGCATTTGCAGGGGCGTAACCGTAATTTCGTATCCTATCGACATCCATGGCAAGCTCACCATTGACCAGTTGCGATCGTCAGGATTTTTAATATTGGGTTTGGCTTCGCCATAAATCTCTATTCCCGTGGTTTCGGTGGGGAAAAGTTTTTTCAATCCACGATAAAAATCCCATTCCCTGCCTGTGTAGTGATCGTAAATAATACGCGAAACGCCCACATTGGATGAGTGAACCATACATTCCTGCGGCGTAATCCAGCCGTCCTGATCGATCAAATGCACGTCCTGCATGGTTCTGCCATGATACATGGTCCAGCCGTCAGTTATCTCAACTGAATCCACTTTATCCAGGGTTCCATCTTCCTGAGCCACCATCATCGAGGCCAGCTTAAAGGTTGATCCCGGCTCGAAGGATTCACCCACCGCGAGATTATAAGTTTCGTTGTACGAATCATCGGCAGGGTTATGCACCAGGTTGGCGATGGCTTTTATTTCGCCGGTTTTTACTTCCATCAAAACCACCGTGCCCTTCTCAGCCTCGCTCAGGCGCAGTTGTTGCATCAGGGCATTTTCGGCCACATCCTGCAGGTAGGTATCTATGGTGGTGATAATGTCGCGACCGTTTTGCGATTCGATGTCGTTATCGCTAAAAACCGGCCGCCAGGCATTATTGGCCATACGCTGGCGCAATTGTCGGCCAGGTATCCCGCTTAGCTCATGATTGCAGTAACCCTCCAGTCCTACCAGCACGCTGTCCTGGCCATTGGTTCGGGCATAGCCCACGGTGCGTTTGGCCAGGATGCCAAAGGGATATTCACGTCGTATTTTCCTTTCGGCAATAAGTCCACCCTTGTATTTTCCGCGATTTAGAATCGGGAATTTATTTATTTCTGATAACTGATCGTAGGTAACGTTGCGTTGCAGCAAGAGGTAGCGATTGCCCTTTTTGCGTGCCTCGATCAAATACTGCTTGTAGCCCCAGTTGGTGCGGTCGCCAAACATTTTGGATAGATAGTAAGCCAGGTGCGAAATACTGTCGTTGAATAACTTTTGGGAGATATGCGGTGAGCTGGCATCAAAACGTATCTCGAATATTGGGATGGAGGTAGCCAGCAGGCTGCCATCGCTGGCGAAAATGTTGCCGCGCATGGCTTCGGTCTCCAGGTATTTGTACTCCATTTCTTTGGCGCGCTCGTTTAGTTCGCCACCCTCAAAAATCTGAATCTGGGCTGCCTGAAAGATGATGCCTACGCCAAAGATAAAAAGCAGAATAAAGACAAAATACACCCTGGCCATGCTCTCCTTGCCGGGACCGGCTCCAACTTTTGGTTTTTCCTTTTGTGATTTTTTCATGGTGCGCTGGCTTTAGGGATTTACGCTAATTTTTTCGGGAGGCTCAACTGATGGCTCTATGCCGTACTTTTTCAATTGGCCGGCCAGGTAAGAAGCGCGTTTCTTTTCGTTGAGTTTGGTTTTCATGCTCAGGTAGTCGAAGCTAAGCTCTTTGTTTACGGCCTGGAGCCGGTCGATTTCGCGGATTTTTTTTTCGGCAAAGTGATTGTTGGCGATATAAATCAATCCGAGGGCAACCAGGAAAAGGACAAAATAAACCTTTGCAGCCAGGTTTCCCTTGCGGATAAAAGAGCCGTCCAGCATATCATGGGTGCCTTTCACAAAACGTCCGGGCTTGATGCGAATTGCTTTTTTCTGTCCACCGGAATCCTTCTTTGTTTTTATGGTGTTTGCTTTGCTGGTCATGGCGTTTTGCTTGTTTGTTTAAAGGCAATTCTAAGTTTGGCACTTCGCGAGCGGTTGTTTTCGCTAAGCTCTTCCGCAGAAGGCGTTATTGGTTTTTTGGTTATTTCGCCAAAGGGGCGGATTACATTGCCGTAAAAATCTTTTTGCAGCTTGCCATCGAAGTTGCCACTCCTGATAAAATTCTTTACCAGCCGGTCTTCCAGCGAATGATAGCTTATCACCACCAATCTTCCGTCCTCTCGGAGCACCTCGGCGGTTTGCTCCAGCATTTCTTTCAGCGCCTCCAGTTCTTCGTTTATCTCGATGCGCAGGGCCTGCATCACCTGGGCAAAAAACTGGTTTTCTTTTCCGCGCCTGGCAAAGTGGCCAATGGCATTTTTAAGGTCAGCGAAGGCGGATATTTTATGGGATTTGCGATATTTCTCAATGCTTCGGCTCAGGGCACCCGCATGTTGCACTTCGCCATAGGATTTAAAAATCCGGGCCAGGTCTTCGGCAGAATAATCATTCAAAACCACCGTGGCTGTTTTGGTCTGTTTGCGGTTCATGCGCATGTCGAGCATATCCGAAAAACGCATCGAGAAACCACGCTCGGCAACATCAAACTGATGCGAGCTAACTCCCAGATCGGCCAGTATTCCATCCACCGGAAGGGCATCATAATATTTCAAAAAATTCTTTAGATACCTGAAATTATGCTCCACCAATATCAGCCGCTCATCGGCTACCTTGTTGCTTATGGCATCGCTGTCCTGGTCGAAGGCAATCAGGCGACCCTCACCCAGCTTCTCGAGTATAGCTTTGGCATGGCCACCACCGCCGTATGTAAGGTCGATGTAGGTGCCGCCGGGAACTATGTTAAGCCCCTCGATGCTTTCGCGCAGAAGTACAGCCTGGTGGTACATTATTCCTGATTTTGCGTGTTATTGCCGCCCATTACTTCCTCAGCCAGTTGGCCAAAGTCTTCGTCTTCATCATCAAAATTCACCTCTTGTTCATACTTATCCTTATCCCAGATTTCGAGTATGTTGATTTGCGAAGTGATGACTACTGTTTTGCCGATGCCTGCAAACGACATCAGGTCGTTAGGGATATTCAGCCTGTTGGTGCTGTCGAGTTCCACGGGTTTTACCCCGGCAAGGAATTTACGGATAAAGCGGGCATTCTTTTTTACAAAGCGGTTGAGCTTGTTTATCTCTGCCAGCTTTTTGTCCCACTCTTCCTTTGGCCACAACTCCAGGCACGAACTGAATACGCTGCGTTTGATGATAAACCCACGGGCAAGTGCATCGGCAAGCTCATGCTTAAGCTTGCCGGGCATAAGTATCCTGCCCTTGCTGTCCACTTTACATTCGTAAGTATAGGTGAGATCTACCACGTCTTTTAATATTTAGGAGCAAAAATAGAGTAAAAACTCCCACAAAACAACACCATGTTAATAACTTTTACCACTTTTTACCACCAATAATTATAGCAATAGTTTCTCCATCCCTTAATTTATATGGCTTGGCAAGTGATTTTTTTTAAATAAATTAAAATTGAAAAGGTAGTGATTTTTAGGATTTTTAATATTTAATGTCAGTGTATGGCTAAGAGCCATGCTCTGACTAAAACGGTTGCTAAGACAGAGAATGGCTTTTTCCAGACTAAAAACTTCTCCGCTGAAGTATTAAATATTTCCTAAAAGTTTTACATTTACAAAAAAATAAAACTATGAAAATCTTTAGCCGCCTTTTTAGCGAAAAATCGAAGAAACAGGGGGGAGCTAGAGAATTTGCAGGAAGAACAAAAGGGCTCCGAAAGTCTTAAGATTAAAAATCTTCCCGTGATGCCATTGGGTATTTTCTAAAAACACCTACATTATGAAAGCAAAAACTCCATTAAGAATTTTCCTCAGCTATGGCCACGATCAAAATGCTGAGCTGGTAGAGATGATAAAAAGTGATCTCGGAAAACGCGGACACGATGTGTGTTTCGACAAAAATGAAATCAAAACCGACTACGACACTTCTTAGGGGATGGTGAATGAGGCCATTGAAAAATTTAATAAAAAATAATTTTTACACATAAATATATAACACCATGCACGATGTATTAATCAGTTATTCATCAAAAGACAAACCCATTGCCGACGCAGTATGCACCCACCTGGAGAGCAACGGCATCCGCGTCTGGATCGCACCACGCGATATCGGACCCGGTGAATCTTATCCATCGGTTATCCTTGAAGGAATAAAGAATTGCCAAATCCTTGTGATGCTGTTTACGGCCAACTCAAACCAGTCAGATTGGGTGCCGCGCGAAATTGAGCGGGGCGTTCACTACGGCAAGATCATCCTGCCCTTCAAGATTGAAGATGCGCTACCCCTTCATGGCGATATCGAACTTTGTACCTGCACACAGCACTGGCTCGATGCCATTTCACCGCCACTTGAGGCCAACATTGCCCGCCTTACGGAAACCGTGGCAAAACTGCTAAACCGGAGCGGGGACGCTGACACGGGTTATCTGCGACAGACCTATTCACATCTAAGTCCGCTGGGACAGTTTTACCAGCTTGCTGACCGATGGGCAAAAAACCACCACGCCTACTTTGTGCTCGAAAGTTTGAACGAAGAGCAGAAGTCAATTCTGCGCAACGCACCCAAAACCATTGAGGTGGACGACCAGAATGTGCAACTCTTCATGCTTGAGGCTTCGCTGCATTACGGTGGCGACTATATCTACTGGAGCCGCCGCATAACCGACAAGGAGACCCTGGCCACGCATCTGGTTAAAATACTTGCCATCACCTACATCCGCCCGCGTTACAGGGCATTATTCCTGATGCAGGAAATAAACAGCGAGATACTTCTGCCCATTCTTGAAGTTCGCCAGGTGACCGGCAATGCCGGGCTGATGCAAATTATCGAAAAGCATGTTTTCAATGGCACCTTCAAAGCATACCTCACCAAAGTATCAGAAAGCAAAGACTATGAGGTAGCCCGCAGGGCAAGAAACGTACTTTTTGAGATCAACCGCTATGACGGCAGTGGCGATGGCATCGATGTTTTCCCGGAATTATAGTTTTATCCGGAAAAAGATCACTTCCTACCTGGTTGAAGTCCTGTCTCAAATACCAAAATACAATGAATGGAATCAGATAGTGCTTTAGTTAAAACCCGACGGTACCAACCAAATGGAGTATCCTGCGGATTTAAAAATAAAAAGAGAATATGAAAACAAATGTTTACATTCCAAAACCCATTGATACTTCAAATGTAGAGGTACCTCCGGAACTCTTGCAATTAGTCGAAATTCTTGCTCAAAATGTACACGAAAATTGGGCGGCAGAGCGAATTAACCTAGGTTGGAAATTTGGTCATGAGCGTAATGATCTAAAAAAAGAGCATCCCTGTTTAATTCCCTATGAGGAACTGCCCGAAGATGAAAAAGAATTTGATAAAAAAACTGCAATAGCTACGATACGAGTGATTTTAGGTATGGGATATCTGATAAAAAAAATAGCATGAAAGTCAAAAGAGTTCCTGATCTGATAATTGATAAGAAACATAAAATAAATAAATTTTCAAGCTATTGTAAATTATTAAAACAATGAAAATGGAAAACATTAAAAATTTACGTACCCGCTTATTGACCCTGATCATTTTAAGCGTTTTCACCATCACATTAGGCTATATAGCTTTTGAGGTTGCTTTTCCGGATTATTCCTTCTTCAGGAATCTTTACCTTTCATTCCAGTTATTTGCAATGGCATCAAGCGATAAATTTTATGATAGCTCTCGATTAATTCCATTTTGGGGATTCTTAATATTCAACGTGGCAAGGTTTCTTGCTATTTTTACGCTGATTTATACCATAGTACTGGCGTTTTTATCCGTGTTGCAAGATGAGTACCTCTTAAAAAAGATAAAGCGAATGCGTGGTCATATCATTATCTGTGGCCTGGGTAATCTCGGAACTGCAATGGCCCATAATTACGAGGATAAAAGTAAGCTGGTAATTATCGAAAAAGATTCGGGAAATGAGAATATCGAACTATTCAAAAAGCAGGGAGCAAGGGTGATCATCGGAAATTCACTTAATCCTGAAGTTTTGAAGAAGGTTGCCATTTTACGTGCAAGCTGCATTCATGCTATCACCGGTGACGACTTTAGCAACCTTACAGTGATATCGCATGTCAAATCAATCCTATCTAAGAGTAGTAGAAGAAACCCAGACCTTGTCATTACCGCAAATATTGATAGTCGGAATCTTAAAGTAGCTGCTAATCAGGAAATGGTAAAAATTCCCGAACGGCGTAATTGCGAAATATGGATAAAATTGCTTGAACACCGAAAGATAGCTGAACAAATCAAATCAACGTTACCATCTAAAAATAACCTGCAAGAAGAAAAGAAAAACTTTGATAGACTTAAAAATGAATTGCTTGAATTTGATCCTGCATTTAACAGCAATCGATCACAAACGGGTACTCCCATCAAACTATTCAACATTAATGAATTAGCAGCACGGCATATTTTCAGGCAATACCCACCTGACCGGTTTAGACCTGTTACATCAAAAAATGATGACCCAATTCATGTTTTAATAATCGGGTTTAGTCAAATGGGAGAAGAGCTTCTTAAACTTTGCCTGCAAAATTGCCATTTCATCAATGGCAGGAAAAGTAAAATCACCATATTGGGGGAGAATACGCATCTGATTGAGAACAAAATTAGGAATAAGCGAAAAGACATCACGAAATTAATGGATATAAAGTTTATTGAACTTAATCCCCACCATCTTACCCCGGAATGTGCAACTGCGAACGAAATCGAGTATGCTGATAATATTTATATCTGCAGCGATTCAGATCGTTTGCAGGCATCCTATTCGATTAAGGCAGTAGAAGTTTTTGGCAAAGAAACACCCATCATTCGTTGGTTTACAAAAGACGTAATGTCGGGTATTACCATCGAAAAACCCGAAAACATCCATACAGTTGAAGTTTTTAACGTCGTTGCAAAGCACGAAAATATTACGGGTTTGAATATTGATAAAATTGCCATTGCTATTCACAACCGCTGGCTTAAACGGGCAATAAAAAATTATATCGACAAAGTTGATGCTAAATTAATTCCATCCGGTAAGCTACCGGATCTGAAGGAAACGATGTTGCCCTGGCACCTGCTGGATGAAGAAATTCGGGATGATAACCGGTCGGTCGTTGAGCACAGCCTTATCAAATTCAGGGCAATGAATCAGTTTATCGACCCTGGATGTTTTCTAAACCCATGGGAAGCAGAAATTAATTTCGGATTTCTTGATGATCCGCAAAAAGTATTACAGCTAGCCGAAACGGAGCATAGGCGCTGGATGGCTACTAAGTATTACTATGCCTGGAAACACAATACCACAAGGGACGACACAAAAAAGGAACATGATAATTTAATTGGTTTTAATAAATTAGGCAAAGGAGACCAAGGATACGACATTGATCAAATTCTTGAGCTCAGAGAAATATGGGAGTTAATCAAAAAACAAAATCCGGATGGCAAACAGGAGTCTGGTATTTTAACTTAATCAATTATGCCACAACAATCCAAAATCTTCCGGGTCTTCGTAAGCTCAACCTTCAGGGATATGAAGGAGGAGCGTTGGATTCTACAAAAAGATGTTTTTCCCAAACTTGAAAAGTTTTGTGAAGAAAATGGAGCAAGATTCCAAGCAGTGGATCTGCGCTGGGGAGTGAATGAAGAATCTCAGCTAAACCAGATAGCAGCGGCACGAAGGAAATATATAGATGTAGTATTTGACATGGATGGGCCTCAAGTTTCAAACAAGACAGAGCAACTCGAGGTTTTTGTTGAAAACGATCCGCTGTTATACCAGGGGATTGAGTTGTATTGAGATAAAGAATTTTAAACAAGAGTTAAACATAGTCTATTAAAAACAAAAAAATATGAAAATTTTTATTAATTATCGCCATGAAGACGCAGGTAACAAAATTTTCTCGATCAGTAATTTTTTATCAGCAAATTTTGGGGTTGAAAATGTTTTTTTTTCGACAGGCAGGCTATATCACCATCAGAAAATTTCAAGCAAAAAATCGAAGATGGTTTAGAAGGATGTGAGTTATTTATTACTCTTATTGGCAAAAAATGGATAAAAGAATTAGAGCTTCGAAAATCGGGAAACAATTTTGATTATGGGCTTGAGGAAATTAAAACTGTCTATAACAAAAAAATTACCATCTTACCAATATTGTTAGACAATGCAGAAATGCCACAGTCGGATGTTTTTCCAGATGAGTTGCAAGAGTTTCCTTTAATAAACTCATTCAATTTTACTACGCATTATAAAAAGCAACAGAATGATCTTGAATTATTAAAATATAAAATTGTTGATAATGAAACGAATTTGATGTGGCAAAAACATAGAGTACCTGAAAAATATGTTCATTATAAAGAAGCTACCAAATGGATTATATCGTCAAATATTCTACAATTTGCTGGATTCAGTGATTGGCGCCTACCAAACCTAAAAGAGGCGCTATCGTTAGTGATGGAAAACAAACGGTATTTTGCAGGATTTTTATGCAAACGTTTTCGTTCTCAATCTGG
>CAZGAO010000065.1:0-30261 GCA_964523795.1 uncultured Lentimicrobiaceae bacterium
CCGCTTATGATGGCAAATTTGCTGAGCATGGCCTTTCGGCGATTACAGGATTCAAAGCAGGAAGCTCTGGAATAGCAGGGCTGAGCATAGAGAATATCCGGGTTTATCCCAATCCATCCAATGGAACTTTTAATATTTCAGGATTATCGTCAAGCGCAGAAATTACTATTACCGATGTTCATGGACAGCTCGTGTTTTCAAAACAATCAAGTTCTGCTTTGCAACAAATCATTGATCTGCAAAATTGCAATCCGGGAATTTATATGATTGGAATCATGCAAAAAGGAAATTCAAGTTTCCATAAACTCATCTTGAAATAGAAGAAAAAAATGGTGTAAAGACGCGCAATTTGCGCGTCTTTACAAATTCCACTTTGTAACGACTACTGCCGGGCTTTGCCCGAGCATAATCGACAACAGGACGGGACTCATAAACGGAGGATTGCAGTTTTTTTTAATGCACCCCGGGGAAGCAATTCTCCGGGGTTTTTTTTGATCAAATCCAGGAAAACCCGCCTGGGATATTATTTCATCAAAATAAACTTTTCGGATACGATTCTGCTTTTATAATAAACATGTACAAAATAACAGCCATTTGGAAATCCCGAAAGCGAAACTGCTATTTTATCGGAATTGATCCTATTTATTTCTTTTAGCTCCATACCCGATGTGCTTACTATTCTTATCAACTTGACTTTGTCCTTTTCCAAAAAATCAATATTCAAAATATTATTTGTTGGGTTTGGATAGATATTAAATGGTGATTGAGTTATGTTGTCCAATCCGTTGTTATTGAATTCGTAAGTTTGATTGGCTTCGGGGTTTATTAATACCATGCTCACTCCGTTGGGCCAAATAACCCTTGCGGAATCAACAGATGTATTTTCGCCCAGGCCAAAATGAAAGCCGGGTGCATTTTGCGAGCCATGACCACTGTTGGTTTTAACTTCCCTTATTTGTACCGTGTTATTGTGGTACAATACAATTTTCGACCCAAGCGTATTGGCAATCCGATAGTTGGTTAAGCGGAAATTAATCCAGTTTTTTCCCGTCCCTTCATTCATGTAAAAGTTGTTTTTGTCGCCATCGTTTCCAACGAATAAATCTAAATCCCCATCATTATCATAATCGCCAAATGCAGCACTCAGGCTTGATTTTGCTTCATCCGACATCGGCTCATTCAATAGTTTTGTAAACAATGTGTCGCTTCCATTTAAATACAGATAATTCTGCCCATTGGCGTTCGAGACAAACACATCAATGTAGCCATCGTTATTGATATCACCACACACCGAACTCATCGAGTTGGCAGAGCTATTTACCAAAGCATTATTCAGCACCTCCTCAAAAATTCCATCATTATTAAAGAACAATCTGTTGTTGCCTTCTTTGGCAATAAAAAGGTCGAATAAGCCATCATTATTAAAATCTTCGATATTGATACTCCTACCAAAAACAGGTTGATTTATCCCTATATCAGGAAGAAATACCTCTTCAAATTTCCCGCCGCCCAGGTTATCGAAAATCTTAAAACCCGAGGCCTCCCCAATGGTAAGCAAATCCAGGTCATCGTCCAGGTCGTAATCGCTCCAAACAGCATCCATTGCCGATATCCCAAACATGGGCACGTCAACAATTTTCTTAAAGGTTTCATCGGGATTATTTTTATACAGGATACTTTCATAGGCATTGCCAACGAATAAATCCACCAATCCATCTTTATCATAATCGCCCCAGGCAGCCACATAAGAGTTTAGGCTGTCGTTAACGATATCGCCTGTGGTGATTTGAGAAAAAATGCCGTTTCCTTCATTTTTGTAAAGATTATTGTTTATCGAAGATACCGGGCCGCCACTACCCCCACCATTTGCCACGAACAAATCAATATTCCTGTCGTTGTTGTAGTCGGCCCACGCACCACAATTTGTGATGGGGCTGGTGGCAGTTATGGGCGTGTTGCTTATTTTGGCAAACGAGCCGTTTCCTTTATTGTGAAATAAGCGGGCATTCGCCGATTTATTCCCAACATACAAATCAACGTTCCCATCGTTGTCGTAGTCGAGCCATGAAATTGTTTCGGATTGGTTGTCGTCGCAACAGAAAACAGAATCATCGCTAAGTTTGAAATACTTTGGTTTTGCCCAAACAATATTACTCCAATCGCTCGAAACATCACCCTTAACGGCCTTTATCCGATAATAGTAATACTGATAATAAATTTGTATGATATCATCCAAAAACACAGTTGCATTTTGGTTTACCACCATGTATTCATGAAAATTTGTGGTGTCCTCAAACGAAACGTCGATAATAAAACCATCCTCATTAATAGCATTATCTTTCCAGCTTAGTTTAACCTGCCCCTCAAAAATCTCGCTCTTCAAATTGCTGGGTTTATACAAAGGCTTAATTGGAGCATCCATTTCATAAATTTCAATTTTTTGGTTTACCGCAATTTCGGCAAGTATTTGATGTGTTCCCATTGGCCAATCAACGATAATACTATCGATTACGCTGGCCGTATTTAAACCAAAATTCAGGATATTTCCATTTTGTGAATGGGATGAACCAAGGGTTCTTACGGTGCGGTTCTGCCATATACCGTTTGTTTTAACATTTACTCTTGCTCCAACGCCAAAGCTATTTGAGGGCGAACCTTTCAATAGGATTTTTATCCAATTGTTGCCATTCCCTTCATTTTGCAATATTTGATTATCAGACTTGTTTATCAGGATGTCGCTAAACCCATCGTTATTGTAGTCATAACAAGACCCAAAGGAAGTAAAATAGTTTGTGGGTTCTACAGAGCTTATTGTTCTGTAGGTAAAGGAGTTGTTGCCGAGGTTGGTATAGAGCTTATGCTGGTATGCCCCGCCGGTGGTTAAGAAAAGATACATATCCAAATCTCCATCGTTGTCGTAATCTAACCAAAAGCCGGTTTTAATCCTTTCATAATACTGAAAAACATCTTCAACCTTCGTAAAGGTTTCATCCCCGTTGTTTTGATATAACCATTCTTTTGTGCTGTTATCATTTAATATGAGCATATCCAAATAGCTGTCGTTGTTGTAATCGCCCCAGGACACAGAAAAAGAGGTGTGGTAGTCTTCGTTGTTTACAATTTGGCCTTCGGTAATTTTATCAAAACCACCCTTTCCGTTATTGCGGAATAAATCATTTTTTTGATTGTTGCCAACGTATAAGTCTATGCAACCATCGTTATTGTAATCGCCCCAGTTGCAGCCATAGGAATATGAACCTCCTTCCAAAATGATTTCTGTAAAAGTTGTGTCGCCATCATATCTGTACAGATTATTTTGCCCATGGTTTACAACAAATAAGTCCAGGTCGCCATCATTGTCGAAATCGTTCCACGCAGCAGTTTTTGTATCCTGCACTTGATTCGTCATGTTGCCGCTTGTAAGCTTCCGGAAAGTGCCATCACCATTATTACGAAATAAATTATTTGCTTGATGCTGACTTGCGAAATACAGATCCAAATATCCATCGTTGTCGTAATCGCCCCAAACGCAAAAAAACTCATAATCTGTTTCAAAGTCAAGGCCTGTATTACTTATCTCGCTAAAAGTTGCATCGCCATTGTTTTTGTATAGCACCGGGGGGTAGGAGTTAATCAACAAATCCTCGAAATTATCATTGTTGTAATCGCCCCAGGCCATGCCCTCGCTAAAGTTTAAATCCTCGAAAACACTATTAACTTTTGTAAATTGTATGATAGGGCTTATTGAATTTGCAGTATTGCTATATGCAGAAGCCCCCTCATCGTTTACCGCTTTTATGCGATAAAAATAATTAGTTCCTGAATTTATTCCACCATCGATGTACCCGCTTGTATTGGGCGGCAGGGTATCAACTATTTCAAAATTATCTGAGTTATAAATTGACCGTTCGAGAACAAAAGCGGTTTCATTGCTATTATTATCAGTCCAGCTTAAGGTTATTTCAGAAGGAGAAATTGCATTTGCAATGAGGTTAGATGGATGCTCGGATAGGGTTGGAAGGGTTTCGATGAATTTTATTTCACTGTATCCAAACTCACCCGTGGAGTTTATCATTTTAATACGGTAATAATACTCATTTGAAGGTTGAATTGTAGTATCCTCATAGCTTTCAACATCAGCATTTAGCGTGGCAATACCGATAAAATCTTCAGAATTTGTTTCTGAGCGTTCAACAATATAGCTTGTTTCATCTGCAGAATTATCGCTCCATATTAGTACAACACTTGTTGGAGGATTATTACTCAATTGCAAGCCATTGGGCGCATCGGGCAAATTATTGTAGTAAATTGTGAATTCCTGCGTGCTGTAAAAGCTTGAAGCTAAAAAGCCCTGGTCGATGGTTTGAACGCTCCAAAAATAATGTCCTTCTTCAAAAGTTGCTATATCGAAACTTGCACTTTTGGTGAAGCGTTGATTACTATGCTGCACCAATTTATTTAAGCCTGAGTTTAAAATCGCATTTGGATTTATGATTAACTGATTGTCCTTTTTAACAAAAAGATTGTACATAAGGGCGGCAGTATTGGTTTCCTGATCGTAAGCATCTTCCCAGCTCAAAGTTAAAGTGTTGTCGATAATTTCAGATGTCAGCATTTGAGGTTCGCCGGGCGCAGAATTTATATTTCCGTTATTCTGATTTTCGCACAGATAAGTCAATAGACCCCAGGCACCACCCACAGTGGTTCCAATATCTAAATCATTATCCCTGTCGAAGTCTGCAAATTCGATGTCAAATAAACTATTCTCAAATGATGAGTTATTATCCTGAATGAAATTCCAGGATCCTTCATTTTTAAATAAAAAAGTTTCTCTATTTGAATAATTCACGAAATATGCCGAAACAATCACATCCGTAAAGCCATTGTTGTCGTAATCAGCAAAGCTGTAATTTGCATAACTGAACAAAGGAAGGTTATGTGCAACTTCCGAAAAGTTTTCGTTTCCAAGGTTTTCGTAAATAATTGTTTCCGGTGTATCGGAGCCCCACAATGGGCCTGAATAGATTAAATCGAGGTCTCCATCCGAATCCAAATCCTGCCAAGCAGGATGTGCAACTACACTATCCATAGCTTGAAAAGTGATTTGAGAGAAAGTACCATCCTGATTATTTTTGTAGATGTAATTCCTGGTATAGCCTTGATAGTTAACTTCCTCAACTCCGCAAATTATAAAATCGTTAAAGTTGTCGTTATTAAAATCACCCAAAGCAATCTTAGGATGATTGACATTTTCAGGATAGTCTGTTGGTATCTCATCGAAACTGTAATCGCCATTGTTTTTCAATAGTTTCATTCCTCCGCCAAGCAATATTAAATCATCAAGGCCATCATTATCCAAATCACAAAAATCGCCATATTCCGCCCCGGGAAGATTTACATCAATCACCTCAAAATTATCTGCACCCAAATTGATACAGAGCTGGCTAGGTGCCGTTCCGCTTGAACCAATACTTCCTGTAAGCAAAAAATCTAAATCATTGTCGTTGTCAATATCCACCCATTTGGCCGAACCTGAATGCAAATGGGGAATCGACAGGAATAAATTGGTGAATATATTATTCCCGTCATTTCTGTAAACATAAGATTCGGTACTGATTTGAACACCGTTGAGTGCCAGGCCGGATAATAGAATATCTAAATCCCCATCTCCATCGTAATCGCCCCAATCGAAGTCCGCATTATTCATCCCTCTTAAATCGATGCTATCCAATTTCTCAAAATGAATTTGAGATGACAGGTTATGGCTGATAATTAGAAACAGGAAAACAATAAATATTTTCATTTTAAATAACTTTGATTATTAGTTTCCAAAGGTATTAAAAAATCAAAAGCTGGAAGAAAAGATAAAACAACCCTACCCTGCTTTTATCACCCAAGAAAAGTATTCAATTTTTTGATCAGCTCTTTCCTTTTTATGGGCTTGGTAAGATAAGCGTTGCAACCAACATCGAGGGCGATTTGGCTGTCGCCAGCCAAGGCATAAGCCGTTTGGGCAATTATGGGAATCGTGGTGTTAAACTGGCGGATTAGCCGGGTGGCTTCGAGGCCATCCATCACAGGCATCTTCAAATCCATAAGGATAAGTGCAATTTCGGGATGTGCGCGACATAACTCTACGGCTGCCTTTCCGTTGCTGGCATGAAAAACGCGGTAATGAAGGCCTGTTAAAATTATTTCGAGATAAGCAAAACTGTCGGGGTCGTCCTCCACCACAAGAATGGTTTGGATGCCTTGCGCATTCAAATCATTTGGGGCAGGCTGCTCGCTTGTTGCAGCAACTTCTTCCTCCTTTTCGGCCAGCCTCAAGGGTAAGGATATCGTAAAGCGACTGCCTTTGCCAGGCTCCGAATCTACGGTGATGGCACCGCCAAGCATGGCGGTATATTCTTTGGCAATGGCCAGGCCAAGGCCCGAGCCTTCGTGGGGGCGGGTAATTTCGAGGTCGGCCTGCACAAAGCGTTCAAAAATAGCCTCCTGCCTATCCTTGGGTATTCCCGGCCCGCTGTCGCTGATATAAATCTCGAGATGCTCGCTATTGCTTTTTATGCCACATTCCACAAAACCTTCCTGGGTAAACTTCAAGGCATTTTTAATTAAATTTATCAGGATGGATTCCAGCTTACCTTTATCGGTCAGTAATTTGATTTCCCCTAATGGCAGGTCGATGAAAATCCTGAATTCCAATCCTTTTTGCTCGGCCTGAGGTAGGAAAAAGCCGCATTGATATTTCAATATTTCATTAATGTCCACCGTTTCGATATTCACTTCGCTTTGGCCGGATTCAATCTTGGATAATTCGATAATATCGTTGATGGTATTAAGCAGGGGTTCGCCACTTTTATTGATCACCTGTTCCTTTTTCAAATGCTCCACTTTTTCCACGGCAGGGTTTGCATCGATAAAAACGAAGTTGTTTCCATTTTCGATAGCAGGATAAACTGCTACTGCTTTACTCATATTCGCGAAAAGTGCACGGTAGCGTGTTTCTCGTTTTTCCAATTCCCCATTTGAAATTTTCATGGCCTCAGTTTGTTTATCAATAGCAAAAACAAAATGCCCCTGCCAGCGACTGACAAAGATAGATTTTTATTTATCCAGTTGATTCAAAGCAAAGGCATAAGCACCGATAGCGGTGGCCCTGGATGTTCCCAAACGACTTATTCCAACTCCGATGCGCTTGAGTGGGTCGTAGTTTATTTTTTTCTCGCTAAAGGGAACCTGAATTTCCTGCTTGTTGCCCACAAAAAACTTGCGGCGTTCTTTTTCGTTTTCCAGATTATACACCCGCACCTCGAGGCGCGAAAGGCTTCCGCCGCCCGGCGTGTCAAACTTGTGATTCATCTCGCTTACGAGCTGTTGCATAAACAGGGGATGCGCCCCCGAAAGTCCGCCGCCCAACACGATAAGTCCGTCGATAAGGGTAATGGCATTGGCCAGCACATCGCCCGCTGCAATGGCAAATTTTTTATAGGTTTTGCGGGCTGCCTGGGTATTACCTTCCACCTTGCCCATGCCAATATCGAAAATGGACTGGGGCGTAGGTGCCATCACCTCACTGATATTTGCCTCGCGGGCATAAGCCTTGCGCACCCCACGTATGCTCACCGCCTCTTCGGCACTATAAAAAGGGTGTACCTTGCTGCGCATACGATTAATTTCGCCCTGCGCCGAATTATCGCCCGTAAACAATTCGCCCTGCGACACGATGCCGCCGCCAAAACCGGTACCAAAGGTTGCCCCTAAAATGTTGTGGTAACGTTTAGGATTTCCACTCTCGGCCAGTTGCTGATTGATTTCGGGGAGCAGGCCGCTAATAGCTTCGCCGTAGGTAAACAAATCTCCATCGTTGTTGATGTAAACAGGGATGCCAAACTTCTCTTCGAGCATAGGCCCCAGGGCTACTCCGCCCCGAAAGTGCGGCAGGTTGGCCAGGTCGCCGATAATACCCAAGTCATATTCGGCCGGGCCGGGAAAGGCAAAACAAATGGCCACAGGTGCTTCGGCCAGCTTACTCTTCACTTCTTCAAAGCCCTGAATAATCCGTTCGAGTACTTCATTCAGGCTCCCGGCAGCAGCCGACAGATTAATGGCTTCAACAATTTCTTCACCGCCCTGTATCGCCGAAAAAACAAAGTTAGTCCCGCCGGCATCAAGGGTCATTACAATTCGTTTATCATCCTTCAAATTCATATTGCTGGTTTTTTTTAAATTTCAATAAAAAACAAAAATAGCAAAGATTACGAGAATGTAAGTATTTGAGGAGGCTAATGGGGGGGGAATTGGGATTTCTATTCATACTTTAAATTATCCACCGGGCTTTTGTTAGCTTCCTTAAAAATTAATATTGTAGTAAGCGCGGCTAGGCTAAATATTGCAATAGCAGCTGCTTGGAAAAATAAAAATGGTGTCAGCTTAATTTTATAGGCATAGTTTTGAAGCCAATAATCCAGATGCTGCCATGCAATTATTCCTGCAATCACCGATGCCAGACTTGAAGTTAATGCAACTTGTTTAACATAATAAAAAATTATGTGGTGTGTTTTTGCCCCAAATACCTTACGTATTGTAATGTTTTTCCTTTGTTGTTTTACAAGGTAACTTATCATCCCCATCATTCCCATTGCCGCAAGTGAAATTGATAGCAAAGCAAATATTACAGCAAAGCCGGCCATATTTTTTTCGGCCTTGTAGAGATATTCTATTCGATTTTCTAAATAATAATAGTCAAAGGGGTACTTATCTTCACGAAACTGAGCTGTGACTTTTTCGATATATTTCAAAGTTTCCTGTTTATGTGTGGGATTAATTTTAATATACATTTCGGTAAAGCTATGCGGGCGATAAATTATCAGCATTGGTGTGATGCGATTGTTTAGTGGTTTGAAATGGAAATCCTGGACAACCCCCACAATGAAACCATCATAAAAAACACTATTGAAATGGATTTTTTTCCCAATGGGCTGTTCATACCCAAGAATTTTTTGTGCAGACTCATTTATTACTATTGGAGAGTTTCCCATATACGTCCTGTCCACATATTTATTCCTATTCAAATCCTGGGGTAAAAACGATCCATTAATCAATTTAACATTAAAGGTTTCAATAAATGAATAATCAGTACTGTAAATGCAAAATGAACTTTCGGATTGATTATTATTCCCCTCCCAATCAACGCCACTGCTCTCATACTTATAGTTAATCGGTGGTTGATCGGAGGCAGTTACACTATACACATTTGCGTTTTTCAATAATTCATTTTTAATAAGTTCATATTTGCTTGTAAAACCAAGTGTGTTTACCGCGATGATATAGGCAGTATTCTGTTTGATTGATGAATAGAAAAATTTAAAAAACAATGTCTTCATATCAAATCAGTAAAGTATAGAACCCCATAAAGTATTAAAATCACGCTGATGAAGCCCCACGATTTAAAAATAATTTTTCGAGTTTTTCATTAATAAAATTTTGCCAAAGCTACGAGATTTTCTAAAATAAAACAGATTTCGGAATAACCTATAAGTTTAAACACCAGGGTTGCAATCCCCTTCGGGTCTGTAAACCCATGCAGACCCCGGGTTTGCAGCCCCAAAAGGATTGCAAGACTAAATTATTATTCAATGTTTTTGTTTTGGATAAATAATAAGGTAAGGTTAAATGGTGCGTTGACTTGGATTTTCTATGAAGGTTTTTTGTGATGATAAGGTTTTCATTCTTTAACGTTTCTATGTTTTCGTGCCTCGGACGATGAAAAGTTAAATGCCGATATTCCATCGTTTCTGCGCACATCATACATGGGACATCCCATTGATGTCAGATATCAGATGTCAGATTTTAGATTTTAGATTTTAGATGTGATTGTATGATGTTTGATTATAGATGTAAATGCGTGATGTTTGATTATAGATGTATGCGTAAAATCGGACAATAAAAAGTTAAGTTCTGCTTTTAACTTCGATATTCTGCGATTCGATATTCAAAAAATCTCATTTTAAGATTTGGTTTTAAACACCAGGGTTGCAATCCCCTTCGGGACTGCGAACCCTTGCCCCCAAATCGGACATCGGACATCATACATCGGACATCATTTTGAGTTTTTCAGCAAGCCCGATCTACTCATTTCGATTTATTTTTATACTCCCCGATCCACGTTTTTACATAATCCAAATAGCCCGGTGCAACCCTGGGCCAATCAAAATCAGGGTATTTTACAGGATTGAAGGTTTTCTTTAAAACATGGTTTGCCTGTGGAAACATTTTTGTGTCTATTTTGGGATTGTTGAACCTTTTTAAAATACCTTCATTTGAAACCGGATCAACAAACGCATCATCTTCACCAAAAATACAAAGGGTTGGTATGTTTAAATTTTTCCAATCCTTACAAAAATTATACTTCCGCCCCGACCAGTACAAGCCTTCAAAATGTTCTTCGTCAATTATCGCATTGCTATACAGTCCGGTCTGATTCATAAAATCATATTGCCGTGCGTTTTCACTGATATAACTTTCTACCTTTTTATAGCTTTTCCCCTCGCGGATCATTTCGGCCAGCCGGCGATGGCTTTCGGCAGCGATATGCCCATCGGCTGGAGAATTGCCCAGGTTGATCAGCCGCAGACTGTCGGAGAAAGCGGCAGCCTCGTAAGCTCCGTTTACATCGGGAGAAACCGCAATCAAAAAGGACGGGATATTTGTTTTGGATGCAACAAAAGGCAAGAGCATTCCTCCCTGACTTATCCCCCAAAGCCCAATTTTAGCCTTGTCAACGCTGGCACGTTTTTGCATGGCTTCCAAACAGGCAATTACATCCTCAGCAAGGTTTTCGTAGGTTGCTGCAATGCTGTTGCCCCTTGATAGTCCGTTGCCCCGCTTATCAAAAATTAAAACCTCGAAACCCTGGACGGCAAAAAAATCAGCATAAAAAGCCAAATTATTTTTTAAATATCCGGACGAACCATGCATCAAAACCAAAGCCGGGTGTGGGATATCAGATTTGGGCTTGTAAATATCTGCTGCTATTTTTTCGTCAACACCGGCTACAAAAACAGATTCGACAACATAAGGCTTTTGCGGCGGAAAATCGGATATTCTTGTCAGTTCAAAACTACATTTAAGCTCTGGCGGCATCCCCGGAATGTTCACCGATCCGCTGATGGTATCATTTTTTATTGCTCCATCAAAGTTAACATCGGCATCGAAAACGTTATGCGAAAACCGGATTGTGCCCTGCTTATATTTCAGATGACTGATGGGCGTATTAACGATCATTAAATCGTAGCTCGAAAAAGTTTCCATGTTAAAATCTATCGACAGATCAACAGTTTTTCCTTTCATTTCCATGGAGCCGATCCAATAGCCGGATAAGGGTAAGGAATGTGTACAACTGCAGATAAAAAAGAAACCCAGCGCAATCGATACAATTTTTATTTTCATAAAGTGATTTTTTATAAAATTTGGATTGCAAAATAAAGAGGAATCCAGCCAATAAAATTGGACAGGATTAACTTTTAATGGTTCGGCGAAACCTCAACGGCGAAACACCATACACGGATTTGAAAGACCGGATAAAATGGGCATCATCATAAAAACCAAAGCGGAAAGCAATTTCACCAATACTATTCGAGGTTCTTAATAGCAGCCTCATTGCGCTTTCTGTTTTTTGCTTTAGCTGATATTCGCTGATAGTTAATCCGGTTTCCGTTTTAAAAGCCCGGGCAAGATAGGCAGGATGCAAAAACACCCTTGCAGCCAAGGAAGCTAAGGAGTGAAAAATCTCATCTTCTTGCGCAATAATTTTAATCACCTTGTTCACTCCGGGCAATGGTCTCGAATTTTTGGGTTTCTGGGTGATATCAGATAACCAATTATAAATAAGCTCTTGAACAAAATCTTCGTCCGATCCATTTTGAAAATGATACAAGAGTTGATATAATGAAGGAAAAACTCCGGCTTTGTAATGTGCAAAACTTTGCGGAAGCATTCCTATCACTTCCTGATTTTCCAGTTCTTGATTTTTAAACTCAATATTAAAACTGATGCCGCCGTGTGGACTAAAAAAATTTTGATGCGGATAGGCGCAAGGTCTGAAAACGATATCTCCTGTATGAATGGGCAAAACCTGGTTTTTGTACTTCTCGATATAATCGCCCGCCACCTGAATGCACAGGTAGTCGTTGGTGTGATAATGCTTTACCGTTCGGCTATCGGCTTCGTTGCTGGTAATGCTCAACTTAACAAGGGAATTCTCGAGGGCTTTTACCCTTTTACCAAAATATTCACCTTCATTTAAGTTAAGTATCATTTTCTTAATTCGTTTTCTATCCTAAACAGATAATAATTCTGCAATGATAGAAAATTTATCTGCAAACAAAACCAACCTAACAGCTTTGAACAGTTCGGCTACAGTAAGGAATCGAAATTTCACAAATTTCAATATTCGATATTCGATATCCCGAAAAATAGAAAATTTTCAATTTTCGTAGTTTTTCGAGGATGCTAGAAAAACTACGAAATCATAGATTTCTGTTTTTCGGCATTCTGCGGTTCGATATTCAAAAAATCCCATTTTAGTATTTTGGTTTTAAACACCAGGCTTACGATCTCCCTTTGTCAGTGAGCCTGCCGAACTGCAGGGCTGCAAACCCATGCCCCCACATCTGACATCTGACATCTGACATCGGACATCGGACATCGGATATCTGACATCAAAAGAATCCTAATGTGCCTCCAGCCAGTTGTTGCCGGTGTTCATGTCCACCACCACCGGCACTTTGAGTTGCATGGCGTTTTTCATCCCTTCCTCCACCAGCGGTTTAAGGATGGCCAGTTCATCTTTGTGGGCATCAAAAACCAGTTCGTCATGCACCTGCAAAATCATCTTCGATTGCAGACCTTGCTTTTCCATGGCATCAAAAATCCGTATCATAGCAATTTTTATCATATCTGCCGAAGAGCCTTGCACAGGAGCATTGATGGCGTTGCGTTCGGCGAAACCGCGTACGGTGGCGTTGCCCGAGTTAATATCATTAAGGTAGCGGCGACGACCCATAATGGTTTCCACGTAGCCGTGCTCTTTGGCAAAGTGGATGCTGCCATCCATGTATTTTTTAACGCCCGGGTATTTGGCGAAGTAGTTGTCGATGATGTTGCGGGCTTCGAAGCGCGGAATACCCAAACGCTCGGACAAGCCAAAGGCGGAGATGCCGTATACAATACCAAAGTTTACGGTTTTGGCATGGCGCCGCATTTCCGTATCCACCGCTTCCAAATCCACGCCATACACTTTGGCGGCGGTGGCGGTATGGATATCCAAACCCTGAATAAAGGCCTCCATCATGGCGGTATCCTGGCTAAGATGGGCAATAATCCGCAGTTCGATTTGCGAATAGTCGGCGGCCAGCAGGGTAAACTCGTTGTTGCGCGGCACAAAAGCCTTGCGTATTTCGCGCCCCCGCTCGGTACGGATGGGGATGTTTTGCAGGTTGGGAGCGGTGGAGCTAAGGCGACCGGTGGCAGCCACCGCCTGATTGTAGCTGGTGTGAATGCGCCCATCGCGTGGATTGATCAATTCGGGCAGGGCATCCACATAAGTAGATTTGAGTTTGGTGAGCGAGCGATAATCCAGGATTTTGGCTACGATGAGATGTCGTTTTTCGAGTTTTACCAGCACATCCTCGCCGGTGGCGTATTGCTTGGTCTTGGTGAGCTTGGGCTTATCGGTAATTTTCAGCTTCTCAAAAAGTATGATTCCTAACTGCTTTGGCGATGAGATATTAAATTCCTCGCCAGCCAGGTCAAAAATTTCTTTTGTTACCACCTCAATTTCCTGTCCCAGTTGCTCGGAAATTATTTGCAGTGAATCGGTATCCAGTTTTACACCCGTGGCTTCCATACTTCCCAGCACAGGTACCAGCGGGATTTCGATTTCATCGAAGAGCTTGCGCACCCTTCGTTCATCAAGCATCGGCTCCAGCTTTTGGCGCAGTTGCAGGGTAATGTCGGCATCTTCGGCGGCATAATCCCGGATTTTGTTCGGATGCTTCTTAAAAGCCTCGCGCATATTCAGTTGCTTTGCACCTTTTTTCTCGGTAACTTCATCGTACTTCATGGTTTTGTAATCGAGGTAGTGCTCGGCCAGGAAGTCCATGTTGTGCCGTTGGTCGGGTTCTATCAGGTAGTGCGCCAGCATGGTGTCAAACAATTTTCCCTTCACCTCGGTATTATACCATTTTAGGATGGCGATATCAAATTTGAGGTTCTGCCCGGTTTTCTCGATTTCTTCATTCTCGAACACCGGTTTAAATTCTTCGAGCAAAGCCACCGCTTCTTCGTGCTTATCCGGTACTGGCACATAATACGCTTCGCCGGCTTTAAGGGCAAACGACATTCCCACCAATTCCGAGTTGTTGGGATCGATGCCGGTGGTTTCGGTATCAAAGCAAACAGCCTTGTGCTTTAGCATTTCAGACATCAATTTTTCGCGCTTGTTGCGATTATCCACCAGATGGTATTTGTGCGCGGTAGTTTCGATATTCTTCAGGGTTTCCACTTCCACCCCGGCCTGGCTAAAAAGGTCTTGCTGCTCCTGTGCCTGTTTTGCAACTTTTACACTTCCTTCCTCTTTAAAGAAATCGAAAATGCGGGCAGCGTAGGTTTTGAATTCCAGTTCGAGAAATAATTCCTTTAAAGCCTCGAAGTCGGGTTTGCACATTTTCAGTTGCTCAGGTTCAAAGTCGATGGGCACCTCCAGTTCGATGGTCGCCAATTGCTTCGACTCAAGACCCTGGGCGGCAAAATCGCGCACATTCTCGCCCAGCTTTCCTTTTATCTCGTGGGCATGTTCGATTACACCTTCCACACTACCATATTTTTTGAGCAATTCCTTGGCTCTTTTTTCGCCCACACCAGGGATACCGGGAATATTGTCGGACGCATCGCCCCAAAGTCCCAGGATATCGATGACCTGCTCGGGGCGTTCAATCTCAAATTTTTCACAAATTTCCTTCACACCCAAAATTTGCACTTTGTTGCCCATGTATGCCGGTTTGTACATAAAAATATTTTCGGACACCAGTTGCCCGAAATCCTTATCCGGAGTCATCATGTAGGTGGTGAAGCCTTGTTTTTCGGCGCGCTTGGCCAGCGTACCAATTACATCATCAGCTTCATAACCATCCACAAAAAGCAGAGGAATCTTAAAAGCTTCCACCAGTCGGTAAATGTAGGGGATGGCTTTGGCAATATCCTCGGGCATTTTCTGGCGATTAGCCTTATAATCTACAAAGCCCTCGCTGCGCAGGGTAGGCGCAATGGTGTCGAAGGCTACGCCAAGGTGGGTGGGTTTTTCGTTTCGGATAATATCGAACAGGGCATTCGAGAATCCCAGTATAGCCGAAGTATTCAGACCCTTTGACGTAATCTGCGGATTTTTATTCAAAGCATAATAAGCCCGGTAAATCAGTGCCATGGCATCCAGCAAAAACAATCGTTTATTTTCTTCCATCATACTATCGTGTGTTTGGCGCAAAAATAGACATTTTGCCTCTCCCCATACTTTTATCCATTTTCTGCGTTTATAATCTATACAATATTATAAAGATGAATAAGAGAAGCAGAAATCACCTTGACAAGAAACAAGTGGTATTCAATTCGCCCGACTTGTCGAAAATGCAGGAAGTGGTTATCGATAACCGTACACGTATTTACATCGAGCCAGGTGCGGATCCCGATGAAGCACGCAAGCACTATTTGGAAAAACTTGCTGCACGCTAAACTAATCCAGGCCTTTTACTAAAACCCCCACCACTGTCTAAATACTTATGACGGTGTTTTTTCGTGCCTACTCGTGTCCGGGGATAACAACTTGTGGTAAAATGCTGAAAACATGGGTAAAGAAATTTGAGCAGAAACCTCACTTCGTTGCCAATGACATTATTTTGAAAATAGGCCTCTCCATTCTCAGACTTATAGGGGATTTGTTTTTGGTAGAACTATCTTCCCCAATGTTCAAGCATGGGCGGGATTTTGCTTCACTCAACATTACCTCATTATGCTCAAAAAATTTGAGTGGTCTCTCAGAATGACAAGGTACCTGATATAAAGGAGGGAGGAGAAATCTCTTTTCAAAATATTTAGAGATTCGGTCATGTTGTGTTAAGTTTTCAATTTTATGTCACAATCCCACCCATAAGTCGTTTTTTCGTTTTACTTTTATGCAAAATTAATTGGAAAACAAATGGCAAAAAAAAAGACAGCAAGCTCCGGGAAAACGAAAAAAACAACAACAGCAAAAAAAACAAGCCCAGCTAAACCAACGCCCAAACCGGTAGCAACAGCTAAACCAACAGAAGCCGATTCCCTTCAACCAAAGAAAACTACACGCAAAAAACCCACAGCCAAAGTGGCCAAAGCGCGCCTGGTGAATCCCGAAAACAGTCCGACACCCAAAAAATCCGGCGCAGCCGCAGCCAAAGGCTCAAAAAAAATATTCGTCCTCGATACCTCGGTGATTCTGTATAATCATAATTCGATCAATAGTTTTGATGATAATGATGTGGCCATCCCGATAACGGTACTCGAAGAGCTGGATCAGTTTAAAAAAGGCAACGACACCATCAATTTCGAGGCGCGTGAGTTTATCCGCATTATGGATCGGCTTTCGGACAATGCCTCGCTGCAAAGCTGGATACCGCTCGAAAATGGGAACAAGGGCAAGTTTAAGGTGGTGATGTCGGGCAATGGCACGCTGCCCATCGATGCCGAAAAGGTGTTTGGCGAACGCAAGGGCGACCACCGGATTTTGAATGCCGCACTGCTGCTAAAACAAGAGTACCCCAACCGCAAGGTGGTGATGGTAACCAAAGACGTAAACCTGCGCATCAAGGCCAAGGCACTCGAACTACCGGCCGAGGATTTCAGAACCGGAAAAATTGAGAACATCGACTCCCTGTACAGCGGGATTTCGAGATACGAGCTTGTGAATCAAACCGGCATCAGCCGCCTTTATACCGAAGGCCTTTGCGAACCCGGCGACCTGGGCATCGACAAGCCCCAGCCCAACCAGTATTTTATTTTGCAAAGTAACAGCTCCTCGGCATTGGGCTATTACAATCCGCGCAATCAGCTTATCGAACGGCTCGACAAGCATCCGGTATCCAAAATATCACCGCGCAATGCCGAACAGGTCTTTGCCCTCCATGCCATTACCAATCCGCACATACAACTGGTGTCGCTGCAGGGCATTGCCGGCACCGGCAAAACGCTGCTTGCCCTGGCCGGAGCCTGGGATCAACGCCGCAACTACAAGCAAATTTTCCTGGCACGCCCCATTGTACCTTTATCCAACAAAGACATCGGTTTTTTGCCTGGCGATGCCAAATCCAAAATAGAACCTTACATGCAGCCGCTCTACGACAATTTGAAATTTATCCAAAACCAACACGGGGAGCACGACAAGGAATTTCAAAACATCACTGCCGCCATCGAAAGCGAAAAACTGCTGATACAACCCCTGGCCTACATCCGTGGCCGCAGCATTTCCAACGTTTTCTTTATCGTGGACGAAGCGCAAAACCTAACGCCCCACGAAATAAAAACCATCATCACCCGCGCCGGCGAAGGCACCAAAATCGTGTTTACCGGCGACATCTATCAAATCGACACGCCCTATCTGGATTCGCAAAGTAACGGGCTTTCGTATTTGATTGATAAAATAAAGCACCACGACTTATATGCCCATGTCCGCCTAGAAAAAGGCGAGCGATCGGATTTGGCCAATCTGGCCAATCAGATGCTTTAGGTAGGAAAGTCATCCGGAAGTCCCTCGAAAGTCAGGGTTTCACTCAAAGTGAAACCCTGACTCGATCAAGGGCATTAAAGTCGTTAACGACTTTAATGCCCTCATCCCGAAACGTGATTTCCAGGTTTACAAAACCTTAGCTTTATTTTTAGGATTGCGGCGCAGCTCGAAACTTTCGCCGAGGTAAACTTTGCGCACATGCTCGTCCATGGCCAGCTCTTCGGCGGTACCGGCTTTGAGGATGGAGCCTTCGAACAAAAGGTAGGCGCGGTCGGTAATCGAAAGGGTTTCGTGGACGTTGTGGTCAGTGATGAGGATGCCGATATTTTTTTCTTTTAGCCGGGAAACGATATTCTGAATATCTTCAACGGCGATGGGATCCACGCCGGCAAAAGGCTCATCGAGGAGGATAAACTTAGGATCAACAGCCAGGGCGCGGGCTATTTCGGTGCGCCGGCGTTCACCGCCCGAAAGTGTGATGCCGTGGCTTTTGCGCACGTGCTGCAGACCAAACTCATCGAGCAACATCTCCAAACGATCTTTTTGCTCGCTGCGGCTAAATTTGGTAAACTCGAGCACAGCTTTGATGTTGTCTTCCACACTCATTTTTCTAAAAACCGAGGCTTCTTGCGCCAGATAGCCGATGCCCCGCTGGGCGCGTTTGTACATCGGTTCATCGGTAATGTTGATGTCGTCGAGCAGCACCTTTCCCTGAAAAGGTTTTATCAAACCTACAATCATGTAAAAAGTAGTGGTTTTTCCGGCACCGTTTGGGCCAAGTAAGCCCACTATTTCGCCCTGCTCTACCTGCACCGAAACATCGTTAACAACCATGCGTTGTTTATATTTTTTAAATACACTCTTGGTTTGCAGCAACATACTTATCTATTATCAAAAAAATTAAGAAATAAAAAACGATGATATTGTAACAAAGAAACACATCTTTTTTGTTTTGATTGTCCTTGCGGGGATAGCGATTAAAAATTGAACTGAAGACTAAAGCGTACACCGAATTTTGAAATATTGGGATGATCGAGGTAGGAAAGCCGCCAGATGGCATCTACACGGATAATCTTAAAAATATTCTCGATGCCTGCACCGGCTTCAAAATAGGGTTTATCCAGGGTGTACATCCCCTTGGGAAAAACCGAAAAATCGCGGTTCGCCTGATCCAGCCCTCCAACCAAACCCTTAGCAAAAGCCACTTCGCGCCATTTCAACTTCCTGAAAAAAGGAACCCGATTAAAAAAATAACCATCGAAGTGGTGGGTGTAGTAAACGCTCAGGTATTTATCGCTCACAAACTCGAAATAGTTCATCATATTAAAGGAGTACTCATCGAAGAAATAGGTTTCGTTTCCTTCGTGCAGCTTGAGCAAGGGAAAGGGCACGGTGCCAAAAATCCTTCCACCTTCGATAATATACTTTGACCAGCCCAGGTTGAGGATATTAAACCAGTGGCTCACGCCGATCTGGAGGCGATGGAACTCGTTGTCGCCGCCGACAACCTTGGGTACGCCATAGCCATAGCGGATTTCGAGGATGGGATATTTTGCGCCCAGGCTTACGCGCTCGAACTCGCCAAGCAAAAACCTCTCTTTGTAAGCCAGCCGTGTGTCCAGGCGTATTTCGGTAGAGGTGATGGCCGATTCGGCAACGATGTGGCTGCCCTCGGCATCTTCAACATTGATTTGAAAAACATTGTCGCCCACCGGGTATAAGTTGCGATGAATCACATTGAGCGTGTTAGAGAAACCATTAAACCACTCGTGCTCGTAGTAAAACTTGTACTCCTCCACCATCGAGAGCTTGTCGGCAGGGTTTCGCCTAAAAAGGAAAGCCAGGAAAAAATCTTCGCGGAAGGCATTCTGACTGGATCCCAATTGTTCGAGATCGTATTTAAAATCGACTCCCAGTGCCCGGCGCGGGTTTTTGCCCAGCATATATTTTACGCCTCCGCCATATTTCCATTGGCTGTCGAGGCTGCCGTAAGCCAAATGGCCAAAGAGCATCAGCTTTTTGCTGAACTTGTTGCTGGTACGTCCGCCCAACCTAACGCGCACCCCTTCCACCGCATTAAAGCTAAGGGTAGAACCATAAGGCCCCAACTCGAAATTTCCGATTTCGTAGTAGCCGGAAGTAACCATCTCGATAATATCGATATAGGTATTGAAACGCGGAATTTTTTTCAGCGTATCCACCATATAATAAATGGTCTTTTCATCACGGGTCAATTCTTCGTGGCGATTATCCACCCAAAACTCATCGGGATATTCATCGGCCGATTCATCGATAACCACGCTCACCGGCGATTTATAAAAGTCGTCATCTTTTGGATCGTTGATAACAAAGTTGCGATAGGTAGTAGTTTTGCGTCCAAAAAAGCCAACCAGCTTCGATTTATCTTCCTCCAACACATTCAGGTCGCCAATAATATAATCTTTGGTCAACAGCCAGTACTTCCCATCTATCAAATCGAACTCCTTATTAATAACCAGGTCGTTGATAAAGTTGATGTTAGCATCGTCAACAATGCGCATATTTACTTGCTTGATGGCAAAGCTGGTATCGGCTACCCAAAAATCGCCGGTAAAGGTCAGGGTTTGTTTGTGGCGCGGCTTGAACATCATTTTGTAGCACCACTTGTTGCCGAGGTAGGCACTGTCGATGAGGTAGTATTTGTAAAAACTCAAACCCGCATTGGCGATAGGGCTTACAAAGTTTTTTTGAAACAGGCCGATATAATTATCATAGATATTAGTGTGCTGAAACTTATCGCCCAAAAACTGCATCACACTTTCATTTTCGATACCCGAAATTTTGTTTGCCTTCACAATTTCGATGAAGGCTCGTGGGTTGCGCTTTGAATAAACAGTGGAAATGGATTCGGATAAAAAAATGGGCAGATAGGTTTTCCCGTTCACCGTAGAGGTATCCACATTATCAAAAATAAAGGTGAAGTCTCTGAAGATTCGTCTTTTCTTAAAATTATCGGTGATGTTGTTGGCATCAATCTGTATCTTATTATAAACCTCGTACTGATAGGCCTCGTACTGATCGGGGTCGTTATGTTTTTTGTTTTCGATAATTTTTCGTAAAAGCACTTCTGCAGGATTTTCACCGGCTTGGATCACCACCGTTTCGAGCAAAAAGTTTTCGGCCACCATCTGGAAATTGATGTATTGAAAAATTCCTTTAGAAACGTGTTTTATCTGACGCTTGTAACCCACAAAGGAGGCAATCAATGAATCGCCAGGCGTTTTGGTATCAATAGCAAAAGCGCCATCGAAGCCAGTAGTAACGCCGATGGTAGTTCCTTTGAAAATAATATTGACAAAAGGCAATACCTCGCCGGTGGTGCTGTCGGTAACAGTACCCATTATCCTGGTTTGCTGTGCCGCCAGCAAAAGAGGCAGCAGCAGCACCATCGTCAGGAATAATTTTATCAGGCCGGCTTTTGTTGACATAATTTTTTTTAAAACAATCTAATAAAAACAAGTACTCTATTTATTTATTGCTGAATGGGCAGGTATCTCCATGGTAAAATCACATCCTTGCACAGTAAACTTTGTTTTGATTTATACAGCATCCCAAACAATCATCAGCCTGAAATGACTTTGGTGTCTGATTGATTTTTACAAGATTCCTTCTTTCAGGATGTCGTGGAGATGAATCACACCGAGATATTCTTCATTTTCCACCACCGGCAGTTGGGTTATATTGTGGCTACGCATAATATCCAGCGCATGAGCTACCAGGGTGTCGGGGCTAATGGTTTTAGGATTTGCGGTCATCACATCGCGGGCTTTGAGTTTATCCAGGGGCAGGCCTTTCTGGATCATGCGGCGCAGGTCGCCATCGGTGATAACGCCGACCATTCTGCCTTTGTCCATCACTGCGGTAGCTCCCAGCCGTTTGGAAGATATTTCGAAAATTGCGGAAGTAATATCGGCATCCATGGCAACCATAGGTTTTTCGTTGTTAAGATACAGGTCGGCCACGCGCAAGAAGAGTTTTTTACCCAGTGCGCCTCCGGGGTGGTACATGGCAAAGTCGTTGGAAGAGAAGCCTCGCAGCTCCAGCAGAGTTACAGCCATTGCATCGCCCATGGCCATCTGCGCAGTAGTGCTCGAAGTGGGTGCCAGATTGTTGGGGCAGGCCTCGTGATCTACCGTAGTCTCGATCAGATAATCGGCTTGCTGCGCCAAATAAGAAGCGCGATTGCCCACAAGAGCTATCAGCTTATTGCCCGACAACTTTAAATAAGGTATCAAAACTTTAATTTCGGGCGTGTTGCCACTTTTGGAGATACACATCACCACATCATCTTTTTGTACAATGCCCAGGTCGCCGTGCACGGCATCGGCGGCGTGCATAAAAATAGCCGGGGTGCCGGTAGAATTGAGGGTGGCTACAATCTTTGCGCCCACAATCGCGCTCTTGCCAATGCCGGTAACAATTACACGACCCTTGCTTTCGAAAATCTGTCGTATGGCATCGCTAAAATTATCATCAATAAACCCGATAAGTTTTTCGATGGCCTGCGCTTCCAGTTTTAGCGTTTCAATGGCACTTTTTTTTATCTCATTTCCTGTCATTTTCCTAATAATCTAAAAATTAGTTAAAAAGATGATAAATAATTGTGTGAAAATTACAATCATACCGCGAAATTATTTTATTTTTATAAACCGTAATATTTAAGCAGATAAATTAACCCGACATCGTGTTTAAAATTGTAATCGTTATTTGAATGGTGTTATTATCGATTAAAAGATTAAATTTGTCTGATCAGAACATTTATGAGAAATAAAATTTGATAACATTTTAACAAAGAATATTATTTGAAAATTATCGTTCGCGAACAACTAAATTTTTTACTACAGAGACACAATACGCTGATATTAGATGAGAAAAGACTTTAATTATGTTTAAACAGGAATCAACAATGACAGAAACCATCGACTACTCACTGCACAAGGTTTTGAAGCGGGTTTTTGGTTTCGACAGTTTCAAAGGCAATCAGGAAATAATTATCCAAAAGCTACTCGCAGGGGAAGACACTTTTGTAATTATGCCCACCGGTGGCGGCAAATCCATGTGCTACCAGTTGCCGGCCATTATCAAAGAAGGTACAGCCATTATCATATCTCCACTCATAGCCTTGATGAAAAATCAGGTGGATGCCCTCCGAAATTTCGGATCAAAAAGGGGTATTGCTCATTTTTTGAACAGCTCGCTCTCCAAAGCTGAGATACTGCAAGTAAAGGAAGACCTGACCTCAGGCATGACCAAGCTGCTTTACGTAGCCCCCGAATCGCTGACCAAAGATGAGAATGTCGAATTTTTTAAGGGGATAAACATCTCCTTTTATGCCATCGATGAGGCGCACTGTATCTCGGAATGGGGCCACGATTTCAGGCCCGAATACCGAAGGTTGCGTCCCATCATCGACAATATTGGCCAGGATGTGCCCATTATTGCACTTACGGCCACCGCCACCCCCAAGGTGCAACACGACATACTCAAAAACCTCGACATCGTGGATGCCCTGGTTTTTAAATCCTCCTTCGACCGCCCCAACCTTTACTACGAGGTACGCCCCAAAACCCACAATGTAATTAAAGACATTATCAAATACATCAAGGGGCATAACGGGAAGTCAGGGATTGTGTACTGCCTGAGCCGCAAAAAGGTGGAAGAGCTGGCCGAGACCCTTCAGGTAAACGGCATTAAAGCCCTACCCTACCACGCAGGCCTGGATGCCGTTACGCGCCGCACCAATCAGGATCGCTTTCTGATGGAAGATGTGGATGTAATTGTTGCTACCATCGCCTTTGGCATGGGCATCGACAAGCCAGATATTCGCTTTGTAATTCACCACGATATGCCCAAAAGCCTCGAAGGATACTACCAGGAAACCGGCCGAGGAGGTCGCGATGATGGCGAGGGCAACTGTATTACCTTTTACAGCTACGATGACATACAAAAGCTGGAAAAGTTTATGAAGGGCAAACCGGTGGCCGAACAGGAAATAGCCCAGCAACTGCTGCTCGAAACTGTTTCGTACGCCGAATCTTCGATATGCCGCCACCGCCAGTTACTCCACTATTTTGGCGAAGAATACAAACACGCCAACTGTGGTGCCTGCGACAACTGCCTCCATCCCAAAGAAAAATTTGAAGGACAGAAATACGTCAAAATCGTTATCGAAACCATCAAGGAGGTTAAAGAGCTGTTTAAAGCCAAACATATTGTAAATATCCTGGTGGGTAAAAATACGGCTACGCTAAAATCGTACAAGCATCACAAGATACGCGCCTTCGGGCGGGGCAGCGACCATGATGATAAATTTTGGAACGCTGTAATACGCAAGGCTTTGATTGATAATCTAATTAAAAAAGACATCGACAATTACGGCCTGCTCAAGATTACTGCCAAAGGGCACATCTTCCTCGAAAAGCCTCATTCGCTTATGCTGGCCAAAGACCACGACTACGACAACCAGGATGAGGATAGCGACATTATCGACGGCGCACATAGAACATCGTCGGCCGACCAAACCCTCTTCAATATGCTCAAAGATTTGAGGAAGGAAATATCCCGAAATGAAAACCTGCCCCCTTTCATCATTTTCCAGGATCCCTCGCTCGAAGATATGTCGATTCAGTATCCCATAAAAATGGATGAACTGACACAAATTACCGGCGTGGGTACCGGAAAGGCACAAAAATACGGGGCTCCGTTTTTGGAATTTATCAAAAACTATGTGGAGGAAAATGAAATTATGCGCCCCAACGATATGATTGTAAAATCGGTAATCAACAAATCCGGGCTTAAAGTGTATATTATCAAAAGCGTAGATCGCAAACTGAGCCTCGATGATATTGCCCACACCAAAAACCTAAGCCTCGAGGAAATGATCGCCGAGGTAGAACGCATCGTAGCCTCGGGCACCAAGCTCGACATTACTTACTACATCAACGAGGTAGTGGATCCCTACCACCAGGAAGAAATCACCGACTATTTTCATGAAGCCGAATCCGATTCCATACAGGATGCCCTGGAGGAACTGGGCGAAGAGGAATACAACGAAAACGAAATCCGCCTGATGCGCATCAAGTTTATGTCAGAGGTGGGAATGTAAATAAATGTGCAAAACATAATAAAGCGTAGGGATTTAACAGATATACCCTGCGCTTTTTTTCTTAAACCCTTTATGCAAAAATTATTTTATCAAAGATGAGAATCCTTAATTTACTTTTGCTCACCACAGCCTTGACTCTGTTTTTTGGCTGCAGCCCCAAAAAGGAAGTTTCGGAATTGGACATTCCCGCCCACATTATCCCTCCCGATTCGATGACCATGATTATTGCCGACCTGCAATATACCGAGGCTATCCTTCGCGAACACAAACGCATTGGCCAGGACAACGAAGTACGCTCGGCGAAATACATGAAGGAATTATTTGAAAAATTTCAGGTAAGCCCGACCCGCTACAAGCAAAGCATCGCCTTTTACGAACAAAACCAGGATGCCTATTATCAGATTTATACCGATGTGGTGTCGCTGCTAAGCCAAAAAGAAACCGAGTTGAAGGAAATCGAAAAAGCTGAAATTGATGGTAATTGATAGTAATCCCGAAAAATAAAAAATCTTTGATTTTTGTGATTTTTCGAGGATGCTCGAAAAAAAATGAAATCGTAGATTTCTGTTTTTTCGGCATTGGTAGTAATTAATGGAACAACAAATTAAGCGAAGCAAATTACGCGCGAAGCGCAAATTACGTTGAGCGAAGCGAAACAAATTACATCCGAGCAAAGCGAGGATAAATTACCCCTAGCGAGGCGAGGTGAAAAAATCACTTTCCGAAAAAATAATGGCTTCGTAGGTAAACATCTCGGCCGACCGCCACCCATCCCAGCCAATGTGCGCCTTATCGCGGGCACAATGCCCCAGAAATTCCTCGCGAGTCCAGCCTGTCGATTCGGCCACCTGCGGCAAAAATGTTCCGCTGTTCATGCCCTGCCTTAGGTAAATCCCATGCCTGCCCAATTCTATTTCGTCCGGCGAGGTAATTTTGCGCATGGGGCTTAGCACCGAGATCTCGATATCAAGCCTGGCAAGTTCGTCCGCTTCAATGCGAGCAAAGCGCAGGTCTTCGCTCGCCGCCGAAATAGCTAGTGCCTGCACGAGTTCCCAGAGTGGAATTTCAGGATTGAAGCGACCGATGCAGCCTCGAAGCTGCCCATCGGTGTGCAAGCTAACAAAGGCTCCGGCCATCGTGTGCAAAACCGGCGAAAGCGAAGCGGTATCCACTTTTGAACTAGCATTTTTGTTCAGATGCTTCTCTAATGAAATACGTGCCAGTTGGAGTAAATCTTTCTTGTCCTGATCCGACAAATTAAACGCATCAGCAGCGGGTGCTTGCCGGTAAACGGCCATAGCCCAATATCCTACCACCCGATCTTTATCTCCAAAATCAGCATCGCCCGAGTTTTGATAGTTGAGGGCTTTAATGCTAATGCCTTCCATTTTGGAAGTAAGCGTGAGCACGGCCAACATCGACGACCACCCGCACATACTCGTGGCCATACCTGGAATATCTTCGGATCGGTTTTGCTCCAAAACTTCCATAAACCGCTCGGGGGAGTTGAATTCGATAGCCCGGGCAGTGCGCTGATCAATTTCTATGGCATCCTGATAAGAGGGATAATGTGAAAAATCGCTGCTGATAATAAAAAGATTTTTTTCGTTGAAATAAGGTTTCAGGACTTGAGCGATTTTTTGGATGGTGCCTTGCTTCTGACTGGCGATGATGATGGGGACGATTTTATAATTCGTTTTAAGATGATATTGCAAAAAAGGCAACTGTACCTCAAGACTGTGCTCGGAATGGTGAGCTTCCGGATTAAAAGTAAAAACGGGATTTCCCTCGATAAGTTGATCGGCAATCTCGCGATCTACTTTTACCCGACCCAAAGGAGTGATGTAATCGCCGGTATTGTTAACCGAAGCCCCGTCAAAGGCCACACGGTGGCTTGACCCGATCAGGAAAATGGTTTCATATTTATGATTGGGATCGATCTGCATAAACGCGGATGCAGCAACTTGTCCCGAATAAACATAGCCTGCGTGTGGAGTAATGATGGCTTGCAAACAACCGGCTTCATTATCATTGCTTGAACCGGCTTTGGCAAACAGGCTTCTCAGTTCATCGCGAAGCCCGGTAGCAGTAACGGGGTAAAACTGTCCGGCCACAGCAGGCTGCCGATCCACGGGATCACCATGCTTTTGGTTTGCCTGTCCCTTTCCCGAAAAAATATTTCCAAACATAGCCATAATGATTAGCAGTTTTATGATTTTCATTTTATTGATCCATTTCATGACTCATACTAATTATGAATTAAAAAATCAATAGAAACAAATATACTACAATTCATTGGATAGGATATTCGCTTTTCCTCAACAGATTTTTCAATCTTCATGGTTTTGTAATTGACAGCAAAGAACGCAGAAGCCGCAAAAAAAAATTTAATAAATAATTTTGCTATTTACATTTTGGGAGAAACCTGAGATGCCATTTAGTGTTTGCTTATAAAGTCGATGCGTTGAATTGCCTCGGGTTTTAACCCGGGGAAAAATGAACTTGCCATTAGCCCCCCCCGCGATTTCGCAACGCCTGCGGCGTTGCGAAATCGCGGGGTTTTTCATCTTTCCAATTTAATCCCTGCCCTAAAGGACAGGGCAATTCATAATTCAAATAACTTACTAAAAAGACAGACACTATTTAGGATCTGCTGAAAAAACAATAACAATTTGTTATTTATTCCTTTACATAAATTATCTTATGCTTTAATGCAAGGTTTTTGCCGAGAACTGTCAAAAACCCGTGCTTTAATATTCCGGTGCGCCTGCACCGTTTTTTCGGGGCCGCACCTTAACCTTCTGTGAGATAACTTCTTTTCTACAAATATTATCGGTGCGCCCGCCTGAATGAGTTACGCGGGCAGGCGGCACCTCCAAATTTCCTTATTGTTCTACCATACTTGGCAAGTACTACATTCAAAGCGGCAGAGCCGCGCAATCTGCCGCCCAACGGGCGAGCATGCTCGATTTCCAATCGGCATTTGTAAAAAAAAGATGCACGGACATCATAAGGTGCAGAGCACCGAAATATTTTTATTCTGAATTTTTTAGCAGCCCCTATTTATTACCACAGATGGACACAGATGGCCACAGATTGTTTTCCCTCTGTGTTTATCTGTGTAATCTGTGGTGTGTTTTTCTAAAAAATCATCTGTGGTGCTTTTTTCAAATCATAATCCGAGGTGTACCCTTTTGGCGAATATCAGCATCCGGGCCAGGCGTTCGCCGGTATCTTCCAGCAGGACGGCGGCATTTTTAAGGGCATCAGCCAGGCTCATGGGCATATCGGTGATGGGAAGAATAAGGTCGAAACCTTCACTGTAAAGTTCCTGGTAGTTTTCGCCCAACGATCCGGCAACAGCAATCACAGGCTTGTGGTATTTTTGAGCCAGACGAGCCACACCGCCGGGCGTTTTGCCAAAACGTGTCTGCGCATCAATTTTTCCTTCACCGGTAATCACCAGGTCTGCTTTTTCGATTTCATCTTCAAGGTGAAGGGTATTTTTCACGACTTCAAAGCCAGCACAAATTTGTGCATTGGCGAAAGCCAGCAATCCTGCGCCTAAACCGCCGGCGGCACCTGCACCAGGAATATTTGCAAAATCGCGTTGATATTTTTCTGAAAGTACTTGCGCATAATGCACCATATTTTTTTCGAGTATTTCTACCTCACGGGCATCCGCTCCTTTTTGCGGAGCATAGATTCGGCTAGCACCTTCGGAGCCGGTAAGCAGGTTGGTAACATCGGCGGCGATGATTACCTCACAGTTTTTTAATCGCTTATCCGAATTTGCATCATCGATGTTTGTAATTTCTCCAAGAGCACCGCCCCCCTGCCCCACCTCACTATTCTCAGCATCCAAAAAACGAACGCCCAAAGCCATGGCCATGCCTGTGCCCCCATCGTTCGTTGCGCTGCCGCCAATACCAATAATTATTTTTTCGCAGCCCAAGTCGAGGGCTTTCTTCATTAACTGGCCGGTGCCATAAGTACTTGTCGCAGATGGATTAAGCTCATCATCGGCCAGCAATTCGATACCTGAGGCTGCGGCCATTTCGATGACGGCGGTTTTACCATCGGCCAAAATCCCAAAAAACGTATCCACCGGCTGCATCAGTGGCCCCATTACCTGATGATGGATAATGCGTCCGCCGGTAGCATCAACCAGGGCTTGCACCGTACCTTCGCCGCCATCGGCCAGCGGCATAATTATTATTTCGGTGTCTGGCAAAACCTTCAGGATTCCCCTGGCCAGGCTTTCGGCAACCTTTTTAGCACTCAGCGAATGCTTAAACGAATCGGGAGCTATGAGTATGCGCATAATTGTATCGGATTATTCAGTCCACTCCACCAGAAAAAGATTGGTGTAGTAAAAAATTTCAAACGCAGCAAAGCAAAAATGGTTCAATGGATTTAGCTTTGCTAAGGCATGTAAAAGTAATGGGTTTTTGATTGGGCATTTAAAAGGAAGCATTTCAAATTCTTGATTTTAAAAATACTTTCTAATAAAATAATTTCTACCTTTGGCGGGCAATAAAATTTACGCAGCGAATGAATAATGCTGTAATCACGTTTAATTTGAATGAAGTTTTTGAGGGTGGATTATTGGGAAAAAGATGAGCAATTTGCTGGATGATTTGGAAATTAAATTATTTTTGAGGGATGAAACAAAAACAAACGATTAACAGGATCTTCAGTAAAAAGACAAGATGTCCACATAATGTACCGAAATCGGTATATTTAAAAGACAGGAAGGGGCGATAAAAACAAGTTGATGTGCCAGTGAGAAAAGAGCAAAATCAGGAAATGAGTTCGCTAACGAGTTCTTTGAGAAAAACAATTTTGAGCAAAACGAGGCAGGAATGAGCATGAAGCCGTGTGGAGTAAATTGAGCAAAAAATACGAAGCACGGGTCATTGCAGCAAATTGAGCTGGCGGAGAAGATTGAGATGAAAATGATGACCGGCACATAACATCAGGTATGGCCCATGCCGCAGGGTTTGCTTCGGCTGAAAGCGAAAATGTGTATTTTTACGAGCAGGAAAAGTGTTTGGCGGTTGTGGGTAATTGCGGCACAGGCCATACCTGCGGAACGTTGTGCTTCATTAAAAAACCAGCAACACAAACAGCACATTTGTTTTTTTTGCCGACACGAAAGCCAATGCTGAAAAACCAAAAGAGCTGTTTCCGCCAACGCGCGAAAAAAAGTAACAGCAAATGGTTTTACATCAAAAAATAAAAATCTCTTCGACAAAACAAGCCTTTCTGTATAGACAATCACACCAAACATCTATTTCAG
>CAZGAO010000066.1:0-29803 GCA_964523795.1 uncultured Lentimicrobiaceae bacterium
AATGTTGTGATACGATTAAAAGTGTCAACGATGTTGTGCTATTTATCAATTAATGAATAACAAAAGGACATAAGAGCACCTAAAAAACAAATGTCATTTGAAAAGAATAATGTTTTTAAAACAAAATAGCAATCTCAAAACAAGATAACAATGATTAAAACAGAAAAATTAACAAAGGTATTTAGTACCGATGAGGTGGAAACACTGGCCTTGCGCAACGTGGACATCCATGTAAAAAAAGGTGAATTTGTAGCAGTGATGGGGCCTTCGGGCTGCGGCAAGTCAACCCTGCTCAACATTGTGGGGCTGCTCGACAATCCCACCGAAGGCAAATATTCCTTTGCCGGGACTGATGTAACGCATCTGAAAGAGAAAGACCGCACGCAGTTTCGCAAGGGCAACATCGGCTTCATCTTCCAAAGCTTCAACCTGATTGACGAGCTGAATGTTTTCGACAATGTGGAGCTACCGCTGATGTACCTCAAAATGAAGGCATCGGAGCGCAGGCAAAAAGTGAACGAAGTGCTGCAACGCATGAAAATCGGCCACCGGGCCAAGCATTTTCCGCAGCAACTTTCGGGCGGACAGCAGCAGCGCGTAGCTATTGCGCGCGCGGTGGTGGCCAACCCGAAACTCATCCTGGCCGATGAGCCTACCGGAAACCTGGACTCGAAAAACGGAACCGAGGTGATGAACCTCCTGACAGAACTTAACCAAACCGGAGCCACCATCATCATGGTTACCCACTCCGACCGCGATGCCGGCTACGCGCACCGCGTTATCAATCTCTTCGATGGGGAGGTGATTATGGAAAAAGCAGTCTTCAGTCCTCAGTAGGCAGTCCTCAGTAGGCAGTCGGCGGTCGAATCACGATTAACAAGTGACGATTTTACGAATTTAGTTTTGAATATCGAATACAGAATATCGAATTTTGAATATCGAAAAAAAGCCTCACCGGGACTGATGACTGCGAACTGTGGACTTATTAAAATCTTAACATCAAACAAACGAAACAATGTGGTTAAAAAATTTGAAATCGTTTACACAGCATCTTTTTAATAGCAGGCTTTACACAGCGGTAACTGTTTTGGGTTTTACCATTTCGCTGAGCTTTGTAATCCTGCTGAGCGTTTACATCAAAAATGAATTATCCGTAAACGATGTACAGCTCAACAAAAATCGGGTTTACCGATTGATAAACGAGCACTATGCGGGCTTCGCGCCACCTATCGGCGAATGGCTGCAAGGGGAGTTTCCCGAAATCGAAAGTTTTACACGCATTTCAGAAAATACTGGAACCCTTATCACGGCTGATGATGTTAAAGTCAAGTTTAAGTATTTGCTCGCCGACTCTACCTTCTTCAATATCTTTAGCTTCGATCTTATCGAAGGCAATAAAGAAATGGCACTAAAAACCCGCAACTCAGTGGTGTTAAGCGAGGAATTTGCCAAGCGCATTTTTGGCGGTGAGTCGCCCATGCACCAAATGATAAAAATTGATGGAATCCCATGCGTGGTAAACGGAGTAGTGAAAGACATTTCGCTCACATCCAACTTTAGCCATTGCGATGCCATTGTTAATTTTAGATCCCTGGCCGATTTTTGGCGGTGGCCGGGGCTGCTAAGCAACTTTGGGAACAGCTCTTTTGGACTGTATTTTCTGGCTAAGCCTAGCACCAACCTGCCTGCTAAGGCTCCGGAAGTGCTGGAACTTTTTAAAAAAGATTTTTGGATGTACCAAAACGACCGGACAAAAACAGTAAGTTTTGAACCGCTTACCGACAGCTATTTTAGCACCATGCCCGGCAGAGGAATCGATCAAAACAACAAAACGCTAATTTCAATTTTGTTTGCCATCGTCATCACCATCCTCGTTTTGGCTATTATCAATTACATCAACCTGACCATTGCCCAATCGGGGATGCGGGTGAAAGAAATTGCCATCAAAAAACTACTGGGCAGCAGCCGACCAAAACTGATGACACAACTCGTGGGCGAATCCATCATTGTTTGCACCGCCGCTTCGCTGTTGGCAATACTGGGGAGCTTTTTGACCGAGCCCCTGCTCGATCGGGCATTGAATACCCAAATCAGGCTTAGCGATTTCTTCACACCCGAAACCGTGTCAATTTTGACCATCTTTGTTGTAGTTGTAGGTTTTATTTCAGGCATCATCCCGGCTTTTATTATCACCAGGCTAAAAGCGGTAGAGGTGATAAAAGGCGGCTTTCGCAGGAAAAGCAAAAACCTGTATTCAAAAATCCTCATCGCCTTTCAATACAGTGTTGTCATCATCCTTGTTATTTCTACTCTCATTATTACGCAGCAAACCAGCTTTATGCGAAATCATGATTTGGGATTTAACCACAACAACATCGTGTGGATGGACAACAACATCGATAACGACAAAATGGAGGGCTTCAAAAACCTCATGGAAAAAATTCCCGGAGTGAAAAGAATTTCGTTTGTCCAGGGCAGTCCTATTGATGGCGGTAACAATCAGTCCTATAATTATAACGACCAGCCGATTAGTTTTCAGGAGTTTGTGGTGGATAGTTCATTTTTTGATATGATGGAAATAAACATCAGGCCAACAGCGGCAGCCTATTCAAAGGAGGGTATCTGGCTCAATCAATTCGCGGTGGATAAGCTGGGGCTCGATTCTTTACCGGTCAGTTTTAAATCACACCTGGGGGAAGAACCAGTTTTGGGTGTTACCAACAATTTTAATATCGAGTCGCTCCACAGCGATTTGGGTTTGGTGATGGTGCGCCAGATGCAAAAAGAAAATTATCCGTGGAAAATTCTTGTCCAGATCGAGTCGGGCAAAGTTGCTGCTAACTTCGATCAGGTAAAAAAATCCTATCTAAAATATACCGGGGGAATGCCTTTCAATTCGGGATTTTTTGACGATAAAATACAAAGCTGGTATGATGGCGAAAAGCGCACCGCCGCCATCGTGGGTTATTTTGCCCTGCTTTCGATCGTAATTTCGATCATGGGCATTTTTGCCATGGCGGTATTTTACAACCAGCAAAAGATAAAAGAAATTGGGATACGAAAGGTGAATGGAGCCACGGTATTTGAAATCGTTAAAATGCTGAATATAGATTTTATAAAATGGGTGGCCATAGCCTTTGTTATGGCCTGCCCCCTTGCCTACTTTGCCATGAATAAGTGGCTACAGAATTTCCCCTACAAAACCCAGATTCATTGGTGGGTTTTTGCCCTGGCCGGAATATTTGCGCTGGCCATAGCTTTGATTACCGTGAGCTGGCAAACCTGGCGTGCCGCCCGCAGGAATCCCGTGGAGGCTTTGAGGTATGAGTAGCTGTTGTAAGCCACTTTTATAGAACACTCAAATATCAACAAAGATTGAACTTATGAAAAATCTTAAAATTATTTTCCGACGCCTTCTCAATCACAGATTGTCAACTTCGTTGGTACTGATAAGCTTTTCAATTGCCTTTTGTTGTACTATTTTGGTATTTCTTTTTGTAACCGACGAATTTGCTTTCGATAAATACAATACTAATTTCAGTCATATTTACCGTTTAAATATCCAATCAAAAGACAAGAGCAACATTAGTTGTTCATTCCCCGCAGTGTATTATGATAAAATTGCCAATGTGCCAGGAGTCGAAAAGTTTGCACGAATTCAAACATTTCTGGGAGATAAGTTTATTTCAATTAATAATACTGTTTATACTGAAACTAGCTTTCTGTTTGCTGATCCGGAAATTCTTGACATACTGAAATTCGATTTTTTATTAGGCAATCCGAAAGAAGCACTGGCCGAACCATTCAATGTAATTATCACTCAATCAATAGCTAAAAAGTACTTTGGGGATGAAAATCCATTGGGGGAAATAATCAATGAAGATTATCAGGATTTCATAATTTCAGGTGTAGTGAAAGATATGCCAAAACAATCGCACTTAACAATGAATTTTCTGGCATCTGTTTCGAGCTATAACACAATAAATATCAACCTGATGACCAAATGGTACATCACCGCTTTTAATTACTATTTTATTTTACCGGAAAACACAGATATAAAAGGAGTTGAGGCACGATTGACCAAAGGCTTTGCGGAAGGAAATGGAATTGCCAATGACAAAATAGAATTTGAAATGAACCTCGAACCATTGAGCGATATTCATCTTAAATCGACCGAAATACGTTGGGATAATGCCATAAAAGGAGATATCAAAACTGTTTATGGTTTCATTGTGATTGCTTTATTAATCCTGGGGATAGCAATAGCCAACTACATAAATGCACTAACAGCCAACTATCGCCAAAAATCAAAAGAAACCAGTATCCGTAGGGTGCATGGGGCACAGAAATACATCATTATAACCGACCAGATATTCGAAACATTAATCTTGTTTTCTGCCTCAATGGTTTTGGCCAATTATTTCGCTTTCATGCTTTTGCCAATCGTTAATAATTTAAGCGGAAAATCATTGGTACTTCATTCCATAATTATTCTTCCTGAATTTGTGCTTGTGCTTTTATCAACGCTGCTCTCTGTCATTTATCCAATCGTTTTTATGAATTCGTTTAAGCTATCGGATACACTGAAAAACCAGATAAATATTTTAAAGCCAAAAAACCAGCAAAGACAACAATGGGTCAGGGGGTCATTGGTAACTTTCCAACTAATGATTTCGACCATTTTAATCATTTCAACCATTGTTGTCAATAAGCAGCTACAATTGGTACTGAAAACAAAAGTGGGGTTTGATAAAGAGAACACCCTGATTGTGAACAATCCGTACACCGAAGGAATGAATGAAAGATATGATTTATTTAAAGAAAAATTGGTAAGCCTTCCAATGGTTAAAAGCGTGGGTGTTACACAAAATGCTCCTGGAGGTTACATCAATAATTTTTCGCCAGCATGGTTGCCCAATCAAAAAGATCAGCAAATAAACATAGGGCAAATAACTGTTGATCATGATTTCCTTCACACTGTGGGAGCCAATTTTTTGGATGGAAGAAATTTCAATATCAATTTAATAGCCGATAAAAATTCAGGAATGATAATTAATCAATCAGCCGTACAGGCTCTAAAACTTGAACAATCGGTAGGGAGCAAAATTGTAGTCCAAAATAATGCCTTTACTCCCAATGATGAACTTGAGGTTATTGGGGTCATCGAAGACATGCAGTACTTTACTTTGAGGGAGAGCGCCAAGCCAGTAATGTATTACATCAGAGACTGGGGCAAACAAGATATCACTATTAAGTTGGTGAAAGGTGATTATTCGGAAACCCTGAAACAAGTGAAAAACTTATGGCAAGAAATAGAACCAGTGTGGCCTATCAGTTATCAATTTATGGACAAAAGGATCAGTGCCAATTACAAATCGGAAATAAACATAGCAAAGATAATATCTTGCTTGTCGGGAATCGCTATTTTCCTTTCAATTCTTGGAATTCTAGGTATGATAATTTTTACGATTCAACAGAGGACCAAGGAAATCGGTATCCGAAAAGTAAACGGAGCTAAAATATCGGAAATAATATTTATGCTGAATAAAGACTTCATAAAATGGATTGTAATTGCTTTTATTATAGCCACCCCAATTGCTTATTACGCAATGAGCAAATGGCTCGAAAATTTTGCCTACAAAACCGAATTAAGTTGGTGGATATTTGCATTGGCCGGAATACTGACTTTAGGTATTGCGTTGGTTACGGTTAGCTTGCAAAGCTGGCGTGCCTCGCGCAGGAATCCGGTGGAGGCGCTGAGGTATGAATAGCAGTCCAGACCCCATCCCCAACCTCCCGAAATTCGGGACAGGACTTCCCCTGGAGGGGAAGGAGATCCACCGCTCCAGACCCCATCCCCGACCCTTCCCCTGGAGGGGAAGGGAGACCCACCGCACAGGCTACAGTAGTGATTCGTGAAGAAAGATAGAACGTAAATTTAAATTATGATGAAAAAGAATAATATGCTCCAAAACTCGCAACCCGTTAGCCTGTGTGCAGGAATTCTCCCCCTCCAGGGTGAGTTAGAGGGGGTCGGCATGTGCAGTGGAAAACCTTCCAAACAGTCAGACCCCATCCCCGACCCTTCCCCTGGAGGGGAAGGGAGTGCCGCCGCACAGGCTACAGTAGTGATTCGGGTCGAGAGATAGAACGTAAAATCAAAAAACGATAAATCATGGTACACAAAAGCAAAACACGGCAATATCAGGAAAACCTTAACTATGGCGCATCCCCTGATATTATTGAGAAAGCCAGAAATCTGCGCAAGCGAATGACTGAGGCTGAAAAACTATTGTGGTCAAATTTAAGAAACAAGCAAGTCAGTGGATTTAAATTCAGGCGGCAGCACCCTATTTGGATATTTATTGCAGATTTCTACTGCCATGAGGCGAAGCTCGTTGTAGAGTTAGACGGAGGTATTCATCAAAAAATCGAGGTAAGTGAATACGACACAAACCGTACCGCCGAAATAGAGAAATTTGAAATCAAGGTTATCCGATTCAAAAACGAAGAAGTTCTACAAAATTTGAATATGGTTTTATCGAAGATAAAAAAAGAATGCAAAACCAGGACACAGACCCCATCCCCAAAACTTCTCCGAGAGGGAAAGGGAGTGCCAACACTCCTGACCCCATCCCCAGCCCTTCCCCTAATTGGGAAGGGAGTGCCGCCGCACAGGCTACAGCAATGATTCATGTAAAAAGAATTAACATAAAAAACGGATTAATAATTAATGATAAAAAAGTCAAATATGTTTCAAAGTTCGCATGCCGTTAGCCTGTGTGAAGGAATTCTCCCCCTCCAGAGCCTGTCCCGTCTTTTCGGGAGGGAGTTAGAGGGGGTCGGCCTGTGCGGTGTAAAATCTCCCAAACAGCCAGAACCCATCCCCAGCCCTTCCCCTAATTGGGAAGGGAGTGCCGCCGCGCAAACCAAAGCTTTGTTTCATGAAGAAAAATAAAACGTAAATTAACAATGACCAGAATAATTAAAATCCTGAAAAACTTCAAACGCAGCCCCATGCTGCTGTTTGTCAACCTGCCGGGGCTTGCTATAGGGCTGGCAGCATTTTTATTGCTGATGATTTATGTGGTTCACGAAACCAGCTTCGATCGGAATTTCCCCACACGATCGCAGGTTTACCGGCTTTACAATACCATTATCGAGGACAACTCTACGCGAACCTACCCAATATGTTCCAGCAAGGCTTACACTGAAATTCCGGCGGAGATTCCTGAAATAGAAAAAGCCTGCCAGATTTATCGTGGAGGACGCGTGATTCTTTCGAAAGGTGAGGCTCAATTCACTATCAATAGTTTGATGTATGTCGATCCCGAATTTTTTGATCTATTCGGGCTTGATCTCCTGCAGGGTGAAAAAGATCAAGCTCTGGCGGGCAGTCATCAGTTGGTTTTAGCACAGTCGGTTGCACAAAAGATTTTTGGAGAAAAACCCTGTCTTGGGGAAGTGTTTTCCATAAGAGGCGAAGATTATCAGGTGACGGGAGTTATAGCCGATTTGCCCAAAACTACCCATTTCCAATTTGGCGCGCTGGTCAGCATGAAATCGCTTTATTCCGGAATCTATTATGGAGGGCTTGAGTTTTTCACTTACTATCTGCTGGCAGAAAACAGCAATCCTGAAGTTGTCGGACAAAAAATTGCTGAACGCAATAATAAAATCATTTCTGAAATTTTTAATACTGAAAATGTAACAATACGTTCGGGCATCGAACCCTTGACCGCCCTACATTTGCAAACCCGTGCCGACTTTGATTTGTCGCCAAAGGGCAGTATTAGCCAGATCATACTTGTGGCTTCGCTGGCTGCTTTCATTTTGCTCATCGCCATTATCAACTTTATCAACCTCTATATTTTTCAGGGCGAAAAACGACTGCTGGAAATTGGTATTCGTAAATCGTATGGAGCAACGCCAGCCAGCCTTCGCAGCATGTTTTATCTCGAAACCGCATTAATAATTCTGCCGGCTTTTGCGCTGGCCTTGCTACTTGCTCAGGCCGGCATCTCCTATTTTTCCCAACTGATGTGGGTAAATCTGAGTTTTCAGGATATTATTTCGCCGAGCAATATTGCGATTATGTTTAGCTTTCTGGTGCTGCTGATTTTTTTGGCGGGCAGCTATCCGGCTCATTTCCTCTCCAGGCTGCCGCTGATTGATGCGGTGCATGGCGGCATTAAATCAGTACACCGCAAAAAATGGTTGTCGGTGTCATCGGTTATGGTGCAGTTTTTTATCAGCATTTTACTCATTGTAAGCCTCCTGGTGCTTCATGGGCAGATATCTTACATGAAAAATATTCCATTGGGTTTTAATCCCGATAAGGTGATTGGGATCAGTGATTTTAATACAAATATTGGTGGAAAAGCCGAAGCCATCAGGCAGGAGTTGCGAAAGCTCACTTTTGTAGAACAGGTTGGCTCGGGCAGCCATTTCATGGGTGGCGGTGTAAGCGGACAAGGTGTTTATCAGTTCGGACAATCGGAGGAAAAAAGCAAGAGCATTAACCAATATCGCGTGCAAGCGGGCTTTTGCGAAGTGATGCAGTTGCAGTTGGCCGCAGGACGTTTCTTCAGGGATACGCCCGAAGATAAATCGGGGATCATCCTCAACCAAACCGCTGTAAAAATGCTGGGACTTGACGATCCCGTGGGGCAATCGCTGATAATGCACGACGAGGAGCCGCTAAAAATTATTGGCGTAGTCGAAGATTTTTATTACAACGAAAATGCCGGACAAAAGATCGAAGCGCTTTGCCTGACAGCTGATTCAGATCAGGTGAATGTTTTCTATCTTAAAATTTCAGGCGAATTTACCAAAGAACGTCGCGAAGCTGTGGTGAAGGTATTTAATGATTTCCTGCCCGATTATCAATTCAGCAGCTTTTTGCTAAGCGATCGTTTTGCAGGGAAATATTCAGTAGAAGAGCGATTTTTCAGCATGGTGCTGAGCGGCACACTCCTGGCGATATTATTAAGTTTTATCGGCATGTTTGCACTCTCGGGTTATAATGTGGAGCGACGCACCAAAGAAATAGGCATCAGGAAAGTACACGGAAGTACCACGCTTCAGGTAGTTGGAAAATTGATGGCCGATATTCTGATCTGGGTCATAATAGCCATGATTCCTGCTTTTCTGGTGGCCTTTATCGCCATGCGTCAAGTGCTGATGAACTTTGTAAACCAGGTCAGCTTATCGCCGCTCTATTTTATTGCCGGTGGCCTGATAGCTTTGCTAATCGCCACCCTGGCCATTCTATTTAAAACTATTGGCGCGGCCAACCAAAACCCTGTGGAGAGTTTGAGGGATGAGTAAAATTTATCTTCGCTTCGCTTGGATGTCATTTACCTCGCTTCGCTCGGTGTAATTTGCTTCGCGTCATTTGCGCTTCGCGCGTAATTTATCCTCGCTTCGCTCTAATGGCATTTGCTCACTTCGTTCGCTGTAATTTGCCCTTCGGGCGTAATTTGCTTCGCGTAATTTGACACATCAAAAACCACAAATGACCATCAATGACTAACAATGACAATGAATGACAATGAATGACTACTAGTGCCGAAAAACCAGAAATCTTCGATTTCATAGTTTTTCGAGCATCCTCGAAAAGTTACGAAAATCATAGATTTTCTACTTTTCGGGATGACTATCAAATACCCAAATTTTAACAACATAAACCCATTAAAACAGATGCTATTCCATCATATCAAACTCGCATTAAATATTTTGCAACGCAACAAGCTCTACTCCATATTGAGCATTTTTGGCTTTTCGGTGGGCTTTGCCGTGTGCCTCGTCATTGGTTTGTTTATCTACGGCGAAACCACCATGGATACCTGGATTCCCTCTTACCAAAGGATTGTGCGGATTGTGGATTTCAAGGAGGGACAGAGCAGCCTTGACATGAAAATGACCGAAGAATTTAAAAATAACTTCCCCGAAGTAAAACAGGCCTGTACCATGGAGCTTACCAGCGGCTTTGATATTTCGGTAAAAGCCAACTGGCAGTTTGCGCTCTCGCAGGGAATTATTTGCACCACCGACGACTTTTTAAAGATTTTCCCACTTACAGTTATCCGAGCCAACAGCGATAAACTTTTCCCTGGCCTGCAATCCATCATTATAACGCAATCGCTTGCCCGCACGCTTTTTCAGGACGAAGACCCATTGGGCAAAACCATCACCATCCTGAATGACATGACGGGGGAGATAAGTGCCGTAGTTCAGGACTTTCCTAATAATTCAAGCATCCGGGCCGATATTTTTATCAATGCTGAAAACGACGATTTCCGCTTTAATCAGAGCTGCAACAACGGCAAATGTTGGAATCCAGCCAATCATTTTTTGCTGCTAAAGCAAAATACTGAATTCGATGCTTTGCAGCAAAAGCTGGATGGAATTGTGGCCAGTGGAAATTACGAAATAGCATCGCTGAGCTGGCAAAACCTGGACGAGATTTATCTGGGAACACCCTTTGATGATAGTTCCATGTTGGCGGGCAATCGCAATATGCTGTGGGTATTTGCAGGTTTGGGCGCATTAGTGCTTTTACTTTCCATTATCAATTTCATCAATTTTTACATTGCCATGCAATACGCACGGCTAAAAATTATCGGCATCAAAAAAATCCACGGTGCGCAATTTGGTCACTTGCTCACGCACGCTGTGGTTGAAGTTTCGATAAGCATTTTGATATCCGTAGTATTTGCCCTGGCTTTATTTCAGTTTATCCTGCCCACAGCCAATTATTTATTAAACTATCGCCTGGATGCCACCCTACTTTCCACGCCTGCATTTTTGCTACTGATGGTTTTGGCAGTCCTGATTATCATCCTCATCGTAAGTTTTTTCCCGGCATTGATTCTTACCCGGCTCAAATCGGTAAACGTGCTTTCAGCTTCAAAAATACCAGCCATCCGGCAAAGCGGACGCAAAATAATGACTGCCCTACAATTCACCATTTCGATAGCACTGATTATCTTAACTTTCTCGCTTTACAAACAGCTCAACTATGTAAAACATGCCGACCTGGGCTTCGACAAAGAAAACCTGGTACGGCTGAATTTCCCCTATACTTTTAGGCAGCAATCGGTTTTGCGCCAAGCCTTAAATCAAACAAAAACGGTCAGCGATTTTACGCTTACCAGCGGCGTGCCTGGCAACGTACATCTGAGCATGGGCGATGAAATAGCGGGCAAATCGGTTTACCTGGAATGTATGTATGTGGATGATAATTTTTTGCACACGCTGAATATTCCTTTAAAAGCTGGCCGTAATTTCCGTACCGGAGAAATGGGAAGCGTTTGCATTATCAACCAGGAAGCCTTCGGGCAGTATGGTTGGGAAGATTTGGAGAATAGGCATTTTAATCAGGGACGGGATGGCGGATATGAGGTGATCGGCCTTAGCGAAGATTTCTTTGTGAAATCGATGCACCAGAAAATTCAGCCCGTGGCTTTGCTCGCGGCTGACAATAATGATGCGTACAACCTCCGCTATGCCACTATCCGCTTGCGTCCCGGAAATATCAGCGAGCAGATGCAAGAACTCAAAAATATCTGGAATCAATTTCTACCTGATGAACCGATGAATTACACCTTTTACGGCCAGCAATTCGACACCATGTACCGCAACGATGAGCGGCTAAGCATGGCCATTGCGATATCGGCTATCATCGCCATAATCCTCACTTTTATGGGTATCCTCGGGCAGGTCTATCAAATGACGCTAAACCGCACCAAAGAAATTGGTATCCGCAAAGTGAACGGTGCCACGGTCTCTGAGATCATCACACTTTTTTATAAGGATTTTGTAAAATGGCTAGCCGTGGCTTTCGTGATTGCCGGTCCGGTGGCCTGGTATGCGATAAAGCTATGGCTTCAAAACTTTGCCTATCAAACCACGATAGCCTGGTGGATATTTCCGCTGGCAGGAATTCTAACACTTATGGGTGTATTGCTCACCGTAAGTCTGCAAACCTACAGAGCCGCCCGGCGAAATCCGGTGGAAAGCCTGAGGGATGAGTAAAATTTGCATCGCTTTGCTCGGCGTAATTTAGCCTTCGGCTGTAATTTGGCTTCGCCGGAATTTATTCTCGCTTCGCTCGAATGTAATTTACCTCGCTTTGCTTGGTGTAATTTAGCCCAATACATATTTTTCAAATAAAAAATACTCCTGACGGAATAATTTGCTTTTAGCTTTTGTCAAACACATCTATGGCAAATTTTATGCGCAAAAAATCATTCATGCTTCTCTCCTTTTACCTGATTATTGCATTATCCTCATGCAGCAAAAAACCTTTGCATACAAGCAAAAAGCTGGAAGCCTCAGGCGAAAAACCCAAAGCCGGATCTTTAGGCTGGATTGACCGCTTGCAATACGATCAAAAAAACAAGATTGCTTACGGCTATTTTAACGATGACAAAAGTTTAGTTGTTCGTGTCATGGCATCCGACAAATCAACCATAAATAAAATGTTTGCTGCCGGCTTCACCATTCATATTGATACCACAGGAAAAAAAAATCCGCAGTATTCCATTAATTACCCCTTGGCGCAGGGCATGAAAAATATACGCCCTCCAGGTCGTGAAAATAATAGTGCTTTGCAAAGTCCATCACAAATTGGAATGCAAGAGAATATGGAAAAACGTTTGCAGACCTCGCTCAACAGCATAGAGTTGATTGGTTTTAGTAAAAAAGCCTTAGATAATGCAATACTAAATTCGCGCACAGGTGAGGGTATCACTGCCTGGATAAAAATAGATTCATCAGCTACTATGTATTACGAGTTAAAAGTCCCATTGGACGAACTATTTACCTCTACCAATATAATTGATAAAATTATCTCTATCGGATTAGAATCCGGCAAAATTGATTTACCATCCCAAGCTGGGTCATCCGGCAATAGAGGCATGGGACCGGGTGGTAATGGTGGCAGATCCGGCGGTGGCAGGCCTCTTGGTGGAGGAGGTCAACATGGTGGTGATGGGGCAAGTCAACCTCAACAAATGCAGGCACTAAGCCAAGCCATCAAAATTTGGATAAAACGAATTGAACTTCTATAAAACCAATGAATGCATAAAACAACTCTCTCAATACTCGCATTGGCTTTGCTTGTATTTAGCATAAATGCCGAGGCTCAAAACGCTGAAGATGTTCTTGTAACGGGACGATTCTATGGAAAAACCAGAGTGAATATATTAAATATTATCGCAAAGGAAAACAATTTATATCTGGATTTTGATGCCGCAGATATCCCTTCAGGAATTATTTCGGGGAAAACGGTCAAAAACATGCCTTTGCCCGAATTTCTTGATTTTTTATTTGAAGATAAACTCAATTATAAGGTTGTTGGCGATCGGGTCATTTTACGACCGGCAGGTGTTGATATCACCTACGTAGCTCCCATTTACGAACGAAAAAGCAGCTTTACCCTTTCCGGAAAAGTAGTGGATGAGGAAAGTTCCGAATCTTTACCCTTTGCACAAATAATGGTAGAAGGGTCAAAGGTGGGGGCTGCTACAAATATCGATGGCTATTTTACACTTTTTAATGTCCCATCCGACACTTCTGTTTTATTGGTTTCGTATTTAGGTTATAGATTACAGAAAGTATATCTAAGTCCAAAAATGGTAAGCGGAAGTCCAGTCGTAAAAATGCGTGCCTTGCCCGTTCAACTCAACGAGATTGAAATTTATGGCGAGCATCAGGAATTGTTGAGGATGACCTCAAATACCGGAAAAATCAGCATGTCGCCAAAAAAAATCGAAGCCCTTCCCGATATTGGCGAGAAAGATGTTTTTCGTTCTTTCCAGCTACTTCCCGGAATTTCGGGGAGCAACGAGGCTTCTTCGGGTTTGTATGTTCGTGGCGGCACTCCCGATCAAAACCTGATTTTGTACGATGGCTTTACGGTATATCATGTGGATCACCTTTACGGGATGTTTAGCTCGTTCAATTCCAATGCATTGAAAAATGTGAAAATGAGCAAGGGTGGATTCGAGGCAAAATATGGCGGCAGGCTTTCGAGTGTGATGGAAATTACCGGGAAAGATGGCGATCAAAATTCCTTTAATGCAGGCGCAAGTATCAGCTTGATGAGTTTTAATGCTTTTGTAGAGTTTCCCTTAGGTGAAAAAGTAAGTGGATTCTTTACAGCACGACGTTCATTCCAAAGTAATTTTTATCAGGGAATTTTTGATCAATTCAATACAAGTGTTGAATCCACAGGTGGGGGAGAGATGGAAGGCCGGATGCGTCGCTTTACCGAACAAACAGAACCCAGCACTTATTTTTATGACCTCAATGGCAAATTAAGCTATCACTCCGATGCCGGAGATATCATTTCGTGGAGTATTTACAACGGGCAGGATGACCTGGATAATTCCAACGACATGAGCCGATCTTTTGGCGGAACATCTATGAGCAATACAACCAACGATCTTACCAGTTGGGGAAATATCGGGACAAGTCTTAAATGGTCGAGAAAATGGAATGATAAGTTGTATTCAAATTACCTTATTTCCTATTCGCGCTATTACAGCAAAAGAGATATGACGCGGTCAGGAACACGGATTCAGGACGATGAAGCCATCGAATTTACCAACGGTCAATACGAAAATAACTTCATGCACGATTATTCTTTAAAACTCGACAACGAATACAAACTCAACAAGAATAATAATCTGGGCTTTGGGGTGCAAACAAGTTATTATATCAACGATTATGATTTTACCATGAACGACACCATTGTAATTCAAAACAGGTATGACAAACAAATGGAGATTTCGACTTATGTTCAGGATGATTACAACGCGGGAACCTGGCTAAATCTTAAGCCGGGGCTGCGAGTTAGTTATTATACCGGTACCGGAAAAACCTATTTTGAACCCAGGTTCCAAGCCAATTTTAATATTTCGGATAAGCTTCGTATTAAGGGAGCATGGGGAATATATCACCAGTTTGCAAACCGTATTATCCGAAACGATTTACAATCGGGTGCCCGCGATTTTTGGATTTTGGCCGATGATGAGGATGTGCCTGTTGGCGAAGCAACCCATTATATTGCTGGTCTTGAATATGAGAATTTGGATTACCTGTTCAGTGCCGAAGCCTTTTACAAACCCATGTCAGGCCTTTCGGAATATAGCTACCAAACAGTAAGCGGTTTTAATGATTTTAATTATGACGAATTCTTTTATCAGGGAAGTGGTATCTCGAAAGGAATCGAATTTTTGATTCAGAAGAAAACCGGTGATTACAATGGCTGGATCAGTTATACCTTCTCAAATGTAGATTACGACTTCCCTGACCTAAGCTCCAAAATCTTCCCGGCCAGTCATGATGTTACCCATGAGTTGAGCTTTGTAAATACCTACAAATATAAAAAGTGGTTGTTTGCAGCCACATTTATTTACGCCACGGGTCGCCCCTACACTGCTCCTTCAGGAGGTTATGAGCTGACAACTCCCGATGGAACTACCGAGGATTTTATTACCCTTGGCCAAAAAAATGCACTACGGCTACCCGATTACCATAGGCTCGATGTTTCAGCAACCTACAACTTCGACTTTGGTGGAAAAACCCATGGCAGTCTCGGGGCTTCGCTGTTTAATGTTTACAACCGGCAAAACGTTTGGTACAAAGAATTTGAAATTGTTGATGATTACCTCATCGAAACCAACGTTACACTGCTGAGTATTACTCCCAATATCACTTTTACACTTAAAATCAAATAATGAAAAAGAACAGTATCTTATTTCTAAGCCTTTCTCTTATTTCGCTAAGCTTTTTTAATGCCTGTGAAGACCAAAATTCTGATTTCGACCTTGAAGAATATCCTGTGGTGGAAGCATATCTTTATCACGGCCAACCTGTGGATAGAATCAAAGTATTCAAGATAAGTGATTTTAAGGAGACCGCCAACGAGAATAATACCATAAGTGGATTGCAGATTAGCTTAAAAGTGGACTCTGTGCAATACTTGCTAAGTGAAAAAGAAGATGAACCCGGAAGTTATTTTTATGCGGGTAATAACTTTCAACTCGAACCGGGAATGTTTTGCGCGTTGGAATTTGAGTATAATAACCTGATTATTTCATCGGAAACCACCATTCCTGAATCACCCCAAAACCTTGAGCTATCCAAAGAATCTCTCGGCGTTTCGATGGGCGGTTGGGGTGGTGGCGGAGTTGAACCCATCGAAGTTACCTGGGACAATCCCAGCAATGACTATTTTTACATGGTTGCCACCAATATCGAAGACAATCCCACTCCTGTTAATGAAGAAATGGAAGACCTTGACGATCCTCCTTTGAGTGTAGGTACCCAGCCCACCACCAGTAATTTGCTAAATATTATGCCCCAAATGTGCAGATATTATGGCACCTACGAAATGGTAATTTTTAGGGTTAACCCCGAATTTGCAGAACTCAGCCTTTACACCACAACGAGCACTATAAATTTAACGGAGCCTTATACAAATATCAAAAACGGAAAAGGATTATTTACTGCTTTTGCTTCCGACACTGCATATTTTGAAGCAGTATCGTATGCAAAATAAGGCCATTTTTTACCGTGAGCTAATGGATGAATATATTTATGATGTTGATGGATTCCACGCAATTATTGCAAAAGGCATAAGCCCTTTAACGCTCGCCTTACTCATCACTGCAAAAGTGCATCCCCCGAAAAAATCAATTCTGGCAGTACGTTTCTATATATCCAAAAACACCCTTCGGGCAAACAACGAAAGATAAACGCCCCGGATAAACAGGAAAATTGCGAGAGCCAGCCATAAGGCATGATTGGCCATAAGTGGCAGTGCGATGTAATAAACAGCAAGGAAAACAAGCAGCGCAACAAGAATAGAATTGCGGAGATGATTAGAAATAGTAGCACCGATGTAAATCCCATCCCAGATAAAGGCCACAAAAGAAAGTAGCGGGATGGCGATGAGCCAGGGCAAATAAGGCGCAGCTCCGGCAATGATGTCGTGGTTGGAGGTCATCAGCTTTAATAAGGTTTGCCCTCCCAACCAATAAACCATGGCAAAACCTAAAGCAATTCCCAAAGCCCATTTAAATATTAGGCGTACCGACTGCATGAGCCTCGACCGGTCGCGGGCACCGATATACCTTCCGGCCAGTGCCTCGCCAGCATTGGCAAAGCCATCCACAAAGTAGGAGAAGAAAATAAAAAACTGAAACAAGAGGGTATTAATAGCCAAAATAGTATCGCTGGTTTCGGCCGACTTGGTTGTAAAAAATGACATGGCAAAGATTAGCGCCAGGGTGCGAATGAAAATATCGCGATTCACCAAAAAGAATTTTCGCAAGGTTTTGAGATTGGTCATCGCTTCTCTTTCCCAGAGATGGACTAAATGCCCGAAATGCTTTTTAAAAATGACCAGACTCAACAAAAGCCCGGAATATTGCGCTATCACAGTGCCGTAAGCCACGCCATCGGATTTGAAATCAAAAACAAAAACAAACAATACATTAAAACCAATATTGATAAGATTGATAAAAATAGCCACCATCATTGGAATACGGGCATTTTGCATGCCGATAAACCAACCCGTAAACGCATAAAGCAAAATGGTGGCCGGGGCGGCCCAGATGCGGATGTAGAAATAGCTGAGGGCGTAAGTCTCGACAGCCTCGCTGCTGCCGATAATCCAAAAGCTAAACTTCGCCACGGGATACTGCAAAACGATGACCAGCAAGCTGCCGGCAACAGCAGCCAGCATGGCTTGCGAAAGTACCGTGATGGTTTCCTTGTTGTTTTTCCGTCCAAAAGCCTGAGCGGTAAAGCCCGAGGTGCCCATGCGCAAAAAACCAAAGCCCCAGTAGATGAAATTGAAAATCATACTACCCACGGCGATGGCCCCGATGTAGGCCTCATCGCCCAGCCGTCCCATAAGGATAAGATCGACAAAACCGAGCAGGGGAACGGTGATATTGCTGATGATATTGGGGATGGCCAAATGTAATATCCTTCGGTTCATGGTGTGCAATTAGGCCGCGAAAATAGGGATAAAAGATGGCCACGCTTCCTCACAATTTTAAAGCATCTTTTTAAAATTTTACCTTTGTGGCCTAAAATTTTGAATCGTATGCCAAGAATAATCATGCACAACCAGATAAGCCTCGATGGCGCAGTTTCAGGTTTTCAAATCAATCCCGGAACCTATTACAGCATCCTGAATTCCTTTGGGGCACAAATGTACCTAGTGGGATCCAACACGCTTTTGTCGGGACTTAAGTCGATGGGCAACCGTTTTTCGCCCGAAGAAGCCGAGGACTTCCAAAAAGCCGCCCCCCTGCCCGACGACAAGCGGCCATTGTGGATCGTGCCCGACAGCGAGGGTAAGCTCCAGGGATTTTTGCATGTGTATCGCCGCTACGAGCACTGCCGCGACATCGTGATTTTAGTAGCTGTGGATACCCCGCCCGACTACCTGAAATACCTCGAAGAGCGCAATTATACCTACCTCATCGCCGGTGAAAAAAAAGTAGATTTCCGCAGTGCCTTCGAGCAAATTAGCCAACGCTATCACACCGACACCATCATAACCGATAATACCGGAATCCTGAGCAGCCTGCTTTTGGAAAAAGCACTTATCGACCAGATAAGCCTGATCGTTTCACCTACGCTAACCGGCAAAAAGCCACCCAAATTATTCAGAGAATTAAAACTCGGAAAACGGGTTATAAAACTTAAACCCCTAAAAGCCGAGATTCTCGAAAGCAAGGATTTGCTTTTGCTTTTTGATGTGGTGAAGTAGTTATACGACATTAATGATAAGTCAGGGCATGACTTGAAGTCATACCCTGACTACGATCGCCCGGTTTATTTCGCTGCAGGCAATTGAATATAAAAAGTACTCCCTTTCCCCAGGGTGCTTTCTACCCAAATTTTCCCATGCATCAAATGGATAAATTCACGGGTGATAATCAGACCCAAGCCTGTTCCCTTTTCACCATTGGTGCCAGGAGCACTCCCGGCATTTTCGATGCTGAAGAGTTTTTTCAGGGTATTTTCGTTTATTCCAATACCCGTATCCTGAATAGTACAAAGGATATGATTTTCATTTTTAGATACCGAAAAAATGATTTTGCCTCCGGCAGGTGTAAATTTTATAGCATTTGAAATAAGATTTCTAAAAACAGTGCCTAACATAAATTTATCGGCCATCACTGCGGCAGCGCCATTGAGAATCATTTCCACGCTTATCTGTTTAATTTCCGCACTCGCCTTTACTTCAGCAAAAATTTGTGGCCACAGTTTCTGAATTGCAAATTCCTGGATGTTTGGTTTCATGGCCCCTTTTTGAATTCTGGCCCAGTCGAGCAAATTGTTCAGCAGGTTATAGGTATTTCTGGAGCTTTGCCCAATATTTTGAATCATATCTTTTTTCTGCTCCTCGTCAAAATCATCCCACTCAGTTATCAGCAAATCGGTAAAGCCCAGCAAGGCATTAAAGGGGCTACGTAGGTCGTGCGCAATGATCGAAAAAAACTTGTCTTTGGTCGTATTTGCTACCCTCAATTTATCTTCCGTTTCACGCCTGATTACATTTTCATTAATCAATTTAACATTAGCACTTGTCAGCGCAGCAGTTTGTTTATCGACCATGCCCTGCAATTTTTTTTCCTGACGTTTAAGAAAATGCACTCTGATTTGAAATATCACGAAAACCACAGCCAAAAATAAGATTAGCATGGATAATCTGAAAAAATTGGTTTCGTAAAAATAAGGCTGAAGAATCAGCTTAAGCGGGTGCTTCATCTCTACCCAATTTAAATTATCTGTCGAGACCTTTATCTCGAAATCATAATCGCCTGGTTTCATATCTACCAAAGATATGGCAGTATTTCTTCCAATATTTATCCAATCATCGCTTAATTTGGCTATTCGATACTGATAATAATTATCCTCGGGATGTAAATAATTAAGCCCACTAATTTTAAAGGTGAGGAAGTCCGTTCCCGGCTCTACAATTAGTCTTTTTTTGTATGATATAATGGTATCCAATTCTAATTCCCTGTTGTAAGTCAAGGCCTTACTTATGGTAGGCACAAGTTGGGACAAATCCATCGACAAGGAAGAAGGCATAAACGAAACCACTCCTTCCACCCCGCCAAAGTACATCATCCCGCTTTCGGCCTGATAGAAAGCCCCCGTATTAAACTCGTTATTGAGCAGGCCATCGTGGGTCGAAAAAGCCGCAATATCACCCGACAACGGGTCTAAGGAACACAATCCCAAATTGGTGCTCAACCACAAAAGTCCTGATTCATCCTCAAGAATGCCATATATATAATCGTTGGGCAAGCCATCGGATGTGGTAAAGGAATCAAAACTTTTATCAGCAATATTAAACCGGTTCAAACCACGATCGGTGCCGATCCATAACACATCATCACCCCCATCGTGAAACGACAAAATTTGATTGGACAACAAACCCTTGTTATCGACCCCGGCCAAATAAGAGTGAAATTTCCCGGTGGCCGGATCAAACATTGCAAAACCCAAACCTGTAGTACCTACCCATATACGATTTCGTTGATCGATCAAAATGGCCTTCACCTCTTCCCAACCAAAACTACCTGGGGCATCCGGATGGATAGAATAAAACCCTTCAATTTGAAGCGTGTTGCTGTTCAAAATACCCATTCCGGAATTTGTACCAATAAAATACAAATTGTCCTTATAATGCGTAATTTCATAAATATACTTCACAAATAGCTTATTTCCCCTTGCCGTTTTGTACCACAAATCATTTTCATGAATTTCATCGGTATTCAAATCATAAGTCATAAATGTACTTCCCTCGCTGCCTATTAGCATCCGCTCGTGCAATTCATCATAGCAAAGGGCATACACAGGCACTCCATGAATCAGGTATTCGCAATGGCCTGTAAATAAGTTTATGCGATCGATTCCATTGTAGCCCCCAATAAATACATCGTTGTTGATTTCAACAATCGCCCGTACACTTTGAAAATTCAAACGATATTTTGCAGATTTGACCGTTGAAAAAATAGTAAACTTGGATGTTCCAGGAAACCAATAATTAATTCCCTTACCGTTAGTGCCCACCCAAAGCACTTTTTGATTGTCGAGAAAAACAGATACCAAAGAATTGTAACTGATGCCCCCGTCAAATTCCTGACAGGAAAACAATTCGGAGGTATTGGTTTTAACATTGAGCAAATGCAAGCCGCCGCCCATAGTAGCTATCCACAACGAATCGTTGCCTTGCATCAGCAAATTGGTAATGGCGTAAAAGTAGTGTCCAAATTCTCGACCGGGATGCACAATATGTTCCAATGAGCCAGTAATAATATTGTATTTATACAGGTAGTCCACGGTTGTTCCGAGCCACAAATGAGTGCTATCCGCCCTTTCCATTGCAATCAATGATGTGGGATAATTAAAATCAGCCGCATTATTCATATTAAGAATTAGATCCACAATACCCACTCCGGGCTGGTATTTTAGTAAGCCCTGATGCTGGGTAGCAATCCAAAGAAAACCGCCCAGCCATTGCAAATCTCTTATTTGCACGGCTTGATGATTGTCAGACGAAGCATAAATTTGTTCGTAAGTCCAACGATCTTTTGTGGGTTCAAAATATATTAAACCACCATCCCAAGAACTCGCCCAAATCTTGTGATCAACATCAGAAACTATGCAGGTTGTTTTAAGGTTTGAAACGGGCTTTCCCTCCCGATTTAACGGATGGATAACTTCAAAGCGTTCGGTACGCGGATCAAGCTTAACCAGACCCGAATCCTGGGTTCCAATAAAAATCATCCCTTCCATATCTACGAAAAGGCAGTTGACATGATTGCTTGGGAGTGAAAAAGGATCGGCTTTATCGTTGCGAAAAACTTTAATGCTCTGCCCATCGAAACGATTGAGACCATCGGGAGTACCAAACCACATAAATCCGGCTTGATCTTTAGCGATAGCTGATACCATACTTGCCGACAAGCCCTGATCGTTGGTTAGTGAGTGGAACTTATGGTACTCGCTACCCAAAACAGTAGCGGAAAAAATACAAAGAAAAATAAACAATACAATTTCCTGACGATTCATATTGTAAGCCCAATTTCGGCAAAGATATTAAAATACAGCCATGAAAAAGCATACAAAATACAGCCTCTTTATCGCTAAGGATAAACTTCAAAATATCAGGGATTTGTTTAAGGAAGTAGATCCTGAAAAATAATTACTTTTGCAGTAAAACAATTTGCTTATGAAATATCTTGATCCAAAAAACGATCTGACCTTCAGGAAAATTTTCGGGCAGCACCCCCACCTGCTCAAAAGCTTCCTCAACGCAATGCTGCCACTGCCCGAGGGTTCGTACATCGAAAGCCTTGAGTACCTCCCCGCCGATATGGTTCCCGAAACCCCGCTGATGAAATATTCGATCGTGGATGTGCGCTGCCGCGACAACACCGGGAGGCAGTTTATTGTTGAAATGCAAATGTACTGGACCACCGGCTTCATGCAGCGTGTTCTGTTCAACGCTTCCAAGGCTTATGTAAAACAGCTTGATAAAGCCTATGCCTATGATAGCCTGCAACCCGTGTATGCCCTCAACCTTGTGAACGAGGTATTCGAAACCGAAAAAACCGAATTTTATCACCACTACCAAATCGTTAACATTGCCGATACCGAAAAGCAACTCGAAGGGCTGGAATTTGTATTTGTTGAACTCCCCAAGTTTAAGCCCGAAATATTCAGCGAGAAAAAGCTCCAGGTGCTATGGCTGCGCTTCCTCACCGAAATTGATGAAAAAAGCACAGATATTTCTGAAGATTTGTTGGCCAGCAGCGAAATAAAAGAAGCACTCGAAAACCTTCGATCATCAGCTTTTAGCAAGGCCGAAATGGAGAGTTACGACAAATACTGGGACAGCGTGAGGACGGAAAAAACTTTGCAATCGGGCTATTTTAACAAAGGAAGAACTAAAGGAAAGGCCGAAGGAAGAACTGAGGGAATAACTGAAGGAAGAATTGAGGGAAGAATTGAGGGAATAACAGAAGGAAGGGTTGTCAGCGCAGAAAATGGGATTAGGGCTGGGCTGTCCAACGAAATTATTAAAATAATGACGCAGCTTTCCGATGAAGAAATAGATGCGCTACGCCAGGAATTGAAAAAATAATAAGATTTCTATTTTTAAAACCGATATCCTATCCCAAATCCCAAATCAAAAATTGCCTTGCCTTTATTGCTATAAATTCTTGGGTTTCCAGTATAATTGTACGCAATACCATAACCGAATCCGATATTTAAATCTAGGTAAAGATGTTCGGAAATTAATCGTTGAATGCCTGTTCCCACCTTTAGGCCAACAAAGGAACTCCCCTCCCTGTAATTGTTGCCGTCCGAATTATGCGTGTAATATTGCCCACGATACGTTGCCCCCAGCGAGATGTAATTTGCCGAAAGGCCATTACCAGATTTCCCCATAAGCATCCTGCGATGCAGACTATAATAATAACGGCCTTCTATTGTTAGCTGCGGCGACATAGCATAAGTATTAAAGTCATGGTTCAGCATCCTGGAATATTGGAATTTACTGCCCAGTTTTGTGTTGATCGAAAACGGAGATGTTCCAATTTTGAACTCGGCGGAAATGTTTGGGGCAATCGATCCAATCATTGATTCCCTGACATAAGCCAGGTTGATTATATTAACAAGGTTTGTTTTCAGAAGAAAACGATCCGCAGCATGACACCTCAAAACAGGGCAAAGTTTATCAAAATCGAGCTTTTGCCTGTCACGGGTAAAAGCCAGCCCGGCATCCACGTAAGTATTAAAAAACAGGGTTGACCACGAGTCGCCACTCAACGACTTATTCCATCCTGCCATTAAGCCCACGTCCACAAAGCCTCGTTTAAGGAATCTGCGCTGAATACCCCACTTTGCAAATAGCGGTATAAACTCCAGATTGGTATGCTCGGTAGCGGAAGTCCAGGATGTAAAAGCCTTGCGATAACCGGCTCCCAAAGCAAGGTATGAGCCGGATAAGTTGGCCGTGGGTTTGTTTTTACGAATATATTTTTGATGTTTATAATACCATCTTGATTCCAACGAAAGTTCAATCCCATAATCGTCCGTTCCAAAGGGGTTAATACCCAGGTTAAAGCCTGTATAGTTAAACAACACTGCATTCAACGAAAACCCTTTTACAATTTTCTTTTCAAGGCTTAGCTTTAAGTTAGAAACTGAGCCATAATCAGAGTTGATAAGCAAGTTACTTTTGAGCAGCCACTTGGTTTCTTCGTGAAACATAAAAGCATATTCTATCGGCGTGAGGTATTCAACAAGGCTGTCGTGGTGGTATTCGGCAGCATAACCCAGACTATCGGTTTGTGCCTTCCCTGCCATCGAAATAAAGAATGCTGCCACGGTGAGCAAAACTATGGGAGTGCTCAAATTCATTGTATGTTGTTTATTTTTTTTCATCTCAGCTTAGTTTATTTCGAGTGTGCCAATACTTTGTTTTATTTGGATAATCGGGCGATCGGGTAGTTCGATAAAGTTAACTTTACGGATACTTTCATTTTTGTCAGGAGGATCATAGATCATCCAGGCCGGTTTTTCAAAATCGGTATTTTCGAGATCGAGCAAGTATCTGAATTTATTTCCTGTATTGATGCTAATCTCCGATTTTTCGGCTTCAAGATTTAGCACTTCAAGACGAGTGAAATCTTCAAGATTTATCTGCGCAAGCATTGCATCGATGATGATTATTCCGGCTGCCTTTTCGAGATGAATGTTTGACCGCGTAGATTTTATTTCAATCCGGCCATCCATCAGCTTACCTGAAATATCCCCGAATTTTGATTCTACCATAATTTCGCCTTTAGTATTTATTAATTCAATACTTGCAAACTCGCTGATGATGTTGATGGTGCTGTTCGTATTTTCGATCGTAATTTCCCCAAAATAATTATTGATAGTCAGCGGGCAGCTTTCGGGTATTTTGATGTGCCAAATCACTTTAAGGCTCGATTCAGGTCGAGCATCTCCGGCGGCCAGCTCGATGTAATTCCTCATAAACAAAGTCTTGCCCTGCCTGCCGCTTATCCATTTCATTTTTTTCAAATCATTTTCGGCCCTTTCTTTATCTGCATGTTTTGCTATAATTTCAATTTCGTAGGTGATGGAATTTCCCGGATGCGCTTCGCAATGGATCACCGCATTTTCGCCATTGATCTCCAGCTTCATCCCTTTAGTCCATTTTTCGTGGCCATCCAGTGTTTTTGTCAGCACCTGCACTTTGGTTTGTCCCATGGCAGCACTCACAAAAACCGCTGTTATCAAAACAAAAATTAGCAATATGATATTGATTATTTTCTTCATCTCCTTACATTACTTTTGAGAGCATTTGTTTTACGATTTCATTTTTCTCCAATTCAATTTTAGTGAGCAATATTTGCAAATCCTTATTGTGATCGTAGGCATTCATGCGACCGAGAATCTCCGATGTTTTTTCGTTCAAATAATCCAGTTCCTCTTTTTTAGCTATGAATTCGGGCTGCTTGCAGGCTATCGGGTTAGCAGCGCAGAGTGTATTCAAAAGGTCAAAAATTGCTGTATCCTCATTCTGCCAAAGTCCCGGCCTTTCTGTTTCGATAATTTCCTGGGAGTAGCTAATCGTTGATTTTTGTTGATTTGGAAATAATAGAAAATAGGTCATAAGGATGGCAAGACCGGCCGCTGCTACCCACGAAGACCATCTAAAAATAATTAACCTGCGGGCTTTTGCCTCCTCGGCACTGAGAGCCTCATCGATGTTTTTCCAAACTTCATCTTCGGGTGTAAACTGTTTTAGCTGATTAATTTTTCCCTGTTTATCCAAATCATTCGCAATGGCATCCCAAACTATTTCGGGCGGGTCGATGGATTTTAATTCCGATAAGCCCGTAGCCAGGCTTACTTCGGGCAAGCGCGATTGAACCATATCCCAAACTTGTTCATCCGGCGCATAAGTGCGCAATTGCTGCAAGGCCTCATCCAGTATTTTGCGGTTCTTTTCCATCAGTTGGCCATTTTGTTAAGGGTTTCGCGCAGCATTTTTTTAGCTTTAAAAAGCTGCGACTTGGAGGTACCTTCCGAAATTTCGATCAGTTCGGCAATTTCGCGATGCTTGAAACCTTCGATTTCGTAAAGCGTAAAAATGGTGCGATAGCCTTCCGGCAAATTCGCGATAGCTTTTTCCAGATAGTCGATGTCGATGGCAGTGCCCCAGTCGATGATGGTGGAGGTGTCGGTGTTTTCGAGGTCTTCAAAATAAATCCGGTCTTTAATTTTGCGGATGGCGGTGCGGGCAATGATGGTATGAATCCAGGAGCTAAGCTTTGCTTCCCTTTTAAAAGTGTGCAGCTTCCCGAAAATGAGTAAAAACCCTTCCTGGAGCACATCGTTGGCATCATCGAAGTTTCCGGTAATGCGGTAAGCGAGGGTAAACATCCGGGTTTTGAACCGATCGTAAAGTGCCTTTTGTGCAACTCGGTCGCTCTTGAGGCAGCCTTCGATAATGTCCGTTTCGGAATGATATGTCATGTTTGATTTGCTCACTGATGGTTAGAGGCTTCAAAGATGAGAATAGTTGCCCGAAGATAGAATTATTTTTTTGGAGGGTCAGCACGCCCGGGTATTTTTCAGTGTGAAGGCATTAAAGTCGTTAAGGACTTTAATGCCCTTACGCTGAAAGCTCCCCGAGATTGCAGATGAAAACGCCACACCCCATCAAAGTCACCCCGTGAATTACTTTCGGCAGTTATTCTACTTCCACGTAAGCACCACAACTGCTTAAGCAGGATTCACGGGGTGACTAATTCCCGTTTTGGTTTAAATAAGGTAATTGGCAAAAGTGGTCAAATTTAATAATGAGGCGTTTTCTCTGATAATGAGGTTTTTATCTTTTACAAATTTGCAGAAAAAAATTTGGCTTTTTCGTTTCATTTTCGTTCTTTTGAGCAAGGTATTTTTTTTACAAACATTTAAAACTCAAAAACATGAAAAAACTCATTACAATTTCACTACTCATTTTTACCATGAGTGCTATGGCGCAAGTTGACGACTATTTTGCCAACGACCCCCAGTGGAGGTTGCATGTTACCTTTGGCGGTGCATTGCCTTGCCTCCAATTTTGGGATTATGTAATTTATGTGAATGGCCATGATACTGTGAATGGCCATGACTACATCAAGCTATTTGAAAATCGTACGATCGAGTACGAATGGATGGGGCCTCCACCGGTGGGTTGTTCGGGCACTTATAATTATAATAGCTTGCGTGGTCTGTTTAGGCAGGAAGATAAAAAAATCATTATGCGAGAGGATGATTCCGATATTATGATCTACGATTTCGATCTGGCGGTTGGCGATACCTTACCTGCCTCACCCCTTCTTTATGAAGATAATATTTATGTAACTGCCATCGATAGCATCCTGGTTGGAGAAACCTATCGAAAAGTTTTTTCACTATCTCTTAGTACTGGGGGAATTCCGGGTCAAATAATTGAAGGTATCGGTTTTATTTATGGATTTTTATCAGGCTTTCCTGATTGGTTTTACCCGGAAGAGCTGGTTTGTTTTTCGCTTGACGGAGCAATCTATTATGAAAACCCCAGCCCAACTGCCGACTGTGATATGTTTGTAGGTATTGAGCAAGCAAATACAAAAAGCCCCGGATTAGAAATTTCTCCCAATCCATCCCACGGATTATTTACGGTTAGTCTGACTACACACGAAAACCAAGATATCCGGCTTATCATTCACGACATCAGCGGCAGAATAATCAAAGAGGAGCTCTGGCCAGTTGAAAACGGAAACAATGTGAAAAGTATAAATCTGATGGATTTGAAAAAAGGGATTTACTTTTTGTCGTTAAGTGATAAAGACGGGCGGTATTTTGGGCAGGAAAAATTAGTGCTTTTTTAGAATGTTTCTTTATTGAATCTAATCTCAAGCCAAAATTTACGGTTTATTCAATGGATGATTTTAGATACAGCATTTTTAAGATGCAGGATGTTTATTCTATGATATCGGCACACATCTAAAATCTGATATCATACATCGGACATCAAACGCTTTCTCTGCCATAAATGACCGGGCTATGGATTGCGCGTTTTTAAAAACTTCGCTCCGGGACAATTTACAAATAACGGATACCGATTAACGAATTTGTACAGACGCGCAAATTGCGCGTCTGTACCCCTCCTCATCCAGTCTTCTACTCCTTCTCCACCACGACAAATATTTTTTCATCGGGCTTTTTCATCAGGTACTTTTCGCGGGCCAGTTTTTCCATCACCGCCGGATCGTTTTCGAGCTGATGCAAGAGTGTGCTGTCGTTTTTGTATTCCGTCAGGTAATATTCTTCGAGCTGGCGGGCTTCGTTCAGGTCGCGGCTAAACCCGATCTGCCTGAGCAAACTGTCCTGATCGAAAAAGGCAATCCACACCAGGAAAAGTGCGATGATCAGCACGTAACGGTTTTTTAATGTTTTGATAAGTCTTTCCATGATAAATGCGAATTGGGTTTTAAAAAAGCGTGCGTCAAAATTAATAATCTTATTTGTTCTATCGCAATTCTTACTTGAAAATTAGAAATTTTTGAAATTGTTTTGAAATAGTGTGATGGAGCTTATTGTTTTTTCAATTCCTGGCGGAGGGCATCGATCTTTTCATCGGAGAGTTGTGTCATTGTTTTAATTATTTACTTGGAAAGCCCTGCCTTGATTCCGTTTATCGCGTTGGCAATCTTTTCTTCAGCTTTTCCTTCGGCTTTTCCTTCAGTTCTTCCTTTATTAAAATAGCCCGTTTGCAAGGTTCTTTCCGCTCGCACGCTGTCCCAGTATTTATCGTAACTCTCCATTTCGGCCTTGCTAAAAGCAGATGAACGAAGGTTTTCCAGCGCTTCTTTTATTTCGCTGCTGGCCAGCAAATCTTCCGGAATATCTGTACTCTTCTCATCAATTTCGGTGAGGAAGCGCAACCACAGTACCTGGAGTTTTTTCTCGCTGAATATTTCGGGCTTAAACTTTGGGAGTTCAACAAATACAAATTCCAGCCCTTCGAGTTGCTTTTCGGTATCGGCAATGTTAACGATCTGGTAATGGTGGTAAAACTCTGGTTTTTCGGTCTCGAAAATCTCATTTACAAGGTTGAGGGCATACACGGGTTGCAGCGTGTTGTAGGTGTATGCTCTGTCGAGTTGTTTTACATAAGCTTTGGAAGCGTTGAACAGCACGCGCTGCATAAAGCCGGTTGTCCAGTACATTTGCATTTCAACAATAAATTGTCTCCCGGTGTTGTCGCGGCAGCGTACATCCACAATCGAATATTTCATCAGCGGGGTTTCGGGAACCATGTCGGCGGGGAGGTATTCGAGGCTTTCGATGTACGAACCCTGCAGCAGTGGCAGCATGGCATTGAGGAAACTTTTGAGCAGGTGCGGATGCTGCCCGAAAATCTTCTTGAAGGTCAGATCGTTTTTTGGATCGAGGTATTTCATGTGCGATTAGTTTTACTGCAAAAGTAAGCAATTTAATAATGAAGGGTTAGGTTGAGAGTGTTGAGAAAGTTAAGGGAATTTAAAGGCTGAGAGGATTGAGTGCTAAGTGAGGCGGGTGTTGTTACAGTTTTTTTATTCGGTATTTTCCGGGTAGAGCGGCTCGTTACCTTGCCGCTCCCCCACAGACCCCGGACGAGCGGTTTTCCCGCATCCGGTTCCTCCTAAATCGGTTTCGCTGTTTG
>CAZGAO010000067.1:0-29402 GCA_964523795.1 uncultured Lentimicrobiaceae bacterium
GCGGCTGATATTTTTTATCTTATAAACGATCGACTCCTTATCTTTAATCTCTATCGAATAAATGGTGATAAAAAAGGCGGCCACCAAACCAAAGAATGCGATCCCAATAATTCGTCTGAGCTTGACATCCAAACCCAATTTTGCCCCATAAAAAACCAAAATAACAATAGATACCAACGAGGCCAACCCCAAGCCCAGCCATACCGAGCGGGTTTTCAAAATTAGGATGAGCAGCATCAACAATGCCACCAATACAATGTTGAGTAAACGAAGCCAGCCATGGAACTTGTATATACCAAAGCCTAAAAAAGGCAGGAGCATCATTAGCGCAATGCTGTATTGATTTTTGTGCGACATATTGCCCTTTACTTCGTAAACCAAAGGCATTAACTGCGCGCTGACTTTGGTTTTGGCAAAAAGTACAAATTCATAATATTCGCTAAGTCCAACGGCGATAAAGATGATGGCTGGAACAATGAAAAACAGGGGTATTTTTTCGTGCCAGTTTTTAGTATTTGATAAAATAACCGCGCTCATTGCAGTCATTATCACGAAAGTAAAAGTCTTGCCCGCATCAAAATTCACCTCCAAAGGGTTAAGGGCAAAAAGTGCCGACAACACAGTTATGATAAAGTAAGCCACAGGAAAATAAAAGAGCTTTTCGCGCAGCACGGAAGTATCATAAGATTTTTTATTAAAAAGAAAAAAAACACTACTCAGCATTAAAAAAACCACGAGGAACAACAAACGGGGATTAACAGCCGGATCAAGCCCCGAGCGGTAATAGACCAGGGGTAAAAGTGTAAGCAAAATCCCAAAGAAAGCAATAAATCCCCACCGGTTTTTATCGCGCTGTTTAGGCTTTTTATTCCGATTTACTTTACGAGTATTCTTTTTTGTCATCGATGAATTTTCTTTCTTAATGTTTAGTTTCGCATTGCTAATATTAATACACGAGGCAAATATAATAGCCTTTGCAGAATGACAAATTATTTTTTAAAGATCAAATTTACTGCGGAGCGCAAGAATGGCATTGGGGGAAGTGAGCTGATTATTTTCAAATCGTTGATGATGCCGCCCTGCTCATCCAAAAATTGAAAGAGCTGACGGATAGAATTGTTTTTAAACATCAGCGAAAAAAGGCGTTCGGCCTGATCGCCCCGGGTTTTTAAAATGTTGAGCAGTATGGAATCGTAAAAACGGTAGCGGGCTTTGGACTGCCCTGAAATATGGGGACTTTGCCCCGCTTCGAGTGCGGCTACAATTTTTTGCACATGCTTCTGGATGCGCATAAAAGTATAGCCCGAAGAGGGTTTTGAACTTCCACCCACAGAGCCAATATTGATAATGTGCTTGCCCTGGCTGGCCGGAAAAGTATAATCCGTCATTGGGATAACGCCCTTTTCTTCTTCCACAATTTTGTACTTATCGATTTTCAAAACTTCCCGGATGTAGTTTTTAATCGCATTATCATATTGCGAATCTTCGAGCAGGTCTTCCGAGAAAAGGGTGTATTCGACCAGTGCCCGGTTTTGACTAAAAGGGATAAGGTAAAAAAATCGCATCAGCCCCTGCTGCGGGGTACGAAAATCGAACATCGAAAAAGAAGACGGATCAAAACGCGCTTCCGGAGTTTCGATAAGCCAGCCTTTAAAATGCTGTCGCAAATATAGTTTTGAGGCAGCCGCCTGGCGTATTTCATCTTCGTTAAAAATACTGTTGAAAACCCAGGGAGCCGAAAAAGATCCCTGTTCGGTTTCTACCCGACCCTCGTTCTGGGTATTAGAAAGATATTTTATCGGAGTGTTGAGAAATTCGATATTCGGAAAGTGGCTAAGATGGTCTTTGATAAAATTATAAAAATCGATACCCCGAATCAGCTTATAAGAATATGCGCCCATGGAGATGCGCTTGTGATAATAGCTACTTTCAAAATCAAGTTCCTCAAAGCGAAGGGTGGCCAGATGATCGAAGGCGGTTTTTTGCTTTGACCAAAAGCCCCAGGTGCGATCGTTTTTATTTTTACGGTCTTTATCAATTATCAATATCTTTTTTGCTTTCAAGGATGAGCAACTCAGATAATAAGCCAGACTAAGCCCGGCAGCACCACCGCCCGATATGATAAAATCGTATTGTTTCATTTTTTAAAAATTACCCATCGTCAACAAAGCCAGGGCATCGCGGGTTCTGCCCTTTTCTATCCAGCTTCTGGCCAGCTCCTGCATTTCTTGTTCAAGGCGCATGACATCATTTTCCAAAACCTGCCTGATTGCCACAACTTCCTTATCTTTTTTAATTTTTTCGATAAGGGCTGAATCGGGCAGGTGTTCGATATTACCCAATTGCCCCAGGTGATTGCCGGTGAGTATTTTGCTATATTTAATCCGGTCGGGCAATTTATCGATGCCCATCCCCATTTTTGATAGCGGTTTCTCCACTTCAAAAAGACTATCGCCAAAGGCTTTCACATAATAATCGCCACCATGCCGACCCACCAGGCGAATTTTGTTGGGGTCAGGCAAACCAGCATCATCCAGGATGTTTTCGTGATAATGAATCATTTGAATTTCGCAAACCACGAGGTTGGCTGCACCGCCCTGGTCGCCGGTTTCTATTACTTCTCTCACCACGCACTCGTATTGCACGGGCGATTCTTTAACGCGAAAAGGGCGAATGGTTTCGGAGGGCAGGGGCGTAAAACCGGCCTTAATAAACTCGTTGATGCCCCGGGGATACTCTGTGCTGGCCAGGCTGGCTTGCTGGACAATATCATAATTCACCACATTGATAACCACCTCAGGCACTTCCTTTATGTTTTGGTAGGTATGCTTGGTGGTATTGTCGCGCCCGCGCCGTGAAGGCGAAAAAATGAGGGTTGTAGGATTTACCCCAAAGGCATTGAAAAAGCTAAAGGGAGCCAGATTCGGGTTTCCGTCCTTGTCGATAGTGGAGGCAAAGGCAATGGGTCGCGGGGCGATGGTTCCGAGCAAAAATTTATGCAGACGAGGAATTTCCATCTCCCGGGGGTTCATCTTTTTTATCATCGTAAAAAATGGTTTGTGATGTTTTTAATGAATTTTCTTGATGCAGCTTAAAACTCCACGGCTGGCAGTATCTTGGTTCTGCATTCGCCAAAGCCAACCTTAACGCCATCTTTTTCGGCAAAGCCACGCATAATAATCGTATCGTTGTCCTTGATAAACTTGCGTTGTGTCCCATCGGGCATTTCCAGCGGTTTGGTTCCGCGCCAGCTCAGCTCGAGCATCGAGCCGTAAGCATCGGGGGTGGGGCCGCTAATGGTTCCCGAACCATACATGTCGCCAACATTGATATTGCAACCATTCACGCTGTGATGCGCCAGTTGCTGAAACATATTCCAGTACATGTATTTAAAATTGGAGCGACAAATCCGGTGAGCATCAAAGTTTTCGCTTTCGAGCAACACATCCAGTTTGATGTCGTAATTGGCAGGCTCGTTATAGCGGAGATAAGGCAAAACTTCGGGTTCTTGTTTGGGGCCTTGCACGACAAAAGGCTCCAGTGCATCGAGGGTAACAATCCAGGGCGAAATCACCGAGCCAAAGTTTTTAGAGAGAAAAGGCCCCAGGGGCACATATTCCCAGCGTTGGATATCGCGTGCGGAGAGGTCGTTGAAAAGCACCATGCCAAAAATATGTTCGCGCGCCTGTGCGGTCAAAATACGCTGGCCAAGCTGCGTAGCCTTGCCGGTGATAAAAGCCATTTCGAGTTCAAAATCCACCAGCCGTGAAGGCCCAAAATCGGGCGTTTCTTTGTCGTCGGCTTTGGTTTGCCCCAGTGGGCGATGTATCTCTGCTCCCGAAAGCACGATAGACGATGCCCGACCATGATAGCCCACGGGGATGTGCTTCCAGTTGGGCAAGAGGGCTTTGGTGGGATCGCGAAACATTTTACCCACATTGGTGGCATGTTCGATGCTGGAATAAAAATCGGTGTAATCGCCCACCTTAACGGGCATCAGCATCTCCACCTGGTCGAGTGTGTAGAAAACGCCTTCGCGAAAATCTTCGGTATTCCATATTTCCTCGTTGTTGCTGTTGAAGATATCCGATATTTTATCGCGTACGGCCTGCCACACCGGACGACCCAGTGCAATGAAATCGTTGAGCGTGGCCTGGCTGAAAACATCCTTACCCACAATGCCTTCTTCTTCAAAATATCCTTTTCGTGCGATGGCCGAAAGATCGATGATGTGGCTACCGATGCGTGTACCTGCTCGTGGCTCGGTGCGGTTTTTGGGTTTGAAAATCCCAAAAGGAATATTCTGCATCGGAAACTCACTGTCTTTATCTATCCGAAGCCAGCTTTTAATATTTGGATTGTTCGCTTTAATCATAATAAAAAAATATTGATATTTAGTTAAGTTTTTGTAATTCCGAGATTCAAGTCAAATTACCAATGACATGTTTTTGTAAAAGTCTATATTTTAGGAGATTTCTCCTTACAGTCGAAATGATATCTTTTTGCAAGCGTCTGGATATGAGATTCCTCACTTCGTTCGGAATGACACAACCAGCGCGAGCAGTGGGGGTGTGTGAATCGGGCGCTTCGCGCCCGATTCACACACCCCAATCAACCAGTGAACGCTGTCATTTCGACCAAAACACACAGCGAAGCGAAGTGTTGCCAGGAGAAATCTTTTTTATCATTTTCAAATTATCTTTTAAGCACTCAAAATAAAAACAGTACCTACAACGTCCCCCTGCGTCCTTGTTCAATTTCGATGGATTCGAAGAGTGCCTTAAAATTGCCCTTGCCAAAGGAGCGAGCACCCTTGCGCTGGATAATCTCGTAAAATACCGTGGGACGATCCTGCACCGGCTTGGTAAAAATTTGTAGCAGATAGCCTTCATCATCGCGATCGACCAACACACCCAGTTCGTGAAGTTGCTTAACCTGCTCATCAATTTCACCAACACGGCTAAGCAGGGTTTCGTAATAAGTATCGGGCACGCGCAGAAATTCCACACCACGGTCGCGCAGTTGGCTCACTGTTTCCATAATATTATCGGTGGCCATGGCCAGGTGCTGCACACCCCCGCCCTGGTAAAAATCGATGTACTCTTCTATCTGCGATTTCTTTTTTCCCTTGGCGGGTTCGTTTATCGGGAACTTGATCCGCTCATTACCGTTGGACATCACCTTGCTCATCAAGGCAGTGTATTCGGTAGAAATATCATTATCGTCAAACGAAATAATTTGCTTAAAGCCCATCACATCGGCATAAAAATCCACCCAGGTATTCATCTGCCCCCAATCCACATTGCCCACCATGTGGTCAACATATTTCAGGCCTGTCGGCTCGGGACGGTACAACGGCTCCCATTTTTCGTATCCTGGTAAAAAGATGCCCTTGTAGTTTTTGCGTTCTACAAAAATATGCACCGTTTCGCCATAAGTGTGAATACCCGAAAAAACCACTTCGCCATCTTCATCCTTTTCTACCCTGGGTTCCATGTATGAGCGGGCACCACGTTTTATAGTTTCTTCGTACGATTTCCGCGCATCGTCAACCCAAAGCGCAACTACTTTTACCCCATCGCCATGCTTGATTTGATGGGCAGCAATTTCGCTCTCGGGATACAGAGCGGTGGTAAAAATCAATCGAATCTTATCCTGCTTCAGCACGTAGGAGCTGCGATCTTTAAGACCCGTTTCAAGCCCGGCATAAGCCAATGGCTGAAAGCCAAAGGCCGTTTGATAATAATGCGCGGCCTGCTTGGCATTGCCTACATAAAACTCAACGTAGTCGGTTCCATTGATAGGAAGAAAGTCATCGGGTGCATTTTGCATTTTCATATTGTTATTTTATTAATGTATTAAAAACTAAGCTACTAATATCTTGTAATTTATAAATTCAAATTTTACTCTATCCAACTTTTGTAATAATCCGGGTCTTCGATTTTCAAGGCATCTTCGGTCAGGCTCAGGGGCTTAAAGGTATCCACCATCACGGCCAGCTCGGGGGTTTCTTTTTTGCCAATACTTTTTTCGACCGCTCCGGGATGCGGGCCATGAACAATGCCGGTAGGATGCAGCGTAATCATTCCCTTTTCGACATGCTTGCGGCTCATAAACTCGCCATCCACATAGTATAGCACCTCGTCCGAATCTACATTGCTGTGATTGTAAGGCGCAGGAATGGAATCGGGATGGTAATCGTAGAGGCGGGGCACGAAGGCGCAAACCACAAAGGTGGGGGTTTCGAAGGTTTGATGCACAGGGGGCGGCTGATGCACACGCCCGGTGATAGGCTCGAAATCGTGAATTGAAAAAGCGTAAGGATAAAGGAAGCCATCCCAGCCAATGAGGTCGAAGGGATGGGTTTGGTAATGGTAATTCCAAATCATATCCCCGCGTTTTATCTTAATCAAAAAATCGCCCTTTTCGTTGTGGGTAACCAGGTTTTCGGGCTTGCGGATGTCGCGCTCGCAAAAGGGAGCATGTTCGCCCAACTGGCCAGCACGGTTAATATATCTTTTGGGAAAACGCAGCGATGTAAAGGATTCGACAATAAAAAGCCGGTTGTCCCAGGTATCAAATTCAAACTGATGGACAATGCCCTTGGGAATGATGAGGTGGTCGCCATAGCCAAAACGAATGGAGCCGTACATGGTGTTTAGGGTTCCTTCGCCCTTGTGTACAAAAACCATTTCATCGGCACCGGAGTTTTTATAAAAATAATTAGTCATCGACTTTTTGGGCGCGGCCAGGCTGATATACACATCGCTGTTGACCAAAACGTATTTGCGACTTTCCAGATAATCGTCCTGAGGCTTAACATCAAAACCGGAAAAACTACGGTGTTGCATATTTTTCGCCATAGCAATTTTGGGAGCCACGCTGTAGGGTTCTTCAATCTTCAGCACCCTGGTAGGTTCCCAGGTATGATACACCAACGAATAAATATCGGAGAAGCCTTCGGTAGAAACCAGTTGCTCGCTGTAAAGCCCGCCATCGGGTTTGCGAAATTGTGTATGACGTTTGTGTGGAATTTTACCAAGCGAATGATAGTGTGGCATAGCAATTTTAATTTAGAACAAATTTGAATTGCAAAAGTACACTTTACCCAGTGCTGTATTTGGGCTGGGCTATTAAAAATTGTTAAGCCCGGCCGATGGTCAAAATTTCACATTCATACAAAAAACACTATCCTCTTGTAGCCTCAACCTCACTGATTGTTTTGGGAATGGGCTTACCTAAAAGCCGGTAGCCGGTTTCGGTAATCACAAAGTCCTCCTCGTTGCGGCAGCCGCTAAAATCTTGGTAGGCCTCCAGCTTTTCATAGTTCAGAAAATTCATAAACTTTTTCTCAGCCCGCCATTTATCAATCAGATCGGGGATAAAATAAATGCCCGGCTCGATGGTAAGCACAAAGCCCGGTTCCAGCTTTCGTCCCAACCTTAGCGATTTTGCGCCAAACTGTGTGCTTTTGGCCTCGTTGTGGTAGCCCACATATTGCTCGCCGAGGTCTTCCATATCATGCACATCCAAACCCATCATGTGGCCCAGGCCGCAGGGGAAAAACATGGCGTGTACGCCTGCGGCAAGTGCTTCTTCCACATCACCCATAAAAAATCCCAGTTGCCCCAATCCTTTTAAAATCGTGCGGGCACTTTCATAATAAACGTCTTTGAAAGGCACGCCAGGTTTTAGCATGGCGATGGAGGCTTCGTGTGCATTTAGAGCCACCTGATAAATTTCCTTCTGGCGGGTGGTAAACTTCGGATCCACCGGGAAGGTGCTCGACATGTCGCCGGCATAGCCCATTTCGGTTTCGGCACCGCAGTCGAGCAGAAACATTTGCCCTGATTGTGCAGTATTTCCATGATAATGATTGTGCAGGGTTTGCCCATTGATGGTGGCAATTACCGGAAAGGAAATTTGCCCGCCCGCTGCCTGAGCGATGCGTTGCACTTCGGCAGCCACCTCCGATTCCTTCATGCCTGGTCTTAGCATCTTCATTGCGGCCACGTGCATGTCGGCGGTAATATTCACAGCTTTCTCGATTTCGACAAGCTCTTCAGCACTTTTGTAATTGCGCTGGGCAATTACATCTTGAATAAAGGCCAGCGATGATGCCGCTTTTTGCCGGGATAGTTCGATGCCCAGCATTTCAAAAATCCGTATTTTATTTTCGGGGCGGTAGGGTGGAAGGAAGTGGATAGCTCTGCCCTGCTTTTGTGCAGTCTGCAAATCATCGGTCAGTTGTTTTGCCGGTTTTGTTTTTTGAATACCTGCTGCCACAAAGCGATCGGCGATGGTGGGCTGCTTGCCCATCCACACCACATCATCGATGGTGTAATTGTCGCCATACACGGTTTCCTCACCGCTTTCGCAATCGATGATAGCCGCCAAGCCGGGATGACTCACTCCAAAAAAATAAAGGAAGGTGCTATCCTGCCTAAAATGAAAAGTGTTGTCAGCATAGTTCATCGGGCTTTCGTTATTTCCCAAAAACAAAAGTAACCCGCTGCCGATATCGTTTTTTAGTTTCTTGCGGCGTTCAATGTAAGTTTGTGTTTTAAACATAATCTGGTAAAATTAAAACCGGCATCATCGCTTGCGTTTTGTATGATGCCGGTTTGATTGTTAATTATTAAATTTTAGAATGATATTTATTATCAAAATTAGCTTGAATTATCTGATCAAAACCTTTTGCAGCCAATGATTTTCCGGATTTGAAATTTTGATCAGATACATCCCCCTGGGCTGGTTGCTCATGTCCACCTCGCTATTCCCGTTTATCATTCCGGTTTTAATCACTTGCCCCTGCGTGTTGTAAATTTCTATATCAAAATCCCCCTGGCTTGAAGTACGGATGGTAAACCGTCCGGTGCTGGGATTGGGATGGATGGCAAATACGCCGGTGCTTTGGATAGCATCGGGGATGGCCGTTGGCGTGTTTATCTCCACATCGGTGATGTAAAGGTTGTTGCCATATTTATTATACGACTGAAACATGAGTTTCACATTTTGCGCCCCAACAAAATCAGCCAGGCTTATCGAGATGCAATCCGCGCCAAATCCTTCGCCACACCATTGTTCTGCTTCCGTTGGATTAAAAGAGGTAGTCATTTGCGGGGTGGTAATAAACGAACCGTTATTATCGGGGCCATTGGCATAAATGCGTTGCCAGGTCTGACCGCAGTCCTGCGATATTTTTATAATCAAGGAATCTTTAAACGCAAAGCGGTTGGTGTAGGCATAGTTGAATATCAGATGTGGATTTTCGATGCCACTCAGGTTGATGGCGGGCGATATTAGATTATCACGCTGATTCATCGAGGTGTAGGCAAAGAAATTCATATAGGCGGCCTTGTTGCTGTTGGGCGACCATTCGGGCTGAATCACTTCCCAGGTAGTTTTGCTGTCTTCGTTTTCCACTTCCCAATTTTGGGCGGCAAAACCATTGTTAAAATCTGCTGCAAAAGGCAGGGCAAAACCACCCGACAAAATCCAGTTTTCTTTTTCGAGCATGGACGAGCCATTCGACGAACTTGCTGTCAGGCTTACGCTATAGCTTGCATTCGACAGAAAGAGTACCGCAGGATTCTGACTTTGGGCGTTGGTGTTATTCACAAACTGCACATCATCGGGCACAAAACTCCATTGCCATTCATTGGGACAATATTGACTAAGGTCGGTAAAGTAAACCACCTCGCCACTGCAAATCGCGGTGTTGCTTGCCGAAAATTCAACCAGCGGGAGCAGCGTTTCATCCACCACAATATAATCTTCCATAAGCAAAGTGTGCGTTCCCATTTCGTTAGTAACAGTGAGCGAAACATCAAAACTTCCCGGATTTCCGTAAACGATGTCGGTGGGATTGGCCAGGTTGGAGCTGGAAGGATTGGCGCCTTCAAAAGTCCACTCCCAGGCAGTGGGCACTCCCGCCGATAGGTCAGTGAAACTTAAGGGGCAGGCCGGCGGAACCATTTCCATATCGGCGCTAAAGTCGGCCACAGGCTCGGCATGATACATATCCGAACTCCACAGTCCGCGACCATAAGTGGCGGCGCGAATCACATCACCGGCAGGATCGTTAGGCTCATAATAAATTTCGACTTCGGTAACACGCGCACTGGCCGGAAAACCATCGGCAAATAGCAGCCAGTCATCCAAAAACATATCCTTATAAAAAACACCCACATCGGTACCCACGTAAAGGCCTTCCTGGCTATTTTTGTAATAAGCAATATCGTTAACCGAAACGCCAGGCAAGGAGCCGGTAATATCTTCCCAGCTAAGTCCCCGATTGGTGGATTTAAACACCTGGCTTCCCTGGCACATAAACACAATGTCGGGGTTTGTGGGATGGGCTTCCAAATCGTTGATAGAAGCGTTGGACGGTAAGGTGGAGGTAAGAGTCGTCCATTGCGGATTTTGATTATTCACATTATCGCAGCGGAAAAGCGTCTGGTTGTCACGGGCTGCGTAAAGAATATCCACATCGGCCGGCGACTGCTCCAACACGCGCATATTGGTGCTGTTGTTACCACTCAGGTTGTCCGATATTTTAGTCCACGAAGGATTGCCCGAACGCACATCTATGCCTCTCCAAATGTTTTTGAAACCCGCAAACATGGTTGTAGCTTCTTCTTTGTGAAGCAGAAAGGGCGTAACCCAGGCACCGGATTCGTTGATACCGAATGCAGTATCGCCGGCAATCCTGTTGCTTTGGTTGTTATTTATAATTCTATAAATATCGCCATAGTAAAGGGAGCCATAGCTGTAAGTAGATATTTCGTGGTCAACGGCGCATTCCATGCCATCGCCACCCAGGTTGCTGTACCAGAATTCGGTGCCCATGTAAGTGGAAGTGCCGTTATCCTGGTAGCCGTTTATCACTTTATCTTTGGAGGTGGCACTCTGGCCAATTTTGTAAACCTGCCCAATGGCCAGACCATCGCTTATCAGGTTCCAGTTGGTGCCACCGTTATCAGTCCAGTAAATGCCGCCATCGTTGCCAGTATAAAGTCGGCCATCGTGGGGCGAATATTCCATAACGTGCAGGTCGGCATGAACCGCAGGAACGCCGCAATCGCCCCACCAGTGCGAGCTAATATTCCAGGTAGTACCGGCATCGGTAGATTTAAAACAGTTAACACCACCGGCAAAAATCGTGTTGGCATCCAGGGGATCCACTGCAATATCCAGGTCGTACCATGCCTGGCCACCATCGCCGCCATCGCAACCCCAGCTCAAAATGTTGGGGGTGGTTGACATTTCGGTAAACGATAATCCGGCATCTGTGGAATAATAGATGCCGCCATAAGCGTTGCCTTGTGCCAGCAGAAAATAAACTACGTTAGGATTGGCAGGCGAAACGCCTATAACGCCACGGCTTCCGTTGGGGATACCATTTTCGATTTGTGTCCAGTTTTCGCCGCCATCTTCCGAGCGGTAAAAATCGCCGCCAGTGGCAGCATAAATGATGTCGGGTTCGCCGGGTTTAAAAACAATCTCTTTAAAGTTTCCGGATTTTTTGTTTTCCCAAAGCTCGGCACCATCGGTAGTTTTATAGATACCGCTGCTGGTGGCGGCCAGAATTACACTGCTGTTTTCGGGGTGCATGATAAAACGGCCCACGGTAGCATTGCCCATGCCGTTGTTGTATTGATCCCAGCTTTGTCCGCCGTCAAACGATTTAAACACGCCCATGCCCGGTGCATCGCCCGCATCGCGGTCGCCGGTGCCAATATAAACGATGTCGGGGCTGGCATTATCGATGGCAATGGCCGAAACGCCCAGGCTGGGCAGGCCATCGGTGGTGGTGTACCACGTGTCGCCCAGGTCGTGGCTAATCCATAAACCACCGGCAGGAGCTCCCACATAAATGGTTTGGGGATCGGTGGGGTGAAAGTTGATGGCATTTAAGCGACCCAGTCCGCGGTAGCCCTTGTTTGGCGGCACCAACCAGGGTCCCAGACTTTCCCAGTTCCCGGCTTCCGATTTCTGAGTGGGATGCTGAACCAGGTACTCCTGATATTCGCGTAGGTCGCGGTCGGGAGCCGGACGGCTGCCATCGGAATTAACACGGCTGCTCATCATATATTCCCACCTTTTAAAAGGTTTCCAGCCGGAGCCTTTGGTGATTTTCCGATCCTGCCAATACACTTCAAAGGCATGTTGTACATCATAAAAGTTCACCGACTGATCCTGCATCATCTCGATCCAGTAAGGATGTTTGGCAAAATCGTCATCCGTAAGCGATTGATAGTCTTGTGCTGCCGCTTGCAGCGAAAATGCTGCAAAGGCAAGTAATAAAATAGTAAATCTTAGTTTTTTCATCTCTACAATGTTTTGAATTAAATAAGGATACAAAAATAGAGAAATGCGCGACACCTACTGGCAATTTTTATAGTTTTGCCCAAATTAAATAATGACAAAATGAAGATACTTAGAAACTATTTTTTACCAGTGCTTGTCCTTACCTTAGCTATAATGTGGGTAGGATGCAATAAAGATGATGACAACGATCAGGTTGTTGCGGCTTTTACTTTTGTAATTGGCGAAAATCCCGGTGAGGTAACTTTTTCCAATCAAAGCCAAAATGCGGATGTTTACACCTGGAATTTTGGTGATGCTACCAATAGCACGATGATCAACCCGGTACATTTTTACGAAGAAAACGACAGCTTTATCGTGGTGCTCAAAGCACAAGGCAAGGCAGGAAGTGGCTCGGTGCAGGATACCGTGGTGGTGAATAATATCCCGTAAAGCGGGAGAGACGCGCAATCTGCGCGTCTCTCCATGAGAATGCTTGCGGAAGGAACTGAGACGCGCTAATAGCGCGTCTGTACATAAGAATGCTTGCAGAAGCGGCATTGGGTAAAGCCGCCCAATTGGGGCGGCTCAGTGATTTTTCGGTATCAATGCGCTAATTGTGCAAATTGCTTTTGATTAGCATTTTAATATTATACCCATGAAAAAAAGCCTGACTTTATTGATTGCCTTAATGATAGTTTTTGGTTCATGTAAATCGCAAAACACCATGATCGACAAAACAGTAGTAAAACAGATTGATGTGAATAGGTTCCTGGGCACCTGGTACGAAATAAGCAGGTTCGACCACCGCTTCGAACGCGGATTGGTGGGCGTTACCGCAGATTACTCCCTGCGTGACGACGGCAAAATAAAGGTGGTAAACAGCGGCTATAAAGGCAGTCTTGACGGAAAGTTTTCGCAAGCCGTGGGCAAGGCCAAAATACCCAATCCCGAAAGTGAGCCGGCTAAGTGGAAGGTTTCTTTCTTTTGGTTTTTTTATGGCGACTACTACGTTTTGGATCTGGATCAGGATTACCAATGGGCTTTGATAGGCAGCAGCTCCGACCAATACTTATGGATTTTGTCGCGGACACCGCAAATAGAGGAAGCCTTGTACCAAAAGCTACTCGATAAACTGTCAAAGCGAGGCTATGATGTAAGCAAGCTTATCAGGCTTTAATTGAAAGTTCCTAAGCTATTTCGAATAATTTCTGCATTTGGCAGGTAATAAGATTTACCCAGCGAATGGGAATACTGATAAGCCTATTTGCTTTAAATAAAAATTACAAATTTGACCTAGCAACAAACGAAGAATGAATAATTCAGAAATTCAAATATTTACTACAAAAGACGGTCAAACTGAAATTGAAGTTCAACTTGATAATGAAACAGTGTGGCTTAACCAATACCAGCTTGAATCTTTATTTAAAACAAACAGGACTTCGATAAACAGACACATTTCTAACATTTACAAATAAGTAAAACAAATTATGAGTGATTTCAATAATAATAGCAAACAAAAATCAAACAATACAAGTGACTCCCTGCATACAGCCCTTCGTTGCAGACACTATGCAATGTGTAAAGTAGATTTTTTGGGAAAAGGCGTATGCCCGTCGGGCAAAAAGAACCATTTTGTTTCGTTCTATCCCCAGGGAATGATGGATATAACCGCGGCTGTATTGGAGAACAGGATTCCTGTTACAACCGGACTTGTGGATGTTGCAAATGAATGTACTCTCTGTGGCATTTGCGATACCCAGTGCTATTTTGTAACTGAACTCAGACCCTTCGGCGTATTTCAAACATTGAAGAATTATCTTGACGATTATCTCCAGTCCAATGAACCTTTTGAGGTTCCTTCCGATGAATTTCTGAATAAGCTCAGATCCATAACCGGTGAAAAGTATGCCACCAACGACCCTGCCCTTTTAATAGCTTACGCAAACGATCCATTTCCAAATTCATCTGAGACCATGCCCAGATATGTGGTTCTTCCGAGTGATACGCACCAAGTAAGTGAAATTGTAAAACTTTGCCGACGAGAAGAACTGGAGTGCACTATAAGAGGAAATGGCTCCTCTGCAATGGGGTTCGTATTAGGGTCTGGGCTTATAATTGATACCATTAGAATGAAGAAGATGGAGTTTGATACCAGCAACCGTGCAGTTACTATTGGTGCGGGTATAAGTGCTTTTGAACTTCAGAAGGAAGCTGTAGCACGCGGCTACCGGGTTAATGCTGCTGAGCCTTCGGCACTGTATTGTGCCAATATTATATGCTCTGGGTTATTTTCTTTATTCTCAAGTTCTTACGGAACAGGCGCGGACAACATTATCGATGCGGAGTTCGTCTCAACGGAGGGCGATGTTTTTGCCCTTTCACAGAGGGATGCCCCTAACCTTTACGGATTCAGTAAAACAGGACCTCCTATTCAAGCAATATGTACGCAGGCTGTGGTTAAGCTCCATCCTATTGAAGAGGATGAATCGGCGATTGCGGTACCGTTTTCAGATATGCAATCGGCTATCGGCTATGCGAAAAAACTGAACAGGCGGCATATCGGACTTGGCATCGGGGTACTCGGGGGAGAATACCTGAGTACTTTTATATCCCCAACCTCTGAACTTGCCGAAACCCTCCGGAATGTTTTTCATAAGGAGCTGGGCATAGAATATCTTGTGGTAGTACTTGGAAACAAGCATCACTTGGATGCGGCCAGAAACATGGCTCCGGTAGTTATTGAGCAGGAGCTAATGAGGGCACTAATAATGGGCATACCCGCTTTGGGTGAGGATGGACTTATACAGATTTTACGAGGGATGGAGGGTGAAGCAAAACCCTACGAAATATTAGCAAAGCCCGAAATGCTACCCATTATCGAAATGGCCCTTGATCCTTCCCCCGGAAAGCTGTCCGAGGCTGTTGATCCCGATTTAAAGGCCTTTTACGAAAAGTTGTACAGTCGCCCCGAGCTTACTGACATGCTTTGGCTGAATACCTTTAGAATAGTGAGTTCCAGGATGGGAAGAGATGGGCATCTTATAGTTACTATTTTATACGTGCCTCTTGATAACATCCCTCTGGTGGAAGAGATACATAAAAAATTCAAAGCGTTAACACATAGCAGCGGGGTACGAGGCGAATTCGGCTTTATTACGCCTATAGACCAGGGAGCGATGGGGATTTTTGAGTGGGACATGTATCTTGATCATGCGAACCCTGAAGAGGTAAAGAAGATGCAGAAAGCCATGGAGAAAGCAGGAGCCATGCTGGAAGGTTTTTCGAAGCAGGATCCACGGGTGCTCTGGATTCGCGATGTTCTTAACAAAGGATTCTCCAGGAAGGAAGCCTATTTGTATCACGGAGCAAATTTAAGTTAACTATGAGTAATTCACCGATTCTTATTACAGGCGCAACCGGCTTTCTCGGTGGCTTTTTAGCCAGGGAGCTGATAAAAAGTGGCCGAAGAACGATCCTTACAGTACGACCCAAGGGAAATGATACTGCCCGGCAGCGGGTAGAAAACCTTTTTAGGTTTCTTAATGTGGAAGCAAAGCATGAGCCGGTAGTTATTCCTGCCGAGATTGATAAGTCAGGCTTGGGTCTCTCCGAAAAGCACCGGCGGATACTCCGGGATGTGCCAGAGGTACTCCACTGCGCTGCGGACACCTCCTTTGCAGAGAGAAAAAAACAGCAGGTTGAAACAACGAATTTACAAGGGCTGCGAAATGTATTTGATGTTGTCCCAAACTGTGAACGATTTTTCCACATGAGCTCAGCCTATTCTGCCGGAACACAGGAAGGACTTATTAAAGAAGAAATACAGTATCCCTCGGGTTTCCACAACCCTTACGAACAGTCAAAAAATGAAGCTGAGAAACTTATAACAGACCTGTGCAATGAAAAGGATATTGATCTAAACATTTTTCGCCCCTCTATTACCTATGGGGATTCAGCCACCGGGGAAAGCCTTCGATTTAATGCATTGTATTTTCCGGTACGGACGCTGCTTTTTTTCAAAGATTCACTAAAAAAAGATATTGTAGAAAGATCCGGCAAACGGGCTGCCGGACTCGGTGTCTCGATAAATGAAAACGGGAGTATTCACTTTCCTCTTACCTTTCCCGGAAACGGCTGGCTGAACCTTGTGCCAATAAACTTTTTAGTGAAGGCTGTTACCGCAATAATGGACAGCGGAGAAACCGGGATTTTTCATATTGTTAACCCGAAATCCGACACCATCGGGCAGCTTGTACAGTATATCGAGAGGCATTATTCCATTTCAGGCATGAAGGTTGCCGACGAAGTATTGCAGGGCGGCCCTTTGCAGACCCTTATTAACAGCTATATGGATGTTTACTATCCCTACTTCTGCGACAAAAGAATTTTTAGCGATTACCGGACAAGAACGATACTGGAGCCCTTAGGGATTGAATGTCCTGAACTAACATCAACTGTATTTAAAAGATGCATGGACTTTGCCGTAGAATCAAGTTGGGGGTCAAAGATTAGGGTGTAGGTCGTACGGTGCTAAACATTTTATACTTTAATATCTCGTGGTAGTTATGATTAAGTATAAACCTAAAGCAACAGCAACAAGGGATTTGACCGAGTTGGTAGAAAAATTTACATGAAATACATACACATCTTTATCATACTTTGCCTCCTGACCGCAGCAATGCCTTTGGCCGGGCAGGAAGTCCCCGTTTTTCTGAAAACAGAAACCGCGCAATCGAAAATTGACAAGCCTGACAAAGAAAAACTGGCTTCGGAATATTTTAGAAACAAAGACTACGAAAAAGCACGGGTACTTTACGAGGAACGACTAAATTCACGCGAAAGGTTAAATTTGTGTAATAAAAATACAGACTATAAAAAAATTTGATACCGTCAAGTTTGCCCGAGAGCAAAAGGACAAGTTAAGTGCTGAATTGGCAAAAATGACCAAAGAGGAAATCATCGCTTATTTTAAAAGAATACGTTTGGAAAGCAGAATAAAGCCCAGCCCATAACAGTAAATCATGGCTCACAGTCGGTTAGCGGTCGTCTGGAAAATGGTTCAATAGATTTGGTTTTGGCTAAGCAAGTAGAATTAATGGATTTTTGATTTGGCATTTAAACGGAAGCATTTCAAATTCTTGATTTTTAAAATAATTTCTAATAAAATAATTTCTACCTTTGGCGAGCAAAAAAATTGACACAGCGAATGAGGAATTCTGCAATCGCATTTAATTTGAATGAAGATTTTGAGGGTGGATTATTGGGAAAAAGATGCGCAATTTGCTGGATGATTTGGAAATTTAATTATTTTTGAGGGATGAAACAAAAACAAACGATTAACAGTATCTTCAGTAAAAAGACAAGATGTCGGTTTACCAAGTAGTAGTTGGATCAGTAAACGGACTCAAGGTTTGTTAAAAACAAGTTAACGCCAAGTGTAAAAAAAACGACACAGCAGACAATTTGCTACATAAAGACAGAAAAGAAAAACGATAAAATGAACAGCCAACGCACAAAACAGCACATTTGCAAACCGAACAAGCCGACACTCGACCAAAGTTTGCAAAAGAGCTGTTTTCTTGCTGACGCTCTAACAGTATAATAATGGCCAATAAAACATTTAAAATTCTAACAATTGATGGGGGCGGAATAAAAGGTTTGTACTCATCGAAGATTCTAGAGCATTTCGAAGAAAATTTTAATTGCCAATTATCAGATTATTTTGACATGATTTGTGGTACTTCAACAGGAGGAATATTAGCCTTAGGTTTATCACTTAAATTAAAAGCTAGTGATATTAGTAACTTATACGAAAAGAATGGATTATCCATTTTTCCACATCAAAATCCCAAAATTGCTTTTTTCAAGCAATTATTAGGAGGTGGAAAATATGATGATAAAAATCTTAGGAAAGCATTGACTGAAACATTTGGAGATAAAAAGATTGCAGATTGTAATAATCTTTTATGTATTCCCAGTTATTCTTACACTGATGCTAGACCATGGGTTTTTAAAAAAGACCATAAAGAAGGAAAACTCACAAGAGATAATAAAGCTTACTGCGTTGATGTCGCACTTGCAACGGCTGCAGCTCCAACATACTTTCCTTTAGCAGAAATTGACTATTTTGATTCAAAACAATTTGTTGACGGAGGTATTTGGGCAAATAATCCAAGTTTGGTCGGTTTTATTGAAGCTATTACTTATTTTGTTGGTGAAGGCAAAGAATACGACAATTTAAAAATTATGTCAATTAGCAGTCTTACTTCTTCAAGTGGAAAGAAGACAGGTTTGGAACGACATCGTTCATTTAGGCACTGGAAAAGTGACTTATTTGAAATAATGATGACTGGACAGGCTAAGTTTAACGAATACTTTATGTCTCAGATACATAATTTCAATAATGTCCCTATTACATTCGTTCGAGTTCCAAGTGAAATTCTTTCTCCAGAACAACAAAGTATAATTCAAATGGACAATGCAGAATCAGATGCGATTAATTTGCTTAAAGGCAAGGGCAATGATATGGGTGAGATTTGGCGAAAAAAAGAAGATATTGCTCAATTTTTTAAAGAACAGAAAACCTATAAATTCTAACCGATATGGCAAACAGTCACAGTTTATTTCAGAATTACAACTCAGCTATTAAATTACCTGATATTGAAAGAGAAAAATTAAAGCAAGCACGAAACTCATTGCGTGAGAGAATGAAACTTGCGTATCTTAATTTACCTGAAGAGGATAAAAAAACTAGTTCAATCGAATTTCAAAGTCAAGGCTCATTTGTTATGGATACAATAATTCGTCCTCATGAATCTGATTTTGATTTAGATGATGGTGTTTATTTTCAAGGGAATCTGACTGAAGAACAAAGAAGTGATACTCAAATATTTCATGATTTGATAATTAAAGCTATCGATAAAAATAATGGAATTGAAGAGATTGTTGATAAGCCTACTTGTGTTAGGGTGAAATATGACAAAGAATATGATGATATAAATCTTGGATTTCATATCGACCTCCCGATATATTATGCGGAAAAACTTGAAACACCTGAGCTTGCTCATACCAAAGAAGGGTGGGTAGAAAGTAGCCCTGTGGAATTTATTGCTTGGTTTGAAGAAAAGACTAAATCAGGTTTTGAAAAAGCTTTCTTATTTGAATCATTAAAATATGCTGAACCATATAAAAAATGGTTGTCAGATATAAGAAAGAGAGATTGCCAACTTAGAAGGATTGTTAGATATCTGAAATCTTGGGCTGATTTGAAAAGAAAGGAAATGCCTTGCGGAATTATAATGTCAATATTAGCTGCAAATAATTATATTGAAAATGCACGTGATGATATTGCATTACGTGACACTTTAGTTGGCATAAATAATGATTTAGAAGAAAATAATTTCACATGCTATAGACCCACTCCAAAGACAGGTGAAGATTTGTTTGCTTCAACTCCACAAACTGAGAAGAATTTTTTTAAAAATGCATTAGAAAGCTTTATAATCTCAGCAAATCAAGCACTTAATAATCCAAATTTCAAAGAATCTTGTTTGAAATGGCAGAAACATTTAGGTAATAGATTTCCTTGTCATTTAGCAAAAGATGAAATTGAAGGTGCGAAAACATATGTTGCTGCGCCAATTAAAAATGATAACTCAAGAAGTGCACAAAAATGATTGATGGAGCAAAATCAAAGCAAATAGCGTATGATTATGTTTCAACAATTGATAACGTGAAAATTTTAGACTATAGACAAAAGGAATCTGTTGGCTTTAAAACAGAATTAGAAATTTGGGAAATTACTACAGAGATTTCATATGAGAACTCCATTATTCCAATTGTTTTGCATGTGGCTTTCACAACACAATTTCCTTTAGAATTCCCTAAAATTTTCCTTTCTCCTGAAACGTTTGAAAGGACAAAATATATTCCTCATGTCGATAATAATAGATTAGTTTGCACATACGATTCGGAAATTGCATCAACTAATCCTGATGAACCTGCTGGTATAGTTGTAGAATGTTTGCGAAAAGCTAAAAGCATTATTTTAGATGGACTTACAGGTAATAATCATTCTGATTTTACAGATGAATTTAAAGCATATTGGAAGGAAAAATATGGCAAAGAGAAATATCTACCACTAAATGTTTTATCCCTAATTAGTAAAATTCCACAAGAATCAAACATCCTGTTAATTTGCTTAAAACGAAACGTTAGAAATTACAAATATGTTTTACACTTGTCTGATGAAACCGCTGTCAGGTTCAAAGAATTTTTAAAAGAATACAACTTCGAGTATGACGAAATAGAAGCTTTTTACCTTGGAGAATTTCCACAATCCACACCACCTTTCGAATTAAGGAATCGAGATGTAATAAATATAGTTACGGATGCTGGCATTAAACCTTTGGAAAAGTTCAAGGCTTTTATTAATAAAAACGAGTTTCCAAAACTTGTTGTATGTGAAAAATATTTTGGAGAAAAAACTTATTTGTTCGGTTGGTTTCATAGACCCATAAATACTTTTGTAAAAGGATTTCGACCAGGGGCATTGAAGCAATTCAATGTTATTTCAACAGTTCAATCAAATGAAAATGTAAATAGAATTACTACAGATGTACTTACAAAAGAAAGATTAGAAAATCGAACCGCTGGCATGTTTGGTCAAAATGTTGAGCAAACATTTTTAATTGCAGGCGTTGGAAGCATTGGTTCTAATTTAATCTATTTTTTAAATTCGTTGAATTCGCCATCATTTAAATTAATTGATAATGACGAGATTAAACTTGAAAACATAAATAGGCACCTTCTTGGTTTTGAGTACATTGGACAAGATAAAACAAAAGCTATTAAAGACTTCCTGTTAAAAAATAATCCAATTCAGAAAGTTAGTACAAAAGAAAGCTCAATTATTGACATTATTAATAGTGAACTAGATTATGTCAATGAAGCAGACTACATTTTCATTTCTATAGGCAAAGCAAATATTGATAATTGGGTCTGCCAATCATTAAAAGATGAAATAATAAAAAAACCAGTATTTTTTATTTGGGTTGAACCATTTTTAAGTGGAGGTCATTGTGTTTATCTGCATCCATCAAATCCAGAATTTGAGAAATTTTTTGATGAAGATTATTTTAGATTCAATGTAATTGATAGGATTGAATACGAATCTGGCAATAGAAACCTTTCTCTTCGAGAAGTGGGTTGCCAAACAACTTATATTCCATATTCTGGAGCAAACGTAATCAGTTTTATTTCCTCTCTTTTTCCATTTATTTCATCTATAATTGCTGATAATAAAACAGATTCAATTGCTTATACTTGGCTTGGCAATACTATTTCAGCTACAAAATTAGGAATTAAAATTTCAGACTATTACAAGAATAAAAACATTGGTGCTATAATAGAACACTTACTATGAATCAAGAGAAAATTGAAATATTAATAAATCGTTCGGTTTTTAATATAATTGAGAAATTTAAACAAACCTCTAAAAAGGCAAATGAAGCAGGTGGTATTTTATTAGGGCAGGTAACAGATGAAAAAGTTTACATTCTTAAAGTTACTACTCCAAACAAATTCGATAAAGCAAGTAGATATTCATTCGATTGTAATAAAGATGCTGCACAGGTTATAATTAATTATGAATTTACAAATAGTGGGCAAAAGACAATTTACATTGGAGAATGGCATACCCATCCAGAAAACTATCCAAATCCTTCAGGAGTTGACAAAAGGATGATAGATAATCAATATTTTAAGAACAAATTAAATGAGCCGTTTTTAATTTTGTTAATTCAAGGTTTAAAAGATTTATATATTGCGATATTTGATGGGAAAAAACTTAGTGAAACGAAACTATCAATTATTGAGGATAATTAGCCAACGCTTCGTAGTCAAGCACATTGGCTGGTCGCACAAAAAGCCAACACACGACCAAAACCAGCCAAAGAGCTTGCCTACCCAGACACTCTGTAGACAGAAACGAAGTGACAAATTAAAAACAAATGATTGAAAACAAAATAACACCAGGCGGTAATACACGGTATAGTTAATTGCCGGTGCAGTGCGTATTCGAGCATTTTAGCCCGTATCAAAAGCAGTAGCAATTTGACAGGTAATAGCTTCGAAATGCCAAACGATTTCATATACTAAACGTTGTGCACAAGCGTAGAAAGACAGTGCGACAGTGAAAAATTTGCTGCAAAAAGACAAAAAAAGAAAAACGATATAATGAACAGACAAGCCACAAAACTGCACATTCGCAAGCCCCAACACACAAGCCGATGCTTCAGCTTGCAAAAGAGCAGTTTTCTTGCCGATGCACCCGTGGAAATTGGTACTTTTGCGTTTATTGATAATGATTTTGAAGACAGGATTAAATAATGTTTGAACAGACTTTTAAAAATATAGACGACATACTCCATAAGGATGCAGGTTGTGGTAGTGAATTGGATTATGTGGAACAAACCTCTTGGGTGTTGTTCTTGAAATATTTGGATGACCTGGAGCGTGACCGTGCCACTTCTGCCGAACTCACAGGAAAAACTTACACGCCCATTATTGACCAAGATTACCAATGGAGCGTCTGGGCTGCTCCGAAACTTCGACAAGCTCAGTTGCCGGGCGGGCGGTTATCGAGCAAAGTCGAGATAGACCATAATGCCCTGACAGGTGATGACCTCTTGGACTTTGTAAACGGTAAACTTTTTCCCTATCTCAAAAAATTCAAACTGTCTGCCGAAAATGCCGACACTATTGAATATAAAATTGGAGAAATTTTCAGCGAACTGAAAAACCGCATCCAAAGCGGCTACAATTTACGTGAAGTGATTAACCGCATTGACGAGTTGCGTTTCCGCACCCATGCAGAGAAGCACGAAATGAGCCATCTGTATGAAGACAAAATCAAAAACATGGGCAATGCAGGGCGTAACGGTGGTGAATATTACACGCCCCGACCACTTATTACCACCATTGTAAAAGTAGTTGCCCCAACCATTGGCGATAAAATTTATGACGGTGCGGTTGGTTCTGCGGGTTTCTTGTGTGAAGCATTTGACTATTTGAAATCCGGCCCTTCGACAGGCTCAGGGTCCGGGCTTTCTACCAAAGATTGGGAAACCTTGCAAAAACGCACCTTTTACGGCAAGGAGAAAAAATCATTGGCCTACATCATTGGTATTATGAATATGATTTTGCACGGTGTGGAAGCGCCCAACATTATACACACCAACACGCTTGCCGAAAACCTGGCTGACATACAGGAGAAAGACCGTTACCATGTGGTGCTTGCCAATCCGCCTTTTGGTGGGAAGGAACGTGCCGAAGTGCAAGAAAACTTCCCGATAAGAACAGGCGAAACCGCTTCACTCTTTTTGCAACACTTCATCAAAATTTTGAAAGCAGGCGGTAAAGCAGGTGTGGTGATTAAAAACACCTTTTTGAGCAATACCGATAATGCCAGCATTGCTTTGCGTAAAGAACTCTTGCAAAACTGCAACCTGCATACTGTATTGGATTTACCAGGCGGCACATTTACAGGTGCAGGCGTAAAAACTGTGGTGCTGTTTTTTGAGAAAGGCAAGGCCACACAAAAAGTTTGGTTTTACTCCTTGAACCTCGACCGCAATTTGGGTAAGACCAATCCGCTCAACGAAAAGGATTTGGAAGAATTTGTGGAACTTTACACTTCGAGAGCCTCAGCGCTCGAAGGACCGGAAACGAAAAACTCTTGGAACGTAGATGTGCGACCCCTGAGCCTGTCGAAGGGGACCGAAGCAACTTTTGACCTGAGCGTAAAAAACCCTAATACGCCAGAAGCCGCTCCGCTAAGAAAACCGCAAGCCATTTTGGAAGAAATAAAAGCCTTGGATGATGAAAGTGCTGAAATCTTAAACTCAATTTCGGAATTGATATGAACATTCGACAGGCTAAGTTACCAGAAGGTTGGGAAATGAAGAAGTTGGGAGACGTTTGTGACGTAATTGGTGGAGGAACTCCTTCAAAAAAGAACGCGAAATTTTACGAAGGAAAGATTTTATGGGCTACGGTTAGAGATATGAAATCAGAAATTATCTCAAATACTGAGTTCAAAATAACTGAGGAAGCTGTTAAGAAGAGTTCAACAAATATTATCACGAAAGGGAATGTCATTATTGCAACAAGGGTTGGCTTAGGCAAAGTATGCTTTTTAGAAAATGATACTGCAATAAATCAAGATTTACGAGGAATTGTTCCAAAAAAATCGAATCAAATCAACGTTGGTTATTTATTTCAATGGTTCAAAAGTATCTCACATTTAATCCTTAAAGAAGGAACTGGGGCTACTGTTCAAGGTGTAAAACTACCTTTTGTAAAGAGTTTAGAAATCCCCCTACCACCCCTCCCCGAGCAACAACGCATTGTTACCATTTTAGATAAAGCCTTTGCCGCCATAGACCAAGCAAAAGCCAATGCCGAACAAAACCTTCAAAACGCCAAAGAGCTTTTTGTAAGCTATTTGCAGGGGGTGTTTGAAAATGGGGATTGGGAGACTAAAACGGTTCAAGAAATTACCAGAGTGATAAATGGCTATGCATTTTCCAGCAAGGATTTTAAACCGACCAATTCGGTAAAATCAGTCAAAATCACGAATGTAGGCGTAAAGGAATTTGTAGAAGAGACCGACAATTATTTACCTGAAGAATTTGGAGAAACTTTGAAAAAAGTTCAGGTGAAAGAAGGTGACATTGTTATTGCTCTGACCAGAACTATCATTTCCGCGGGACTCAAGGTGGCTGTTGTTCCTGCAACCTATGATGGTGCTTTAGTTAATCAACGTGTTGCAGCTCTAGTGGCTCATGAACAAGATATTAACCCTAATTTCTTGTATTACTATCTGTCTACTAAGGGCGTGGCAGATTATGTTTTAGCACATGTTAATACTTTGATGCAACCCAACTTATCGATAAACGACTTAAAGACCTTACCCGTTCCTCTTCCTAGTATTGATGAACAAGTGAGTATTTTAAGTCAGCTAGATACAATACAAGCCGAAGCAAAGAGATTGGTGGCAGTTTATCAAAAGAAAATTACTGATTTAGAAGAACTAAAAAAATCCATTTTGCAAAAGGCATTTGCGGGGGAGTTGGAAGTGTCTGAATTAGGATTTGTAGGATTAAAGGATGATAAGATTTTGAGAGATGTTAAAAAGGAAAGCGCATGAAACACGAAGAGGTGACCCATAAAATAATTGGTTGTGCCATGAAAGTTCACAGCACTTTAGGAAATGGATTTCAGGAAGTCATTTACCAAAGGGCTTTAGCCATAGAGATGGAAAAGCAAGGTTTAGGTTTTCAGCGTGAAATGGAAATGAGCATTTATTATGAGGGCATTCATATAGGCACACGTAGGGTTGATTTCTTTGTAGAAGAAAATATAATGGTTGAGCTGAAAGCACTGATAAAATTGGAAGAAGTTCATTTGGCGCAAGCAATGAACTACTGCCAGGCATATAATTTACCTATTGGATTACTGATAAATTTTGGAGCAAAAAGCCTTGAATTCAAAAGGGTGTATAATGTCAATCATCCAGACAATAAGGATTACATCAAGAACAATCCTAAAATCATCAAATCCTAAAAATCATAATTCAGACAATATGAACGAAGCAGAAACAAGAGCAGAATTGATTGACCCCAAGCTAAAGGCTTGTGGTTGGGGCGTGGTAGAAGGCTCTAAAGTGCTTCGTGAATACCAAATTACCGATGGTAAAATCCAGTCGGGAGGTGCACGTGGCAGAAAAATTATTGCAGATTATATCTTGGTACATAAGGGCATTAAGTTGGCTGTGGTAGAAGCCAAAAGTGACGAATTAGAAGTGGGCGAAGGTGTAATGCAAGCCAAGCAGTATGCCGAGAAACTGCAATTAGAAACCACGTACAGCTCTAACGGAAAAGCCATTTACCAAATCTGTATGAAAACAGGCGAAGAAGGTTTGGTAGCAGACTTTTTAAGCCCCGAAGAACTTTGGAATAAAACATACCCTAAAAACTCGGACACTGAGCCTGCCGAAGTGTGGAGAGAGAAATTTGCCAATGTTCCTTTTGAAGACAAAAGCGGAACGTGGCAGCTTCGCTATTATCAGGAAATAGCAGTAAACAATACGTTGGAATCTTTGGCAAGCGGCAGCGAACGTATTTTGCTCACCCTTGCGACAGGGACAGGGAAAACGGCCATTGCTTTTCAAATTGCATGGAAACTGTTTCAAACCCGTTGGACGGTTCGACAGGCTCACCGACCCAACGAGCCGGCAAGAAGGCCAAGAATTTTGTTTCTGGCAGACAGAAACATTTTGGCCAATCAGGCATTCAATTCCTTTTCAGCATTTCCCGAAGATGCCTTGGTACGCATTAAACCAAGCGAGATAAAGAAAAAAGGAAGAGTGCCAACCAACGGCAGCATCTTCTTTACCATCTTTCAAACCTTCATGTCAGGTTCTGATGATGATGGAAATCCAGAACCAAATTTCGGACAGTATCCAGCAGACTATTTTGATTTCATCATCATTGACGAGTGCCACCGTGGCGGAGCAAATGACGAAAGCAATTGGCGGGGTATTTTAGAGTATTTCAGTCCAGCCGTTCAATTGGGTTTAACCGCAACACCCAAGCGAGATGACAATGTGGACACCTACAAATACTTTGGTGATCCTGTTTACATCTATTCGCTAAAAGAAGGAATCAATGACGGTTTCTTAACGCCTTTCAAGGTCAAACGCATCAAAACCACTTTAGACGATTACCGCTACACTTCGGATGATACCATTGTGGAAGGCGAAATTGAAGAAGGTAAATTGTATGAAGAAAAAGACTTCAACCGCAGCATCGAAATTGTAGCGCGTGAAGCAAAGCGAGTAAACATATTTTTGGATGAATCGAACCAAAACGAAAAAGCAATTATTTTTTGCGCCAATCAAGCACATGCAGCATTGATTAGAGATGTGGTAAACCAAAACGCCAAACCTGCCCAGAGCGGAGTCGAAGGGAGCAAAGACCCATTCTATTGTGTTCGTGTAACCGCCAATGATGGAGAAGAAGGCGAAAGATTGTTGCGAGAATTTCAGGACAATGAAAAGACATTGCCAACCATTCTCACTACTTCGCAGAAGCTTTCAACGGGTGTAGATGCTAGGAACATTCGGAATATTGTTTTGCTTCGCCCAGTCAATTCCATGATAGAGTTTAAACAGATTGTTGGTCGGGGCACACGCTTATTTGACGGCAAAGAGTTTTTTACCATTTATGACTTTGTAGATGCGTACAAACACTTCTCTGACCCTGAATGGGATGGTGAACCTTTAGAGCCTGAACCGAGAGAGCCAAAACCGTATCCAACACCTGAGCCGGGTGAACCGCCAGTTGTTGCAGAACCTGACGAGCCAAGACCCAAAAAGAAAAGGATCAAAGTCAAACTTCGGGACGGGAAAGAGAGAACGATTCAACATACTGTTCAAACTTCCTTTTGGAGTGCAGATGGCAAACCTATTTCAGCTGATGAATTTTTGAATAATCTGTTTGGAGAATTGCCCAAACTTTTCAAAGACGAAGAAGAATTACGAAAACTTTGGAGTAAACCGCTGACAAGAAAAATCTTGTTAGAAAACTTAGACGCAGCAGGGTTTCCAAAAGACGACTTACTGACTTTGCAAAAGTTGGTGGATATGGAAAAGAGCGATTTGTATGATGTGTTGGAATACGTATTCAATGGTGACTATATCGCCATGACAAGAGAAGCCAGAGCGAAAGCAGCCGAAGCGACAATATTTGCTCTGCTAAATGACAAGCAGCAAGAATTCCTTGCTTTCGTTTTGAGCAAATACGTTGAAACAGGCGTTGATGAACTCGACCAGGAGAAACTTCCAATCCTGCTGACCAACAAGTATCAGTCGCTAGAAGATGCTAAGGAAATATTAGGAGACGTTGCAAATATCAGCAGACTTTTTGTAGACTTTCAAGAACATCTTTATAACCAGAAAGTGGCATAATGACAGGAATTTTACGACATAAAGCCAACGCTATACAGCCACACATCCCGAACGCTTTCGGGACCAAGCCGCACGAGCCATCGCTCAAGCCAAGGCTTGTCAAAGAGTGTGTCTGCCCTACCGCACGGACAGAAGAAGAAAAAGCACGGGCACACAACAAAACCTATACGTAATGCGGGGTTTGGTGGTATTTTGAAAGTTAAATCATTTAATAAACTTATCGGTAAACGGAAAGTGAAGTGCCTTGAAATCCCGCACTACGCATAGCCGGGCCGTTGGCTGCTATTATAAAAGACCACACCAACAGAATAATCAGATAACTGAAATAATACAAATGGAGCAAAAAGATTTATCAGAACTAACAGACCAAGAGCTGTTAAAAGAAGCAAAAAAAATGAAATCAGAATCCATAATTAATGCAGTTTTCATTGGAGTTCTGATTGGAATTGTAGTTTACAGCCTTGTAAATAATTCTTGGGGATTTTTGACATTAATTCCTTTATTTTTAGCATATAAATTAGCTAAAAATTCTAAAAGTAATAAACCTTTGGAGAAGAACTAAAAGTACTAATCATAAGCCCAACGTTGCTCAAAATTCAACTATTATGAAATTAGAAATAAACCTAAAAAATATAGCGCAAATCGCTAAACTAAAACAGGATGAGAATATCTCCTTTTGGACTTATCTTAAGGAACAGGATTCTGAAAAGATAGATGAGATTGTTCATCGACTTAATAAAGAGATTACTCCTCAAATTGATTGTTTAAAGTGTGGTAATTGTTGTCTGAATATTAGACCTATAGCCACAGATGAGGCAATGGGTGTGTTTGCTGAACCTGAAAATTTTGAGACCTATAGGTATTTAAAGGGTTTCGCATGTAAACATCTTGATGGCAAGAAATGCACTATTTACCCGGACAGGCCAGAGGAGTGCAGATCATATCCATATTTGCACAGAGATAAGTTTGTGGAGAGGTCTTCTGAAGTGCTTCAAAACTATGAAATATGCCCCATTGTTTTTAATGTTTTCGAGCTTTTAAAAAAAGAATTAGTATGGAT
>CAZGAO010000068.1:0-29041 GCA_964523795.1 uncultured Lentimicrobiaceae bacterium
TGGGTTTTCCTTGGTTTTTTGTGTGGTTTGTCTTTCTTTTTGGTGCTTTTTCTTTTTTTGGTGGGGTGTTTCTCGCTCTTTCTTTCTTTGCCTGCGTGGTTTTCTGTGTTGTTGCCGCCCCTTTTTTTTTTTTGTCCTAATTCAAACCCACCGGTCTTTTTGGGGGGGTGGGCTTGGGGGGGCGCCCCCCCCCCACCTTTCCCCTCCCTCTCTCCGTCCAGGCCCATTGTCATTTCGATGCCGCACCTGCGGCAGGAGAAATCTCTTTAAAAAAATTTAGAGTCTTGGTAATGTCATTGGTAGCACCCCAATCCATCTCTTGGATGGAAAAAAATACCAACTTTGCAAAAAATATGCAACGATTATGAGCGACATTAAAACCATTACCACGGCCTTGGTCGATTTTAGAAATGCCCGCAACTGGGAGCAGTTTCACAATCCCAAAGATCTGGCACTGGCTCTATCCATCGAGGCTGCCGAATTGAACGAACTTTATTTGTGGAAAAATGCCCAACAACTCGAAACGGTGAAACTGGAGCGGATAAAAGAAGAACTGGCCGATGTGCTGGCCTATGCTTTTATGCTGGCCGAAAAATACGGCTTTGATGTGAAGGAGATTGTTTTGGATAAAATCAAGAAAAACGGAAAAAAGTATCCAGTTGAAAAATCAAAAAATCTGGCTACAAAATATACCGAGTTGGAGTAGATGGGAGAGGTATTTATTTTGTTTCCTAGAAGTATGTATTCACGGCAAATTCAAATTGATGCTCACAAAGATAGAATTTAGGGTCTGCTGAGAAAGTCCTAATCTGCTGGATTATGAAAAGTTAGTCCATAATATTTGACTCCTTGTGCAATCTTTTGGAAAACATTTGTTCAAAAACCATGCATCAAATATTTCGGTGCTTTGCACCTTTTTCCCAATTGTCGGGTAAAATTCTACAAAGATTACGGTGCTCTGCACCTGAAAGATAAGCCACAGAGTGGCGGAAATCTTTGTAGAAGCATCAATAAGGATTGATACGTGAGGTGCAGAGCACCGAAATATTAAAGTTAACAATATTGTTTTGAGTTTTTCAGCAAGCCCTATTTAAAGCTCAAATCCGCCCTCTATTTGAGCTTTATTAAGTTTTTATATGAGCTACAAATGTGGTGGTTTTTTACCAGAAACTACACCTTTTGATTTTTTGGCAGCCCAATTTTCTTCAACATTTCATTCGCCTTCTCAAGTTTTTCAGGGAATAAAACTTTGTCGTTAAAAAAGTCCAATGACTTGTCTATTAAGACGATTGGTTTCCTTTTTGTGTTTATGTCTTTTATATTCATAGTCTATTAGTTTCATTTTCAAAACTCTTTTTGCAAATATCGCATTTTCTCTTTAAGAAAAAAGATGAATGAATCTACCCATGAATTGCTTAGCGCATCCGGATTAAAAATCTGGAAAGCGGGGTTTAAGTGGTGTTTTTTAAAAATCTTCTCCACAATCACATTCAACTACATAATTCTCTTTATGATAATTTAAATATTTAGCAACTGATGAAACTGCCTCATCAAATTTATAATTCAAAGCTTTCTTTATTAAATCTCGATATAATAGTATTTTATCCTCAGGTTTTGTATGAACAATTTCATCTCTGAAATCTTTAAGATTCCATAACTTTTGAGAAGTTGGAGAGTTTCCTTTAAAAAAGTCTTTTTGTGTTATTTCTGGAATTATTTTGGTCACTTTTGTTTTGAAGTCAATATTTTCTAAAATTTGTTTGTAGTTAAATATTTCAGTGCTTTTCTTTGTAATACGCTTATAATGATAGTCTTCTGGAATTAATTGATTTATGAATGATTCGATTGCTGTAAATAAGTTAATAATGGTACTACAAACGGTTCCGTAGTAATTATATAATTCATGAATAGGTGGTATCATGCCTGGTTTTGTAGGGTCTAGTTTTTCTAGTAATTTAGTTTTGAAATCTTTTGATAGATTTAAATTATTCTGAGCATTACTAAAATAGACTAAAGTTAAATCTGGAATAGGTAAAATATAATTTTTCCCTTGAACATTTAATATAAAGCCTCTTGTTGTTTTATTACAATCCAATTGAAGAAAGGCAACATGCTGTTTTTTGTCAGATAATATTGATGGATCTATACCCTTTTCAATATTCTCCAAAATTTCAAATTCTGGTCCTTCAAATCGAATTGAATCTGAATCAGTTTCAAATAGTAGTTTTCGCTTAATATGCTTCATAAATATTACTTACAACGTTCCCGCAATATGGCACTTAGCCGCCAGCTTGCAGGAATGTTTTTAGTGATTCGTATGTTTCCTTTTGTCATCATTTTTCCAGATGCCCGCAAACCGGCTGTGAGCCATGATTTGCTGTTACCAACTGGCCTTTATTTATTTTTTAATTTTTATCTGTCAATTTGCTGCAATGTTTCATTGTGCGTTGGCTTTGCAGGCTCTTTGACAAAGCTTTGGATTGAGTGCTGGCTTGCGGGGCTTTGGCAATGTGCCTGCAAATGCGTTGGTTTAAATATTACTATACATTTCTTTTATCAATGAAGCTATTTTCTTTCTTCTTTCATTCAAAAATGTCGAATATTCCATGTCATAAAAATCAATTGGAATACAATGTTCTTTCAAGGCATTTTCTAATACTGTTTCTTTGCCTGAATAATATTTGCTTTTAATCTCGTTGTAATATGATTTTGGCTCTGTATCAGAAATCTTAATGTTATCAATATATTCCAAATATGTTAGATTGGCTATTTGATTAATCTGTGTCAATTCAATCCCCTGTTTTTTTAAATATTCTTTTGGAAAAATGTGATGCTTATCTAATGCATTCTTTTTAATCTTGATTGATGGGTCATATAAATCACTCACTTTTCTTTCAGAAAACAATGCTTTTGTTCCATTATAAATTAAACTTGCAAAAAATGTATTTGCAACCGGGCTTATAGTATTTGATGTTACAAGGATGTCGTTTGGCAACGAAATGTACCAGAAATCATTTGTTAAAGTGCTTTCAATTATGTTGCTTATTGCAAGTTTAAATTCTTCTCCATTTTTACAGGATTTAATTTTATTCAAATCTGATTCCATAATTGATTCTGAAGAGCCAGAATATCTTGAAGTTAAAGAACTCATAAAAAACCATCTCGCAATAAGTTTGTCCAAATCTTTATAGTCGATTTTATAGTGTAGCTTACCGATTAAAAATAAAATATAAGAGTTGATTATTGAATTCTTTGAGGCAATTAGACCAGAAGATTTATAGCCAATACTTTGAATGATTTTTATTAATGAATGCCAATTGCCTGAATTAATAACATCTGATAGTGTTACTTTAAACACTTCAAATTGTTTTTCACGCAAAAGTGTTGAATACTTATTTGTATCAGGGTCGCGTCCTTTGAGAATTGCATAAGCATCTTTCATCCTGGCACGCTTAAAACCTAAGCCAACTATCATACGCACTATGTCTTGTGCATCTGGTTGAATTATATAATTGAAAGGAGAATCTTTTGCTGTAAGGGCTGGAACAATTTTTGAATTTTTACAAAAATCGTTAATCAGCGTTCTGCCTTCTTCCCAAAAAACAGAAATAAGGGTTAATATAAAATCGGCCTGATTTAACGAAACGCCTTTACTGTTTATTCTTGTAAAAATCTCGGCAACTATTTCTTCATCTACATCTGATGATACTTCTAAAGCCTGATAGGGATAATTTGTAAGTGAATGCAACTTATTAATGCGAGTACTTATTTCATCCTCATTAATTTCAATTGGTTTTTCAAAGAAGTTTAGGAAAAGTTCCTTTTGATGGTCAGGTAAAGAAAGTGCTTTCCTTTCCCTTAAACTTGCTATCAACTGTGTTATATCGTCTGCTGGGTCTTTAATTTGATTTAAACGAGTGATGCAAAATATATATTCAGCATCTTTCAGGTCGGTACCAGCCTGAATTTTTCCAATTATTTCTTTATACTTATCTGTGATTTCAGCTACGTAAGTACGATATTGAGTTAAATAATCAGTAATGAATTTCCACGTACTTCCTTCAAAAACATCTGAAACATCGTTGATGTATTCTTTGTTTTTTATTGTTGCAGCATCTGCTACTCTAAATTCTTCAAGTACCGGATTAAAAGCAATTTTAATACGTCTTAATCGATAATTTTTATCCTTTACTTCTTGTTTTTTAATAATGCTAAACAATGCAGTTAAACGCTGTTGCCCGTCAATAATAAGCAGACTGGGAACTTTATGCATTTTATCCTCAATACCTATATGTGTTAATTTTTCACCGGTATTGTTTCTCCACAATAAAAAGTAGCCAATAGGGTAACCACGATACATACTGTCGAACAAGTCCCTAACTTTGTTATTACCCCACACAAAAGGTCTTTGCAAATCAGGAAGTGCTAAATCACCTGTTTCGATGTATCCAATTAAAGTTGCAATTGCACCATCAATTTTACTAAAAATTTGATTACTCATTTTAATTTTCAATTTTAATTTTATCAATTTCTTTCATCAATCTATCCGTTTCATAAAGAGCCACAATGATTTTCTGATAATGTAAAATATCTTCAAAGTTTAAGGTTCTGCCTTTTCGGTCTTTTAACCATTTTTGGGCTGGTTGATAACCGCCAATGTAAAACTCCCAGGCTGTTTCGGGTACATTAGCGAAATACTGCGTATCGTTTATGTAAACCGAATGCTGAGCGGAGTCGAAGCGTGGTTTTGATACTAGATTATCGCCATCCAACGGATATTGAGTTATGTAATTTTCGACCCGTGGGCTTTCCAGTAAATGGATTTGCCGTATTTCTCCACCCAGTTTTACCAATTGCCAAAATGTGTCTTGTTCTTTTGGATAGGGTACTCTCGGGAAATCTATTTTCAGGAATTCTTTGTATTTCTCCCGGTAAGTCGGCGAATGTAATATGGCGTAGATGTAATCTAAGATATCTATTGGGGCAAAAGTATTGGATGCTGAGCCTGTCGAAGTATCTTTTTCGTTGATAAAAATCAAACCTAATTTATCTGCAATTTGATTTACTATTTCTGAGTTTAGGTTTGGCGTTCTTTCTGTTACTTGCCCTAAGGCTTGTTGGCCTTTATTTTCGGGATAGAGATAAAGAGGGAATAGATTTACACCACCTCTTCTAAACATATTGGCATCAACTGGATGTTTTGAAACTGTTGCTAAACACCATTCAATATTACCAACTGCCAAACCTTGTCTGCCAATGCCTATAATTAGATTTTCCTTATCTGCTATATTTTGAATTAATTCCTTTCTTGGATAATCCATCATAACATAACTGAAATAGCAAGGTCTGTTATCAAATGGTCTATAACCACAAGGAATAATTTTCTTCTCCCAATTTACATCTGTTTGAATTTCTGTCCTTGCTCTCGATAATTTCCAATCTCTATTATCTTTTAAATCATAGTTATGATAGATTTCATCATTTCCTAGTTCTTTGTTTCTTAAATCAATTGCTCTGTTTCTTATTTCATCTTGGTTAAAGTCAACAGCAAAACTATCTCTATGAGTTTGAAACCCCATAACATTTATCTGGAATAATTCAGTTGGATTTATTCCATTATTATAATTGTTGTAATGTTTTTCATCTATATCCTTAAATAAAAAACTGTTTTTAAAAGGTGTGAACTTTTTGAAATCAATCGAATTTAGAGCGTTCTCGATTAGAAAAACATATTTCAAATCTCGTTTTCCAAACAAATCATAATGAAAAACTTGTCCTAATTGATTTGCATTCTTTTTGCCTGTTTTTACAAAAATATTGATTGATACTCCTTGTTCAATATCAAATACATTTATATCGGCAGAGCCATCAGGAGCAGTTTCCTTTTTCTTGTTGTTTCCGTGTAAATCAATGGTATAAATTTTATCATACGTTTTAAGCAAGTGCCAACGCATTCCTCTAAAAGTGGGGTTATCTAAAAACCCGTGAGGATTAATAAAAGCTAAAACACCACTTCCGTTTTTTTCGATAAAATATTGCCCGTAACGCAAAAACTTAACATAGTCGTCATTGATGAATTTTGAGTTTTGTTCTTTGAGTTTTTCCTTGCCACCCGGTTCTCTTTTATAATCTTCCATCAGGCTCATAATCCATTCGCCTTTGTTGGCACTTTCTCCGCTGTACGGAGGATTTCCAATAACACACATCACCGGCGTATCCCGTTTTATGTGGTTGGCTTCGTTGGCTTCGGTGCTTAACCAGTTGGAAAATAAAGTTCCTGTGTCGGGGTGGTGCTCTTCGAGCGAGTTGGTAAGATAAATATTAAAGCGTTGGTTTCCTGCCTTGCCGGCAGGCAGGTTGCTTGCTTTGTAGCCCGTATCACGCAAGAGCATATCCAACTTAAGATGAGCCATTGCGTAAGAAGCCATCAACAATTCAAAACCATTGAGTCGCGGTATCAAATGTTCGTCAACATAAGCACTCCAGGCACCTTGCATGGCCTTAAATTGTTTGCTGTAAATGTGTTTTACCACTTCGGCAAGGAAAGTTCCTGTGCCCGTTGCAGGGTCAAGAATTTGTACTTTGTGTACTTCTTTTTCCTGCATTTTATTGCTGCCCGGTATTGGCACTTTAATCTTTGTCCGGCTTGTGTCGGCAAGTCCTTGGGGTAAGTCAAATTCGGTTTTCAAAATATCGTCAACCGCACGAACAATAAAATTTACAACCGGTTGGGGCGTGTACCAAACGCCTCGTGATTTTCGCAATTTCGGGTCATATTCGGCCAAAAATGTTTCGTAAAAGTGAATTATCGGGTCGCTGGTTTGTGTGCTTTTTCCAAAATTCTTTAAAAGTTGTTCTACGTTTGTTGCTCTAAATACCTCAGCAAGATTATCAACTGTTCTTACAATTCTATCGTCAATATCTGGACCTGCCACATATCCAAAAAGTTTACGCAAAAATGGATTTGATTTTGGAATTAATTCAGCTGCTTCCTGGCGGCTAAAATCGTCAAGCGTTGTGTCGTGCAATCTTGCAGCAAACATACCATAAGCCAATGTTTGTGAGTAAATGTCGGCAAATGCTTTTGGGCTTAAATCGTGGATTAAGATGTTTTTGAAAGTTTTGTATTGTTCCCTCAACGAAGTATTTTCTTCAGTTTCTTCATCAGAGCTAACGGCACGTTCCAAAATATCTTTGAGTAAGCGGGCTTTTGAAGCCATCATTTCAGCCAGTTTCTTGCTCGATTTGATAGTTTGCCCGATGTAAGTGCAAAAGTTTTTAATCAGGTTTTCAAACTCCGGAAAATTGTCTGAAAGTGGCTTAACTCTATTGTTTTCAATCTCGCCAATTCGTATTTCGTGAATTAGTTCACCGTTTTGGAAAAACTGAAACCAGACGTAATCTGTAATTATAAGGTTGTCGAGTGCTTTTTTGTAGCGGTCAAATTGTTCTTTGTATCCTTTGTTGTTTAAATCTTTCCCAATGTCTTTGGCTTCGATGTATCCAATTGGAATTTTTCCTTTCGTTATCACATAGTCAGGATTTCCGCAGTCGGTTACATTTGCAGGCTCGTTTGTAATTTCAACGCCGGGCACCAATTCTCTAATCAAAGTTTCGAGGTCGCCACGATATGAATGTTCTCTCGAAATCCCGGATTTCAGTCTTGCACTTACTTTTTCGATGTATTGTTCAATAGTCATACTTCAGTTTATTCAATACAATTTTGTTTATTTCGCATAGCGTAACGTTTGCATAAGAATTGGTGTCGAGCACGGGGTTTCTAAACTCCCAAAACCTCCAATATTAATGCGGGCTACAACCCTTGAATTTATTGACATGCAGCAATTATTTTTGAGCGCGTGTTGGCAATAGTTGTTATATTAGGTAATCCATATTATATGAATCAGGATAAACAATACTAATATCCCTCAGGTTTAATCCTGTTTTTTCATAGATGCAAATCTGAATAGCAGGCTTATAGTCTAGATATTGAGGCTTAGATAATTCAAAGATTAGGCGATGTCTGTATTTCCTGTATCCTTCTTTATATTCTGATATGGATTTAATGCCATAAACCCTTATTGCCTGAAAATCAAATCCGCCAATTTTATTCTTTAGGTGGTTAATTATTCGAGATACAGTAGTGTTTTTATCTATTAAATTCTGAGTTTTCATATAGTCTATACTTTTACTGAAATCAAGCATATGCTCAGTGTCTCCTACTAAGTCAAAACAAAGGCTCGTGTCAAAATCACAAGTCATTTTGGCAATAACGTAATCACCTCTATATCTAACGTCACCCCACCAATGGGCATTTTCAATAAAAGTATCCCAAAAATAATATCCTTCTCCCAACAAAGTATTCTCCCATTTGCAGGGAAAAGGAGCATTAGCTAAAATATCATCAGGCTTACCTCTATCTTCTAATGTTTGATATAGGGTTTTTGCTTTCAAAATAATTAAAATTAAATGTTCACAGTACTTTCTCTCAAAGGAACTTCTAGCGCAGATAGGTTCATTGTTGGAAGAACTATCGGTGGAATATTCGCTTGTAAGGTAACTGTGCTAATGAAAGCTCTAACATATGGAAATATTATAGCAATGCTATTCCTATAAAAATAGGTAGGAATGTCTTCAAATTGTAAATTGTTTTCAAACTTATATAATGCAATACATTCTATTTTAACAAATGCATCAGCAACTTCTCCATTATGAGCAGCAAATATGAATTTTAATTCAAACACTGATTCTTTAGAAATAAATCTGCCAGAAGGACTAAATGCTATATCTAAACTATTTGAAGTTTTCTTAGAAAAGTCAATATTAACTTTTTCAAATCTATAATTATCTAAGGAAAATGCAGCTTTGTTCATTTAATTTCAAATTTAATTTCATGTGCTAGGATAAAAAAAATCCGAAGCAAACTTCGGATTTTTTATTATCTGGTTTAAACAACTAAATTCCCAAAATGGATCATTATTTTCCGGTTCATAAAAGAACTGTGATTGATGCATAAACTCATCAATAGTTGGGCCGACTTTATCATACTTTTCAGATTCAGCCCAATCATTCTCAATTTGTTCTCTTGAATTGTTCTGAAAATACAATTTCAAGTTTTCTAAAACCGTACTCATCATTTTAAGTTTTAATTTCAATTATAATTTATAACTTTCGTGCAAAATTAGCAAAAAAGAGAAACTTTAAAATTTATTCTTACAAATTTTTTTAATATGTACCGAGACAATCAGTTAACGAATTCGTCCGCCGCTACTTTTCCTTCCCTCCCACCACAATTACAAACTCACCTTTAATAATGTTGGTGGTGAAATGTAGGATTAGCTCGTCGAGGGTGCCACGCACGGTTTCTTCGTAAACTTTGGTCAGCTCGCGCGAAACGGAGGCCGGGCGATCGGCTCCAAAATGTTCTTTTATTTGTTCGAGGGTTTTCAGCAAGCGGTGGGGCGATTCATAAAGAATAATAGTGTAGGGAAGCTGGCTCAGGTTTTCCAACTTCGTCTTGCGACCCTTCTTGTGAGGTAGAAAACCTTCGAAAAGAAAGCGGTCGGCGGGGAGACCCGAATTAACCAGCGCAGGAACAAAGGCCGTAGCCCCCGGCAGACATTCCACGGCGATATTGTTTTTAAGGCATTCGCGCACCATCAAAAAGCCGGGGTCGGAAATGGCTGGTGTGCCTGCATCGCTAACCAGAGCAGCCGTTTCGCCACCGGCCAGCCTTTGTGCAAATCGTTCGAAAACCCGGTGCTCGTTGTGCTGATGAAAAGCCGATAGGGGCTTGCTTATCTCGTAATGCCGCAACAGGTTGCCGGTGGTGCGCGTATCTTCGGCCAGGATAAAATCAACACTTTTCAATACCGACAAAGCCCGCAGGGTAATATCCTCAAGGTTGCCGATGGGCGTGGGAACGATAAATAATTTTGACATAGCTGCGATTGGATTTATTCAAAACAAATTTAAACAGTAAGTCCGAATATGCGTTTACTTGCGTTAAAGAAAGATATTTTTGCAAATTAAGCACTTACCACAGGAATTAGGAAATTTAATTGCACATGAGCAAATTCAAATATAAAATCACGGTTTATCTGCCACTGCTTTTTGCCGTGGTGCTTATCCTCGGAATTCTTACCGGTCTGCGTCTTGCCCCCGGCAGCAGCAAATCAGGCTCGCCAATTTATTCGGTCAGCCTTACCGATTATAATAAGTTGGGCGATATTATGAACATGATCGAACGCGACTACGTGGATACCATCGACCTGGATGCCACACAGGAGGAAGCCATCGATCATATCCTCAGCCGTCTCGATCCACACTCACAATACATTGCAGCACGTGAGTTCGACCAGGTGAACGAGCAACTCGAAGGAAACTTCGAAGGCATCGGTGTGCAGTTTCGTATCGAAAAAGATACCGTGATGGTGGTTTCGCCCATAGCCGGCGGCCCCTCCGAAAAAGTGGGCATCAAGGCCGGCGACCGCATCGTTATTGTAGAAGGAGATACCATTGCCGGCAACGGCATCAGTAATGCAGAGGTACAAAAAGCCCTGAAAGGCCCCAGAGGCACAAAGGTGAACATCCGCATCTTTAGAAGATCGGAAGCGAATTTGCTCGATTTCACTATCACGCGCAATGTGATTCCTACTTACAGCCTTGACATCGCCTATATGGTGAGCGATTCGATTGCTTATGTAAAACTCAATAAGTTTTCGGCTACTACTTATGATGAATTGAAAAAAGCACTCAAAGACCTTAAAGCTCAGGGTATGCACAAGCTGATTCTGGATTTACGAAATAATACCGGAGGTTATCTTCAGGCCGCCATTCAGGTTTCGGATGAGTTTTTGAAAGACGGGAAGCTGATCGTTTATACCGAAGGCAAAAACCGGCCACGCAATTTTGCTTACTCTACGTCCCGTGGCAACTTCGAGGAGGAGGAGCTTATTATTTTGATTGACGAAGGCTCGGCCTCGGCCAGCGAAATTGTGGCCGGTGCTATCCAGGACAACGACCGGGGCACCATCATGGGACGGCGATCGTTTGGCAAGGGGCTGGTGCAGGAGCAAATGAACCTGTACGACGGCTCGGCACTCAGGTTAACTGTGGCGCGGTATTACACGCCCACCGGACGAAGCATACAAAAGCCTTACGACAACGGCACCGAAGATTATTACAAGGAGTTTCACCAGCGTTTTGTAAACGGCGAAGTGCTTCATGCCGACAGCATCCATTTCGATGATTCTTTAAAATATCTTACTCCCGGAGGCCGCGTTGTTTATGGCGGCGGCGGCATTATGCCTGATATTTTTGTACCCCTCGCCACCGATTCAAACATGGCTTACTACAACCGTTTGATTAACCGGGGCATCGTTTACGATTTTGCCTTCGACTACACCGACAGCCATCGCGAAGATTTGAACCAATATCAATCGGTCAAAGATTTTGATACCCAATTCGAGATCACTGCAAAAATGTTTGACGACTTTTTGGCTTTCGCCGAAAAAGAAGGCGTTGCACGTGATGAAAAAGGAATTGCCGCCCATCAGCAAGAAATCAAAACCCTGACCAAGGCACTTATCGCCCGCAACATTCTGGATGATGATGGCTTCTATCCGATTTACCACCGCATTGACGAAACCTTTCAGGAAGCGGTAAAAATTATGCGCGAGAATAAGGCCTTTATTGAGCCGGTTACAGCGGAGCTTTCCGCGCGGAAGTAACAGTTAGAAAAATACACGATTTTAGATTCACCCCGATATGTTGCACTTAGGGGCAGGCAGATTTCAGATGCTGGTGATATTCAACGCAATTTAGAATCTACGATTCTCAAACTTGCGGGATCAATCTTAATTCAACTCAGAATAATAATATTTCGGTGCGCCCGCGTAATGCGTTCAGGCGGGCACCCCGAAATATTAGGTGCAAGGGTTTTGAACAAATTCCTTCCTAAACCTTGCATAAGGAATCAGATATTATGAATTAACTTATTTTACTTCAGTAGGTTCAGACCTCCTGAGCCAGCGTAAACCAAATGCCGTGAAGCATAAATCTTACTTGAAGTTTTTCCAATGTTGTTCAAGCTACATTGGTTCAAATCCTGGCATTAGAAAAATAAGGTAATAAGGTTGGGGCTTAGGGTGTACATCAAGCTTACTAAGGTTAATAATCAGGAAATAAGGTTTTTATTTCTTTGTTTCAAATAGCAAGTTCTTAAAAACCTTATCTTTTTCCCTAAGCTTAGTACAAAGACCATATCCCAAGTATTTATTAAACCTTATTACCTTATTACGCGATATGAATGTTTGCGATGGAATTGAACTAAATCGCTGAAAGACAACTATCGGGTCAGGAGTTCTGTGCTTAGGCCTTTCTCCGCAGACCCTAGGTAAAGTTCGCAACACTGTCGAAAGTAATTCACGGGGTGACTAATGCTGTTTTTGGGGTCAGGGTTGCAATCATTTTCAGGGCTGCGAACCCACACAATCAAAAACAAAAAAAAGGGAAGCCCAAAACGGGCTTCCCTTTTTTAATTGTATTCCAATGAAGGATTATTCAACAATCAGCTTATGTGTCGATTCTCCGGCTTCGGAGGTAATCTTCACAATGTAGATACCGGCTTCGAGCTGGTTGGTGTTTACGCTAACCGACTTGCTGTTCAAGTCTGCTTGCATAACTACCTGTCCAAGCTGGTTGAGTACTTTGTACATGCTCATGTTGTAGTTGGTCGAAATATTTACCACATCTTTGGTTGGGTTGGGGAAGAGCATGATGTAAGCATCATCATAAACTTCTCTCATACCAACAGGCCATTGGAGTTCAACCGTAACCTCAACCATTGGAGAAGCGGGATCGTTGCTTGCAACCCAGATTGAAGCGTAGAACGTTTCATCACTTGGGCCTCCAAAAGGAGTAGCATCAGCAGTAACTTCAAAAGTTTCTGTTGTACCGCCTGCAATTGTACCCGACATCGGATCAACGCTTAGCCATGCTACCTGAGCATTACCGCTAAGTGTAGCAGCAATATTCCAGTTGTAGTTGAGGCCTAATGCTGACATTGGCTCGAAGGCAACGCCGTCCAGCGAAATCATATCACCAAATCCGGCAACAGCAGGGCCAGCATCGGTACCAGGAGCATATACACCTACATCATGGGTTACTTCGTAGCCAATCCAAATATCATTACCGCTAATGGTAACGGGGCTTGTCAGGACGATGTCATTCCACATCAGTGCATTAACGCTCATGGTTTGCTCGTGCAGCAATGCACCCGGAACGGTTGCGCTACCCTGGTCGTATATTTTCATAACAGCAGCGGTAGGAGCATCGTTAATGTAGATTTCGATGGAGGTAAGTTCCATACCTGCATATTGACCCATACTTGAAGCAGGCCAGTAAGCGGCAACCTGGAAGGTACCACCAGCGGTTAGGCCAATAGCATCATTGTTGATGCCATCATCGTAACGAATTACTTCATCATCGGTAACATTGGGTGATGGAGTAGGAGTAACGGTGTTGTTAAGGCTAAGCTGGTTGGGGTTAATCGTAGTATTATACTCAATCGGAGTACTTACTGGTGCAAGGGCATCCTGGCCATAAGTAATGCTCAGGCCAACAGTAAGATTACCACCACCAACGTTAGAAATATCAAGATCCTGTGTATCCATTCCAAAATAATCAAGGTAGAAGTCCATCTCTGCGGGATCTACCTCAATGGTTGGAACATCGCCATTAGTTACCACGAGGGTAACAGGAATGCTAACCACAGGAGTAGTAAGGTCATTGCTATTGATAAGGATGATATCGGTATAGGTACCTGCTGCAAGCTGGGTAGAATTGAAAGTAACTACCACATCGTCTGTTTCGCCAGCACCCAGTGAACCGGCTGATGGAGTCCAGCTTAACCAATCAACTGGAGGTACACCACCTACAACGATGGTATAATCTTCTACCTCGCCATAGCTCAATGGACCACAAGGAACCGGAGCTGTAGAGTACGACATACGGACGCGCATTCTGTATTCGCCATTAGGAACATTGGCAGGAACGGCAATTGCGCCGGTAAAGCTTGCGCCGGCTCCACCAACATTGGTCAGAAGAAATTCTTCGTTACCACCTTGTTCCCATTCAAAATCAGAGTTCCAGTCAACCCAGCAGATAACAATGTCAGCAGCCCAGGCATTACCATTGGTAATGGTGATGTCCTCGGATTGACCAGCATCGATAACGGTAGAGATGTCGGTATAGTCGGCTACGCCGCCTTGCCATCCACTGGCATTGTCGATGGTACCGCAAAGTACGTTAGAGATAAATTCATCTTCGGTGGCGGTAGTGGCCGGGCAATAAGATGGTGGGATGTGTGTAACTGTTTTGGTTTTACAGTCATTATCAGGGTTATTATCACCTGCTAACATGGTACAAGCTTCAAATACCCATTCTCCTCCAACTAAACTAAGGTCGATGGTTCCGCAGTTTACTTCTGCCACTTCACCCTGTGCCAAAGGACCGGCAACAGTACCTGAATAGAAGGCAGCACCATCAACAGTAACCTCGAAGGGAATATTGCTTTGTGCGTTATTACCCTGATTTTTAACATTAACGATTACATCTTCTATACCCAATACCATACTTGAATTTGGTGATGAAATAGCCGAAATAAGTACATCATTATCCAGTGGGGGGGTTGTTGGGGCGAGTTCGAACATAAATAATGCATCGGGTACCCCTTGTTTTACGCCACCTATCGAAGCAACTCCTGTATAAATATCAGGAACTATAAATAAACCTCCGGCTATGGCACTGGCATCAGGGCCTAACCCTGTTAATACATCATAGGTAACACCAGTTAAGGCAAGTGTAGCCAAATCAACCTGATAAATGATTTGTGGAGTTCCTGCACCGGCTCCCTGGTCAAATATCCATAAGAAAGGTCCACCATCAGTGTAGCTGTCAAAGGCTGAACCATACATTCCAACTAAACCAAGCGTGGAATTAAGAATGTTTGCTAAAGTTGCTCCGGATTTGTCAACCAAAGTAACATCAGTTCCAAAGTTGGATACCCAAAATGCGTCATTATCTTCATCATAGGCAATGGCTCTAACTTGCTGACCTGAAGAAATTGTACTTATAAGGGTCTTTGACTCGAAGTCCATTTGGAAAATGGAATTACCGGCAGCACCACCATAAAAATAGGTTCCATCATAAGCTAAGTCTCTTAATCCGGTTACTCCTGGAATCGAAAACTCTTCAACAAGGTTTCCATCCAAATCATACTTGTGAATTAAATTGCTCGCCCAGCGTGTGGTGTAATAGTAACTACCATCACATTCGGCACCGGCATTTCCAGCAGCACCACTTGCAGCTTCAATATCCACATTAAGTTGCAAATCCCATGTTTCATCTGATGGGTTTACTACATTTTGAGATGTAGTGGGTGATTGATCAGTCTCAAGGCTAAAACGTGGGTCAGCAGCAAGTCTTTCGTTAAGAATACGCTCAGCTTCAGGATCGAAGACCGGAGTATATGGCGCGTTTGTACCCATCGGGATATTCCAATCCAAAGTACCGCCACCGGTATTGGTGATGGCAAGTGTTTGGGTGGTAATAAATGTGGGTGTAACATGATCGTGGGTTTGGGCCAATGACATTGGGTTAACACCAATTGTGGGCACATCACCGCCAACGGTTAACGAAACAGGAACTTCCAGTTCGGGTGCGTTAACGGCATTACTCATAATGGTTACGATATCTTCGTATAGCGAACCAGTAAGTCCGGCTGAATTGAAAGTTACCGTAATGTCTTGTGAAGTACCCTGAGGAACAACACCATTTAGGGGTTCAAATACATACCAATCTTCTTGTGGTACACCACCTACAGCAATGGTATAATCTTCAACCTCGCCATAGCTCATCGGGCCACAGGGAACAGGAGCCGTAGAGTATGACATGCGGACGCGCATTCTGTATTCGCCGTTAGGAACATTAGCAGGAACTGCGATTGCACCGGTAAAGGTTAAACCTGTACCATCGCTGGTGAGAATAAATTCTTCGTCACCACCTTGTTCAAATTCATAATCACCATTCCAGTCAACCCATACGGTAACCAGGTCAGAAGCCCAGGCATTACCGTTGGTAACGGTAATGGCCTCGGATGCACCGGCATCGATAGAGGTAGAAATGTCGGTAAAATCGGCTACGCCGCCTTGCCATCCACTGGTATTGTCAATACTGCCACATAGCACGTTAGAGATATACTCATCTTCGGTAGTGGTAGTTGCAGGGCAATAGGCTGCCTCAAGGTGAGTAACTGATTTGGGTTTGCAGTCATTGTCAGGATTTGCATCACCGACCAGCATAGTACAGGCTTCAAATTCCCATGTAGTACCTACGGCACTCATATCAACAGTTCCACAGTCAACCTCTACTGATTCGCCATTTGCAAGCGGACCTGCAACTGAACCAGTATAGAAAGTAGCACCATCAATAGTTACTTCAAAGGGAATATTGCTTTGTGTGCTTGTGCCCACATTTTGTACCGTAACAATTACATCTTCCATACCCAGCATCATACCTGTATTGGGTGATACAATATTCGAAATACGCACATCATTCGCTGGTTGCGAACCTGCAACAAGCTCTAAACCGACTACCAGGTTTGGTGATTGCTGGATGTTAACGGCAAGTATAGCATTGCCATTTGCATCAGTATAAACTTCTGCACCGCCTGCAATGGTTGCAGCAGTAGCAGTTCCTGGAATAAAGCCGGGCATATTTGCACTAAGGGTAAACAGATCCATTGTGAAACCTGTGAGAGAAAGTGAATTGATGTCAAATTCTTCCAGCATAATTCTGTCATTGGCACTGGCTCCTGCAACTTGGGTGAAAAGCCAAATTTTGGGAGAACCTGGTGTTGAATAAGGATCGTAAGCAGAGCCATAGCAGCTTGCAATAGCTGGTGTTGCAGAGTTAGCATGAATGGTAGCACCGGTCATGCTTACTGCGGCCAACTCGGCCCATTGGCCAAGCCAGAAACCACCGTTTCCACCGTCAAGTTCCGGGTCGTAAGCCAAGTGGCGCGAACCGGTAACACCTGCAGTACTCGAAATGGCAATGGTAGATACCAAAGTTTGGTTTGCGAGGTCTAACTGAGCAATGGACATACCGCCGCTTGGAGCACCATAAAAATAGGTTCCATCGTAGGCTAAATCTCTGATAGCAGCAGCTCCTGCAATAGTAAACGACTCGATGAAGTTACCGTCCATATCAAATTTGTCAAAGGTGCCGGTACCATTCCAATAAGTCATGTAAAAGTTGATACCATCGGTAGCCATAGCCTGGCATGAAGGTGCCTGCGCGCTGAAGGTAAAAAGAACATCCCATTGTGCATCCGTACTGTTGGTATTCTTAGGTGCTTGCATGGGTGATACATCAGCTATAGTATTGGTATTAAAACGTGGATCAGCAGCAATTCTTTCGGCGAGCAGACGCTCGGCCTCAGGATTGAATGCTGGAGCTTGAGCAACCATGGTAGGAATTTCCCAGGTCAGGTCGCCAATACCGTCGTTGGTAATGGTCAGCGTTTTGGTGGTGATCTGCGGAGCAGTAGCATGTGTTTCATCTACTGAAGTAGGGCTAACAGAAATTTCGGCACCTTCGATGGTAACAGTAACGCCAGGTGTTGGGTCAGATAATCCTCCGCCAGGATATTCTGCTTTTGCAGTGTAAGTGTAAACACCACTGGTGAAGAAAGCATCGGTGTATGCAAATGTTGTAGGAGGAATAACGTTACCTACCTGCATACCATCTCTGTAAATGTAATACCCGGTAACTGCTCTTGAAACAGTGTTGTCGGTAGCATTAGCAAATTGCTTAAAGTTACCAATGGCCAGTTCAGCATTCGGATTGCTGATTGTATTTTGTGCAATGATTTGTTTGGCACCAATAGCACCATCTACTTCATTAGCTACAAAACCTTTGAGGTTAAAGTTATAATCCAGTCCGTAGAATGAAAGTGTTTCCCATGTAGTACCATCAAATGATACCAGGTCGCCATAGCCGGCAACAGCGGGGCCGTCATCATATCCTATTGGATATTCAGCGGCATCGTGGGTAACTTCAAATCCGAAGCTCAGCGCCATCGAAGCATCGATCATGTGTGCTTCGTCCATCATAATTTCATTCCAGTTATTCCAGTTTAAGCCTGAAAGTACTTGCTCGTAAACCAGGTTAGTCTGACCTGCACCTTCCCAAATCATAAAGGTAATTTCAGCCTCGCTGGCATAAAGAATCGGGAAAAACTTAAACATCGTCATGTATTGTCCATCGAAGGCAGTGAGGTCAGCCGGGTCGAATGTAATTGCGCCCCAATATGTACCACCATCTTGAAGGCCTAAGCCATCGTTGTTGGTGCCATCATCGTAGCCAATCCAAGCACCAGGCTCGATGGGAGCTTCCCATGCGCAGTTTACGCCTGTACCTTCTTCATACATAGCAGTAAAGTTTTCGGGAGCAGGACCTGCGGGAGGTAAGCCACCACCAACTTTGATAGTATATTCCTCTACTTCACCATAGCTCAATGGTCCACAAGGAACCGGTACAACGGAATAAGACATTCTAACACGCATGCGATAATCGCCATCGGGTGTTCCGGCAGGAACAGTAATATCGCCTGTAAAGGTTAAACCTGTACCATCGCTGGTGAGAACAAATTCTTCGTCAGTTCCCTGATCAAATACATAGTCCATACCCCAGTCAACCCAGCAGGTAACAAGGTCAGATGCCCAGGCATTACCATTGGTAACGGTAATGGCTTCGGAAGCACCGGCTTCGATTTCAGCGTAAAATTCAGTATAGTCAGCTACGCCGCCTTGCCATCCACTGGTATTATCGATCATACCGCAAAGTACGTTAGCGATAAACTCATCTTCGGTAGCGGTAGTGGCCGGGCAATAAACAGGCAGTGAATTGGTAACGATTTTTGTTTTGCAGTCGTTGTCAGTGTTTTCATCACCGGCAAGTTGTGTGCAGGCATCGAAAGTGTAATCGCCATAAACGGAGAGGTCGGCAGTACCGGCATCAATGCTGGCAGTAGCTCCTGTGGCCAGGGGACCTGCAAACACTCCACTTGCCATATCAGCACCCGTGGGGCCGTCCCAGGTAATTTCCCAGGCAATGTTTGACTGTGAAGCAGTACCATAATTTTTGAGGGTAAGCATTACCGGCTCGGCACCACTCAAATCAGGGCCAGTAACCGGTTGGTTGATAGCCTGAACGCCAACATCGTTGGTGTACAGTATGCCATCAACAAGGGTAGAGGCAATGTTCCAGTTGTAGTTGAGGCCTAAGGCTGACATAGGCTCGAAGGTGGTGCCATCCAGCGAAATCATATCGCCAAAGTTAGCAACAGCAGGACCGCCATCACAACCAGCAGCATAAACACCCACATCATGGGTAACTTCGTAGCCAATCCAGATGTCATCACCTGAAATATCTACTTGCTCCGAAAGCTCGATAACGTTCCAGCTAAGGCCGGTAACGGTAACGGTTTCTTCGTGCAGCAGTGCTCCGGGCACTGTGGTAGTACCTGCATCGTAGATTTTAATAACAACGGAGGTAGGAACATCGTTGATGTAAATCTCCATTTGTGAGAGTTTCATACCGGCATACTGTCCCATACTGGAAGCAGGCCAATAGGCAGCTACCTGGAAGGTACCACCAGCGGTCAGGCCAATGGCATCTACGTTTGTACCATCGTCATAGCGAATTACCTCTTCATCCGTAACATTGGGCGAAGGAGTAACTACTGTTGTTTTGGCTTGGCTAAAAGGAGATTGCAATGCAACTTGCTCCATTTTAAATTGCTCCATCTCAGCCTTACTCATAGTGGCTGATTTTTGTGCAAATACTGTTGAGCCTATAAAAAGCATCATCAGTACAAAACTTGTAATTTGCTTCATAAGAAAATTGTTTTTAGTTAGTAAATAATCAAATGTTATTGGTTGATAAAAATTTTGAAATGATTTTTAATTAAAAAAAAGTTTGGGTTTAAAATATTAAAGCTACGGTGGTACTAATTTGAGTTTGCTTTGTTTGTTCATAATCATGGAATTAGTTCGAGAATAAATTTGTGTGTTGATAATGATTTGAGTTACTATTTCTAATTAAGTAATGCATCCGATAAAAAACAATTTGTGTCATTTTCATGCAAAAATAAAACATTCTTAATACTATGCTATTTTTTTTAAAATAATTTTTATCCCAATTTCTAAATCAATTTATCTTCAAGTTATTGATAATCGCCCTATTGATAATAACGATGGATTGCAAAAGTAAACAAATATCACAGAGATTGTCTGCTTGGAGGATAAATTTTGTGATACTACTGCAATTTTAACTAAGCAAATTCTGAAGCATTAGCCAATGTATCAATCGAAAGATGTCAATATCAAAACATGCAAAGTAATTTCGTTTATTTGCCGATAGAATGTTTCGGTTCGGTGTCGATTTAGAATTGCTTAACAATGAAAATAATTTTTACCAATCGTATTTTAACAAAACCGCAGCAAGGATGGCTTATGCTCGGGCTGCTGGTGTTTATCTGGGGCACTTCATTTATCCTCATCAAGCGGGGGCTTGAAGTGTATTCGCCATTCGAGGTAGGGGCCATCCGTGTTTCGGTTTCTTTTTTGGTCTTGCTTCCTTTTGCCCTGGGTCGACTGAGGCAAGTACCACGTGAGAAACTCAAATACATTATTATAATAGGTGTGGTGGGTACCGGATTGCCCGCATTTTTGTTTGCCCAGGCTCAAACCCACATCGATAGTTCGCTGGCCGGCATCCTCAATTCGTTAACACCGCTTTTTACCCTGCTTTTCGGTATTCTGCTTTTTGGTCAGCGTTTGTCGTGGCTCAGGGCTATGGGGGTATTGCTGGGCTTGGCCGGAGCTGTCGGCTTGATTTATGTTACCGGCGAGGGTGCTGTGGAGTTTCATTTTTCGTTTGCTATTTATGCCATCATTGCAACCATCCTCTACGCCATTCAGTCGAATATGATAAAGTTTTATTTGAATGATGTGCCTGCCTTATCCATTGCCTCGCTTGGATTTTTTTTCGTTGGAATCCCTGTACTTATCCTCCTGCTTTTTTTTACCGATTTTACCCAAACGCTCCTCAGCCACGAGCATGGACTTAGCGCATTTGGCTATATCGCCATTTTGGGTATTTTTGCCTCGGCGATAGCCATAATAATTTATAACAAACTAATTCAGATTACCAATGCAGTTTTTGCTTCATCGGTAACCTACTTTGTGCCGGTGCTTGCCTTGATATGGGGCGTTTTCGATGGCGAGCACTTCCCGGCTTTGGCCCTGATTTTTACGGCAATAATTCTAATGGGTGTTTTCCTGGTAAATAAAAAAAGCAAGAAAACAATTTGTTAGTTCAAAATATTTTATACTTTTGCACTCCTTTTTTCAAAACAGATTTATCAATACATAATCAAGATAATGTACGCAATAGTTGATATCGCAGGACAACAGTTTAAAGTTGAGAAAGATAGTGAAGTATTTGTTCACCGTCTGAATGGCAACGAAGGTGATAGCGTTGATTTCGAGAAGGTAATGCTTCTGGAAGACGGCGATAATGTAAACATTGGGAAACCCTTTGTAGAGGGAGCCAAAGTATCGGCCACCATTGTATCGCACGTTAAAGGCGATAAGGTTATCGTTTTCCGCAAAAAACGCAGAAAAGGTTTTCAAACCGAAAACGGTCATCGTCAACAATTCAGCAAGCTCAAAATTGAAGGTATTTCGCTGGATGCCTAAGTTTTAGTAAACAATTAAAAATTTAATATTATGGCACACAAAAAAGGTGCAGGTAGTTCGAATAACGGCCGCGAATCGCATAGCAAACGACTGGGTGTTAAAATTTATGGTGGGCAAGAAGCCAAATCTGGTAACATCATCGTTCGTCAGCGCGGTACAGCGCACTATCCCGGTTTGAACATGGGCATGGGAAAAGACCATACCCTGTTTGCGCTCACCGATGGTATCGTTGAGTTTAAAAGAAAAAAAGACAACAAATCATTTGTGAATATCATTCCGCTTGCTGAAGAAATGCCTGCAGTAAACTAATGAACTTTTTCCGCAAGGATACAAATCTCCTGTTTTGGTAAAAAGCAGGAGATTTTTTTGTTTGAACACTTAATTTCGATAGATTATGCTACAATTAAATGTGATCCGCCAAAACTCCGAGGCCATTATTGCCCTATTAAAAATAAAAAACCTGGATGCCAGCCAGCTTATCGCAGATGTGCTGCAACTTGACGAAAGGCGCAGAACCCTTCAAGCACAACTTGACGAAACCCTTGCCGAAGCCAACAAGCTGGCCAAAGGCATTGGCGAATTGTACAAGAGCGGCAAAGCCAAAGAAGCTACCGAATTGAAGGAGCAATCGGCGGCCTTGAAAGAGCAGTCCAGGGAAATGAGCAGCGACCTGGATGATATTCTCAAAACGCTTGATGACACCCTGGTGCAAATTCCCAATGTTCCTCACCCGAGTGTGCCCCCCGGAAAAGGCGAAGACGACAACGAAATTATTGCCACCCTGGGCGACATCAAAGCCAAAGCCAAAGATGCAGTCCCTCACTGGGATTTGATTAAAAAATACGACATCATCGACTTCGACCTTGGCAACAAGGTTACCGGAGCGGGCTTTCCGTTTTACAAGGGTAAGGGTGCCCGGCTGCAACGTGCCTTGATCAATTTTTTTCTCGACCAGGCCATCGATGCCGGATATTTGGAAGTGCAGCCACCGCTGCTGGTTAACGAAGCCTCGGCCTATGGTACCGGCCAGTTGCCCGACAAAGACGGGCAAATGTATGCGGCTCCACTTGATAAACTGTACCTGATACCTACCGCCGAAGTCCCGGTTACCAATATTTACCGCGATGTGATTTTGAAGGAAGAAGAGCTGCCCTTGAAAAATGTGGCTTACTCCAATTGCTTTCGTCGCGAAGCCGGTTCGTGGGGTGCTCATGTGCGCGGTCTCAACCGCTTGCATCAGTTCGACAAGGTAGAGATCGTGCAGATTCGTAACGCCGAAGATTCTTACACCGCCCTGGAGGAGATGCGCGAATATGTTGGCGGCTTACTGCAAAAGCTGGAACTGCCTTTCCGCATCCTGCGCCTTTGTGGTGGTGACCTGAGTTTTACCTCGGCTCTCACCTACGATTTTGAAGTATTTTCGGAGGCCCAGGAACGCTGGCTCGAAGTAAGCTCCGTATCCAATTTCGAGAGCTATCAATCCAACCGCATGAAGCTGCGTTACAAAACCAAAGAAGGGAAGACCATACTGGCGCACACGCTCAACGGCAGCGCCCTTGCCCTGCCGCGAATAGTTGCCGCCCTGCTCGAAAATAACCAAAGTGCCCAGGGAATTAAAATACCGGCGGTGCTTGTCCCTTACACCGGTTTTGAGTGGATTGATTAAGTTGGGAACTTATTTGGGTTATGAATTGCCGCGCCCCTTAGGGCGTGAGATTGGGAGTGTCTCATTAATCAATTTGACCCTTGTAGAATCGCGTATTTGAAAATACAGGCTTTTACAAAAACATGTCATGGGTAGTCCCAATATTTTATTGTAATCCTACCGCAACAGAGTTACCGCACCCGATATCGTGCGTTTGGACAAGCCTTCTAGGCGAATCTCGAAAACATCGCATACATAAAAATATACCCCCTCGGCACAATCCTGATTGTTGTTCATGTTTTTCCCATCCCAGTTTATTTCGGGATCGTTGGTTTTAAAAACAATCCTTCCCCAGCGGTTAAAAATTTTCATATCCACGCGGTCAACTGAGGTGTATTCGGGCAGTGGCCTGAAAAGCTGATTGTATTCGTCGTTGTTGGGTGTAAAATAATTGGGCAGCCGGTAAGTAGAGCAACTGTCGATGCTAACGCATACCTGATTGCTAATATCGCTGATGTTTCTTATCGAGTCGTAGGCACGTACCTGATAGCAGCCCGAGATCGAAGGCAGATTGGTGTGCGAATAGTTCATCTGCCCCGGCTCGCTTACCGAATCAATGATCACGGCACTATCGTTTTCGAAGGCTGCATAATAAATATAGTATCCCGCAATATCTTCGGCACAGCCTTCCGGATTTACCCAGGTCAAATCGTTTTGAATAAGTTCGCAGTTGGTTCTAACATTTAGAATCGGAGGGCAGGGAGGCTCGTTATCCTCCGGGCGTGCCTCATTAATTTGTGATAAATTAATAATGGGATTGAGCAGTGCCGGTGCAGAATAGCTCCCGATGCTTTCGACAAAATAGCGGTATAGAAATCCGTTGATAAGATTGCTGTCGGTGTAGCTGCGCTGCGTGCTGAAAGCAATCGAATCGAAGATTCCAGTTACATTGTTAAACCTAAAAATATTGTACAGGCTGTTAGTCCAGGGTGCTTCAGCACTCCACAACAAAATCAGTTTTTCATCGCCCGGGGCTAATTGCAAAAACATCGACTTTGCACTATGAGAGGATCCAATAAATTCTTCAATCCCATTTTGCAGATTGTACATGTCGATGCGATAGGCGTATTTTAATGCCGTGGTATTAAGCCCCGACTGGTCGTAAAAAAGCGTGTCATCGATCCCGCTGGTTTGTCCTACTTCGATAAATTGCGGGTTTTCGCTATCGGAGCGTTGAACGACATATTTAAAAGGACCACCATATATTAAGGTATCAAGTTCGGTGGGTTTCGACCATCCGACAAATATAGCACCTGCATTTGTTGCGGTTTCCAAAACCGAGACATTGGTAATTACCGGAACATCTTTTTTCAGGCGGGCACAGGCTGGATTGGAGGTATAGCTCTCGCTACCATCGGCAAAGGTGGCCACCACGCGGTAACAGTATTCGATGCCATGAATCAGGCCGGCACCCTTATTATTATCTATAAATAAGGTATCGCTTATTCCGGCAATGCTTGCAATTTTTTGGAAGCCTGTGTAGGCGGGCAGCCCGGTTTCGCAGGAGCCGGGATCAAAGGCGTAGTATCCATTTCGGCGATAAAGGTCGTAGGCGATGGTGCGGCTGCAAGGAGCCTTATCCCAGCTAAGGTGAATGCTGTTTCCAACGGCTGTGGCACTCAGGTTTTCGGGTGGCGGGCTGATAACGCGGATACCCATGGTTTTGATGTCGGATAATTGGGGAAACTGAAAAGTGTCGCGAGCCGTAAAAACCACTTGCCAGGGCTGGTACTGTACATGATCGCAGGTGGTGTGCCAGGTAAATACCGACGAAACCGTTCCAAAGCCCACGGCGTGCGGAAAACTTGCCGAGGAGTCAGCCAGTTGAAGTGGGCCGCCCAGCGCACTAATACTCAAAGTATCGCCTAAGGGATCGCTGGCTGTAACTTCAAAGCTAAGGGTAGTGCCGGCCATAATGCAGGTGTCGCGCAAGGGAGCTATCACCGGCGGCTCGTTGTCGCAGGCCAGGATGGTAATTTGCATGTCGCGGGTAACGTAGCCAATACGAATACCATTGCGCCATTCCTCGATAAGAAAGGCAATGTTGTATTCGCCCAGCATAATGGGTTTGTCCCAAAGGATGGTTCCGTTAATCGAGTCGATGGTAAAGGTGGCGGGAATAGAAGTGTCAACCTCGTTGGGCAACACAAAGCCGGGGATAGATAAGCCGTAAGCTCCCCTGCAGGGTACCAGGCGGTACGACAAGCTGTCGCCATCGATATCGAAAGCGGCAGGGTTGTGCAGGTAAAGATTGTTGGCGCAACCGTTGTCGATGGGAGGCGAGAGTAGTTCAACGGAATTGTTGAGACCTAAAAAGGGATTGATGACCAATTCAGTTTGGATAAAAAATGGCACATTTACCGAGTTGGGAATATTTACCACGCCGTCGTTGCGATTGGGATCTTCAACCGAGATGATGTAGGTGCCCTGCCCCGGGAAAGTATGAATAGCTCCTGAATATTCGTTTCGGCTGATGTTGTTGGCCAGGTTGTCCTTTTTGGTTCGGGCTATCACCTGCGAGGTACCATCGCCCCACGAAATGGGAAGATTAGGCCGGTCGGCATTACTTGGCGTGTAGGTGTAGGTAATAATGGTAAACTCGTACTTTAGGTTGGAGATGGCCTTGTAGGTAATTTCGCCGGCTCGCTGGTGGGTAGCCAGAACCGACAGTGAAATAAGCGTTAATAATATGAGGAGTAAATGTTTTCTCATTCAAAAAAAACTTCATTAATTCCGGTTTAACAACGACAGCTAAAGTAATGTGATTATAGCAGCCAAGGTCAAAAAATTTTGTTTTTGAGATTGAATAACGCATTTTTTTTTGTTTTTGATACAAACAAATTCGGGATACAAAATGCTTTATGCTTAATTTTGCTGGCTTACAAAGCGGGGAAATATTGATGTACAGCGATCAGGAAAAAAAAGAAATAGCACAGCGTTACCGGATATTATTACGATATTGGAAAAATCGCAAGGACGAAGGCGATGCACGTATGGTACGCCAGGCCTTCGATCTGGCTGTAGAGGCTCATGCCGATATGCGCCGCCGTTCCAAAGAACCTTATGTTTTTCATCCCCTGGAGGTAGCCACCATCTGCGCCAAGGACATGCGCCTTGATGCCACTTCCATCGTTTGCGCCTTGCTCCACGATGTGGTGGAAGATACCGACATCACCCTCGAAGATATCGAGCAACGTTTCAATCCGCGCGTGGCCATGATTATTGGCGGATTGACCAAGATGCACGATGTTTTGGACGATGGCCAACGGTCGATACAGGCCGAATACTTCAAGCGGATGATTTTGGCACTGGCCGAAGATATGCGCGTAATTCTTATCAAGCTGGCCGATCGTCTGCACAACATGCGCACTCTGGATCACATGCCCCGCGATAAGCAGCTCAAAATTGCCTCGGAAACGCTGGTGCTCTATGCTCCACTGGCTTACCGCATCGGCTTGTACAATATCAAAACCGAACTCGAAGACCTCTCGCTGAAATACACCGAACCCGAAGTTTACGTATTTATCAAAAGCCGGGTAGAAGAAACGCAGATGGATCGCGACCGCTTCATCAATCGTTTTATCTATCCCATCAAAGACACCCTGAATCAGCACAACATCCCCCACATGATTCATGTGCGCCTGAAGTCGATTTATTCGATATGGCAAAAAATGCAGCGGCAAAACATCACCTTCGAGGATGTGTATGATGTGTTTGCCATCCGCGTGGTGGTGGATTCGCCGCGCAGTGCCGAGCGCATCGATTGCTGGAGCGCGTATTCGCTTATCACCGAAATATACAAACCCAAGCACGACCGCATCCGCGACTGGATTTCGATACCCAAGGCCAACGGCTATGAGGCCTTGCATACCACCGTGATGAGCCATCTGGGAAAATGGGTCGAGATACAAATACGCTCGCGACGCATGCACGAAATTGCCGAATCGGGCTACGCCTCGCATCATTATTACAAAAATATGTCGGACGAAAGTTCGGCTATCGACAACTGGCTTATCAAAATTAAAGCGCAGTTTCAAAATCCTGACAATGATGCCCTGGATTTTCTTGATGATTTTAAACTCGACCTGTATTCCGAAGAAATCTACACCTTTACGCCCAAGGGCGATATGATAAAGTTGCCCGTAGGAGCCACAGCCCTGGATTTTGCCTATGACATCCACACCGAAATTGGCCGTCATAGCCTTGGTGCTAAAGTAAATCTTGCGCTGGTGCCGCTCAAGCATCTGCTGAAAAGTGGTGACCAGGTAGAAATCATCACATCCAAAAAACAAGTCATTCAGGAAGAATGGCTGGATTTTGTGATTACCTCACGAGCCAAAAATTACATTAAAGAAGGAATTAAAGAGGAGAAAAAGACCTATTACAACAAAGGCAAAGAAAAATTGAAGAAACTTTTTGAGGAGAGTGGTGTGGAGATAAGCAAGCAGATACTCAAAAAATTCCAGGAAAATTTAAGATATACCAGCCGTATTGATTTGTACTTTGATGTGGCCACCGGAAAAATTGGACAGGACGAAATAAAGGCCTGCTGCCCCAAGACCGGAAAAACACAGTCCATCCTCAACTCATTCAATCCTTTTACAAAGTCGAAGCCCGATGCAAAATCGCTTCACGAAAATATTTCGGAAAAAATCAGGAATAAGCCTGAAGAAGTCTTGCTGGGCGAGAACATGCAAATAAAATACGAAGTGGCCGATTGCTGCAATCCTATTCCCGGCGATGATATTATTGGCCTGATAACACCGAATAAGCCCATTATGGTTCATCGGGTAAATTGCAAAAAGGCGCAGGAACTGATGTCGAGTTTTGGTAAGCGCATTGTGAAAGCCAAATGGTACGAAAAAAATCCAATTCTCTTTTTGGCCGGTATCGAGTTTATGAGTATCGATAGTATCGGTTTTATTAATCATATTTCTGACATCATCAGCAACAAACATCAATTAAAAATCCGCTCCTTCAACCTGAACAGCTCCAACGATGTTAGCGATGGCCGGATTATGCTTTACGTGCATGATACGCAAAAACTTAATGATTTGATAAATGATTTGAAAAAAATTAAGGAGATAAAAAGTATCAGCCGGCTCAATCCTGCGTAATTAGTGTCTGTCCTTAAAGTATTATTTATTAGAATATGAGATTTAAGATTGAGGATTTTAGATTTCAGATGTTCGCGAAAATATCGGACATCGGACATCTTACATCGGACATCTGACTTCACGGACATCTCTCATTAGCATCTCTGAGACGCGCAAGTTGCGCGTCTTTACGTATTACCGAAAAACAAACCATCTGCAATCGCCCTTCCAGCGCACAATCGCCAAAATCCAATTCCTCCGCCAGGCATTAGCACGCTTGTACAGACGCGCAATCTGCGCGTCTCAGCCTTTAAAAAAAAGCGCGTCTCAGCCTTTTAAAAAAAGCGCGTCTCAGCCTCAGACCTCCTGACTTGTGGTCAAACTAAATTGTCGCGATTTTATATATTAGC
>CAZGAO010000069.1:0-21921 GCA_964523795.1 uncultured Lentimicrobiaceae bacterium
GAGCTGTTTTTGATCAAATTACCTGTAAATCTGCGTAATACAAGATCTCCACCCAAAACTACTAACGATCCATGCAAGCCCCTTTTTATTCACTATGTAAAATGCTATTAATGCTTAATAAAATTGACATTTTCCTGAAGTCCGTTCATCGAATTGACAAATTTAATGATATAAATTCCCTGGTCAAGGTTTTTAAGATTAATTTGCAATTGCCCGCTATTTACAGGGCTTTCGTAAACTTTTTGTCCAAGCGTTGAAAATACCTCCAAATAGTCAAAATCGGCATTATCAAGATTGATATTCAAAATGCCCATAGTTGGATTGGGATAGATGCCCACAGTTTCGTCAAGCGTTGAAATTCCGGTTTGTCCGGTTTTGAAATTCACGATGCGTGAGATACCGTTGTTAACAAAAGCACCCTCACTATCCAGGCTCTGATCAAAAACAGGCAGCAAGTCGCTTTGCTCACCGCTGGCGGCATTGTAAAGTTTGAAGCTGAGATTTTCGCCCTCGGTGAAGCCATCTTCCGCATTGGTAAATTGGTCGTTGGCCCAGGCCATAAGCAAGGTGTTTTCATCGCTTACTTCCACCATTCCGGCGCAGTATCCGGCTTGGGTAAATACACCAATCACATCGCCAGGCGAGAATTGCTGCATGGCAGCGGCATTAATACCCAAAGCATGCGAAGCAGCAGTAGGTACAGCGGTATTCCAACTTGTGGTATTGCTCCATGGCTTTTCAGTAGGCTGGGCTGATGCTTTGCCGGCACAGTCGGCGAAGGTGATATCCACGGCAGCACTTACTTTGATGTAGTAGGCATAGCTGGTTTTCAAATAATCGAGGCTGAACAAGCCGCCATCAGGCCAATACACTTTGTCGCTACCCATTTCTTTTACAAAAATAAGCTCGCTTATTCCGCCAAACAGAGCGGCAGCTTCCACAGCACAATCACTAAGCACGGGCAGGCTATTCCATCCTGTCGTCAGGCTTGCGGTTTTATCAGTAGTCATCGATCCATAAAGAACCATGTATTGTTTAGTTAGGATTTTAATCTGATAGCCCTTGTCGTTTTCCCAGTTTACAATGGTATTGATATTATAAGCAGGATAAAAAATCTTGCTAAAATCCTGCATCACCACTAAGTCGGTAATAACATGCTGCATGGCGTTTTCAACCGAAGGATTGTTAAGGCTTACGTAGCTTGAAATACCCGACCAGCCATTGGCAAGCAGAATTCCCTGCCCTGGCGTTGAGAAGTTGCTTGCTCCGGGTGAGGCATAAACGGAAGCACCTTCACCATTATCAAAGGCATACACTGTTTCTGCAGCCCAGTTTTCGGCTTGGCTGTTATCGGCATCCACATCGCTAAGCGAAACAGAAGGGCCAAAGCCATCGGCAGCTTCGGGCCACAATCCGCCATCATCGAAGGAAACAAAATCGATAATATCACCACCTGCGTTGCGCAGTTCGATAAGCTCACCGCTATTGCTCAGGCCTCCGTCCGTCCACTCATAGGTGGTAATGCCGAAACTGTTCATCATGGCATCGCTATTTACGGCAACTACGAGATATTCGCCTGCCGTTAAATCCATATCCGGAAAAACGTATTCTATACCTGCGCTAAAGTACCAATCCAGAAGGTTGACCGCTTGATTTCCATTATTGTACAGTTCGATATACTCCAATGAATCGGTCCCTGACTCCGGGGGATTGTACATGATTTCGTTAATAACAACATTAGGAAGTTCCATGGCTGGAATGATCGCAAAATCACCATCACTCTCATCGGAAGGTGCTCCGGTAAGGGAGTCGCTAACTTTTATCCGATAGTTTTCGCCCACGGCCTGGCTTACTTCCCAGCTTAGTTCCATGGCCGAAACAGGAGCATAGCCCAGGACTGTTGTTGCCTTATCGGGTGTCAACAATTCTACCATAACGGTAGCATCGTAGTTAGCATAAGTCCAGCTAATATTATAATTCGTGCCTTGTTGAATCGTTTCTCCGCCATTGGGAGCTACCACGGTAATGGTTGCCGCAGTGGGGAAGTTTTCGCTACCCGGAGTACCCAGATCCTGAGCACTGGCAGCCCAGTTTTCGGGCAGGCTATTGTCGAGCATCGGATCGAGGAGCGAGAGCGAAGGGCCATCGCCATCCGGCTCGGTAGGCCAGGGTGTGCCATCTTCGTAAGCCACATTGTTCACCAACTGTCCCGAGGGATCGAAAAGCCTTAGGTTGTCTTCGCCGTTACCAAGCGACCAATCGGCATTGCCTACAAAATCGGGCGTAAAGTGCAATGGAGGAGCTAATAGTTGTAGCGAAACCGTAAAATACTGACCGGGAGCTATCGAATATCCTGTGGGGAAAACTATAGGAAGATGGGTATCATCATCATCCAGAAAATAAAATCCTGCCAGATCAACGGCCACATCTTCGCGGTTGTAAAGCTCGAGCCATTCGTTGTCGTTACCGGGAGAATTGTACATCAATTCGTTAATCACCAAATCAGGAATTGGCATAGGTTCGATAATTGAGAAGGGAGCATCGCTTTCGTCGGAAGGATCGCCGGGCAACATTCCTGAAATAACAATGGTGTATGCATCGCCTGGTGCAAGTTCTGCCGGGATATTCCAGGTGTAGGTTTCGTTGGTCACGGGAATCGAATCTTCGATAAGGGTCAAGGCTTTGACTCCATCATTGAGTTCGATCTTTACATCACTCGTAACGAATTCGGAAGTCCAGGTAATTTCGTGAGCGGTTCCCTGTGCCCAGGCTTCGCCGCCGTTGGGCTGCGTAAGTTCGATAATCGGTACAATAATCTCGACAATGCTAAAGCTAGCATCGCTTTCATCCATGGGTGCGCCATCACTAACTTCGGCAATCCAGATTTTGTAATTTTCACCGGTGGTCATATCTGATGGAATTTCCCAATCCCAAATTCCAAACTCAACAGGAACATTGGTAGCAAGCAAGGTTGTGTCTTCAAGTACAAAATCGATGAGTTTTATTATCAATTCGCCTTCAAAGCCTGAATACTCCCAGGTAATTTCCTGCGAGCTGCCTTGTTCAAAAGTTTCGCCTCCGTTGGGGGCAAGCAGCGTTAACAACTCAGCACCAAATACTGAGTTTTCACTACCAGGAGTTCCGTCATTTACCACACTGGCAGCCCAACTTTCGGGGAGGCTGTTGTCGAAATCCGGATCCATTAATTCTAATGATGGCCCGCTTCCATCGGGTTCCGAAGGCCAGTCGCCGCCATCATCGTAAGTTACCATATCCATCGAAGCGAGTGCAGCATCAACCAACTCCACTGTTTCGCCTGAATTGCCTAAGGCACCCGAAAATGGGCCTACTACATTGCTGATGCCATAATGCGCAATAATACTATCGGGCTTAAGCGCAACTACAATATAGTCGTCATCGGCCAACTGTGTTCCTTCTTCAAAAACCCATTCAATTCCTTGCGCAAAGCTCCACCCTGAGAGGTCAACCGCAAAACCGCTGTTGTTGTATAATTCGAGATATTCAAAATCGGAATCGTTACCCAAATCGCCGGATGGATTGTACATAATTTCGTTAATTACAATATTCGGGTCGGGTAGCGGCTCGCTAATGGTAAAGGTAGCATCGCTCAAATCGAGCGGGTCACCGGCATTCACGCCAGCGATTCTGATTTTGTAAGTACTAAAGATAGGGAAATCTGTAGGAATAGTCCACGTCCAACTGCCTGTATTTGCCACATTGGCGGTAAGTGAGGCATTGTATAGGGGAGGCCGGGTGATGTTGATGTTTACATTTCCGGTAAAGTTAACACTGGCCCAGGTAATCTGGTAGCTTTCGCCCTGCTCCCATACTTCGCCGCCATTGGGCGAAAGCACAACAATAGTTTGGGGTACTTGCTCGGGAATCAGGTCGGCGCTGCTACGTGCGGTAATAGCCTCACCATCGAAACTTGAGTTGGGCAGTCCAATAATATCAGTGGATACTACCGGAATTTCGCTACCAATATAATCTACATCATAAAAACTGGTTCTGAAATTGCCGGTAGCTTTCGATCCATCTGTGATGGCATAAGTCTCGCCGGTGGCAAAGGTGCTGCCGCCATCGGCAAACTCAGCATCCATAATTTTTACCAGCTCCGATTCGTAGGTTTCAAAATTAGTAAATAGCTCGTCCAGGGTAATAACCTGGGGTGCGGGGAAATTTCCTGATGAGGTGGCATCGCCGGGATCGGCATTGGGCACAAATTGCAACATGCCGTTATATTCGCCCAGCACACCGGAGAGGCCGCTTATTCCATCCCCGATTTCAAAATCGGAAGTGATAGTGCCAGCGGCATCATCAATCAAAATACCTGCGGTGGCATCCTGGATAAACTTTTGATTACGGTTGGTCTGCTGAAAAGTAAGCCACACTTCGCCCGAAAGGGTGTAGGTGTTTCCAATAACGCCTGCCCGCAATTCGGTGAGGGTAGCCACGGTTTCTTCAAAATTGTATTGGTCTATGCCGATCAGGCTGGGATCGAAACCTTCGGTGTAAGCACGAGCTTTTAGCGTGGTAGTTTCGATAATATTAATGGGATCAACAAAAAGCATCGAACTTTCATCAGGGTCGCTGCCATCGGTGGTGTAATAAATTTCGGCATCGGGCGTAGCACACAATATCTCTACCTCGACAGGCTCGGAATAATCGCCGCCAGCGGGGTCGAAGGTAGGTGTCGCTACGATATTTCCCAAAAGAAAGTCATCGAGATTACGACTGGTAATAAATTCGCCATCGGTTCTCGAATTGGGCAAACCCACAATATCTAATGGAAAATCAGGGATGGTAGTTCCGATATAATCCATATCATAAAAAGTAGTTCTAAAATCACCCTCGGCTTCCGAAGCATCGCTGATGGGATACACACTCCCATTAGCAAAGGCGGCACCGCCATCGGCAAAGCTAATGCTACTCAGTTGCACCAGTTCGGCCTCATAAGCCTCAAAGTTGCTAAAAAGTTCTCCAATAGTAATAACCTGTGGTTCGGGGAAATTGCCCGATGAAACCGGATCGCCGGGATCGCTGTCGGGTACAAACTGCATCATACCGCCATATTCGCCCAAAACACCGGATAATCCAACCACACCATCACCAATTTCAAAATCGGAAGTAATGACACCACTATTATCATCAATCAAAATTGCTGCTGTTTCATCCTGGAAGTATTTATTCCCACGATAGTCCTGCTGAAAAGTAAGCCACACTTCGCCTGTTACCACGTAGGTATTGCCAATGGTTCCGGCACGAAGCTCGGCAAGCGTAGCAACGGTTGCAGGGAAGTTATAAAAGGCAGAAGCCACAAAGCTGGGATTATAATCCTCGGCATAAGCACGAGCTTTCACGGTAGTGCTTTCACTTACCGGGATGGGACTTTCGTAGGATTCCGAATCTTCATCGGGATCACTGCCATCGGTGGTATAATAAATATCGGCACCGGGCGTGTCGCAGCTAATCACCACGTTGATGGGCGAAGTATAAGTTCCTGCTGCGGGCGAAAATGTGGGAAGGGCTACGGTTTGACCACCCGCACAATCGGAAATATGAAATCCGATGTTATCAAAATTATCTTGCCCAAAAACCACCCATTGGGAATCATCGGCATTGGTGCCGGCAGAGAGTGCCCAATCAGTTGTGGGATCACACACAGCAGGTTTTCTTACCAGGGTGTGTTCACCGGTTGCACCAGAAACTCCGGCAACATCCCAGTTTGATCCCGGATCGGGGCCATCCTCTCCAATGGCATCAATTAGTAACCAACCACCAAGCCCATCATTTTTTGAAAGGCCAACAGCGTCGTTACCATTATAAAAAGTAAGTTGGCTGGTCATATCTGCTTCAGCAAGGATTAATGGAACTGCGCTTGAATTTGCAATAATAAATACATCACCGTCTTCAAGAATTCCGGTAAGGGGATAAATATACTCATCCCATTCACCACCGTTGCTAATACGATGTGTATTGTAATTGGATAAATCCACAGCAGCTCCTGTACCATTGTATATCTCAACATATTTGTTGTTACTGCTTCCTTCGGCGTACTCCGAAAAAAACAGGTCGCTGGCCTGTGCGAAAATGTTTAGCGTTAGCAGCGAAAATAACGCCATTAATAAAATGTGTCCTTGTGTTTTCATAATACCTTAGGTTTTTTATGTGAATAAATAAATTTATTAAAAAGCAAAAAGGCATCCCGGTTTTTGTCCGGGACACCTTTTATAAACTGTTATTCGATTACAATTTTACGCGTGATTATATTTCCTTCGCCATCGCTAATCCTGGCGAAATAAATACCCGGATTCAGTTGTGATAAATCCATTTGACTTATCGCGTTATCCGGTTTTTGCTGTGCCATCAAAGCACCGGTTAAAGAATACACCTGGATGGATTGGATGGTATTGGCACTTTGGATATTGAAAATCCCATTGCCGGGATTGGGATAAATGCTAAGCTGTTTGGGCTTATCTATTTCGTTAGTCCCTATTAAATGTATGGCTTGTACCCGCACATTATCGATTTCCCAGGTTGCTGATTCTTCATCGCTTGATTGGTACACAAAAGCGATATTCAAAACGTTATCGCGCCAGTTTGAAATATCAACAACCCCTGAGTTTGTCCATTCAAAAAATGAGCCTTCTTCGGGCCAAATTACCTGTTCTGACAAGTCATCCCAGGTAGCAGTTGAAAGATCACCATTATAATCATTAGCAATTAAAACCTGAAGTGGCAAACCACTGTAGGCAGCGGCCGAATAAAAAATAAGTTGTTCCTCGGTGTCATACATACCAAGTTCAATATCCGGGGAAATCAGCCAGTCTTGGTTTGCAAAAGAACTACCGCTATAGCCGGTCATACTTGCGCATGGCGTGTCTTCGATTCCATAAGCATTATCACGGCTCCAAACCTGGTCGCCAAGAACTGAGATTTGCTCCCAGCCTTCCCAGCCGTCATCAAAGGTGGTAAACAGAAATTCGGTAAAAGGATTTTCTTCGGTGGTAGCATTTGCAGTCGGAGGCGTACCATCGGTTTTGTAATCGATCAGCGTACCCGAGTTGGTGTAGGGGAAGATTTTGAAATAATACGTCGTGTTTGCTTCCAATCCTATAAAAGTGTAAGTTCCAAGGCCATATTCAATATTCATCGCGCCCTGCCCATCGGCGAGATTTGCATCGTTAGCTTCGGGAACTTCGTCCACAGGAAGTGCTATTACATTTTGATTGTCTGCTTTGATGAGATACATTTCGGGAAGTATTTCACCGGTGGCATCATCCCAGGTAAGGGTAATGGTTTGCTCGTAGGCAGTGGCCGTAAAGGACATGGGATAGTTGGTGGGTTCACCTGTCAGCTCTTCCTGGGTAAGTTCCACATTGTCGATTTCCCAGTTGGAGGAGTTTGTGGCCGTTGAGAAAAACTGGTAAGCGAGGTAAACGGTATTTCCCGAAAATTGCGAAAGCGAAACAGCTCCTGATTCCGTCCAGATAAAGCTTCCTGTGGACCAGTTAACCTGATCGCTAATGTCAGTCCAGGTTGCAGAAGTAGGATCTCCGCCCCCATCATAATCTGTGGATGCTTTCAGCAGCAAATCCGGCCCTACATAGCTTCTTGCCGAATAAAAGCGCAGCACCTCATTAGTAGTTGCCGAAAAATCGAGTTCGGGAGAAATCAGCCAGTCTTCGTTTTCAAAATTTCCGCCGGAATATCCGGTCATCAATGCGCAGGGTGTACCTTCGAGGCCATAAGTATTATCACGGCTCCATACCTGGTCTCCCACAACGCTTACGGGTGTCCATCCGCCCCAGTCGTCGTTAAAATCGGTAAACAAAAGATAGGAAACCGGAACGGTGGTAGCTTCGGTGCTTGGGTAGGTGCCATCGGTTTTGTAATCGATAAATTCTCCAGAATTGGTGTAGGGGAAAATGGCAAAGTGGTAGGTGATGGGGGCTTCAAGATTGTTGAAGGCGCAGGCCTCAAGCCCCTGACCTATGTTGAGCACGGCTGAGCCATCGCTCAGGTCAGGATCGTTGGCTACGGCTTCTCCGTCAACAGGAAGCGTAAAGGCTCCATTATCAGAAGCCAAAACCAAGTAGCCTGCCGGAAGCTGAGTGCCGATGGCATCAGTCCAGGTAAGGCTAATGTTTTGACCTTGGGCAATAGCAACAAAATCAGCCGGATAATTGCTTGGTTCGGGATCGGGAATGTATTGTCCTTCGCCGGTAAGCAGGATGTTATCCAATTCCCAGGTTGCTGATTCGGCCTCAGTGGAATAAAAAACAAAAGCAATGTGAATGCTTTGATCGGTATAATAGCTAATATCTAGCGCACCTGAATTTGTGTATTCAAAGAAGGAACCGGATGGAGGCCACTGTGCCTGATCGGTAAAATCCTCCCAGGTAAAATCATTTGGATTTCCCACACCATCATAATCAGAAGAAACTTTCACCTGTAAAGCCGGGCCTGTATATCCTACAGCAGAGAAAAATGAGAGGTTTTCGTTACTATAATTGCCCAAGTCGAGCAATGGAGAAATCAACCAATCTTCATTTTCGTTAGATGCTCCGGCAAAGCCACTCATCTTGGCACATGGGGTGCCTTCCAATCCATGGATATCATCAATAACCCAAACCTGATCACCGGTAACACTGTACGATGTCCAGTTTCCCCAACCATTATCAAATGTTGTAAACAAAATATTCACAAGATCAGAGGTTTCTACCTGTGCTGAGGGCACTGTGCCATCGGTTTTATAATCCACATTTGCCCCTGAATTGCTGTAGGGGAAAATCTTGAAATAATAAGTAGTGGATCCTTCAAGGTTTGGAAATGAAAATCCTTCCTCGCCATACAACACATTAGCTGCTCCGGTGCCATCGCTCAAATCCAAATCGTTGGCAAGATATACGCCGTCCTCGGGAAGGCCGATGTTATCTTCGGTGCTTGCCTTGATAAGATAGGCAGACGGAAGTTGGGCTCCCACTGCATCTGTCCACGAAAGTGCGGCTCCCAGACCAACGGCTTCACCGGAAAAGTCGGTGGGATAGTTGGTGGGTTCCGGCGTTAGGCCCGACCACTGCTCAAAATCGCCATTGTCCACAACGTGTGGTGTTCCAATGGGCGATTCAAACACAAAGTCATCAAGATATTGGATGTCTCCCGGAACAAAACCAGCTACATCATAAAAGCGGATACCCACATTTACCGTAGTAATGTCGGCCGGAACTTCACCCTCGAAGATAAACTGTTCCCAGCCACCAGTGTTTGGCCCCAGATAGGTGGTAGCAAAAAAATTACTTCCATCCGACAAGACAAGCTTTGCCCGGCCACGGACAAACTCGCTGGTATAACCCCAGAACGACATTTTAAAGGTGTCGCCGGCATTAACGGCAATTGCAGCATCACTATCAAAATCGCAATCGCCCTGAACGCCGCTATTTACCATAATTCCGCAACTGTATGTGCCTTCGTAAACATTAGTAGATTCCTGGAAAGGCTCAACATCGGTGTCTGCTATCCAGTTTAATGGTGCCTGCGCCTGAAGGGCAAATACACCAAAAAACGCCAAAAATATAAATGCTAATTTTTTCATAAAATAGTATTTAATGATTTTTTAATTTAAAATGCCTTTGCAATTATTGAATGACAATACGCCGACTGCTGACTTTTTCATCCGCTGCAAAGCGCACCATATAAATGCCGCCTTCGAGATTTGATAAATCAAGCTGTCCATCAAAACCATCCATATTTACCTGTTGAACTTTCATTCCAACAAGATTGAAAACTTCGATGGTTTTCACGGCATCTTCGGCCTCGAAATAAATAATTCCCGTACTTGGGTTTGGATAAATGCTGATGGCCAAAGGATTTTGGTTTTCGTAGATGCCTGATGGGTCGGTGGTGGCTGACCCTGCTGGCGGAGTGTCATCAGTTTTATAATCGATAAGCGCACCTGAGTTAGTGTATGGGATAATAAAGGTGTGGTAGCTTGTAGTTTCCATCAATTCGCTAAATGAAGCTGTTCCCACGCCAGGCATAACATTCAAGGCACCCATGCCATCGCTCAAATCGGTATCGTTGGCAATTGGCGTTCCATCCTCGGGAAAGGTAAATTCGGTTTGATCGCTGATCAAAACCACGTATCCGCCGGGGATAATTTCGCCGATAGCATCCATCCAGCTCGCCATCACGGTTTGACCGCTTGCGCTAACGGCGTAGGCTGTTGGGTAGTTTGAGGGCTCGCCAATAACTTCGGCTTCTTTAACAAGCACATTATCCACCTCCCAGGTAGCCGATTCATCGGCTGTTGAGGTATAAACAAAGGCAATATTGATGCTTTCATCGGTAAAAGCCGAAAGGTCGAGCATACCCGAAGAAGTAAATTCGAAGTACGATCCGGCAGGCGGCCATTGCGACTGGTCGGTAAAATCTGTCCAGGTAAAGTCGTTGGGATTTCCTGTGCCGTCATAATCGGCAGAAACTTTAACCTGCAAGGCCGGTCCTGTGTAATTCATGGCAGAAAAGAAGGAAAACATTTCGTTGTCATAATTACTCAGGTCGAGGAAGGGAGAAATCAGCCAGTCTTCGTTGGCATTTGATGATCCGGCATAGCCGCTCATCTTGGCACAAGGCGTGTCTTCTATTCCGTGGACATCATCCAAAATCCACACCTGGTCACCGGTAACGCTGTATGAAGTCCAGTTTTCCCAGCCATCATCAAAGGTGGTAAAAAGAATATCTACTTCGCTTGTTTGCTCTGTCGTTGCCTGAGCTGCGGGGACTGTTCCATCGGTTTTAAAGTCGATGGCATCGCCGGTATTTGTAAACGAAAATATTTTGAAATAATAAGTCATTTCGGGAGTAAGTCCTGCAAAAGAGGCAGACTGAACACCGGAAATAACGTTTAAAGCACCCATGCCATCGCTAAAGTCCATATCGTTGTCCTGGGGCATACCATCTTCGGGCAGGGCAATGTTGTCCTGGTCGCTGGCCAAAACCAGATAACCCTGGGGAAGCACTTCGCCGGAGGCATCGGTCCAGGCCACGCTGATGGAAGTACCCGAAGCTACGGCACTAAAATCGGTGGGATAATTGGAAGGCTCGCCCACAGCTCCCCAAATTAGTTCGGCCTGGCTTCTGGCGGTAATAAAATTGCCTTCATCCCTGGAATTGAGTATCCCGATAATGGTGCCTGCACCTGCGGGAATCATCGAACCAATATAATCCATATCATAAAAGGTAGTTCTAAAACTGCCTTCGGCTTTGCTATCATCCATAATTTGATAAACTGAACCATTTTCGAAAACGCTGCCCGCATCCACAAAACTCACCTCTTGAATTTTTACCACACGCGCTTCGTAATCTTCGAAGCTTGAAAGCATTTCGGCCACGGTAATTTCTATGGGAGTAATTTGATTCCCGCTTGAAGTAGGAGTACCCGGATCATTTACCGGAATAAATTGCAGCATATTTTCATATTCCGAAAGCGTTCCGGCCAGGCCACTAATACCATCGCCCAGGGCGTATTCGGTGGTAATAGCTCCGTCATAGTCATCAATCAAAACTCCGGCAGCGGCATCCTGGATGTATTTTTGGCCTCTAAAATCCTGTTTGTAGGTAAGGATTACCTCACCGGTAACGACAAAGATTTCTGAGCCACCGGTAAAGGCATCCCTCAATTCGGTAAGGTTAGGTACTTCGATAAATTCGGCAAAGCTGTAATCGGCCTGAGCAATGGCACTGGGGTCAAGACCTGCGGCATAAGCTCTGGCTTTAAGGGTGGTGCCCTCACTAATATTGATGGCCATAGTATAAGCTGTGGATGCCTCATCAGGATCGCTGCCATCGAGGGTGTAATAAATTTCAGAATCAGGCGTGGTGCAAGTAATTTCCACGTCAAAGGCTTCGAAATACTGTCCGCCAGGATGCGAAAATACGGGTGTGGATACGGTCGTGCTTCCGCTGCAATCGGAAGTATGCTGTCCAAGATCATCCCAATAGTTTTGGTCATAAACTATCCATTGCGAATCATCGGCATTGGTGCCGGCGGCGGTTGTCCAGTCAGTTGTCGGGTCGCACACATTGGCTTTTCTTACCAGCGTGTGTTCACCAGTTGCACCAGAAACTCCGGCAACATCCCAATTTTCTCCAGGATCTGGACCATCTTCTCCGATCGCATCAATAAGTATCCAGCCGCCAAGCCCGTCATTCTTTGATAGTCCAACAGCATCGTTTCCATTGAAATAGGTTAATGTATTCGTTATATCCGCTTCTGCAAGGATAATAGGATCTGCACTAGAATTAGCAATAACAAACACATCTCCATCTTCTAAAATTCCTTCCAGTGGATAAATGTTTTCATCCCACTCACCACCGTTACTAATTCGGTGTGTGTTGTAATTTGATAAATCGACAGCAGCACCAGTGCCATTGTAGATTTCAACATACTTATTGTTACTGGTTCCTTCGGCATATTCCGAAAAGAACAGGTCGCTGGCCTGTCCGAAAATGTTTAGCGTTACTAACGAAAATAACGCAAGCATAATTAAGTGTTGAAGTTTCTTCATGATTTAATTTGTTAAATGTTTAATGAATTATTGTATTAATTTTTATTGAATTACAATTTTTTGATTTATTGTTATTGTATCATTGATTTTAAAATCAGCAAAGTAAACGCCCTTTTCAAAATTAGACAAATCTATCTGTCCTTTTGAATCAGAAATCCGATTATCAAAAATTAGTTTTCCGCTAAGATTAAATACCTGAACGGATTGAATCGTTTCGTTGGCTTCAAAAGTAAAAAGTCCATTGCCCGGATTGGGATAGATAATAAGTTGCTGTTTTGTGGCAAAATCGAAAACTCCATCGGGAGCAGCCGTGGTTGCCGAAACTTTGGGTGGCGCAGGCTCGGTTTTGTATTTAATATACTGATAAGAATTTGAATAGGGGATGATGCTAAGATAATAGGTGATGCTGTCAGCCAGCTCGCCAAAAGTATATTCTTCGGTTTCGGGCCAAACGTTGACGGATCCGTTTCCATCCGAAAAATCAAGGTCATCCTCCTGGGGGATGCCATTTTCGGGGAGGATAAAATTATCCTGATCCGAAAACTGAACAAGGTAGGCCGAGGGCACAATTTCGCCGACAGCATCCTGCCAACTTAGCACAATTTGCTTGCGCCCGGCTTCTGCGGCAAAGCTGGTCGGATAGTTTGTAGGCTCATCCAAAACCGGAATCTCCCAAACATTCACATCATCAATAGCCCGGATTGCCGTTTCGTTGGCATCAGCATAATAAACAAAAGCAAGGTAAACAATGCTGCCGAAGTACTCGTTTAATAAAATATCGCCTGAATAAGTCCAGGTAAATGCTCCCGGCGACCCGTTGACAAGAGCTGATAAATCGATCCATGCAAAATCGTTGGGATTGCCCGCTCCGTCATAATCGATGGATATTCTAAAATTAACATCCTGATCTGCATTTTCGATGGCATTATAAAAGCCGGCTTTTTTGTAGGCGTTTTCGCTAAGATCGATGGCTGGCGAAATCAACCAGTCTTCGTTCATTTCCATAGTATCGGCCCCTTGGCTTATCAGAGCGCAGGGTGTGTTTTCCAAACCCAAAATATTTTCGCGGCTCCACATATTATCGCCAACGAGGCTTACAGGCATCCATCCGCCCCAGCTGATGTCGAAATCGGTAAATAGCACATCGAACACCAGTTGAACCGATGCACTTGCCGAAGGAACTTCGCCATCGGTTTTATAATCGATGATGCTAGCCGAATTGGTGTATGGGAAAATTTTAAAATAGTAGTTCGTTTCCGGGATCAAATCAGCATAATCGGCAACCTGAACCCCGGGAAGAATATGGAGTGCGGTGATTCCATCGCTAAAATCATCATCATCGTCAATAGTAAAACCATCCATCGGGGGCACTATCTCATCCTGATTGCTGCCAAGTATTAAATATCCTTCGGGGGCAATCGTGCCGACAGCATCCGTCCAGACAAGTTTAATGTTAGTTTTGTCGGCATCGGCCAAAAAGTTGCCCGGATATTCATCGGGTTCGGGAACAGGTGGAATTTCGCCGCTAATCAAAATATTGTCGAGCTGCCAGGTAGCCGCAGCATCGGTACCACATTGATAAACAAAGGCCATATACACGTTTTCGCTTTCGTAAGCCGAAAGGTCGGTTTCGCCCGACCAAGTCCAGGCCCAGTTTACCGTGCCATCGGGCAACAAGGGCGTAAGTTCCGTCCAGGTGGCCAAAAGCGGATCGGCATTGCCTGCGTAATCTGTTGATATTTTAAGCGTGAATTGTTGATCTGCGGTAGCAAATCCAACAGCACTGTAAAAGGAAATAAATTCGTTGGCAAAAGGCGTGAAATCCATCGGGGGAGAGATGAGCCAATCCTGATTTTCGTAAACGGTTCCCCACAGCTTTCCTGTGATGCGGGCGCAGGGCGTTTCCTGTGTTCCCGAATTGTTGTCGCGACTCCACACTTGTTCTCCGCTTATGCTTACCACTTCCCAATCGCCATAAGATTCATCAAAATTTTGATCTTCTACAATCACCACATCAGGAATTCCCAAAACCAATTCGGGAGCTGTTCCATCCGTTTTATAATCGATGTTGGAGCCTGAGTTGGTGTAAGGGAAAATCTTAAAATAATAATTTGTCAAACTTTCAAGGCGGGTAAAAGCCAATTGCTCCTCTCCAAAAACCACATTCGCACATCCGCTCCCATCTGTCAAAAGTAAATCATCGGGATAAAAAACGCCATCTTCCGGAATGTTTGAAATCGGGTTCTTAGAGGCCAGAATTAAATAATTATCGGGTACTTGCTCGCCCGCAGCATCCGTCCAGCTTGTGAGGATGCTAAAGCCTTTTTGCGTTCCGGCAAAATCGGCGGGATAGTCGGAGGGTTCGGGCTTGATGATTGCCCAGCTCTCGAAGTCGCCGTTGGCCACAGTTAAGGAATTTCCGTTTGGGGATTCAAACTGCACATCATCCACAAACTGAACTTCGCCAGGCACGAAGCCGGTAACATCGTAAAAACGAAGACCAATTTTTAACGAAACCGCACCCGCAGGAACCGTGTCCTGAAAGCTAAAAGCTGTCCATTGCTGGCTGCCGGGGTTTAGATAAGTGGAACTGAAACTGGTAGAGACCCCTTCCCAATAAAAAAAACTGCGCACCAAAACCCCGGGACTTGTAATACCCCAAAAAGAAACCGTAAAACTTTCGCCTGCATTCACAGGAAGGCTTGTCTGGTTTATCAAATCGCAACTGGCCTGTACATCGGTGTTAACAATTATTCCGGCACTATAATCGCCACCATGCACATTTACCGTTTCCCGGAATATCTCAATCCCGGAATCGTCCACCCAATCGTTGGCTAACTGGGCTTGGAGGCTCAAGGCGGCAAATAATGCCATCCACAAAATGGACAGGGCTTTCAAAATTCTTTATCTAATTTAAATTTGACAATTATTTTTGGATAATGACTTTTGTAATTGATACCTGCAATGTACTTTGATTGGTGATTTTTACCACATACAAACCATCGCTGGTGATATCTGAAACATCTAACCGGTTTGAATGCACCGTCTTCGCTTCATAAATTTTCATTCCTGTCCTGTCGAAAATTTCTACAAGGCAGTTGTTTTGATTGTTAAGGTCAAGATAAAAAATTCCATTGCTTGGATTTGGATAAATCAAGACTTTGCTTTCGCTAATATTCTCGTCAATTTTAGTGGTAATGCAGGGGCCACCAGGCGTAGCAAAAATACTATCACCCTCGGCATTTACAGCGGCAAACTCTGCCGAGGCAAACCAGTTTTCGGCTACCGAGTTATCATCATCAGGGCTGCAAAATACCAGTGATGGGCCATCGCCGTCAGCCGCCGCAGGCCAGGGAAGCTGGTCGCTGTAATCTACAAAATCCACAAGGTTGTCAAAGCTATCCCTAAGTTCAATCAATTCGCCACCGTTGTTGAGGCCGCCACTGGTCCATTGCCAGGCTTGCACGCCAAAGGTATTGGCCATGGCCAGCGAATCGACGGCTACCAAAAGATAATCGCCCGAGGTCAGTACAATCGAAGGCAAAATGTATTCGATACCACTACTAAAGCTAAAGCCGCTCAGGTTGATATCATCGGTGTCATTATTATAAATCTCGATAAACTCGAGCGAATCGGTATTGCTCTCCGGCGGGTTGTACATTATTTCGGTAATAACCAAAGCAGGCACCTGGGGCGCTTCGGAAATCGAGAAGAAAGCATCGCTCTCATCAAAAACATCCGGGTTTTCAAGGCTGGTAATTATAATCAAAAAGTCATCGCCCGTGGGCTGACTGGCGGGTATTTCCCAGTCGAAGGCAGTTTGTGAAAGTGGCACTGCATCAGCCAGGACTTGGATACTTCCCGAAAGTTGAAATAATTCGATGGAAATATCACCGGTGAGATTGGCAAAATTCCAGGTGATGGTGTAGGTCATTTCCTTGTAAAGCACTTCGCCGCCGTTGGGATAGATAAGCTGAATTTCGGGGTCTTCGCTGCTGTTGGGCAGCCCTGGCGTACCATAAACAGCTACGCTTGCTTCCCAGCTTTCGGGCAGGCTGTTGTTAAGGTTGGGATTGATAAGCGAAAGCGAAGGGCCATTGCCATCAGGAACTACAGGCCAGGGTTCGGTGGCCAGATAAGAAACCACATCCACCACATTGCCTGTAGCATCCGACAGTTCAACCGTTTCACCCGAATTGTTCAAAGCTCCTCCATCGAAGGGGCCAATAAGGTTGGGGATACTGTAAAAACTTGCCAGCGTGTCGGGCATGCGGCCAATAAGCAAATAATCGCCGGCAGCTATCATGGTGCCTTCCGGAAAAATAAAGTCGAAGCCCTCAGTAAAACTCCAGTTCGACAAGTCGGCGGCCTGGGTATCGTTGTTATAAAGTTCCAGATATTCCCAGTAATCGTCCAGTCCCAGCGCATCAGAAGGATTGTACATAATTTCGTTGATCACGATTTGGGCTAGCTCCACAAATTCGATAATCGAAAACACGGCATCGCTTTCATCAAAAATTGCAGAATTATCCGTGCTTGTGATTTTAACAATAAAATCATTGCCCAGGCTTTGGCTGGCGGGCACATCCCAGGTCCAACTTGTCTCGCTCACATCAATGCCGTCAGCGAGCGTTTGGCTATCCCCCGACAGGGAAATTAATTCGATGCTTACATTTCCACTTACTTCGATGTAATTCCAGGTAATGTCGTAGCTCAGGCTTTGCTGAATGTTTTCGCCACCGTTGGGAAAGGTAACTTGTATCAGCGGCTCGCCGGGATTGTTGGGCAAGCCGGGCGTTCCAAACATAATGGGGCTGGGCTCCCAACTCTCGGGCAGGCTGTTGTCCAGGTCGGGATTGATAAGCGAAAGTGAGGGGCCATCGCCATCAGGCTCGGAAGGCCAGTCACCGCCATCGCTGTATTCAACCTGGTCAACCATGCTTCCAAAGTTGTCGGAGAGCGTTACCATTTCACCGCTGTTGTTAAGCGCACCATCAGCAAAGGGACCCGTTACATTGGTGATACCGTAAAACATGGAAACGGAATCGGGCACGCGGGCAATAACGAGGTATTCGCCGGCGGCCAGGGTGATTTGATCGGGAAAGGTAAAATCGAAACCATCGGTAAATGCCCATCCTGAAAGATCCACGCTTTCGTTGTCGTTGTTATAAATTTCGAGATATTCCCAATAATCATCATCGCCAAGTTCCTGGGGAGGATTGTACATTATCTCGTTGATGACAATATCGTAGGATTCGGGTTCTTCGATAATCGAAAAAATACCGCTGTTTCCTATGGCCGATCCTTCGTTGGAGCTTACCCTCATTTGATAATCGCTACCGATAAGATAATCGGAAGGAATAGACCAGCTATATTCCAAATCGTTTGCCGGCACATTGGCAAGTAATTCCCACGTGGGATTTCCCCCGGAAGCATCGGCAGCAATAAGCACGGAAACAGTTCCCGCCACATTGGCAATCTCCCAGGTAATATCGTAAAGGTTTCCACGAAACCAGGTATCGCCAGCCTGGGGTTCTGTAACCGTAATTTCAGGCTGCAAAGCTCCGGTGGTGGCAGTAGCTATTGGCGGATTTACATCTATTTTATAATTTACATCAAGGCCATAATTGGTGTATGGAAAGATTATAAAAATATAGTTCGTCTCGGGATTCAGATTTGAAAAGGTGAAGGTTTCAAGACCATAAGGAACATTTGCGGCACCTGTACCATCGCTAAAATCAAAATCATCAGGAACAAATTCACCATCAAGGGGCAAATCAAAACCATTGTCCTCGTTGGCTAAAATCAGGTATGCTTCCGGAAGCTGCCCACCGACGGCATCCGTCCACGAGAGTTGAATTTGTTGCTCGCTAGCATTGGCCGCAAAAGCCGTTGGATAGTTGGTGGGTTCGGGAAGCAGGGCAGGCCACAGCTCAAAACCTCCATTAGCAACTGTAAGGCCGGTACCTGTGGGGCTTTCAAAAATTACCTGATCCACATATTGGGTTTCGGGAGCGGCAAATCCAGGTAGATCATAAGCCCTGATGCGCACAGTTAATCCGGTGGCTCCTGAGGGAACCACATCTTCGTACACAAATTCTTCCCAGTCGCCGGTAGAAGTAGACCCGGCATAATTTGCCGAGTAAGTGGCGGTGCTGCCAATCCAGTCAAAAGCCGCCCTGAGGCGCACATACTCGCTGGTAAGGTACATGAAGGAGAACTTAAAAGTTTCGCCAGCTACTACGGGAATTTCTATCAGGTTGGATAAATCACAATCGCCCTGCGTGCCGGTATTCACTGCGATGCCACAACTGAAATCGTCGCTGTAAACCACAGCAGCTTCTTTAAAGGTGGTGATGCCCAGGTCGTCCTGCCAGCTTGTGGGGACTTGCCCGAAGGCATCGGAAAAACTAAAACTTAGCAGTGCTAAAACCGCGATACTAAAACGTAAAAAATACTTCATACTTCTAATCTTTAAATATCTGACAAAGATGCCAATAAAAGCCCTGTGAGCCTTCTAAAAGTTTTCAAATTTTTGTTAAGAAAAAGGCAATAAAAGTATAGAAATTCCCACAGGTGGCCAAATGATTGTTAACAAGTCGGTTTTTTTGGTCGGAAAGTCACCCCTTGGATTCAGGGTTCGCAGCCCCGAAAGATAAAGCCGCCAGGCTTTATCGAAGGGGATAGCAACCCTGAGAGATGTCCGATGTATGATGTCCGATTTTATGAGGCTGAAGCAATCTATCTTTGGGTTTACAGACGCGCTATTTTTGGGAGCTGAGACGCGCTATTTTTGGGAGCTGAGACGCGCTATTTTTGGGAGCTGAGACACGCTATTTTTGGGAGCTGAGACGCGCAGATTGCGCGTCTGTACATTTCTGCCAGTGCCTGGCGGAGGAATTGAATTTGGTGATGTGTCCTGAATTAGGGCTTGCTGATGGTTTGTTTTTCGGCATTGCGTAAAGACGCGCAACTTGCGTGTCTCAGAGATGCTAATCGGAGATTGATCTCATCAAAAAACTCCCGGCCTGCAAGATTATAACCTTTCCGCCAGACTTGCTATCTCATTCGGGGCTGCGAACCCTTGAGCTGCGAACCCCAAAAAAAAAGCCCGATAAAAAAAATTACCAGGCTTTTCTAATTCAATTATTCACAATGCTTATTTATCGTCTTTTACTTCTTCGAAGTCCACATCGGTAACTTCGTCGCCGCCGCCACCTTGCTGGCCACCATCGCTTCCGGGCTGTCCATCAGGCTGTGCACCGGCTTGACCGCCTGCTTGCTGCTGCGAGGCAGCATACATTTCCTGGCTTGCGGCCTGGAATACTTCGTTGAGCTTTTTGGAGGCTGCATCCACCGCGTCGATGTCTTCTTTCTTGTGTGCTTCCTTCAACTCGTTGAGCGCGGTTTCGATAGGCTCCTTCTTATCAGCCGGAATCTTATCACCGTATTCTTTCAGTTGCTTTTCGGTCTGGAATATCAGCGAGTCGGCCTGGTTGAGCTTATCAATACGCTCTTTCGCTTTTTTATCAGCATCGGCATTGGCCTCGGCTTCGGCTTTCATTTTGTTAATTTCATCATCAGTAAGTCCCGAGGAGGCTTCGATGCGAATACTCTGCGATTTGCCGGTACCCTTATCTTTGGCCGAAACATTCAGGATTCCGTTTGCATCGATGTCGAAGGTAACTTCGATTTGTGGTATGCCACGCGAGGCAGGAGGTATGCCGTCGAGGTGGAAGCGTCCGATGGTTTTGTTGTCTTTGGCCATCGAGCGCTCGCCCTGCAGCACGTGTATCTCTACCGAAGGCTGGTTATCGCTGGCTGTCGAAAAGGTTTCCGACTTCTTGGTCGGGATGGTTGTATTGGAGGGGATGAGCTTGGTCATCACGCTGCCCAGGGTTTCTATACCGAGGGTTAACGGCGTTACGTCGAGCAGCAAAACATCTTTTACTTCACCAGTTAAAACTCCGCCCTGAATGGCTGCACCAATGGCCACGACCTCATCGGCGTTTACGCCTTTGGATGGCTCTTTACCAAAAAAGTCCTTTACCACTTGCTGGATTGCCGGGATACGGGTTGAACCGCCCACGAGAATCACCTCATCGATATCCGAAGCTGACATAGCAGCATCTTTCAATGCTTTTTTGCAGGGTTCGATGGTGCGCTTAATTAAAGCATCAGCCAACTGTTCAAATTTTGCACGGCTTAATTTACGCACAAGGTGCTGGGGAATGCCGTCAACAGGCATAATGTAGGGCAGGTTGATCTCGGTTTCGCTCGAGCTCGAGAGTTCGATCTTGGCTTTTTCGGCAGCTTCTTTCAAACGCTGCAAGGCCATCGGGTCGCGTTTCAGGTCGATGTTTTGATCTTTTTTAAACTCATCGGCAAGCCAGTCGATAATTACCTGGTCGAAGTCATCACCGCCGAGGTGGGTATCGCCGTTGGTCGATTTTACTTCAAACACACCATCGCCCAGTTCGAGGATGGAGATGTCAAAGGTTCCACCGCCGAGGTCAAAAACAGCTATTTTATTGTCGTCATGTTTTTTGTCCAGGCCATAGGCCAAAGCAGCAGCAGTAGGCTCGTTAATGATGCGGCTTACTTTTAATCCGGCAATTTCGCCGGCCTCTTTGGTAGCCTGGCGTTGCGAGTCGCTAAAATATGCGGGCACGGTAATCACCGCTTCCGTTACCGTGGTTCCGAGATAATCTTCAGCGGTTTTTTTCATTTTCTGCAAAACCATGGCCGAGATTTCCTGCGGGGTATATTGACGGTCTTTGATTTTTACGCGGGTAGTGCTGTTTTCGCCTTTTACCACCTTGTACGATACGCGATTGGTTTCGGTTTGCACGCGATCCCAGGGTTCTCCCATAAAACGTTTGATCGAGTAAACGGTCTGTTCGGGGTTTGTAATAGCCTGACGTTTGGCGGGGTCGCCCACTTTGCGTTCGCCATTTTCGGTAAAGGCCACAATCGAAGGTGTGGTTCTGCGTCCTTCCGAGTTGGGGATTACTACAGGCTCGTTGCCTTCCATTACGGCAACGCATGAGTTTGTTGTTCCTAAGTCGATTCCAATTATTTTTCCCATTGTTATAATCTATTATTAATTTTTAAATTTCAAATTGTTGAGTTGTGTCGCCCTTTGTCAATGATTATGCCAAGGCATTTTCGAGGTGTCAGTTTTAAAAATGAGAAAATGTGAAAACAAAAACTTGGAATGATCGGTTTGGTTTAAATCCTCTATTGGAAAGGTTTAGAGAGATTTTTTAGTAATAATATTAAACTAAAAAACGGCTGTCATTTTTGCTGTCAAAAAGTCAGCGACCAATAA
>CAZGAO010000069.1:22021-28647 GCA_964523795.1 uncultured Lentimicrobiaceae bacterium
TAAACAGCCGAGGGTTGATGAACCAGAAATTGAATATCAACAAAAGGAGTTTGATATTTTTAATTCATTCGAAGATGAGAATAACGCCACAGCCGAACTATCTTCAATCCTGTCACCTGAAGAAAATTTTAAATTAGCACATAGAATGATCAAGGCAATGTACAAGAAGGAATTGGAAGATATGCCCGTTCCACCCTATTCACGCATCACTTTTACCATGATTGATGGACTTCCTGTTTGATTTTTTAAGCCAAGTCCAAAACCTCAGTTGGGAATCCGCTATTAAAAACGTCAAATATTTTCCCTTTTACAACATTCAGGTTCCTATTGTAGGCTATCACGATTTAATACTAATGAAGGTGGCATCATCAAGGCTGAAGGATCGGGCAGATGTGGAAGAACTTCAGAAAATTATGAAGTATCGGAAAAAGTGAATTCCAAATGTAAGACGAAAAGATTACCAGATCGTACAAAAAGCAAAACCCGCTTATACACTTTAAATAGAAAGTGCATAAGCGGGTTTAAAATTATCGATGAATAAAATCTACTGGAGTATCAGTTTGCGTATCTCTTGCTGGCCTGGGGTTTCGAGCATCAGCATATATACGCCCTTGGGCAGGGTAGTAAGATCGAGGGTGAGCTGCTGCCCGTTCCACAAAATTTGTTTTACCAAAATACCTGCGGTGTTCATCAGGCGTATATCGGCATTTTGCAATTCGGCCGAACCATCGGACGAAAGATGAACGATGCCCTTGCTGGGATTGGGATTGACCACAAAGCCCGGGATGCCCACCGGATTGCTGATGCCCACGATAGGAATGCTGGAAAAACAAACCACGTTGCAGACTACTTCGAGCTGGGGATTATATCCATCGTCGCAATCGGCACAGGTAACGCCGGTAACGCAGTCGGGATGGTTGGGATGACAGAAATCCACATAATCCTCATCGAAAACATAACCCAAATTAACAGCACCGCCCGAAACATAAGGATTGAGGTTGAAATCGAACCAGGGCGCAATAGACCCGGGACACCATCCGGCACGGTTGTGATACCAGGTTCCATTTTGGGGATAACAGCCGTCAGGATTGGGATTGCATACGTTCCAGTTGTGCTGCTCGAAGGCCTGGGCACCATTAACCCATATATGGTGGGTGGCTTCGTAAAACTCGGCAGCGTTGCTTGTGTTTAAATCGCCCCAGCCATGACCCGTGGAAACTACTTTGAGGGTTGCCGCCGAGGTATTGTCGGGAAATTCAAAAGTTTGGTTTTCGACGGGCTGCAGGTTTGCATAATCACCAAAGGCATAATTATCCTTCCATATCTTATACACCGAGCTGTATGGATACTCGGGCGAACCCTCGTTGTAATCCAGGGTAAGCATATAATAATAACCATTGTCGAGGGTTTCGCAATTAAAACGGAAATTGATTTTTCCGTTGAGCAGCGAGATATAATCGGTAAGGTCGATCGAGTGTGAGCAGGGCACGCCATAAGGGGTGATGTAGCGGATAATCTCGATCCATTCGCCTTCGTGATTTTGCGCATCCACGCTGGCCAGACGATCCCACTCGCCACAACCGCCAGGTGGACAAGTTACCTCGAGGGTGGCCTGCACCTGATCGAAGGCTCCCAAAAATGAGGGCAGCTCGGCTTCCACCACCTGGCTTGTATTGGATGGTTTGAGCCATACCTCCTCGGCAGCAACCACCTGTATATTTCCACCGCTTTCCACCACATTGATATTAACCAGCTCGGTGCGGCTTGCGCCAAAGTTGCTTGTCGAAATTACCGAGATTGTAAAACTACCGTATCCCGGCGGAGTCCACCAGCCGGTGTAGTGCCCGTTATCAAAACGGTGGGCGTTGATGGTTTGCCCGTTCACCTCAAAGCGCAGGTTACTAAGCCAAAACAGTTCGGGATAGTCGATGGTGGAAACAGCGGCCAGTTTTATCGCCGATAAGTTGGGTACATAAACATTGCCGGCCAAAGGATGTCTCACATCGATTTCGGGTACGTGGGTTTCGGGATCAAGAACCATAAAATAATTTACTACTGGTTCTGCAGGATCGTAAGTGCCATCGCCGGGCTGGGTGGCCTGAACGCTCACTTGTCCCGCTTCGTCGCCAAGGGCAAGGGTATTTCCCGTTACCGTGGCCGACCCCGAAAGTACTTCAAATTGTACCGGAAGCCCCGAAGTAGCTGTGGCTGTCAAGGTGAATGGTTCATCGGTGATGAGGTGGTTGGGGATTTGCGGAAAAGAGATGGCCTGATAGCCTACGTTGAGCGTTCCATTAAAGTTGGAAGTCTCGCCGGTAAGGGCAAAGTTCATCAGCTCGCCATCGCGTTCTCCGCTTCCAATCTCGCTTATCAGATGGGTGATAGATGTATTGTTGCCACCCGGTTCGCCCTGGTTAAATTTATAATACAAGTGCAAGTCTTCTTCATTGCCCGTTAGCTCATTGTCCATCATGTCCTGTATCTCCGATTGCGAAAGTGCTTTTTTCCAACAAGAAACTTCGTCGATACGGCCGCCATATACAAAGTTGAATCCACCAAGCAGGCTCTTGCCAATGCCAAAGGGAACGTTTTCGCCCTGAAAAATACCCGAGGCCGCCGAGCTGCCTTTGAGGGTTCCATTTACATAAAGTTTTATAGAAGTGCCGTCAAAAACCCAGGCTATGTGCTGCCACACCTGGGGTATCACAGTGTTGGCCGGCGACACGTATTCGTGCAGACCGGTGGTGGTTAGCAGGCGGCATTCCAAAACGCCGTTGTTGAGCTGAATCAGATAAAATTCAGCAGTACCCGCTCCGGATCTGAAACCAAAATAACCCTGTCCGTAGGCTAATTCATCACAGTAAAACCATCCGGTAATCGATAGTTCGGTCGTCCCCGAAAAATACTGGGAAGCCGCATCCAAAACAACAAAGTCGTCCACCTTGTCGAAATGCAGGTATTGATTGGACTGCGCAAATAAGGGCTGCCCTATCATAGCAAAGGCCAAGAGGAGCATCCATGAGTAAATGTGTTTTTTCATAATCTATTTAATTTAAATGAATAATAATTATTTAGTTTTGATATTGAATTATAAACAGGATTTAAGGTATCCACCACAATTTTTGCGTGGGACTGTCGCCACCCTGAGCAGCGATGGCAGCGGCGCAGTTTTGGACATTGTATTCCACCTCGGAGGGTGGATAAGGCAATCGGTAATGATCCTGAAGCTCGCCTTCGTGCGGCGTTTGGCGCGTTCGCCGGGTAAGCGCGTAGGCCTGCTGCACCTGCCTGAAACTATCGAGCCATCGCTGGGTATAAATATATTGCAGCTTTTCTTCCTCGCTTTCGGCATTCCAAAAACCAAATTTTCCTTGCACCGTAGCCGACCCCAGCCACGAAGGAATGCTTATGACCTCATCGAATGCGATACCCGAAATCGGCAGCCGTGAATTGTCGGCCACTTGCTGCCACCATTCCACCGACGAATTAATCCCATTAAAATATTCAATCTCGGCAGCGGCTTTATCCATAGCCACGCCAATACCTCTAAATAAAGCTTCGGATTTCAGGAAATGGATTTCGGCACCGGTGATAATCGGGATGGGCATATAGTCTTCGTCGCGCACGATAAAATAATCGAAGGACGAATAAATGTTGGTTTCACCCTTAATGCTAAAGGCACCCACCTGGTCGCGGTGGCTGCCGTAGGGTATCCCGCCCGATGAAGGGGTGTTGATGTCGGGAATTTGAGGGAAGGGTTTCCACAAATCGTTATTGTTGGTTTCGAAAAAGATATAAGCGCGCGGGTCGAAAATACCGCTGCCATCGGCACTGTCGAAGTAGGAAAGCTGCTGCCAAACGTTGGTTCCCATGCGCAGGTTTTTGTGCTCGCGGAAGGACCAGTTGAGGCTCTCGTTTTTGAAACCCATAGCAGCGGGCCACAGGCAGGCACTCTCGAGGATGGGTGTGATAAAATCGTAACCCAGAAATACCGGGCGATCCTCCTCGATGATTTCCCTAATAATTTCGCCGGCGATCTGCGGTTCTGTTTCGGCCATGCGCATGGCATGACGTAAGCGCAACGAGTTGGCCAGCTTTTGCCACTTGAGCAAGTCGCCATCAAAAAGCAAATCGAAACCCTTGAAGGTGGTAAAAGGTTCCACAATGGCAGCCGTATCCACGATATTTGCATCGCACCAGGCCAGGTCATCCAGCAGGCTAAGATAAATATCACGTTGTGTATCGTATTCGGGGCGCAGCAAATCCAAATCCTGAAAACCATAGCCCGCCTGCGAATAGGGAATGTCGCCAAAAAGATCGGTAACTTTAAAAGTTTTCAAGGCCAGCACAATTTTCAGCATCGCCTGCATATTGGTAATCGATGCGGAAGGCTCGGCTTCGTCAAAGCGTTTTTGCAATTCGCGCACCTCGGCCAAGGCTCCGTAGTAATTGCCCCACATACCCTCGGTGCCAATGCTCAGGTTTCCCCAGGCTTCGCTGGTAAGAGCCGCTTGCTGGGTTTGTTTATAAAGCACTTCGTTGTCGATATAAAATTGTTCGTCCCATGTGGGTTGCAAAGAATTAATGATGCTGTTGAACAAAGAGCCATCGCTGGCCGTGGTAAAGCCATGGGGATCGGTGTTGATATCTTCAAAGTCCTTGGTACAGGAAACCAAAAAGATTTCAAATATGAATATTGTTGTGAATAGGTATATTGATTTTCGCATGATAATCATCTTTTCTATAATTGAAATAAACCCTAAAACGAAACATTTAAACTAAAGATAAACGAGCGCGTTCCCGGAAAGGAAGCCCACTCGAAACCTTGTGCATTACCCGAACCCATAATGCCTTCGGGGTTGATATTGTCGGGCAGGGTGGTGTAGATATAAAACAAATCGCGCCCGGTAAGCGAAAGTGTTAAACTTTGGAAAAGTGCAATCTTATCAAGAAACTTACGTGGTAGCGTATATGAAAGCGAAAGCTCACGCATCTTCACCCAGGTGTTTTCGATAATTCCCGGTGCTGACACAAACTTACCCCAGCCCCCTGCATTGGGCATATATTTATAATAATAATGCACCACCGTGGTATTAGGTGTACCATCTTCGTGAACGCCTTCGAGCAGCACACCAATGTTGGAAGTATTGCCATCGGGATCGGTATAGGGCAGACCACCGCCCTCGCGCTCCTCAAGTGTTTCGGGACTTTGGCCGGTTTGCAGGCCAATAACGTAAGAGCCTGAATAAATATCGCCACCCCATTTGGTGTCAACCAGAGCAGTAAGTCTAAGACCTTTCCAGGAGATAGCGGTATTCCATCCGGCAATAAAATCGGGCGAGGCATTGCCAATGGGAACGCGGGTATCGGTAATCAGGTATTTAGTGCCGGCATCGTTCACCACACGGTTTCCAATATCATCGTAAATATAGTCGTAGCCACTGATGGTTCCGTAGTCATCGCCCTCGCGCAGGATCATGGCCGGGCCGTTCAAGTCCCAGATGTCAGCTAGCTCGTAACTGTCGGCATTGCCGCCCAGGCTTACTACCTTATTGGTGTTTCGGCTGAAGTTGATTCCGGTTTTTAACAGAAAATCTTTAGTTCTTATCGGCACGGTATTCAAAATTATCTCGAAGCCTTTGTTGGTTAAAGTACCCTCGTTGGTCATAATATTGGATGCACCTGAAGAAGTGGGGATTGGCAGGTTAGGAATAATTTGATCGAAGGAGTAAAGATAGTACCAGGTAAAATCGAAATCCACAAGGCCATCCAAAATATCAAGGTTCAAGCCGGCTTCATAAGAGTTAACACGCTGGGGCTTGAGCAAAAATGGAGGTATGGATGCAGGAAAGTCGGAGGTTTGCTGGCCGCCAAACCTACCGGTGTTGTAGTAAAAAGTGCGCAGGTAGGGCTGGGCATCAGTGGCCGTTTGCGCAGCACCCCCACGTATTTTCATAAACGAAAGCCAGGGCATCGGCTCCGCAAGATCGAAGGCTGCGGTAGGCACAAAGCTAAGCGAGGCTGATGGATAAAAATAGGAGTTCTCGCTCGGAGGCAGGGTGCTCGACCAGTCGTTGCGCCCGGTGAGTTCCAAAAAGATATAATTTTCGTAGGAGAGGTTCAGGAAGCCATAAACCGAGTTGGTACGCTTGCGGATAATGCCCTCATCGGGAACCATCGAACCTGCCGAATTACCTAACTGATCCACTATTACCGTGTTGTCTTCGGTGGTGATGTAGCTGTTTTCGGTATAATTAAAAAAGGTGTACATATTGGGATAATACCACTGACCCGAATGGCCGTTTACATAATAGTAATCGCGGTTGTAGCGGTTGGCACCGGCAGTAAAACGTACGTTGAAGGGGCTTGCAAAAATCTTTTCGTTGTCGGCGGTGAGCGTAAACTCGTAGTTGTCGCCAATATTACGGGAAAGGCCATTGCTGTAATATCCATCCTGGATTCCGATTGGGTCGATGGGCTTGTTGCGTGTCTCGAATTGCTCGATAGTAAAATCGCGCCCCATTCTTCCCATCGCACTAAGCCAGGGAGTAATATCATAAATCAGCGAAAGCAGGCTAATTCTTTTTTTGGAGTGCTATGAAAAGTATTTAGCGATTCGGTATAGG
>CAZGAO010000070.1:0-28565 GCA_964523795.1 uncultured Lentimicrobiaceae bacterium
AATATCTCCACTGCCGGGCGTGTAAGTAGCGGTTAAACTGCCAGCATCATCAAATAAGCCATCGCCGGTTGTTGACCAGTTTAGTCCGCAGGTGTTTTCGGCAGTGGCCGAAGCGGTAAAAGATTCTCCTTCGCAAAGCTCAGCACCAGAACCAGCATTCACTTGTGGTAATGCCTGGATGGAAATCTCCACGCAGTCTTCGGCACTTTCAAAGCAAGGAGCGCAAGCCTGGCCGGCGAGACAAAGTGTTGCTCCGCCATTGGCAATATCTCCAATGCCGGGCGTGTAAGTAGCAGTTAAACTGTTAGCATCATCAAATAAGCCGTCGCCAGTTGTTGTCCAGCTAAGTCCGCAGGTATTTTCGGCAGTGGCCGAAGCGGTAAAAGATTCTCCTTCGCAAAGCTCAGCACCAGTACCGGCATTCACTTGTGGCAATGCCTGGAAACAAACATTCACAAAAGCTTCCGCGCTAACCGCACAAGGATTGATGGGGCTGGCATTTACACCTATAGTAATACAGCCCTGAGCGTAATCAAAAGTCGGGCTTGGAAAATAGGTTGGATTCAAAGCATTGGGATTATCAAAGAAGCCGCCTCCGGTGGTGGTAAACCACTGAAGTCCGCTATAATTGGACGCTGTGGCTTCGGATAATGAAACCGTTTCGCCTTCACAAACCGTAAGGTCGTTGCCAGCAAAAGCGGTGGGGAGTTTTTGGATAGTAATTTCCATACAATCTTCTATATTTTGCATGCAGGAAGCACAGGCCTGGCCGGTGAGGCAAAGTGTTGCACCGCCATTGGCAATATCTCCACTGCCGGGCGTGTAAGTAGCGGTTAAACTGCCAGCATCATCAAATAAGCCGTCGCCAGTTGTTGTCCAGCTAAGTCCGCAGGTATTTTCGGCAGTGGCCGAAGCGGTGAAAGATTCTCCTTCGCAAAGCTCAGCACCAGTACCGGCATTCACTTGTGGCAATGCCTGGAAACAAACATTCACAAAAGCTTCCGCATTAACCGTACAAGGACTAATCGGGCTGGCAGATACACCTATTATAATACATTCCTGAGTGTAATCAATTAACGGACTTGGGAAATAGGTCGGATTCAAAGCATTGGGATTATCAAAGAAGCCGCCTCCGGTGGTGGTAAACCATTGCAAACCGCTAAAATTAGATGCTGTGGCTTCGGATAATGAAACCGTTTCGCCTTCGCAAACCGTAAGGTTGTTGCCTGCAAAAACAGTCGGAAGTGCCTGGATACTTAAAATCATGCAATCGTTGGCAGGAGCTATTGCTGGTGATATCGGCTGTGCTGTCAGGCAAAGTTCTACTGTTCCGTTTGCCAAATCAGCAGAGCCGGGTGTATATGTGGGATTGAGTGTAGTAGCATCATCAAAGCCTCCATCGCCGTTGCTTGACCAAAGCAGGGAACTGAAATTACTGGCGGTGGCATCGCCAAGCATGTAGCTTTCGCCCTCGCAAATCGCAGCATTGGCTCCGGCATTGGCGGTCGGGTTCGAGCCAATGCTCAAAACCAAGCTATCGCTGACCGAGACCTGACACGGACTTATGGGTAAGGCTTCAAGACAAAGGCTTGCTGTTCCGTTGGTTTTATCATTAAGGCCGGGCGTATAAGTCGGGTTCAGACTTGCTGCATTATCAAAGTCCCCATCGCCTGTGCTTGTCCAAAGCAGGCTGCTAAAATTGGTCGCCGTAGCATCGGGGTTGGTGTAACTTTCTTCGGCAGAAATGGCTGCATCCGCACCTGCAAAAGCAGTGGGGAGTTTTTGGATAGTAATTTCCACACAATCTTCTATATTTTGCGTGCAGGGAGCACAGGCTTGGCCGGTGAGACAAAGTGTTGCACCGCCATTGGCAATATCTCCACTGCCGGGCGTGTAAGTAGCGGTTAAACTGCCAGCATCATCAAATAAGCCATCGCCAGTTGTTGTCCAGCTAAGTCCGCAGGTGTTTTCGGCAGTGGCCGAAGCGGTGAAAGATTCTCCTTCGCAAAGCTCAGCACCATTACCAGCATTCACTTGTGGAAGTGTCTGGATACTTAAAATCATGCAATCGTTGGCAGGAGCTATTGCTGGTGATATCGGCTGTGCTGTCAGGCAAAGTTCTACTGTTCCGTTTGCCAAATCAGCAGAGCCGGGTGTATATGTGGGATTGAGTGTAGTAGCATCATCAAAGCCTCCATCGCCGTTGCTTGACCAAAGCAGGGAACTGAAATTACTGGCGGTGGCATCGCCAAGCATGTAGCTTTCGCCCTCGCAAATCGCAGCATTGGCTCCGGCATTGGCGGTCGGGTTCGAGCCAATGCTCAAAACCAAGCTATCGCTGACCGAGACCTGACACGGACTTATGGGTAAGGCTTCAAGACAAAGGCTTGCTGTTCCGTTGGTTTTATCATTAAGGCCGGGCGTATAAGTCGGGTTCAGACTTGCTGCATTATCAAAGTCCCCATCACCAGTGCTTGTCCAAAGCAAGCTGCTGAAATTGGTCGCCGTAGCATCGGTGTTGATATAACTTTCTTCGGCAGAAATAGCGGCATCATCTCCGGCAAAAGCAGTGGGGAGTTTTTGGATGGTAATTTCCACGCAATCTTCTATATTTTGCGTGCAGGGAGCACAGGCCTGACCTGTGAGGCAAAGCGTTGCTCCACCATTGGCAATATCTCCAATGCCGGGCGTGTAAGTAGCAGTTAAACTGTTAGCATCATCAAATAAGCCATCGCCGGTTGTTGACCAGTTTAGTCCGCAGGTGTTTTCGGCAGTGGCCGATGCGGTGAAAGATTCTCCTTCGCAAAGCTCAGCACCATTACCAGCATTCACTTGTGGTAATGCCTGGATGGAAATCTCCACGCAGTCTTCGGCACTTTCAAAGCAAGGAGCGCAAGCCTGGCCGGCGAGACAAAGTGTTGCTCCGCCATTGGCAATATCTCCAATGCCGGGCGTGTAAGTAGCAGTTAAACTGTTAGCATCATCAAATAAGCCATCGCCAGTTGTTGTCCAGCTAAGTCCGCAGGTGTTTTCGGCAATGGCCGATGCGGTGAAAGATTCTCCTTCGCAAAGCTCAGCACCAGTACCGGCATTCACTTGTGGCAATGCCTGGATGGTAATTTCCACACAATCTTCAATATTTTGCGTGCAGGGAGCACAGGCTTGGCCGGTGAGACAAAGTGTTGCACCGCCATTGGCAATATCTCCACTGCCGGGCGTGTAAGTAGCGGTTAAACTGCCAGCATCATCAAATAAGCCATCGCCAGTTGTTGTCCAGCTAAGTCCGCAGGTGTTTTCGGCAGTGGCCGATGCGGTGAAAGATTCTCCTTCGCAAAGCTCAGCACCAGTACCGGCATTCACTTGTGGAAGTGTCTGGATACTTAAAATCATGCAATCGTTGGCAGGAGTGTTAGCCGGAGCAATGGGCTGTGCTGTCAGGCAAAGTTCTACTGTTCCGTTTGCCAAATCAGCAGAGCCGGGTGTATATGTGGGATTGAGTGTAGTAGCATCATCAAAGCCTCCATCGCCGTTGCTTGACCAAAGCAGGGAACTGAAATTACTGGCGGTGGCATCGCCAAGCATGTAGCTTTCGCCCTCGCAAATCGCAGCATTGGCTCCGGCATTGGCGGTCGGGTTCGAGCCAATGCTCAAAACCAAGCTATCGCTGACCGAGACCTGACACGGACTTATGGGTAAGGCTTCAAGACAAAGGCTTGCTGTTCCGTTAGATTTATCATTATCGCCGGGGGTATAGGTCGGATTTAGAATTGTTGTATTATCAAAGGCACCATCACCAGTGCTCGTCCAAAGCAAGCTGCTGAAATTGGTCGCCGTAGCATCGGGGTTGATATAATCTTCACCAATGGTAATGGCTGCATCATCTCCGGCAAAAGCAGTGGGGAGTTTTTGGATGGTAAGTTGCATTCCATCCATAATATTGGCATTACATGGAGAAATGGCACTTACAATCAGAGTATGGGTTATTGTTCCGCTTTCATTTTCCCCTGGGAAATAAGTGGCATTAACTGCATTTCCATTTTCAAAAGTGCCACTACCACCATTTAACCAAAAAGCAGTAGTATTATTCGCAGCCGAGGCTCCCGAAATGGGATAGGATTGATTAGCGCAGGTTGTTGCGTTCGGGCCGGCATCAACCGTGGGCAGGGCTTGTATAAACAGGTTTTTGCAATCGCTTGTCGAAACGGTGCATGGATTTATTGGAGAAGCTGCTAAACAAAGCACAACAGTAGTTCCTGCCTCCAAAGGAATCGGAGTGTATGTTGGGTAAAGCAAGCCATTATTGTTATAAGAGCCAGCACCTCCCGACCAGGAAAGTGCATCATAGTTGGAAGCTGATGCGCCGTTTAAAGTATGTGTTCCATTAACACATATTGTAGCATTGGCACCGGCGTTTGCTGTGGGATTTTCGAGAATGGTTAAATTCAAAGTATCTATCGCGATAGTGGAACATGGGCTAATTGGGGCAGCATAGATGAATAATGAAATGATAGAGCCATACTCAGAAACAGCGGGTGTATATGTAGCTGTTAAGATTGAGCTGTTATCGAAGCTGCCGGAGCCACCATTCCAAAGAAGAGAGGAAAAGTTTTGCGCCGAGGCACTCATCGTATATGTATCTCCTTGGCAAATAGTAGCGTCATCTCCTGCAAAAACGAGGGGTTTTTTGCTAACAAATAAGTTCATACAATCGCTTACAAAACTTGTACAAGGATTTATGGGTTGAACCAGAATACACAATTGGACACTGGTGCCCGCTTCGGACAAGGCTGGTGTATATTGTGAATTTACAGTAGATGAATTATCATAAGACCCTAAACCTCCCGACCATTGAACGGAGGAAAAATTGCCTGCTGTAGCATTATTCAGCGTATAAGTCTCACCTTCGCATAATGTAGCGTTAGCACCGGCATCGGCAACAGGATTTAAATTAACGGTAACGCTAACATCATCGGAGGCAGTTGTGATACCATCATCAGCAACTACAGTATAGGTAGTACTTGTTGTTGGGTAAACTAACGGGTTTTTGATTGAGGAAGTAAAACCAACAGGATCGGAAATCCAGGAATAAGAATAAGTTCCGGTACCTTCGCTTGCAAGAGCATCGAGTTGCACCGCAGCACCCGCGCAAATCAAAGAAGGGTCGGCATTGGCCACAACCGTTAATGGATCGGCAGTACCAGCGGTGATGTTGCTAAGGGCTGAAAGACCATTTTCGACAAAGGTACTATCATTGAGCATGGCCAAATTGTAATCTACTTCAGCATCCTGCTCCGAAGAACTTTGACTAAAAAACACTTTCCACGAAAATTCTTCGTCTGGAATAAAACCATCCTTTATTGGATCGGTGGTTACATCATTGCCAAAGGCGACAACCACCTTATTATTTGTCCCATCCCAAATTGTAAAACCGCCACACTGCTCATTACTATTCTCATCCAAATAAAACACACCCAAAAAATCTCCATATTGCATCGCATTGGAACCAAAGGTAACATTGGAAGAAATAGATATTAAATGTGATGATGCGTTTTGATTAGCCTGCCAGGAGGCCGGATAGTTATGGACATCGATAAAATCAGGCTTGGTTTCGGTACTGGTAACGCCCAGAGCATCAGTAACCTGAAGGCTTACATCATACTCACCGGCAGTATTGTAATATACCGGGGGTGGTACCTTGCCCGAATAGCTCGCGGGTGTGCCACCTGTAAAAGTCCACAACCACGCTATCGGATTGCCGCTTGAGTTGTCGATATAATTAACACTGGTTTCGGTAGAAATCAGGTTGAGATCCGATTGAAAATTAGCCGTAGCAGAAACCGCAGGGGTTCTAGCGGCTGAAGTCAGCTCTGCAGAAAATCCAACCATGATAAGGACGAATAATAAAGTATAAATTTGCTTCATAGTAAATAAGTTTATATAATTCTATTATTTATAATTAATTCAAATAAAACAGAAAACTAAAATACTACATATTTTACAATGACATAAAAAAATATTTCCCAAAAAAATTAGATTTATCAAAAATCCTTTAAGAGTGGGATTTTCAATAAATAATTTTATAGAAATTAAATTTTCCTGCTTCAGCGAATGTAAAAGTATTTTACAAGAATATTCACTTCGGCATCCAAATAATGAATGATTTGAAAAAACGCAAGAGATATACAAGCTGGTGGTTAATCTTCGATCACATTTAGATAATGCTCGTAACGGTATAGGATATCGTTAACATAGTTGAAGGGTTCTTCGCCCCGGCAATAGCCGTAATATACCACCGAATCGTTATAGTACTTGGGGTCGGATTTGTTAAGCAAAAACCAGGCTACATTATCATCCCAAACATTGGGGTCTTTGCCATACTTCTCTGCCAGTCGCCGGGCATCAAAAACGTGGGCTATACCCACATTGTAGGCAGCCAAAACAAATTTTATACGTTCCCCGGGGTCGGCAACAATTTCAACAAAACGATCATCCAGTGATTTCAGGTAATCAATACCAGCCCGGATATTATCCTCGGGTGAGGAGCTACTATCCACGCCATAGATTTGGGCTGTGCCGGGCATAAGCTGCATAAGCCCGTGCGCGCCCATCCACGAAACCGCCTCGGGCTGAAAGCGGGATTCCTGGTATATCAGTGAAGCGATGAGCCGCCAATCCCAGTCGAAATCTTTCGTGTTCTCGCGAAGCAAGTCATCCCAGGAGGAAATTCGCCCGCTACGAATGGAATAATACTTATGAGCATATTGCAAAGAGCGCGGATTAACAAAATATTTGTTGTAAATAAAACGGGCAGTTTTGGTATCCATAAAACCATCGATCCATTTGTTGATTCCGGCTTTTAATAAATCGCTTTCCTTATGAAGTGCCCAGGCTACATTTTGAGGGAAGCTAACTGGGGTGCCTGCATCAATATCGGCAAAGTATTTTTGATTTACCAGAGCCACATGCTCATCGCTTACCGTATAATCGATTTCGCCATGGGCAACCATTTCGATGAGTTTTTCGGAAGTTTGTGGGAACTCTACAATAAAAATGCTGTCGCCCATTTCATCCTGCAAGTTTCGCAATCGCTGGGCATAGGACGAGTTGCGCGGGACATACACCATTTTGCCGGCCAGATTGAGCGGATTACGAATCAGATGCTCGTCCACTTCGTCCATCGATTGCATCGTTCGCCAGCCTTCGGGTCTGCGTTGAACCATTACCTGACGTGTTTGCCACAAAGGCTTGGTAAAATCCACCAGGGCATTTCGCTGGCTGTTCACCGAAAGTCCCATGGCAATCAAATCCACCTGGCCATCTTCAAGCCTGGAGCAGGCCTGGTCGAAATCGCTGCTTACCACCAGTTCGAGTTCCACACCAAGGTATTTGGCAAAAGCCATCAGCATCTCGTACTCGTAGCCAGCGGGTTCGCCCCGATAAATGAAATAATTGGTCGAGTTGTAATCGGTGGTGGCTATCAGCGTACCCCGGCTTTGGATGCGGATGAGCGAACTGTCAATTTCCTTATCCGCTTCAGGGTATTTGATTTTATCGTTTAAATCGACATCGCATGAGGGGAACATCAAAACGGCAAACATTGCAATGATAAAAACATAATATCGTATCATACTGCTCTGCTTTATTAATTGTCGGCTAAAATATCGATTTTCCAAAGGTTTCCTTTTCTCAGCGATTTTGTTTGTATTAATTAATCTAAAATTAAAATCCCAGTGGCGAATATCGACATATTTATTGAATTGCAAATTATCGATTTTAAAGATACAGCATTTTTAACATTTACGAAAAGTGTTTTTTCAAAACATCTACAGCTTCCAAAAGCTGATTATCATCAAAATCGAGGTGGGTAACCATGCGGATAGTTTGCTTACCAAATGGAACAGCAAGGACGTTTTGTACGGCCAGCTTTTTAAGAAATTCCCGTTGCGGCATTGCAGGTTTAAGAACGAACATAACGATGTTGGTTTCGGCAGGAAGTACTCGTTCAACCATCGAAAGCTCCGACAAGGTATCCGCCAGGACTTTCGCTCTTTTGTGGTCATCGCTTAGGCGGTCGATATTATGGTTAAGGGCGTAAATGCCAGCAGCACCCAAATAACCGGCCTGGCGCATACCGCCACCCATCATCCTACGAAAGCGGCGACCTGTTTTTATCACATCGGTCTTGCCCATCAAAAGTGAACCAATCGGAGCACCCAGGCCTTTGGACAGACATATAGAAATGGTATCGAAAAGGCGGCCATAATCCGCAGCGGTTTCGGGAGTTTCGGCCAGGGCATTAAACAATCGTGCCCCATCCAGATGAAAACCGAGCTGATTTTTGCTGCAAACATTTTTGATTTCTTTTAATACCTCGAAATCCCAAACACTTCCCCCACCCTTGTTGCTGGTATTTTCGATCACCACCAATTTTGTAGGCGGATGATGCACATTGTCGGGATTAATGTTTTCGTCCACATCCTGAGCCATGTATCTTCCTCTGTCGCCATCGAGCAAGCGCACCGAGCATCCAGAGTTAAAAGCAATGCCGCCGCCCTCAAAATTATACACATGGGCGGTTTTGTCGCACACCACCTCATCGCCGGGGCTGGTTTGCAACTTGATAGCAATTTGATTGGTCATGGTGCCCGATGGGCAAAACAAGGCGGCCTCCATCCCAAACAAGCGCGCGGCTTTTTCTTCCAGTTCGTGCATGGTGGGGTCTTCTTCAAGCACATCATCGCCCACCTTTGCCGAAAACATGGCTTCGAGCATGGCAGCGGATGGCCTGGTAACAGTATCACTTCTTAAATCAATCATCATATAAATTTGTTTTTTTTACAAAAGTAGGTTTTTATTATTTTTACATTTTTAAAAAAATAGACATAATATGGATTTTTACGAACTGATTAGCCAAAGAGAAAGCATTAGAAACTATGATTCCAAAAGGCCTGTTGCGAAGGAAAAGCTCTCGCGAATTCTTGATGCAGGGCGTTTGGCACCCTCGGCCTGTAACCTCCAGCCCTGGAAGTTGTACCTGATTTCGAAGCCCGAAAACCTAAGCAAAATCCACACTTGTTACCCGGCATCGTGGTTTAGGGAGGCTCCACATATTTTAATCGTAGCTGGCAAAACACAGGAGGCCTGGACACGCAAATACGATGCTTACAATTCGCTGGAAACTGATCTTACCATTGTCATGGATCACCTAATACTTGCCGCTGAAGCCGAAGGTGTGGGCACCTGCTGGATTGCCGCCTTCGATCCGGAAGCCCTGGAAAAGACCGGACTTTTTAAGCCCGATGAAAAAATATTTGCGCTAACTCCCTTGGGCTACCCTAAAGCAGATTTTGTTAAAAAAGGTAATAAAAGCAGAAAAAGCCTGGATGATATTGTTGTGTATTTATAAATCGATGTAGCCATTTATGATAAGCCTCAAAGACTTTTTGCTGGACGAAATATCGAAAAGCAATATGCGCAAGCTGGCCAATAAAGCCAACGAAACGCCGGCAATAATTACGGAGCTGTGGGATTATACCAATGGTACTGATGATGTGTTGAACTGGCGAGCGGCCTGGGCTATGAAAGCAATTTGGGAGCAAAACCCACACCTGATCGAACCTTACATCGAGCCAATGATTCGGGCACTGCCCAAGCTCAATAAAGACGGCGTGAAGCGTGAGTTTTTAAGAATGATACAGGAATATCCCTTGCCCGAAAATGAAGCCCTCCTGGGTATTTTACTCGATTGCTGTTTTTTGTGGCTTGCCACTCCCGCCGAGCCAATAGCGGTCAAAATTCATAGCATGGTTATTTTGCTGGAAATAAGTAAAAAAATACCTGAGATTAATCGAGAACTTATACACACCGTTGAAGTAGCCATGCAGGAAGGCTCGGCAGGCATCGTAAACAGAGGTCGAAAAACCCTGATAGCTTTGCAAAGTAAAAGCGGTAAAATGAGGAGGGTTTAAAACTGAAATACCTGGCCTGTACCGCAGGGAACAAAACCATCCTGGTATGCCTCGCGAAACAGTTCCATTGCTTTTTCGCCTGTGCAATGCCCGGGTGCAACGCGTGAAACCCCGCAGCTAATAAGGTTATCGATAATTTTTTGAATTTCCTCTTCCGAATATTCCTCCAGGTGGAAGCCGCCGATAACCATGTAAACCCTTTGATTAAACTTGCGGCTTATCTTACTCACCATCCGGTCGATGCCCGGATGCCCGCAGGCCGAAATCACCACCAGCCCTTTAGGCGTTTTTATTACCAGTGCCTGTTCGCGGATTTGAAAACCCATTTCGCCTGAGAGAAAAATATTATGCGCGATTTCGCGAATGCTGCTTTCTACATAATTGCGCACACCATAGCCATCCACCATTTGCCTGAAACTGCCATCCAAGGAAGTAGGAAGAAAAACCTGTATGCGAGGATTGGCTTCAATAATTGGGAAAATACTGCCCACATGATCGCCATGGTGATGAGATATCACCAGCGTTTGAAGCGTAGTAATATCGATACCGAGAGCCTTAAGATTGTGGAAAAGAATATCCGGTTTCGCTCCGGTATCAAAAAGAATGGTGTCGTTTTCTTTGATAATCAAACAGGAGAAACCCCAATCGGCACGGGTGTTTTCGCTAAATTGATAATTATCATAAAGCACAATTATTTTTACCGGGGGACTTTCTGTCTTGAAAGCGAAAATAACCGGCAGAATGCCAATGAGAAGAATGACTATTTTGAATTTGTGGAAACGAGTGATGGTATGTTTAGTTAAATTTTTCATCGGCAAATAAATGTTGCAAAAAGAATATAGCACATTCTTTGCCATTAACATAATTTGTTATTTGTCAATAATTTATAGCTGCTTCTTTTAAATTAGCAATCTCAGAACTTGTATTTCCGAACACAAAAGCGTTCGTATTCGCACAATCTATGGCTGGCTGGTTTTGATTATTTATTTCGATAATTCCCGATTGATGAGCACTATTTACAAATGAAAATCTTTCATAATACTTCCATTCCCAAAACAATTTTGATTAATGGTTTGTTAGTTTGATTCTTTTATTTTTAATTCATCAGAAATTAGCTTATGAGCGAAACAAAAAAGCGAGTCGGGTTTTTTCAAAAACTTTTAAACTGGACAGAGCGTGCAGGCAATGCCCTGCCTCATCCGGCAACTTTATTTGCACTATTTGCCCTGGGAGCCTTGCTGTTTTCGGCACTGGGCTATTATCTGGGCTGGGAGGTGATTCACCCGGGCACCGGCGAAGTGGTTCGCCCGGTCAATCTATTATCCCACGATGGAATCCATCGCATCTTGCTCGAAATGGTGGACAATTTAACGGGCTTTGCTCCGCTGGGCATTGTGCTGGTGGCCATGCTGGGTATTGGCATTGCCGAGCAAAGCGGATTGATAAACGCCGTTATTCGCATGTTGGTGTTAAACTCGCCCCGTCACCTGCTGACTTTTGTTGTAGTATTTTCGGGTATCCTTTCCAATCTGGCTTCCGATGTGGGTTATGTCCTACTCATCCCACTTGCCGGGGTCATCTTCTTGGCTGTGGGGCGACATCCTATTGCCGGAATGGCCGCCGCCTTTGCTGGCGTGTCGGGCGGATTTAGTGCTAACCTTGTGCTGGGCACTGTCGATCCGTTACTGGCAGGCCTTTCGCAGGAAGCCGCTGTAATTCTCGATCCCGACTATACGGTAAACGCCACCGCCAATTACTATTTTATGGTGGCTTCAACCTTTCTCATCGCCTTTATCGGCACCCTGGTTACCGAGCGTATTGTTGAGCCGCGCCTGGGAAAATATCATGGCGACATTGAAGACCATGATGAATCGTTCGACAAACTCTCGAAAAAAGAAAAGAAGGGTCTAATTGTAGCCTTGATTACTTTTCTTTTTATTGTTGCCTTAACGCTTATTGGACTTATTCCCGAAGATGGTTATTTCAGGGGTAGCGACGGAGGATTGCTAAGTTCACCACTGATAAAAGGTGTGGTGGCTATGCTCTTTATTACCGCCAGTGCCACAGGGTTGGCTTATGGCTTCTCAACCGGCAGTTTTAAAAATGATGCCGATGTTATGAAAGGCATGGCTGATTCGATGAAAACCCTGGCTACCTACATCGTGCTGGTGTTTTTTGCCGCACAATTTGTGGCTTATTTCAAATGGAGCAACCTGGGGATTATCCTGGCTGTAAATGGAGCAAACACACTCATGTCGGCTGACATTGGGCTTATCCCGCTTATGATTTTATTTATCATTCTCTCGGCCTCCATCAATATGCTTATGGGCAGTGCCTCGGCAAAGTGGGCCATTCTGGCTCCCATTTTTATCCCCATGTTTATGATAATGGGCTATTCGCCCGAGCTTTCGCAGGTGGTGTATCGCATTGGCGACAGCGTAACCAACGTGGTGTCCCCCATGATGAGCTTCTTTGCACTGATTATCGCATTTGTGCAGAAGTACGATTCCAAAGCCGGAATCGGAACTATCATTGCTACGATGGTACCTTATTCCATAGCCTTCTTTTTTGCCTGGATAATATTGCTGGTTGCATGGCTTTTGCTTGGTTTGCCCCTTGGTCCCGGTGCCGGCATTCATTATGTGCTACCGGGTTAAAAAATCTATTCGTGAAGTTTATTTAATCATTTCTAAAACCAAAATATATAATGCAAAGACTCAGGTTTAAAAATAATGATACGATGCCTGCTTTAGGGCTTGGGACATGGAAATCGAACCCCAACGAGGTGTATCAGGCTGTAATCGATGCCGTAAAAACGGGCTATCGCCACATCGACTGTGCGCCGATTTATGGCAACGAAGCAGAGATTGGCAAAGCACTAAGCAAGTTAATAAACGATGGCACAGTGAGGCGCGAGGAATTGTGGATTACTTCCAAACTTTGGAATAATGCCCATGCTGCTGATGCCGTATTGCCAGCATTAAAAAAGACACTGGAAGATCTCCAACTGGATTATCTCGACTTGTTTCTGGTTCATTGGCCGGTGGCGGTAAAACCGGATGTAATACTCCCTGAGAAAGGCAGCGATATGCTAAGCCTTGACGAAATTCCAATTTCGGAAACCTGGAAAGGTATGGAGAAATGTGTGAACGAGGGATTGGCAAAACATATTGGTGTTTCAAACTTTAGTATCTCAAAATTAAAAGATTTAATCTCCCAGGCTACCATCAAGCCCGAAATGAATCAGATTGAACTGCATCCCTTTTTGCAGCAAAACGAAATGCTGGATTATTGTAAGGATGAAAACATCTTCCTCACCGCTTATGCTCCTTTGGGTTCGCGCGACCGGATGCAGGCCATGAAAGGTGCTGATGAACCCAGCCTGCTCGAAAACAAAGTGATTGTAGATATTGCCATAGCGCATGGCAAAAGCCCTGCTCAGGTGCTGATAAAATGGGCTTTGCAGCGCGACACAGCGGTAATCCCCAAGTCGGTGAACGCCAAACGGATTAAGCAAAACTTTGAAGCAGAAGATTTTCAACTCACAGATGACGCTATGCAGCGCATCGCCGACCTCGACCAACATTTTCGGCTTGTAAGCGGGAGCTTTTGGACGGTGGGTGATTCGCCTTACACACTCGAAAATCTTTGGGATGAATAGATTAATGCGATAGTGAGAGGAATTAAAAATTGCGTTAGCAAGAGTTACTATAATCAAATCCATACTCACCGTAAACTTATCAATATCATATCTTTAACATAAATTTTTCAAACTTCCAATACCTTATCCTTAGCGGAATCTTACGTTATTATCCCCGATTCCGCTAAGGATAAAAAATTATCCTTAGCGGAATCGGGGTCGAATATAGTAGATTCCGCGAGCAATAAATTTGTATTCGTGGCGGAATGTATGTATTTTTGCACACTTTCCGCTAACAATAAAACTAAGAGCTATGCAAGAACTGGTTGGAAGACAGCACGAAATACTAATAATGGCCGACCTGCTAAGTTCTGATGAAGCAGAAATGTTGGCTATTACCGGGAGGCGAAGAATTGGTAAAACATTTCTTGTAGAGCGGTTTTACGAAAAGGAAATTTGTTTTGCGCTCACGGGCACCCAATACGGTAGCATGGGTGAGCAATTAGAGAATTTTGCCCAGCAACTGGGGAAATATGCAAATGCTACCACTCCTGTTGCCACCCCCAAAAGCTGGCAGGATGCTTTTCATCAACTGGCGGAGTTTGTTGAGAAGAAGAAATTTAAACAAAAAAAAGTATTGTTTTTTGATGAGATTCCGTGGCTGGCTACGCATAAGTCTAAATTTCTGCAATCGCTCGGCTATTTCTGGAATACCTGGGCCAGCAAGCAAAATATTATAGTTGTGATATGTGGCTCGGCGGCATCGTGGATGATCGACAAGGTTATCAGCAATAAGGGTGGCTTGCACAACCGCGTAACCAGGCAAATTAGTCTGCAGGCATTTACCCTGGCCGAAACAAGCGAATACCTGCAAAGTCGTAAAATAAAACTAACCGATTATCAAATTGCACAAATATATATGGTAAGTGGTGGTGTTCCATTTTATCTTAAACAACTGCAGGCTGGAAAGAGCGCAGTGCAAAACATTGATGACATTTGTTTTAAAAAGGATGGTCTGCTAAAAAATGAATTCGACAATCTTTATCCTGCACTTTTCGAAAAAGCATCCAATCACATTGCGATTGTCAGAGCTTTAGCAAGCAAATGGAAGGGGCTTACACGCAAGGAGGTTGTAGAAATCAGCAAACTACCCGATGGTGGCAGTATCACAAAATACCTTATCGAACTTGAATATTCAGGATTTATCAATTCATATCAGCCTTTTGGTAAATCCAAAAAAGATATCCTGTATCGACTTACCGACGAATATTCCTTGTTTTATCTTAAATTTATCGAAGCTCAAAAAACCAAGTCCTGGGCTGAAATCAGCCAAAGCCAAAAATGGAAAAGCTGGAGCGGCTACGCTTTTGAAAGTTTGTGCCTTAAACACAGTGAACGAATCAAACAAGCTTTGGGCATATCAGGCATTTCAAGCCAGGAGGCCAGTTTTGTATTTCATGGAAACGAAAACCATCAGGGATTTCAGATTGACCTGCTGATCGATCGCCAGGATCAGTGCATTAATTTGTGTGAAATGAAGTTTTATGAATCCCAATTCATCATCACCAAAGAATACGCATTAAAACTTCGGGAAAGAATTGCCTTGTTCAAATCTCAGACTAAAACCAAGAAGCAAGTATTCGTAACTATGATTTCTACTTTTGGATTGCAAAAAAATAGGTATAGCCTCGACATCATCGATCAGGACTTTGACATGGAGATATTATTCTAACCCTTTTCATCCAAACAGTCAAATTAAATAGGGTCTGCTGAAAAATTTATAACAATTTGTTATTTATTCCTTTACAAAAAGGATATTGTGTTTAATTACGGTTTTTTGTGTGGTTATTCAGAAAACCTTGCGTTTAATATTACGGTGCGCCGCACCTTTGTGACACATGCGCACCATTTACTACAAAGATTACGGTGCGCTGCACCTCTTATGGTTCAACCATACTTGGCAAGCACAACATTCAAAGCGGCAGAGCTGCGGAATCTTGGTAGAAAAAGGATGCACGGATACCGTAAGGTGCAGAGCACCGAAATATTATCATTTTGAGTTTTTCGAGCATGCTAGCCCGAAGGGGGCGGCATCGCAAGCGCCAGTAACGAGCTTCGCTGGTGCATCACCAAAATATTCATCGAATCCAATAATTAAAAAATCCCAAAAACGCCGTTGGGTGTAATGTCCAAATATCGGTACCAGGTTTCGCCCATCAAAATATTTACAAACCATCCGATAACTAGCATGGTAAATCCAAACTTAAAGGTGTCGGTAAGGCTGTATTGATCGGTTTCGTAAAGTAAGGCGGCGGGTTTGCTGTTGAAAGGCAGCATATATACATGCTCGATAAGAAAGGCTACGGGCAAGGCAAGGCTGATAACGCTGAAACCAAAGCGGTTGGCCACACCAATGGCAATGGGAATAAAAATCATGGTTCGCATGGTTTTGCTCTGGAAGAAAAGCGCACTAAATGCCATAGCAAAGGTGAGTGCCAGGTAAAGCACCCAAAAGGGCGTGTTTTCGCCAAAGCCCAAACCATCGAATATTGCGTTCACCGAAATAGAAGGCAGATCGGTAACTTTAAAACCCGCGCCCAGTGTGTAGGCTCCTGCCGAAAACAGCATCAGATGCCAGGGGATATCCACATCGTTCCATTTGAGAATTCCGATACGGGGAAGTAAGGCTACGATGGCTCCAATAAATGCAATGGCCGTGGGGCTGATGCCGTGGTATTTATCCGTTGACCAGAAACCAAGAATAGCAATAAATAACGCCCCCGATTTTATCTCCTGAAAATTCATCCTGCCCAGCTTATGCAGCTCGTCGCGCAGACGTTTCATACCACCCTCAATTTGCGGAAGGCGTTCTTCTTTTTTGAGCGGGAAAAATATGCGTGTAGCCACCAGATATCCGATAAACAGCAGCAAGATGGCCACCAGGAAATTGGCCTTCATCCAATCGGTAAAAAAGATATTGGCTCCCGTAGCTCCGGTAATAAGTGCAACGGCCAGCAGGTTGGCTCCCGATCCGGTCATAAAACCGCTGGCTCCAATGTTGATATAAAAAAGGTTTTGAAGGACGATATTCCTGCCGAAGTTATTTTTCTTTTCGCCGCCCCTGGCACCGTAAATGGCTGCAATAACCATAAAAATGGGAAGCAGGATAGCGGCCTTGGCTGTGGTGGCCGAGATAAACGCCGACAGCACCACGTTGATAAACAAAAAGCTGAGAAAGATGGAGGAGGCACGTTTGCCAAAATGTACGATAAACCAAAGGGCAAAACGCTTGGCCAGGCCGGTTTTTACCAACATACTTGCCAGCACAAACGACATAATGTTGAGCCACATCACCGGATGCCCCAGTTGTGCGTAGGCATCTTTTTCGGAGAGCACGCCGGTGAGCACCAGTGCGATAATAGCGATAAGTGAGGTGAGATAGTTGGGCAGAGCCTCGGTCATCCACAGCACAACGGCGGCTACAAAGATGGCCATCATGGCAATGTTCATCCGCGAAAATTCGACAGCCCCGACCTTTTCATAAACTTTAAGGGCGTAGCCTGTCAATGTTTCGGGGTCGATGCTGAGCAGATAGGCGGGCTGAAACACAAAATAAATCAGCACAAAACCAAGCACCGCCAGTGGTCCGCCCAAATTGGCAAGAAACTTTTCCACACTGGATTTCGAGCGTTTGGGTAGCTTCTCAATCCGGTAGTTGTGCATATCCAGCGGATCGAAATTGTTCGTACCTTGATCTGAATTTTTTTCGTCAATCATAGGAAAAAATGCTTCGCGTAATTTATCCTCGCTTCGCTCGGATGTAATTTAGCCTTCGGCTGTCATTTGCCTCGCTTCGCTCGGCGTAATTAGCAGTATTTTGCGATTCGGGCGTAATTTGTTGTAACTAACAGTTACCTGAAAAGCGGTAAAACTTCAATTAAAACTAATTTTTAGATGAGCTGCCGAAACCGGGATTTCAAAATGCCTGATATTTAAAAATATAATTTCATGCCGTACAGACGCGTAATCTTCGCGATTATTAAACATAAAATCACTTTGTACAGACGCGCAATTTGCGCGTCTCTACCCTCCGGGAAGCGCATCTCTACCCTCCGGGAAGCACGTCTCTATTCCTCTCCTACCAGCTCTTAAACGGATTTTTCATCAGCATCGAATTGTAGTACCGTGCATCGCCGGTTACTTCTTCACCAAGCCAATCGGGTTTTGTAAAGGGATGATCCTCGGCGGGAAGTTCAATTTCGGCCACGGTAAGCCCTTCATTTTCCCCGTAAAATTCATCCACTTCAAATTTTAACCCACTTTGCTCGGGAACAATAAATCGTGTTTTATCAATAATTCCGGCTTCACAAATTTGCAGTAAATCCTTGACTTCTTCTACCGAAATTTGTTTTTCCCACTCAAAGCGGCTGGCTCCCGATGCGCTGCCAATGCCTTTGATAGTTAAAAAACCCTGGTCGCCTTTGATACGAACACGCACTGTGCGCTCGGGTACCGAGGATAAATAACCCTGGGTGATCCGGGTTTGTTTATTTACGAAAGGGCTAAAGTCACCTTTCACCAAAAATTTGCGTTCTATTTCTTTTGCCATCTTATTTTTAGTTTGCCAGTTTTTTATCAATCATTCCAGTTACGCGCTTTATTGCCTGCAGGTAGTTGATGTTTTCTACGTCTTTGAGGCCAAGCAGAGCGACGGTTTTCTTGATGTCTTCCACTTCGGTGGATTCAGAGTTGATGGTTTCTACAAGGGCTCCGTTGATATAAACCATGGCATACTCGCAAATCGTATCGTTGACCATGTATCCATAACGTTCTTTTTCCACGGACACAGCCAACAAATCGGGATGATTTTTAACAATACCCAAAAACTCTTCAAGGCTGTATTCCTCTTTTTCGAGTTTGGGCATTTCCACCTGAAAGGCGGGGAAAACTTCTTTTTCGAGTTTTTCGGCCTTCATCGGAAACTCACCCTTCATCAGCGGATTCCACTGCTCCAGCCCATCCACTTCCTGAACGAAGGTTTTGATATCCATTTTCCCATCGCGGATCTTGGTATTGTTAATGTTGTTGGTTTTGGATACGATGTAGGTTTCGAGCGAGCTGCGCTCCCAAACTTTTTCAGGGACAGGCACCGACAAGCGCGACATGCGCCAGGCTGCTTCCTCGAAATCTCTGCCAAAGGTTCTGAATTCAAAACGGGGTTTTGAAACCTCGCCAATTTTTAATGTTTCTTTTGCCATGATTTATTTTATTTTGTTGTAATCAATCCTACCTCGTAGAGGCTTTAATTATTCTAAAAATCGTAATTATTTGGGTGCTTTTCATCACCTTTTATGTAATTGAAAATTTCCCAAGACCCCCTCTAACTCCCCCTGGAGGGGGAGAATGCCAACGCACTGGCTTGTGCGGCTGGTCTCCCATTCCCTTCAGGGGATGGGTCGGGGTTGGGGTCATCTGTCTTGGAATTCTATTCGACCATCTAAGTAAATTCAAATTCTGAATCATACATTCCAAAGGTTTTAGTATTTTTAGAAATCAATATTATTCCAGCTTTCGGGCAGGCTTGTCAATCCCATGATGCGTTTTAGGGCAAGGGGATAACTCACATTTTCGACAGTATTGCCTATGCCCAGCAATTTTTTTGCTTCCAGCACTTTGTCGGCATCTTCGCTTTCGATGCAGATGGTTTTGATAGAAGCCCCATTTACCTTTATTTCAGCAATTTCGGTGATGCAGCCTGCCACGGTGTAGGCGTGGCGGGTTTTCCAAAGGTAGGCAACGGCGAGGTCGGGGTCAACGGTGAGTACCTCGGCGATAAACTGCTTAAGCGTATATTTCCTGCGCTCGAAAACAGGGCTTTCGACACCCAGCGCAGGGAAGACCACGGTTTTGATAACTTCAGCCTCCAGGGGAAATTCGCCCACCAAAAACGGATTCCACTGTTGCAATCCGGCTTCTTCGTGTTCCAGGACTTTGATATCCATAATCCCTTCGCGAATTTTTACATTGTTCTTTCGCTTATAGGGCGTTAACAGATACACCGAGTCCATCTGACGGGACATTTCTTTGGGCGACAGTGCCTTGATCTTCTCTTCAACCTTTAATAGCGCATTGCCAAAAATCCTAAACTCATACCGTGGAATTACTGAAGCTACCATGCTTATTTGTTTTTGATTTGATAAATATTCAGATTTGCAGTCGCGTCATTAATCACATACACCAAATCCCGGTCGATGGCCAGCCCTTCGTATTTCGATCGGTCAAGATCAAAAACCATCAAAACCTTGCTGCTATAATCACATTTGAAGACTTGCTGCGACTGGTCGCTAACAAACCACAAGAGAGATTGCCCGGTATCGACAAAAATGCCCGAATAATCCTGGGCAAATTTTAGCTTTTCCTGATTGATGATGCCGCTTTCGGGACTCCACACCACCAGCAGATCGGGATTGGTTTCGTTTACAATATAATAAAGCTTGTTGTTGCTATTGTACGAAATACCTTCGAGGCCTGCATTATCCGAGCCTGATTGGATGTTTATTTTATATACTCCCTGCGTCTGGCCTGTTTCGTAATCGATAAGTGCAACTTCCCGATCCCGCTCATCCACTACCGCAATCAGGTTTTTATCCGGATTATAAGCTACGCCTTCGAGGTCGCGTCCGGTAAAATCTATAACTCTAATAATCTCGCCTTGCAGGTCGAGTTCGTAAATCTGATTGGTGTTGTCGCTCACCGTTAGCAAGGTATTCATACCGGGGCCAAAAGCCAAACCCGAAGGCTCCGGCACCTGTGTTTGAAAACGCTCGATCAATTCGAGTTCGCCCTGCGGATAATCGGGAGCCGGGTTTTGAGTATCGCCCGTTTTGCACGAGCAAAACACCACTACGGTAAATATTATGATCGAGAATATTCGCATGATTATTTTTTACATTCCGTTGGCACTGCCAGGTGTTGGGCCGGTGGCTGTGTTGGGATCAAAAACCTGCCAGGTAAAAGAGCCATCAGGCATTCTTCCGCTTGAGTAATCCGTTTCCGGAGAAGGAACCACAATGCTGCTTCCTGTGCCACTGCCGTAGCTAAGCTCATCCACAAAGGTTTCGCCATCCTGCGAAATGCCAATATCTTCACCACCACCACTAAGCTTAAAGTTAAGGTTGAGATTGAGGCCATCGCCTTCACCATTTGCATATAGTAAAAGATAGCTTTTACCGGGAATAAGTGTTAGTTCGGGTTTGCCTGTTGGCAATTGATACTGCATGGGATCGGCCAAATCGTCGGTAAGATACCAGCCGCCAATGTCGATGGGTGTGTCGCCGGTATTGTAAATTTCGATCCAATCCGTGTAATTGTCCCCAGCAAATTCGCCGGGAATAAATGTGGTGTCGTTGCTGCACATAAATTCGTTGATGACCACAGTGCCTGCAACAGGTTCGGTGCCATCGTTGGGCGCACCGGGAGTTTTGGTGGCCAGCGTCATCCAAGTGTCTAAGCTTTCGTTTTGGCGACCAAATGATTTATCGTCTTCCAGGCCATTGAAATCGCCGGATTGATCTACCAGTTCTTTTGCAGGAGTGTAAAGCGCAGCAAAGTTATCGCCGGATGAACTTAGTCCCATCTCGATAAATATTTTACCATCCATGATGCTGGTGGCTATTTTGCTGCCATCTGCATTTTTGGCTCCGCATATTAGCACCACAAAACCTTTGGGAGGAATGGTAGTAGCGGCTTCGCCCGTAGTGGGAATTTGCACATATTCGGCTTCGGTACCGGGCAGGTCGGTAATATACATTCCGCTGATATTAAGGGCTGCATTGCCACTGTTGTAAAGCTCGATCCAGTCGGCACCTTCGCCCAGGCCATCAACGTAGTATGGCATAGAGGTGTCTTTGGTAATGAGTTCGTTGATGGTGATTTTGCTGTAATCGATAGGAGGAGGAGGTGTAGGAGTGGGTTGTTCGTCTTTTACACAAGCGGTAAAGAACAAAGCCAAAACGATGCTGATCAAAAAATATCTTTTCATATTACTATTCATTTTAAAAATGTTAAGGATAAAAATGGTTTAGAATGCAATTAAAATACGAGCCTGCAGAGTGCTGAAATCTATTCCCGCCTCGCCACTTGGCAATGGGTCAGCCTCATCGGTGGTATGAGCACCTTTACCATCAGCCCAACGGTCGTGATTTACGTATGCGTAATTGATCATGAACTTCACATTGTAATTTACGTGATAGTTAAATCCAATGGTATAGGTTTCGCCGGCACCGCCAGGCATGTAGGGAATCAGTTCGCCATCCTTAAAACTATTGGCATTCATGTATGAGTAGCGCAGCGCTACTTCAAAAGCTCCTTTGTTGATGTCGTGAAAGTCGATTTGTGAAAATTCGGCATCAGACATATTATAATAGTAGTCGGCATTGTTGAGGAGCCACGAGCCCATCACGTAGAAACCCTCGAGGGCATAAGTGTCCTCGCCTTCGGGTACTTTGTCTGCATCGCGTTTGATATCGCTGCGCAAGTATTCGCCCTGAACACGGAAATTTTTATAAGCATAAGCGGCTTCAAAGCCCAGGATGGTTTTGCTATCGCAATAAGGCACCCAGTCGGTGTCGATGTATTTTTTGCGATTGATTTCCGTTTCTGCATTTTCGCCATATCTGAAACTATTTTCGGGATCGCCAATTTCCTGTAGCTTAGGTGTACGATACGATCCTGAAACGCCGAGATGTAATACTTCTTTATCTTTTTTGATGGGCGCATAAGCCAGACGGCCTGTTACCGACCATCCGGCGTTGGTGCCCTTGCTTTTGTTTTGGTCGCGCATAAGGTCGTTGACCAGGGCACTGGAGAACACGCCGCCTTCAAAAAACAAATTCTTCCTAAAAGTTTTATAGGCAATACCCATGTGTCGTGAGGGTGCTTGCTCTGTAGCATAGGGTCTTTCCATAAAGGTGATGTAACGCGAGGTGGTCATGGTCTCCAATGACATGGGCTCGCGGAAATGACCGGCTTTTACCTGCCAGTTTTTACCGATATAGCGAAGGTAGGCATCTTTGATGTCCACCACATTATTACCAAAGTCGAAGTCGATTTCGCCACCCCAGTTGCCCCAGAGTATGGCTTTCATGGCAAAACGCATACGGCGTATGTTTACGCCATTTCCAATTTGATGCTCAACGTCCTGGTAGGTGTTGTCGCCAAAGTAGGCAGCACCATCAATATACACGCGGTTATCGAACCAGTATTTGAATTGTTTGTCGGTGGAGGAGAACATAAGAATGCCATCGCGTGACTCGGGGTTGAGTGTTCCCCTCATGCCTACTTCCTGGCCGTAGTCGTTTTTTACGGCTTTCATGGCACTTAGATAAACTGAAATGTCGCCGGCTTTTTTTACCTCTACCACTTCTTCCTGATAATTGGCCCGAATGAAAACCAAATTAACAGGGAAGCTCATAACTTCAAAGCTGAAAAATCCACTGGCATCGGTCAATACCGACGAGAGCATATTGCCCTCGATAAATACCTGTACATCTTGCATCGGGGTTTGCATCCCGGCAGGGAATACCTTGCCCGTAACCGTGTTTTCATTTTGAGCGTGAAGATTGCCGCCCATCATAAAGAGTGCGATCATCCCCAACATCATTAGTTTACTGTAGTTTACTTTTTTCATTACAATCATAAATATTAGTTAATAAAATGAATTGACAATCGAGCTGCGAATAAACAGGATTAAGAAATACCGGCCTAATAATCGGCCTCTACACTGCCACTACAATTTATCCTCGCTGCGTTCGGATGTAATTTGCCCTTCGGGCGTAATTTGGCTACGCCGTCATTTGCGCTTCGCGCGTAATTGATAGTAATTTGCTTCGCGTAATTTGACCATCAATTACTATAAATTACCATCAATTACCACCAATTACAACTAATTCCCTCGCGCCCCCTCAATCCCCTTTAGGGGAGCCAGCCCACACATTTGATAAATGACAATCAATGACTACCAATTACTATAAATTACAATCAATTACAACCAATTACTACAAATTACAACCAATTACCATAAATTACAACCAATTACTTTTCTTTTTAAAAATCCCGTACAAAATCGTTGAGACTGGTTTTGGGATCTACCTTTAGTTTTTTGCGCAGGCGATAGCGGTTCATTTCTACACTTTTGGGGGAGATGTTGAGGATGGAGGCAATTTCTTTGCTCGACAGGTTGAGGCGCAGCATGGAGGCCAGGCGTTTTTCGTTGTCGGTCATCGAGGGAAAAGCCTCGGTTAACTTATGGATGAAATTGCTATGCTGGGCGTGGATGTTCATCTGGAATTTTTCGCGATCGCGGTCGATCGAAAGATCCTGGGTAATCATCAGCGAAAGCTTATTCAAAGCCTGCCGCGTTTCGGGCGTACTTACTTTCGACTTTATTTTTACTACCTCACTTTTCAGTTCATCGAGGAACTCATTTTTCCGGATAATACTCATGGCCATCGTCATCATCTCTCCCTGCCTGAATTTAAGCTCCTTACCTAATTCTTCCTGAACGTTTAGCTTATCGTTCAGACTTTGCTGCAAACGCTCAATTTTTAGCTGGTCGCTTTCTGTTTTGGCATTGTAACGCGCTTCGATAAGCCTGACGCGTTTTTTTTGCAGGCGCATCCTGTAGCCCAAAATCCCAATAATGACAAATAGCACTATTATGACAATAATAAAATAAAGGATTCCCTGATTTTTTTCATCTGCTTTTGCTGCAGGAACAAGCGGCTTTTTGTTTGTGATCTCAGTATTTAATTGAAGTGTATCTTTCGAAATGTAATCCGCTTTTGGTGTTTGATTATTTTCTGTTCCAATATCTTCGGTGATTTGTATTAATTGCCGATCGCCACCTACATCTTGCTTAAAAACATTATTTACAAAAAAGAGCATAAAAAAGGCAACGATGCCTGCCAACAGGGGTGTAGCAATCCATCCCAGGCTGATGCCTCCAAGAATATTGAAGCGAATTTGTTTACCGCCCTTGTACATGCCGATGCCGATAATGGCACCGATAACCACTTGGGAGCTGGATACCGGAACCAGCGGGATAGCAGGCAAGCCGATGGATTGAAAAACATTGGATAAGCCCTGCGAGGAAAAGACAAACAAAACCAGGGACTGCGAAAGCACCACTACAAAAGCTGCCTCTGAAGTAAGGGGCATCAGGGTATTTCCAACGGTTTGCATTACATGCCGCGAGTAGGTGATGATGCCCACAGCGATGGCCAGACCACCAATAAAAAACAACTGCTGAGTGCCGCTGAATTGTACAAAGCCCAAATTGAGAACGGGCAGATGAACCGATGTGGTGAATACCCCCATAACGTTGGCAATGTTGTTGGCTCCCAGGCTGTACGCGCCAAAGGCTCCCACCAGCAAGAGGCCATATTTGGTGTAAACATCGAGGAAGAGGAGGTGGGTTTTGGTTTTTTTGGTAAGATAACGCACCAATATAAAAAGCGGGACGGCAAACAAGCCTCCCATAATTGGTCCCGAAATCCAGGTGGTAATAATTTTGGAAAGTACGCCAAGATCGGTGGGATTGTTGGTGTAAAGATTCCAGCCGATGATAGCACCTACGATGGCCTGCGAGGTAGATACCGGCAGTTTAAGCCGCGTCATCCAATAAACGGTGAGTGCCGCCGAAAGTGCCACGGTAAAAGCTGCCGCCAGGGTAGAAACACTCCCCAGATTTCCGAGGGTTTCGCTGGCTCCCGAGCCTTGAATAACCGCGCCCAGAATAACGAAGATACTGGCTACGATGGCGGCGGTTTTAAACCTTATCATGCGCGTGCCAACGGCCGTTCCAAAAATATTGGCCGCATCGTTGGCTCCCAAAGACCAACCCAGAAACAATCCACTGGAAAGAAAAAACAAGATCATCATAGGCTCATCTTCAAGGCAAGAATCGAAAGATTATCAGCCAGCCGCTCGGCCTTATCCGAAAGGGTTTCGATGTGAAGGGCAAAATAACGCAGGTGGATTTTCTGGCTCAACTGCAAGTCTTTCATATCATGAAATAAACGCCGCTTGATATTGCGCGAAATTTTATCGGCTTCCTTCTCGTAAAAATAAACCTTTGCCAGCATCTCCTTTACCTTGAGCGGTTCCCTGAAGAAAGCGCGCGCAGCAGGAAATACATTCAATGCGGCCTCTACCGAAGTATCCACCAGGCGGATGTAATCGTGTCGCAATTCCTTGGGAACGTAGGGCAACTCATCATCAAACTGATAGAGATTATCCTTACTGATGTCGATGATTTCATCGATTTTATCGAGCATGCCTTCGATATCGCTGGCATTTTGAGGCAGGATAGAATGCCGGTAAAACTCATCGTCGATTTTGCGTTGCAGCTTATCTGCCGAAGCCTCCAGCTTATCTATCTGTACAATCTTATCCGCAAAGCTGGTTTTTTCGTCGTTCAGGTAGTTGATAACTCCTTCTTTGAAAACAAGGACACCCTGCTCCACCGTATCGATAAAAATATCAATATCAAATACCAGTTGTTTTACATTTTTATAAAGTAAGGACATAAAGATTCGCGATTTGTTTGAGGGAGCAAAGATACTTAAATCCGTTCTGCTCTGATTTGGTGCAGTGTACTTGTATGGTAGAATTGGGTACTTGTATAGGTAAATATTATTATTAACGCTCTTATTACTAAGTTTTTAACAGGTAATCTTGTAGGGGCTTCCCGGACAGCAATTGCATTACTAAACGCAGAACAATTATAAATGTATAGGACGAATAGGGGCGGAATAAGTAAGTGCCTTAAAACAGAAAACTATATATTTGTAGCTTCAAATAAATCATAACACTTATTCACTTCTTAAAGAAAATTTCAAATGAAGAAAAACTACTTTTTTAGCTTAATGATGGTGGTTGTGCTAACCTTAATGTTTTCCACCAACACAGCCAAAGCCCAACTTTATATCAACGAGTTTATGGCCAGCAACGATTTTGCAGTGCCTGGCCCACACGGTGATTATCCCGACTGGATCGAGATTTACAATGCTGGTAGCGAAGCGGTGATGCTTGGCGGCTACTACATGTACGATGCCCTTGATGTAAGCACCGCTTATCAGATTCCTGCTACCTTTCCTGATTCGGTTACTGTTGCTGCCGGAGGGTTTATAGTATTTTATGCCAATGGAAACCCAGAATCAAGTGTTATGAATTTAGATTTTAAATTGAGCGGCGGAGGCGAGCAAATTGGTTTTTGGGCTCCAGATCAGAGCGTGATCGACTCGTTGACTTATGGTGAGCAAACCGATGATATTTCTTATGGTCGCTACATGGATGGCACCGACAACTGGTATATGATGAGCGAGTTTACACCCGGCGCAGCCAATGTTTACAACCCCGGTCCAGCCGAGGTCGAACTGTATTTAAACGAGTTTATGGCCAGCAACGATAGTGCTTTACCCGGACCGCTGGGCGATTTCCCCGACTGGATCGAGATTTACAATGCCGGTAGCGAAGCCGTAAACCTTGGTGGATACTACATGTGCGATACTCTGGATCTTAGTCAGGCCTTTATGATTTCTGATGCCTACCCCGATTCAGTTACCGTACCTGCCGGTGGATTTATTGTTTTTTATGCCAACAAGGAAGAGGAAACCAGCGTAATGAATCTCAACTTTAAACTAAGTGGTGGCGGCGAACAAATCGGACTTTGGAATATGGATCAGGCTGTGGTGGATACCTTAACTTACACCGAACAAATTGCCGATACGAGCTATGGCCGTTATACTGATGGCTCAGAAAACTGGTATTTTATGAATGAGTTCACCCCCGGAGCAGCCAATATTTACAATCCCGGGCCTGTTGAAGTTGAGCTTTACATCAACGAATTTATGGCCAGCAACGATTCAGCAATTCCCGGCCCCCAAGGAGACCATCCCGATTGGATCGAGATTTACAACGCTGGCACCGAAGCCATAATGCTGGGAGGATATTATATGGCCGATGCACTAAATGACCCCGAAGCCCTTTTCCAAATATCCGATGCTTATCCCGATTCTGTTACGGTGGATGCCGGCGGCTTTATTGTTTTTTATGCCAACAAAATGGAGGCTGTAAGTGTGATGAGCCTTAATTTTAAACTAAGTGGTGGCGGCGAACAAATCGGTCTTTGGAATATTGATCAGGCTGTGGTAGATACTTTGACTTATGCAGCGCAAATGCCTGATACCAGCTATGGCCGCTATCCCGATGGCAGCAATATTTGGTTTATGATGCTCAATTACACACCCGGAGCCTCAAACCAGCACATCGGCATCAGCGAAATGAACAGCAATATTTCGCAACTTGGCAACTCGCCAAACCCTTTTAAAAACGAAACCAATATTGAGTTTACCCTCGAAAATTCGGATAACGTGATCATTCGTTTGTTTGATGCCAGAGGTTCGTTAATCAGAGAATTGGCTAATGGAACTTTCCAAACAGGAAGCCATAGCCTGAGTTGGTCAGCTGCAAACCTGAAAGCAGGGTATTATTTTTACACCTTGCAAACCAGCACCAACATCCTTAGCCGAAAAGCATTGATAGTAAAATAGCGTTTGTTTTTTTTAGTAAGTAATGAATTGCCACGTCCTTTAGGGCGTGGGTATCATTGAAAATATGAAAAATCCCCCACTTTTTGCCACGCCTGTGGCGTGGCAAAAAGTGGGGCTATCTTTAATTAATTTTTATCCCCGGGTTAAAACCCGGGGCAATTCATTAAAACCCAGTGTAATTTATAAGTTGCGACTTTATTGATAAGCACTATTTAGAAAATTATTTTGTATTGACCACACTTATTGTGGTGAAATTCAGGAAGTCCAAAATTCGGGGTTAAAAATTTTAGCTTCCGGTTTTGGGCTTCTTTTTTAAAAATAGATTTAATGTATGATCCAAATTAG
>CAZGAO010000071.1:0-28062 GCA_964523795.1 uncultured Lentimicrobiaceae bacterium
CGAGCAAAGGCTCCTAAACTATCTGGAAATCAAGCACAGGTCAGGAGGTCTGAATGTAATCCCCGGATAGGTCGAATGGCTAAACCGGGGATTTTTTTGGATCACAACCAAATTGGTCAGGTTATTTTTAATAATTGATTGTCATTTGCCCTACGGGCGTGATTGATGGTAATTTGCGCTTTGCGAGTTATTGTTGGTCATTTATAGTAATTGATTGTAATTAGGTAATTGAATGTAATTAGTTGTTATCCCGAAAATTAGAAAATCTTCGAGGATGCACGAAAAAAGATGAAATCGTAGATTTCTGTTTTTTCGGCATTGATTGATTTTAGTGGACAACAAATTACGCCATGCGTAGCGATGTAAATTACGCGAAGCAAATTACGCGCGATGCGCAAATGACCCCGAGCGAAGCGAGGTAAATTACGTTGAGCGTAGCGAAACAAATTACATCCGACCACAGTAAGGATTATTTCTATTGTTCAACAAAAAAAGCGGAGGTTCTTGCCCCCGCTTTTTAGCTTTGTATTAATACGAAAAATATTTTGCTTAATTCGATACAGATACTTTATGCACTTTCCTTGTGCTTCCGGTGCTAACTTCTACAAAGTAGAGACCGTCAGAAAAATTATCCACATCCAGTTGAACTTGCTGATTGCCGCTGCTAAGCATTTGTGCTTCGCGCGATAGCATTACTTTACCCATCAAATCGTAAACCTTAATGCTAACGGCTTGGTTTTTCTTGTTTTCAAAAACAACATTTACAATGCCGGATGCCGGATTTGGATACACGATGAGATCAAAATCTGCTACTTCTTCAATGCCCGTAATCATGGTCATATCCGTTGAATTTGCGTTGAGCACTTCACCAGAGGCCTGATCGATCAAAAGTCCGATGATGGTCATTTTGTCGGTTCTCATTGCATCTGGAATAGTGTAGGTGTAGGTATAAAAATGGGTAGAACCAGCGGTGATTGTAGCAGGCAAGCTGTTAGCTGTACCATCCCATCCACCTAAAATCTCGCGAGCCACATGATCGTAGTGCATGTCGGCAGCAGGCACCGGATTGGCCAGCAATTCAAAACCGCCCATTGGGCCATTACCACCGCCTGAATAAGAGTTGGCCTGTGCCCAACCTGAAGATGTACCCCAAAGGCTGTCTTCAGCAATTACCGCATTAAAACGCAATTCGCTATTGATGTCAACCACAAATTCCGAAATTACATCGAAGCTTATTTCGCGCGTTTCTTCATCCCAGTCAATGGTCGAAAGTTCGAGCGAGGCCGGAGTTATTGCTTCCATTCTAACCAGATAATGATCCTCGAAATCAGCAGGGTTGATAGCACCTACAGCCCGATCGACCAAAGCATTAGGATAACCACCAATATGAGGCGCAATTCCATTGTCGTACACCGTATTTACCATTGGATCGCCATTATGAACCGCAACACCAATCCAGGTATCGGGATAGGTAGCGGCCATGTAATCCATGGCAACGGTTCCGCGTGGGCACCAGCCACACCAGGTTCCTGTAGCTTCTTCACCAAAAACTTTTTTCTCGGGTACAAAGGGTACAATGCCTATGAAGTGTGTCAAGGTATTGTTTGAGGGATCTTCATCAATATTTCCATTAATATTTTCGATGGTAACTACAATTTCGTAGCTGCCTTCGGTATCGAAAACTAAGGGCTGGTCGCTAACAAAATCATATAGTCCGCTGGTTGCAATACTTACTCCGCTTATGGTAGAAACGATAGGAGAACCCCCATCGATGGTGTAAGAAACGTCGAATGAGGTTACGGTTTCCGAACCTCTGTTTTTAACTTTTCCCATAACTTGAATTTCTTCATTCAATTCAGCAAGCATAGGCATATCCAGTTCCATCAACTGCATATCGTAGGTAAAGGCTGCGGTTCCGCCGGACAGTTCGTAAGCAAAAATCAAGTTTGGTGTTTGCTGGATGTTACCAATCAGCATTTTGATTCCTGACACAGGGTCATCCCAGGTACAGGCACCACCAGCTATCGAGCCGGTAAGAAATCCCGGAATATCGCTCGCTTCGTGATTAACACCAGTAAAGCTTAGGGTATTAATGTCAAATTGCTGGAAGGTTACTGCTTCAAGCCCTGCTTGTTGGAAACACCAAAGTACCGGATTATCAGGATCCGTGTCATCATAGGCAGAGCCATAGCAGCTCTCATTTCCCTGATTGGCGATCAACTGCGTGCCTTCCATATTGATGGCTCCCAGCTCAGCCCAATTGCCAATCCAGAAACCACCATTGCCACCGTCAAGTGTTGGGTCGTAGGCAATATGGCGAATCCCGGTAACACCGGCGCAGCTTGCATTGATGCTTGCAACCAAAGTTTCGTTTGTAAAATCCATGACCTTCAGTGCCATGGTGGCAGATGCGCCGTAAAAATACGTTCCATCGTAGGCCAGGTCGCGCAATCCGGTAACCCCGGCAATAGTGAAGTCGGTCGGGTTTGCACCATCCATATCATAACGGGTTATGGTTGTGGAATTCCAGGTGGGGCAATACACATGGTTACCATCTGTTTCGATGCCGGCTTGGGATCCTGCACTTGCATTGAAGGTCCATAAGATATCCCATTGGATGTCGGTGCCGGCAATCGGATTGTTGTTCACGTGTTGGTAACGCTCAGCGTTGTTTTGAGCCATCATAGTCCCAAACATAATGAGACTTAAAATTAGTAAATTGATTTTTTTCATAAAATAAAGTTTAGTTTGAAATGAATAGTTTATTGAAAAAGCATAAGATTGATTCGAAATATTTTTCAAAAGTAAAATTAAATTTTTAAACCAAATAAATTAAAAATGAAAAGGAGCTGGATTTACATTTTTATCAGTTCACAACTAATTTTATCGACGAAGAATAACCATCTCCGCTAAGGTGCAGAAAATAGATGCCGCTGTCGAAATGGGAAAGATCAAGGTTTAAGCCTTCTCCGGCTAAAAGCTGATCAAAGGCCAAATATTTAATTTTCTGGCCATGCTGGTTGTAGATGCTTGCATTTACAAAGTCTATATTTACGTTTGGCGAAATTGTAAAAATCCCTGATGACGGATTTGGGAATACTGATATTGATTCTTCACCTGCTTTCTCGGCAACATTTTCCAAGATATCGAGATTGATGTCGTCAATAAAAAGGTTGTTTCCAATTATCGTAACCGACTCGAACATAATCATGGTGTTGGGCTGATTATCGAAATCTGACAAATCAATTGCCGAACATGCTGCCCCAAAACCAACACCGCACCAGTCGTCAGTTTCAGATGGGATAAAGTTGGAATTGACATTTGGCCGGGTAATAAAATTAGTGCTTCCATCCTCTGCAAGGGTCAACACACGAGTCCAGGTTTCGCCGCAGTCGTGCGAAATTTTAACAATTAACGAATCAGAATGATTTGGGTTTGTGGTTGTGTAGGCATGTTTGAAAGCTAAAACCCAGGAAGCTCCCAAACCGGGAATGTTTAGTATCGGACTGATTAGTTGGTCGCGCCTGTTGAACAGGTTGTAGTTAAACAAGTTAATTCCGGCAGCCTTAGTCCCGTTGGGTAATCCTGCAACATCGTAAATCCCCCAGGTAATATTATCATCCGGATTCAAAACGCTCCATCCATTTTCTGATAAATCAGCAAATTCAAAGCTTTCGCTCCAGGCTCCGCTAATTTGAATTCCACCGGCTTTGACATATTCATCCCTGATAAATTCATCCGCGCCGTTGGCGTTTTCAATCGTTAGTTTAATGCTATAATATGCAGGCTCATTAAAAACTACTTCCGGGTTTTGAGATGCAGCCGAAGTTCCGTTAATAAATGCTATCCCGGAATTAGGTATGATTTCCCACTGCCATGAAACCGGACATACTTCGCTTAGATCAGTAAATTCGACCACTGCGCCCGTGCAAACCACAGTATCGTCCGCAATAAAATTGGCCACAGGTAAAGCCGTAGTACTCACGGTAATAAAATCAGGAAAGCTAATCGAGTTTTGCCCGAATTGATTGCTCACGGTAAGGTTTACATCATACAATCCTTCGCTTTCATAGCTGATTCCCGTAGGAAATTGTTCGTTGGATGTGCCCGGTGTTCCACCTTCAAAAGTCCATTGCCAACTATCCACCTCACAAACGGAGCGGTCAGTAAAATCTACGCTACAGTTTTCGGTGATGAGTATTTGAGAAGCAGAGAAATCTGCAAGGGGCTCTTTTTCAAAGTTTACTTCAAACGAGATCGTTTCACCAATAAAACCCACGTTAAAGATGTCGAGGCCTCCGGGATTTCCGTTGGATAAAAAGCAAGTCGGGTTTGTATTGTCGTTAAATTCGGTTCGTGCGTAGTCTTCGGCAAAGGTGGCATTGTTGATGTTCCCATTTACAGTAAGTGTCCCGTTAGGCCTGTAAACATAAAGCTCGTCAGGAGGCCCCTGGCTGTTTCCATTCCCGTCTTCCGCAGTATTTATCCTGTAAATTAATAAACCTGAATTTGGCAAAAGGCCTTCAAAGGTGCCTTCTTTTTTTCGGTATTCAAGTACAAAGTATTCGGAGCCTGAATTGGGGGAAGCAATTTTATAGCAATTATTTCCCGGTGATGAAACCGGATTAAGCATGTAAGTGCCACATTCGGTGATTTCAGGAATTTCTTCAATCCAGTTACCGTACCTGTATTTCATATATGCACCCATCGATCGGGGTGGATCGGATGTAACACCCATGATGTCCCACTCGTCCACAGGATCTATTGCGCTGGTAGTGTAATGATACAAATCAGGTGCACCTAAGGAATGAAACATTTCGTGACACAAAACACCAACGCCAGTAATTCCCAACCTTTCTTCGATCTGAAAGTTATAATCATAAACCCTTTTGCCATGTATGTAAACATATTCGGAGTAAAGTGCCCATCGGTGAGGCCAAAGTAAAGTTGACCAGGCAGTTGCATTTCCGCGAATTATAAATGCCACATTGTCAACGTAGCCATCGTTATTATAATCAAGTTCCAGGTTTTCAGGTACTTGATCGGCAATATCCAGAATAGCCCGTTTTAGCATATTATGTTCCCGTTCCTTTTTTTGATCTGAATTTTGATAGCCATTGGGATTTGTGGTAGCATCGTAGGGCATAAAATAGCTGCGTGGATAAATATCCTGATACGAAATAACAGTAGTTCCGATATTAAGTGGATAAAATGTGGAGGGAATCTCAAGCTGGCCGTACGACACACTTTGGTAATAATTGTACAAGGAGTTATAATTGGTGCTTTGCTTGTTAAACATATTCCACATTTCGAGGGTATCCTTGGTGAACTCAATTTGATCGCTAAAGCGGATATAAACCACCAGGTTGTTGAGGGTGCCAATATTTCGATGTGAGCCTGGTTCATCGTAACCAGCAATCGGTTTTTTTTCAGGCATGTAGTTTTCAACAAATGCTGCCCGGATGTTTTTCATGGCTTCCGCCGAAATGTTTATCCACGGTAGCAGCCCGGCTTCAATTGGATCTGTTTTACCAACAATGTTGTTTGTAGGGACAAGCTTTCCATCTACCAATTGGGCGTAAGTGTAAAAACCCGTACTGTGATCCTGGATAATAGTGTAGCCCTCATTGTCGTGCATCCAGTTATAAAATTCATCCCCTGTGGCCAGGCAGTTAATAATTGTTCCATCAGGCTGGGTGATGGTTTGAGGAACATCTTTGAGCCAGGCTGCATGGCTAAGATTAATAAAGAATAAAAGGCTTAATGCTAAAATGGATCTGATATTTCTCATATTCTTTTTTATGAATTATAAAATTGAAATGCATTTTAAAAACATGTAGGACAAACTATTAAAATTTGCCCTACATACCCATTTAAAACGAATACCAATTAAAGGGTTTGATTAATGCAAAAGTAATTACTTTACTAACATTTTGCCGGTTTCTGTTTTGCCATCAATCGTTACATTGTAAAAATAAACCCCGGTTTTTAATGATGAAACATCCATTGATAGAACGTGGTTGCCCTGCGAAAGCTTTGATTTATCACCATGATAAACGACTTGCCCAAGCAGATTAGAAATATTGTAGCTAACAAGTGCTGTATGTTCGAGATGCAAACGTAGTCTTGTAATATCATTACAGGGGTTCGGGAAGTTATTGGATAAATGATGAGAAACTGTTTTTGGTTTTTCGATACCAACTATGGCAGCAAGGTCTTCATCGGTTAATACAAAATTATCGATATAGTAAAACTGAACAGGATCGAGCAGATCGCCAGGGTTAATTTCCTGGTAAACAAAGGGAATCGTGTAAGATCCGTCATTATTATCAAAAACATATTTCGATCCACTGGCCATATACGCCTGCCACATTGCATTGGTGAGGAAAGTAACGTTGTTTTTTTCAGAGTAGGAGTTGTTCATTACATCATAACCAATACAGTAGATGTCGGGGCTGGTATTGTCACCAATTTCATTGATGTCGGTGTCAATCCAAGAAAAGAATATTTTACTACCATCCATTGTAGAAGCCGTATAGGGTCTATTATCCACGCCAATAGGATCGCCACCGGTGTATGGGAATTCACCACGAAAAGTTTTTACAGTACATAAGGTGTCGCCCATCCAGCTTTCGCCACCATCAACCGAAAATACATGCGTCATGGCAACACAGCCCTGGCATCCGGTATTTCCTCCATAGCTTGAAAAGAAACTGAATTCCTGATTACCAACACCCACATTAAATATTAGATGTGGATTGCCAAAATTGTCAACAGTGAGATCAATTTCAAAGGCAGTAGAAAAGGGGATCTCATCGCGGTCGGGAACAGGTGCTTCAAACATTTCAGCGATAATTTCATCCGTAAGGAAATTCAAAATGGCAGGAATGCCATCATCACCACCAAGCTGAACGTTGAAGGGGCCATCCCAGTTTTCGCCTCCATCGGTTGTTTTGTATAAAATTGGATGATAGCAGCCTTCAGAATTATCATCATTTTCATCGTTGTTGCTAAGGTAAGCAATGAAGCCCACAGACCCATCGGGCGAGAAAGCCACTTTAACATTGGGTACACGTGCAAGATCACCCGTTGTAGGGTTTGTGCCGCCCCCCGGCATTTCAACATGATCGCGAACCATGTCAAAATCATTTGTTTCAGGATTAAAATAACCTTTGGTAACAATCATATTGTCGGTATAAATAAATTCTATTTCTTCCACATCAACAGCTATTGCCAATCCCTGGCTTGAAATAGTATAGCCATCAGGAACATCCTGGGTAAAATCAACATCGGAAGTTGTGCTGTGCAGGGTAGGAACACCTGTTCCGGTAAACATGGTTGTTCCATAGGCATAGCCTCCCCAGGTGCCGCTTCCACTGCTGCCATCAAGCGTAGGTGCAAAATAGCCAAAAACAGCGTTCGCCGGATCAGTATTTCCCGCCGGATTGTAGAGCGCACCCTGTGGGTAGCGGGCATTGAAGCCATTGTTAAGTGCGGGGTCATAAACCTGTATATCGGTAGTAAAGCTTTCGCCACCATCAATCGAATAGTCATATCCCACCCAGCCACTCCCGGGAAAGGCAAGCATCCTGTGGGTAAAACTTACAGCATTAATATTGTCGTCAACCCAAAGATATTGGCGGGTGCCTAAAATGCTAAATCCATTGGCTGAACCACCTATCTCGCGGATGATGATGCTCTTACTGTCGTCAACCTGGCTTGGTGTATTTGCGCGGTTGTATTCTCCCTGGCCACTACTTTGAAACACCTGTTCGGGAATATCCTGGTCAAGGTAAGAAGCCACGGATAAGTTACTTTTGAAATCCATTTGTTTTTGGCCAAAGACCAGTGCCGTAGCACATAAAAGCACGGTAATAAGTAAAGTTTTCTTCATAATAATTTTGATTTATCAGATTAAATATAATTTGTAAATAATGAACTCCTCTGCACGAACGTAAAATACACAACGATAGCATGAGTTTTAAGCCGAGCGCATGATGTAAATGAAAGCCCTGAATTCTTTTTCAAAGGTTTTTTTAAGAACTAAAAGGCAAATGTAAATAATGGTAATGGAGTAGCTAAATTTTAACATAGCCCAAGATAGGGACAAAGGCAAAAAGGAGATGGGACAATTATAGGACAAGATTGTCATAATCTTTGAAAAACAGTGCTATAAGGTTTTTGTATTTTCATGATAATCATCCGTCAAAGCAAATAAGAAGTTCCGCTTTTGTTCTAATTATTTTGAGATGCAAGCCGAAATTTCGCTTTTGATAAAGCAGCAATAAAAGAAGTATTCACGCTGCACAAGCCACGGGGAGTATTTTGAACATTTTGAAAAAGCATTTGTTAAGATAGCGTTTTCACAAAAAAGCTATTAACGCTAAATAAACTCAACTATTTAATATTTAAACTTGACTAAGATGACTAATAAAATGTACAACATGTCTTCAAAAACCGCCCTGAGGGGAAAAAATTTATTCTTAATCGCTGCAATTTTTTTAATGACAATGGGCTTTGCCCGTGCACAAGAAGATGTGCATTGTGAGCTTGGCGATCTCAATACTGGCGGAAACGGTCAGGATCATTATGCTGCCGCTTTTCACAAAGGCGATCTTTATGCCGGAACATTAAGCATTCGTAAACATCTCGGTAACAATAACTGGCAAAGTCTTTTTGACTTTGGCTCTGCCATAAATGCCATTAGCTCTTATCAAAGTAGCTTATATGTTGCCAATCGCTTTGGTGTATTCTTTATCGACGAAGCAAACAACGAAATAGTGCCGCTGTCGGATCAACTGGAATGGGTAACCGGCATGTATGCCAGCGATGATAAGCTGTATATGGGTGGTGGCATTAATAGTTCTGGCTTAAAAGGCATAGCTGTTTATGATGGCGAAAACCTGAGCCAGCTTGGTGCAGGATTTAATACCGTACCTCCGGGTTTTTCGTTGGATGTGAATGGGATAATCGAATACAACGGTGATATAGTTGCCATAGGCCGTTTTAAAAATGCGGGTACTACCGAGGTCAACGGTTTGGCACTATGGAACGGTGAAGCCTGGCAGCCTTTTGGTAGCGGCCTTTATTGGGCTGACCATCCTGAGGGCTATGGCTATGGTAATGCGGTTGTGCACTGGAATGACCGCTTGGTTGTAGGTGGTTTTTTTGATAGTGTTGACGGTTATGCAGTGCCAAACCTGGCTCAATGGGACGGCACAAGCTGGACCAGCATTGGCAATGAAACTATTGGCAGCATTCAGGATATAATTGTAGCCAAAGGAGTGCTTTATATCACTGGTTCAGATGTAATTACTCTGGACGGCGTAAGCTATGATCTTGCTGCCTGGGACGGTACAGCGTGGTATGGCTTGCTACGCGCCAACGGGACCATTTTTGGATTTACTGTTGACGATACTGAAGACAATCTGGTGGTCGTTGGTTCTTTTTCGCAGTTGAACGATGGCAATCCGGATGCTTTTGTAGTTACCGGTGGCATTTCTAATATGATCAATTGCACCACGGTTGACATTGTTGAACAAACTGAATCAAGCCTTAAAGTTTATCCCAATCCTGTGGTAAATAATTTGATTATAAGTAATTTAAATAATGACATGACAGAAGGTGGGCTTGTTGAAATTTATAATATGCGCCATCAAAACATTCAGCAAATTCAATTAAGTGCAAACGGAAGCCAGGAAACGGTTGTTGATTTTTCGGCATTTCCGGCGGGCGTTTATTTTGTAAAACTAAGCACTGGCTCCAAAACTAGCTGGCACAAAGTAATCAAAGCCGCAAACTAAAACTTCCTCTGATGGAAGTCAGGCGCAGTGATGATAAAAATAATTAAGTTTCTCTTTGCAAGTTGGCTAATACTAATGACGAGGCTGAGGCTATAAATTGGCTAAAAGAGATTTCTCCTGCCGCTTTGCGGCATCGAAATGACACCATTGCAGTGGTGTCATTTCGACCAAAACACACAGCGAAGCGAAGTGTTGCCGGGAGAAATCTCCTCCCAAATGTCATTTTCTCATTATGCCCAAAATATTGGGTGAACTCTCGAAATGACAATGTTATCGTAGGGTATAGGAAAGGAGAAGGGGGCACAAAGTGCCCCCTTCTCCTTTCCTAATTGCCGCTCCGGCAGGAGAAATCTATAAATTGCAACATGAAGTTTACGCTAGACCCGGAGTTCTGAAAATTACATCCGAGCGCAGCGAGGATAAATTGCGGCGCAGCCAAATTACATCCGAACGAAGTGAGGATAAATTACGGCGCGGCCAAATTACACCGAGCGAAGCGAGGTAAATTACCTCCGAGCGCAGCGAGGATAAATTACGCGCGAAGCGCAAATTACAGCGAAGCTAATCCCCCCATTCAATATCCCAAATTGGTTCAACGCCTCTGAGGTGTTCGATGAAATAATTCCAGCGCACTTTGGTAAAATATTTAAGATGGTCGCCCTTGTAGCCGTGGCGTTGGCTGGGTAAGATAAGCATATCGAATTGCTTGTCGGCTTTGATGAGTGCTTCAGCGAATTTGAAGGTGGCCGAGGGGTTTACATTTTCATCGATCCCGCCATGGACGAGTAATAGTTTTCCTTTCAGATTACCAGCCATGGTAATGTTTGATTGCAGATGATAAGCAGAATCCACCGGCCAGCCCATGTACATTTCGGGCCACCAGGCTTTTTCCATGCGGTGGTCGTGGTCGCCCGAGCTGGCCACGGCAACTTTGTAAAAATCGGGATAGGCCAGCACAGCATGTCCGGCATCGTAGCCCCCGGCCGAATGGCCAAAGATACCCACGCGGGTAGTGTCGATCCACGGATATTGCCTTCCTAAATGCTTTATCGCGATTACATGGTCTTCCAGATTCCCGCCCAGGTTTTTGTACGAATAATCGTGAAATGCTTTGGATCGTCCCGAAGAACCTAAACCATCCACAACCACGACAATAAATCCCAATTCAGCATAGGCCTGATTCCTGAACGCTTGCGGAAAGTTGGTGGGAAAAACCTGCGTATGAGGACCGGTATAGGAATATTCGAGTACCGGGTAATGCTTTTCGGGATCAAAATTCGTGGGTTTCCAGATTGCTCCGTAAATGGTGGTAAGGCCATCACGCGCCGTGGCGGTAAATATTTCGGGAGGAGTCCATCCTTCAATCTTGGAAATATCCGCCTTGCCCATGCTCATCAATATTTCTCCCGAACCCGAGCTTCGCAATGCTGTAGTGGTTGGAATATTTACTGTCGAAAAATTATCGACAAAATACTTTCCACCCGGCGACAAGCGCACAAGGTGGTTGCGGTCTTCCGGGCTTAATAGTTTTAAATTTTTGCCAGAAAACGAAATGCTGTAAAGAAGCTGATAATAGAGATTGCGGCCATCTTCTTTGCCCGAGGCCATAAAGTAAACCTTCCCGGCTTTTTCATCGATGCGCTCAATGCTGTTGATAACAAAAGCACCATCGGTGATCGCCTTCTCTGCTTTAGTTTTTAAATCGAGGCTGTACAATTGCCGCCAGCCACTTTTTTCGGATAAGAAAAACAGCAGGCCGCTATCTTCGGCAAAATCATAGTGGAAATTATCAATATTGGTTTCGCTGCTTTCGGAGTATAACTCGTCAATTTTTTCTGAATTCAAATCAAAACTATAAAGATACATTTCTTTGTAGCCACGGCTTTGTCGCGATAGGTAAACTATGCCAGGCGTTTTGGCCCACCGTACTTCTATTTCGTTGATGTGGGTACTTCGGGGCAAACCCGTTTTAATTTCCTTACCGGATGCTACATTAAAAAACACCGGTTCCATATAAATCATGCCGGTATCGCCGGGCGAACCGCGATAGTACGACAGCAGTTTTGGGCGGTACAAACTGTCGATGCTCCAATCGAGCAGATACATTTTGTTGGCCGATCGCATGTCGCAAATATTGGCCATCAACCATTGGCTGTCATCCGACCAGCGTACGCCAAAATTCTCCGGGCGTACTCCATTTTCGCCTTCGATGATATCGTCCCAGCCAAACCAGGTTGCATATTCGTAGCCCTTGTGGCCGGAGCTACTCAACTGTTTAGTTTCTCCGGTCTCGATGGATTTAAGATAAAGATTATAATCTTTCCCGAAAGCCAGCCACTTTTTATCGGACGAAGCCTGCTCATTTTCGTTGGCATCTTCTTCGGCGGGCGGCAGCTCCAGCGCATAAGTCTCCGTGTTCAGCAGATACGTTTTTCCCTTGGCAGTTATCAGCAGTGTGTCGGGGTTTTTGTATGTTATTTTATCAATGGGCAGCTCGTTGGCTTCGATTTCGGCATCCAGCGAATCCGACAGCAGTGCCGCTACTTTTTGATGATCGAACAATGCAGATTTTTCCAGCTCAGGGAAAGTTATTTTTAGAAACTCTTTCTGATCCGGTGCTTGATGGATGTACCACAGGCCCGAGCTATCGGCAAACCAATGGGCCTGGATATTCAGGTTGAATACTTTTTTGTTGTAATAATTTTTGTGAAGGTAGCCGATGGCCCGATTGTAATCTTCGGTGGTAATTTTGTCTTGGGCGGATACTGTGCCCGCAAAAAGCATCGCGAGGAGGAGGAGGGTGGTTGGTAGTTTCATTGGGATGGATTATTATTTGAGGCTTGCTGCTGGACAAATATAAAAATACTGCATTGTTAATCTTAATCATATTTTCTATCAAAAATCAAAATCATCGTAACTGGCAAAAAACTAATCTATCTTTCTACTAAGTTTTCTGGCAAAATCGCCTTCTGCGTCCAACGAAGCAATCATCTCGCCACCCGCATTCGACAACCTGGCCAAATCGGCTTTTGGGATAGATTGCTGGTCGGAGAATATTAACAAGCTGTCGAAGTCGGCTTTGGCACGCAGTAGCCTTTCCAAAATGATGGTGGTTAAGCGGGCTTTATCCCTGTTGGGAATTCCAAAAACGAAGAGTGGGGAATACTTACCTTGGATATAGTAATCGATTGGGTAGTCCTGCGGGTTTTCAATACCTTCGAAATAATAATCTTTTTGTACTTTTTCCTCGTTAATAATCCTTAGAAGTTGCTCCTTCAGGTCTTCATAAAATGTGAATTCGGTTCGGGCTCGATTTAAAAACGTTAGATCATAAAGTTTTGTCAAAGCCTGTCCCAGCCTGAAAAGATTAAGGGTAAGCTTATCCAACGGAGTTTCAATATAAAATTCGCCATCATCTTCCATTAATTCATGTTCAGCAATAATCTGTTCAAAAATCTTCCCCCTTGTTCCTTCTCTGAACTTACTAATATCATTTTCATAACTCAGGTGCATCAGGGTATGACCCATATCCGTCAACCGCATTATACCTCCTGGCATCTCTTTGAGGTAAATTTGGTAGGGATCGCCATCCGGAAAATAGAAAGGTGTCTCAATCAAAACCAACCCATCTCTCTTTTCTATCAACTTAATTTCTGCACATAGCAAATCGCAAAGTCGATCCTGTAATTTATCAATGTTTAAAGCTTTCATTTTAAAATAGTTTTTGTTGAGTGGTATCGTCGGGTTTTGTTTCGATATCACTGATCTTACAATCTTTAATCAGGCAGTGAAAAGCGCCATCCAATGTATTGTATTTATCGCTGGCTTCGGCAAAACCGTCGGGTTTTCGATTGGCTTTAATATATTTTTCGGTGGCAAAATGAATGTGAGTTTCATATCCCAGTTTCGTTCCTTCGAGATGATTGGGATGACTGTGGCTGGAGCCATTGTACCTTTTTAGAGTTATGGTTTCGCCGTTTGGACTTACCCATGAAATGCCACACGAAAAATCATCTTCCATCCCCTGCCGTTTGTTTTGCCGTTTATAAACCTGAAAGATGTTTCCGCTGCCATCCTCTGCTTCAACTTTATAATTAAGCTGCTCGTGCCCGCTTATCTCTTTTATGCGAGCTTGCGGGTTTGTCAGCCGCTTGGGGCAGTTGAGCAAATCCATAATTTTGTCATCGGTAAAACTTTCAAATGCCATAATTGCTACATTTTTATTACCCTTAAACTATTTGTTTAATAGTCAGTTTCTTTGCCATCTGTTTACAAAAATTTTTCAAAAGCGTGTAAAAGTAGTCAATTTAGCCATATTCTTCATCCTTTATCAATACCTTATTTTTCGACTGCCAAAAGTAGGGAAATTTAATCTTTGGATGGCAGCACTTTTTGGCCTGGCTTTGCAGCAAAGTCATTAAGGTCTCCGCTGAAAAAACCCATATTCAGTCTTATAAAAACACCGATATAATTTATATGTAGTCCGATTGAAATTATATCTATTTTTGGCAAAATTTATAATACTATGACTAGACTTAAACTTAAAGTAACATTTCTCACATTTATAATAACGGCAGGTTTATCCTTAGCCTTATTACAAAGCTGTGCAGATCAGGAAAACAAGAAATCGCTACAAGCAGAAATAGATGGTTTTAAAGGGAAAATCGCCTTGGATGTCCGCGATTCAAAAGCAGATTGGGGATCTTTTATTCCTAAAAAAGCAAAAGAAGGCTCACCAAATATTTTGTTTGTTTTATATGATGATACCGGACTTGGAGCCTGGTCGCCTTATGGCGGAAAGATTGAAATGCCAACCTTAGATAAATTGGCCGCCAATGGTATAACTTACACGCAATGGCATACCACCGCTTTGTGCTCACCCACGCGATCTACCATTTTAACAGGCCGCAACCACCACTTAAATGGGATGGCCTCCATCACCGAAACATCAGACGGATATCCAGGCTCCAATGGTCGCGTACCAGCAGATTGCGCTGCTTTTGCAGAAATCCTGCAAGATAACGGTTACAGCACTTTTTGGATTGGGAAAAATCATAATGTTCCGGAGCAAGATGTAGCACCGGGTGCTAATCGTTCAGAATGGCCAACGCAGATAGGTTTCGACCGTTTCTATGGATTTCTCGGTGGCGAAACCAATCAATGGTATCCGGATTTAGTAGAGGACAATCATTTTATCGAACCACCTGCAACGCCGGAAGAAGGGTATCATTTATCAAAAGATTTAGCTGACCAGGCCATCAAAATGCTTCGCAATAAAAATGCAACCAATCCTTCAAAGCCTTTTTATATGTGGTTTAACCCGGGCGCAAACCATGCACCGCATCACTCGCCCAAAGAATATGCCGACAAGTATAAAGGCAAGTTCGACGACGGCTACGATGCCTATCGCGAATGGGTAACAGAGCGTATGCTCGAAAAAGGGATTTTACCTGAAGGCACGGTGAATACTCCGATCAATCCTTTGCCCGAAGATGTGGGGATACCTGGTGATTACGTTCGTCCGTGGGATGAATTAAATGACCAAGAGAAAAAGCTATTTGCACGAATGGCAGAAGTATATGCCGGTTTTTCTGAATATACCGATGTGCAGATTGGTCGTGTTATCGACTATTTAGAAGAAACAGGTCAGTTGGAAAATACGATTGTTTTGTATGCGGCGGATAACGGTGCATCTGGCGAAGGCAGCCCCAATGGCTCGGTAAACGAAAATAAATTCTTTAATGGCTATCCCGACGATTTAGCTGAGAATATGAAATACTTAGATGTTTTAGGAAGTCCCGACACATACAACCACTTTCCTACGGGTTGGGCTTCAGGCTTTTCTGCGCCATTTAAAATGTTTAAACGTTATTCGCAATATGCAGGAGGTACCAACGACCCATTGGTAATTTCGTGGCCAAAAGGCATAAAAGCACGTGGCGAATTAAGACACCAATACCACCATTCGGTAGATATTGTGCCAACATTATTAGAAGCTTGTGGCATAGAAATGCCGGAAGTTTATAATGGTGTAAAACAACAACCACTTTCCGGCGTATCTATGCTGTACTCTTTTGATGCCCAGCCAAACGATCCTACCCAAAAGCATATTCAATATTACTCTATGTTTGGAACAAGAGGTTTATGGAAAGATGGCTGGAAAGCTGTAGCTCTGCACGCGCCAATTTCCGGAAAAGGAAATTTTGACAAGGACGAATGGGAATTGTACCATGTTGCAGAAGACCGTTCTGAATCTAAAAACCTGGCTGCCGAATATCCCGAGAAATTAGAAGAATTAATACAGGCATGGTTTGAAGAAGCTGAAAAGAACAAAGTATTGCCATTAGACGATAGAACTCCTTTAGAATTGGCAGCTATTGAGCGCCCAAGGGAAGAGCCTATGCGAGACTCCTATATTTATTATCCGAATACAGCTCCGGTACCCGAAGGTGCTGCCGTAAATGTTAGGGGCAGAAACTTTAAAATTCTTGCCAATGTCGAAATTACCGATGCCGATGCCTCAGGTGTGCTTTTTGCTCATGGCTCTCGCTTTGGTGGTCATAGTTTATTTATTAAAGACAAAAAACTTTACTACGTTTATAATTTCCTCGGTATTAAACCCGAACAAGTGTTTGTTTCAAACATCACCCTTAAACCCGGAAAATATACCTTAGGCATGGAATTTACAAAAGAAAGTGTTGGTGAATATGGCGAACCTTTAGGAAGCATGAAATTATACATTGATGACAAAGTTGTTGCCGAAGGCCCCATGAGAACACAAGCGGCTAAATTTACCCTTTCGGGAGATGGTTTGTGCGTTGGCTATGACAGTGGCGACAATGTTAGCAACCTTTACAAAAGCCCGGGCACTTTTAACGGAGGAATCATTCAGGGAGTTGGGGTTACCGTTTCGGGCGAACCCTATTTAAATGTGGAAGCCGAAGCCAAACGTATGATGATGGCTCAATAAATAAGAATAAAATAACAACACAGCCACAAGGCAAAACATGTTGCGGGATTGGAACACTGAAAATGAAAGCGCAGTGTTCTAATCCCGCAATACTTTTTACCAGAGTGTTGGCATTCATGCAAGAAAGACCGTACAACTGACAATATTCACGAATAGAATTTGTATTTTTGCACGTTAAAAGTTTAAGATTTGAAAAAGAAAAATATAAATAAAGGGATTAGGAAAGTCGTTACAGAACTCATGGACAGGGTTATGGAAAAAGTACTTATTACTGACCCGTTTATAAAAGAAAAGCATCATTCGAGTAAACCACTTTACGCAGCCCTCGTTCCTGATGAGATTTTTAAAGGTTCAAACTTTGAAAGAAGATTTGTAACTCCTTTTGGCGGAGTTTGGGAAAAGCTAGCACAAGTTGTAGCTGAAGAATATCATGGACATTGTGAAATGGGAAAGTCAATTACAGGTGAGGTTGGCACTGAGAGATTAAGAAGAATTCAAGAAGTCCTAAACAAATTAGAACACAAGGAAAAGGGTAAGGAGAAAGAAAAACCAAATTGGGAATCTGAACTAAAATATATTTTGGAAGGTTCTGGCAAACCTATTCCAACAAGTGTGGTTTGTGATATTTTTATCGACAGTAACAAAACTAATAAGAAATACGCATTTGAATTAAAGGGACCCTTACCTAATAGTGACCAAACAAAAGTAAGCAAAGAGAAAATGTTCAAACTTTTGGCAAGTATTAATAACTAACACGCTCAACGGATCAGCTTATGAATTTAAGCTGGCACTTATTCAACATGGATCAAACCGCGTTGGGAGGAATACTTCCTAATGTGTTCAGAGGATTAACTATTGCATTTGCCATAGTATTCACCATCCTTTACAAGAAAAAGTGGAATATAGAACTCATCATAAATAAAGGCCGATTAATTTGGAATTTAAAGTAGAGATTAAATCGAGTGCCTGGTCAATTTTATGTTTAATCGTCTTAACTTCATAAAGCTCGTTCAGTGTTATTAAAATCCAGCTTTTTCTCCAATCAGTTCCTTTATCGATTGTATAACAGTAAGCGATGCGGCTTCCATTTTAGAGAAAGCGAACCATTTTTTCCCCAGGTCTTTGAGCGATGCTCCGATGTGATACACATCGTTTTGGTCGATTATTAAGAATCTGTCGTGAGCTTTGCCGAACAGTAAAATCTTTAAATGTCCGTATTGTTCGTTAAATTTTTGTGCATCGAGTTCTATCTGTTTTGTTATTCTTTTTGTAAGTACGATGCAGCTTACCCCGGCTTGTTTTTTTGATAAAAGCGTAAGTACCGTATCATCAACATAGTTATCAATGATGACAATTTGCTTTTTGGCCATGCGGATAATATCAGAAACCAAGATATGGGCATCAAATATTTGTCCATCGAAAAAAACACCTTGTCGCTCTATAATTTCCGGAGTTTCCAGTGCTTTAAAAACCTTTTCAAAATTCTCTTTGGTTTCGAGCTTATGCTGATACAATTCGTGCGAAATTTGGAGCAACTGATGGTGGCTGCCTAAGGTTTGGCGCATTTGTACAAATGCCTGCATTATTCGGATGCTCACTCTCACAGCTACATTGCTGCGTAAAACGGCAGATAACATTGCAACACCTTGTTCCGTAAAAGCATAAGGGAAATATCGTCGCCCACCATGCTGTTCACTTGAGGTCACAAATTGTGACCTCAAGATTGAATATTCCTGTTCATTTAATTGAAATCGGAAGCTAATTGGGAAACGATCGATATTTCGCTTTACAGCCTGGTTAAAAACTTTAGTTTCTACCTGGTACATTTCTGCAAGGTCACTATCAAGCATTATTTGTTTACTTCGTATAGTATATATCTTATTTTCGATTAAAGTTGATGTTAATTCGTTCATATCTGCTCCTTTATTGAATTTCACACAGCATCGGCTTCGACAGTAAGAGTAATTACAATTCGTATTTGCTTCTTATCTATTCGACTGCCAAAAGTAGGAAAATTCTGAATTGGGTGGTAGTACTTTTCATGACCCGGTTTTTCCTCGGAGGCATTAAAGTCGTTAAATATAATTACGTCCCGCTTGAAAAACCTACTTAACCTGCCTGCGCAGTTTGAGGTCGTATTTTTCGCCGTTCATCAATATCGCCGGTTTGTCAACGTCCGCTGCGGATGCTTCCGGCTTTTGAAGGTTTTGCAGATTATAGAAACTAACGGAGTGCGGCCCCAACACTTCGGCGGTGGTGCCCTGAACCCAGATGGCGGTGGTTTCGTCGATGCCAATGCCCAGCATTTGGGGATGCTGAACTAAAAGTTCCGGTAAGATGTTTTCGCGACCCCGCTCACGAAAATGCACATCGATAATCACGCCTTTAATAAAGCCGAGACCTACATCGCTGCCTTCCATCCACACTGTGTTATTTGTCCGTGGATCTCCTCTAACCAAAAAGTCACCCTGAATCTGTGCGCCAGCCGAACCTCCTAATATTATTCCTCCACGTTCAAGGACTTTATTCATCAGCAGGTGGGCTTCGGTATCAAGATAGGCATCCATAAACTTATAGGTACGCCCTCCTCCAAAGTAAACGGCATCGGCTTTTTGTAAATCTGCAAGCAGTTGAGGATCGCTGCCTTGTCCTAATCCATCAATACCAGTTCTAACTACATGAATTGCAATATTCTTACATCCGCGTTCTCTCAGTTTTTCTGCTCCTGTACTACTTGCGCTCTGTGCAAAACAGACATAATTTGCATCTTCGCCACCAGCAAATTCAATTACCCTATCCCACATGCCATCGGGGAATCCATGCCCACCAATTATTACTAAAGCTCCATTAGGAACTTCAGGGGCTGGTGCGAGGGCAGGCGGAAATATGTCGCCGAGCCTTGCGATGCCCGAGCGATTCCACGAAATCAAATCGGCGGTGTAGGGAAGGTCATCGATGGGCGGGCCAAAGGCGGCGACCCGTTCCGGCCATTCACCGTTTGCTGCGGTTCGGAGCGTAATATCGGGGTAGCCGATAACGGAAATTTTGCGGCTGTCGTGAATAACCACCGCTGCCGCTGGAGGGATTTCCCAGCCTACACGACCGGGAAATTCTTTAAGTGTCTCAGCAAGCTGATCCGATTCTTCTTTCGATGCCTGGATAATGGAGTTGGGCAGCAAATTGAAGCCCTCCCGAAACTCACCGTCATCGTTAAGTAATGTGGCCATACTTTCGGCTGCAAGCCCCTGGCCACCGACTGTGCCATCGCGGCGCAACAACGATTTTAATTCACCTTCGAGCTGTGATGCAGCAGCGTAATCCGAAAAGTCATCGCTAAGCCACACTGCGGTAGCTGCGCGAATTGCAGTAAGGTCAGGCTCGGGCAAAGTGCTCTTGGTTTTATCCAACTTTATCATGCTCACGCTCCCAAAGGTTTCCTGCCACTGCGGAAGAATTCCGATATCACGCCCACGTGTCTTGCTTACAATTACCAGCTTGCCCTCTTCCTCACCAGCCAAAAAAGCAAAGGTGGCTGCTGCCCGGAGCGATATTTCGCCACTTCCCACCAGCATCAACTTGCCATAAATCGGCGAAACGAGTTCTTGTGGTGTGGCTTCTTGTGCATTTGCATTTGCTATGCAGCCCAAGCCGAACAGGATGGAGAAGCGTATAGCTAAAGAATTTATAAATCTAAATTTCATTATAGTCAGTTTTTATTTGGATACAGTAATTATTCGTTTTTCAAAAAATTATACAACATGCAATATTTTAATATTATCGTACAAAAGTACATTGGAGCGGAGGAAGTATAAAATGGAATGCTTTGCTTAGGATAAAAATTTCAAGCGAAATAGAGGAATTAGCCGGTTAAAAAAAAGGATTCCTATTTTTAATAGAAAATCGTTCTGGCTTTCGCAACAAAAAGCCCCGATCTATCCGTCAAAAGGCGGGCAAACCGGGGCTTCAACAAGTCAGGGTATGACTTCGAGTCATGCCCTGGGTAACATACAATTTACTCAATCACCAGCTTCCTGGTAATTACATTATTTTGAGAGAATACTCTTACAAGATAAACCCCGGTTTTAAATTCCGATGTCCTAAATTGCGTTTGCTTTCCGGAGGTAGTTTGCTCGAGAATTATCTGACCTGATAAATTTAGTATTTGAACTTTATTCACCTCATCTGAGGATTGAATATTGACGACGTTCTTAGCAGGGTTAGGGAATATTTGTAAGCTATTTTCTGTAGTCGCTTCATTATCTATTCCTGTGGCAAAAACAACGTCCATCATATCACTTTGTACAACGCTTTTGTCTGAATCGTCTTGCACAAAAACAACCACTGATAAATCATCGGGTGTTTCCATGTTGGTCAAATTCATATCGAAAGTTTCAGTGAGTGTTGTAGTTTCACCACCAAGCAAAGCATCTAATGTTGTGCCTGTTTCATCCGGAAGCATTTTCATCATAACGTGGTGAAATTCTGTTTCGCCATTGGAACCAACATTATCTTCTGTGAGTTTTTCAGTAATTACAATGTATGCCTTCAAGCCTTGTGCATAATTAACAATTGGCTCAAGGTTCACTGTTATCGACACTGTATTATCAAGATCAATAATGGCTTCGCTTATATCAATTCCCAAAGCGGTTTCTTGATTAAGGTACTCATCAAAAGTTTCCTGGGTAAAATACAAAGGTGGCGAATTCTGTTCCGAATTAATATATAAATCGGGAACTGAAAAAATCCCGTAATAATTTCCTCTAGCACCACATTCTTCGGTATAATATGGGTCTCCTGCACCAGGCCAGTTCATTTGATATTTAATTATTGTATATTGATCAGGGTTGTTTCCCAAAATTGAATCAAGTACTTCGTTAGCTGCAACGCATGGCGGGCAGGTAGAACTTGTAAACATCTCATATAATGGTTTTTTATCAAGCAGTCCGTTTGTAACTCCTAAAGTTGCAATAATGGTATCGTTGGAAGTATTTTCGTCATCAGTAAGATTAGACGTTACTCTAAGATCATAACTGCCTAAAACAGTAGTCCAACTCGGAAAGGTTAACGTTTCTGCGTCGAGCGGTTCCATGTTGGTAACTGTAATAAGTTCTGAATAAACTACATCATCCTTAATAATTTCAAACTTCACATCAAAAGTCGCAGTTTCGTAACCTATATTTGTTACTGTGGCAGCCGGATCAATATTAACTCCAGAAATAGATAATGCAGGAACATCAACAGAAAGAACTGCAGCATCGTAAGCAAGTGCGGTTATTAATCTAACGTCATCGATATGCCATGTATCTATCTGAGCTGAATTTCCTTCGAAGGTAAATGCAAACTGAAATTCGTCGGAGCCCACATCATCAGTTGCAATTAATACGGTTTGGTTTTTTGGGCCAATATCTTCCGTGGGCGAAACCGACCACGCTTCATTCCAGGTAGATCCACCATCACTGGTAGATTCAATCTTTATCGAATATCCGCTTCCCATACTATCTGCCAAGGCAAACTTGAATTCCAGAAACAATGCGTTATAGCCGGAAGTAGCAAGAATTGGTGAAACAAATTTTGAGCTGCCAGTAAAAACCGGGCTTCTACTAAAGCGAACTTCAGGATACACACCCCCTGCAACATCTGAGCTAACTCTATTCCAGTTCGGCTGTCCATCTCCAAATTTTGACCATCCCTCGGGAGGGAATGTGCCACCAGCGAAGTGTTCGCTCAATAATTCAGTAGCAGTACCCATAACTATATCAACAGTTAGGTCAGAATCTGTTACTGTTACTTCTCCAAATTCAGGTGCTAAATCGCTTGCACTTACATCCCAGGCATAGGTTCCCGGAAATAAACCCGTAAAAATTGCTTGCCCGCAAGCATCGGTAATCTTAGCGCCGCCATTTTGCATATTTACTAAAGCACCTTCAACCGGATTTGCCTCTTCATCCTTTACAAAATATGTAACTGCATAGCTCGTTCCCGATTCATTTGATAAAATGATATCATCCACGTACCAATAATTAATTTGGGTTGTATTGCCATCGAAAGTACATGCAAGCTGAAAATTATCAGAGCCAACATCTTCGTTATCGATAACTATTGTTATAGTTTCTGGTTCAATATCTCCAGTTGGAGATATTGACCACACTTCGTTCCAGGTAATTCCGCCATCGCTTGTGGTTTCAAATTTGTATGAATAACCGCTACCAGCATAGTCCCAAACATAATGTTTAAACTCGAGCTCAATTGTGGAATAACTTGAAGTTGAAATCTCAGGAGTTACCAGTCTTGAAATACCATTAAAACTTGGGGGACCCCAACCAAAGGTAATTTCGGGAGCTGTTCCTCCGGCCTTTGCTGTGGGACGCCTTACCCAGTTTTCGTCGCCACCACCAACTATTTCCCAGCCTGTAGGAGGGAAAACGCCAGAAAAATCCTCGCTAAAAAAAGAGGTGACGGATTTTGTTTGGGATATCTGCTGTTCGCCAATATTCTTTTCCTGCTGAACTGGCATTTCTGTCATACCTTGCCCTAGCTGTGCAAATATTACAATTGTAGGCAAGAGCATCAGATTGATCAGTGCGAATTTTAGTATTCGTTTTCTCATGATATTTGTATAAGTTTAATGAATTTGTATTTATTAGTTTTAGGATTTTTATTTAGTCAGCTATTATCAATTTGTTTTTAATCACAAATTTTTGGTTTTGGATTGTGATAAAGTAAATGCCTTTTTTAAGTTTTGATACGGGTAATTCCTGTGAACCTTCCAGCCATTGATCAATAATAATTATTCCATTCGCATCACTAATTCTGATGAGCGATGGGCTGCAAATTTGAATATTTATCCAATCCTTTGCGGGATTTGGATAGAAAAAGAAATCCTGATTTTCGACCTCGCCCATTCCGATTGAAAAATCAAAATCTACTTCGTATTCCAGTTGTGTAGAGCCATCTTCAGCGATAACAAGAATAGTTGCCGATCCTGGAATTGCTATTGCCTGGGTGATTTCGATGCTTGCCCCCGCTTGATTCTTTATGCCATCAACTGTTGGCGGGACTGTTGTTCCTGATGCTACCCAGTATTCGTAGGAGTATATTTCGGGGTCAAAGTCCGCGAGGCTTATTTCGTCCACCGTCAAATCCGATAATGAGGCATCATTGCTGAGTTCCATCAAAAATACCACCTCATATTCAAGCTGCGTAGAGCCATCTTCAGCGGTAACAAGAATAGTTGCCGTTCCCGGGATTGCACTTGCCTGGGTGATTTCAATAGTTGCTCCGGTATGATTTACCACGGCGTTGACTGATGGCGGAACTTGAGTTCCTGATGCCACCCAGTATTCGTAATAGTATATTTCAGGGTCAAAACCTACCATGCTGACTGCATTCAGGGTTATATCCGATAATGAGGCATCGTTGCTGAGTTCCATCAAAAAAACCACCTCATATTCCAGTTGTGTATTGCCGTCTTCTGCTGTTACAAGAATAGTTGCTGTTCCCGGGATTGCACTTGCCTGGGTGATTTCAATAGTTGCGTCCGGATGATTTACCATGCCGCCGACTGATGGCGGTATTAGTGTTCCTGATGGAACCAAGTATGCGTAGTAAAAAGTTAAGGGGTTAAAATCCGAAAGGCTTTCTCCGTCAATTGTGATGTTGGACAAAGTAGCATCATTGCTGAGTTCCATCAAAAAAACTACCTCATATTCAAGCTGCGCAGCACCATCTTCGGCGGTAACAATAAGGTGTGCTGATCCCGGAATTGCGCTTGCCTGGGTGATTTCAATAGTTGCTTCCGGATGATTTACCATGCCATTAACTGTTGGCGGGACTTGCGTTCCTGGGGGAACCAGGTATGCGTAGTAAAAGGTTGAGGGGTTAAAACCTGCGAGGCTTTCTCCGAAAATGGTGATGTTGGACAAAGTAGCATCGTTGCTAAGTTCCATCAAAAATGCCACCTCATATTCAAGTTGCGTAGCACCATCTTCGGCGGTAACAAAAATGGTTGCCGAACCAGGAATAGCATTTGCCTGGGTGATTTCGATGGTTGCACCGGGATGATTTACCATGCCATTTACTGTTGGCGGAATTTGCGTTCCTGATGCTACCCAGTATTCGTAGTAGTAAGTTTCCGGATCAAAGCCTTCGATGCTTTCATCATCCACTGTTAAATCCGAAAGGGAAGCATCCGAAGATGGCTGCCAGGCCAGGCTTATTTTATTTCCCTGGAGAATTTCCTTGGAGTCAATTTCCTGAACAAAGGCTGTCAATTCACAATTTTCAGCAAGCCAGCCTGCTTCTAAAGCAAAGTCAAAATCGAATTCCTGGGTATTGCTACCCGTAAAATCAAGTGCCGTGCCGTTGGCATCGGGAAGCATAAGCCGACATACAAAATCAAGATCTTCCATCCCTTGCCAGTTTTCGGGAATATTACTTTCGGTAAGTGCAAGTTGCAAGACTGCACTGCCGGTCCAGGCGTTCACGTTTTCAACATTTACATGGGCGGAATAATTATTACCACCTGTGTTTGTAAAAGATAATGAAATTGAAAGGTCGGACATGATGGCAATTCTTTCCTCGTAATGCGGCAGGTAAGCTTCGTACACACTGTTTGTATGGCTGTTGCTTAAATCGGTGATGACCCCATCGAAGATTGCTGTTGGGAAAGCATACATGTTGTAAAAGTCATAGATGCGTTCTTCTGATTGCGTGGTTTGGTAAGCATCATAAGTGTGGTATTCGACAACGGCCACATTGTGGCCGTTTTCAATCAGTTCATCTGCACCCATAGCAGCCCCCGGGCAATATTGGCACCAGGTGCCTGTCCCAATTTCAAGGACTACCATTTGCCGGGGAACCTGCTGGGCGAAGCCATTAATAATTAGAAAAAGTAGTATTGCGAGTATGGTAAGTGTATTTAGTTTCATTTTATAAAGCATTTTAGAATTAAATAATTTAAAGCGCAACTCATACAGAGTTGTGAAGTACAGATGGTTTTATATTTAGCTACAATAGCATAACTCCTACGGAGTTTTTTTCAAGCCGGTACGGGTTGAGGTATTGTAGCTCAATACAATTACCATGATTCGGAAAACCCGGTACTGCCTGTCCCGCTCAGTGGGAGGTTTCGCACCGCTCAACATTCAAATTTTCCAACGACCATAGGTAGCCCGTTTGGGCAATCCATCAAGGAATAAGTTTGAAAGTATTCATTAACATCTATCTTAGGTTTATACACTTCAATCGAATTGAAAAAAAAAGGAAAAAAAGCCCGGAGTTCATCCCGGGCTTTACCTAACGTTGTTGAGAAAAATTACCGTATAATGAGTTTTTCTACTTTATTAAAATCATTATTGGTAAAGATTTTTACATAATATACACCTGCATCAAGTGTGCTAACATTTAGTTTGGTATGTCCCAAAAATTCCTTCTCAAGTATTGTCCTTCCATTGAGGTCGAGTACAAGTACTTTAATCATGTCGAGGCCACTTCCGGAGACATGGATTGTAACTTCCTCCGAAGCGGGGTTCGGATACATTTGAATCGAGTTGTTACTGTTGGCTGTAATTCCTGTTGATTTCAGCCATGCGTTTCCAACAGCCGCAAATGAACGCTGGTAATAATTGCCTGAGGTATTTTCGAGCATCTGGTCGTAGGTAAGATCTACATCAAAGGTTTCGCCAGTGGCAGTGCGATATATCTTAAAGCTTACCGCTTCACCCTCATCAAAACCATCTCTGCCATTGTTAGTTTGATCATTTCCGCCGAGATTGATGGCTGTATTTGTTGTGAGATTGGTGATTGTTGCCACACCACAAAGCTGATTGTGGGTATCAAAGGCTCCGATTACATCACCGGCTTGCATATCATCCATCGCGGTATTTAGAAATACCGTTGTTTGTACATTTGGAGTCAGATTCAGAACGCCCCAGGGCGTATTAATCTCGCTTATGCGTTCAGCTTTTTGCACGCCTGTTTTTAATTCGCAAGCAGGAAATTCTACCGAAACGCCATCGGATAACTTCATAGAGTAGGCTTTGCCAGGTTGGAGTTCGCTTAAGGTGTAGATTGCCATATCAGGCCAATACATGTTTACACCGATCAGTTCCTGAATGATAATTACATTGCTAAGCTGGTCTCCAAACAAATCTTCAATAGAAACAGCGCACTCGCTTAAAACCGGCATAAAATGCCATCCCGAATTTTCCAGTTCCAATACATCATCAGCCATGCCGGAACCCAGTAATTGGAAGTCAACAGTTTCGTCAACATGTATCACATATCCCGATTGATTATCAAAATCATCAATGGTATTAAAGTTCCCTTCGGGCCAGTACACCTGGGTAAGATTTCTGAATATCGAAAGATTATCAACGATGGGTGAAAACATGGTTTCTACATCCGCATTTTCAGGAGTCAGGTAGGAAGACATGCTATTCCAGCCCGAAACAAAATTGTAATTCTGTATAAATTCATCGGCATTAAGGCTGGTGAGTTTTGATAGACCGAGCGTTGCGAAGAATTCCTGGTTTGGAGCTGTGGCATTGTAAGTAGCAGTAGCAGGGTATTCCGTTCCTTCACTTACGTCATACATAAGCCATGAAAACACTTCAGCATCCGCAAAACCATCTTTCTCGCTGGTGGTGATATCATCGCCATAGGCAGTTACCACATAAGTACCGAAGGGACTTTTCTGGGCGGCGCCACCGCAAACTTGTTCACCGTCATCGTTGGTGTAGAATACGCCAATCCAATCGCCAACAGCTAAGGTTTGGCCAAAAATATTTGGATTGGCCGTGCCAGGTACCTGGATGGTATGAATAATTCCCGTTGGTGTAACAGTCCATGGATCCTGATCTCCCGCGATAAACTCCACAAAGAAATGAGCTTCAAGCTCGGGATTGCCTTCTTCAAAGAAAGTGTATTTCATAACCGTAGTACCCTCAACTCCGTTTGGTATCAGATCTCCACTAAAATCATTCTCATTCAGTGCTCCTGCTTGCAGTGTAATTGGGTCGGGAGATTCAAACACAAATGGAGGGAAGCATAAGCCCCAGCAAAAGGTATTGGTATGGCCTGGTGTTTCGGAGATGATTTCTTTGGATACCAAAATATCCTTGGCCACCGAATAATTATTCTGGATTGCCATGTGAGCAACAATTTCAGATGCAGTTTCAGAACCTTGTACGGTGATGGTTTCTCCTGGTGTAAAAGGTTCTCCCTGGTAGAATAAGGATAGCTCTTCATCAGGTGTTGGGATTGTGTGGATAACAGTTTTGTCTGTACAAT
>CAZGAO010000072.1:0-26890 GCA_964523795.1 uncultured Lentimicrobiaceae bacterium
GAGCAGCCTTTGTTAAGTTTAAAACGGTGAACTGCATCATAGAAAATATGCTTGGTTTTTAATCAATAATGCTTTGGTAGCGAAATTTTTAAAACAATATCCTGAATTACAATAGATATTTTTGACGATTCTATGTCCTGCGGACGATAGAATGTCGGCGTTTAACTTTCTATTCCCGTAGGTACGGGATAGAAACGTTAAAAAATAGAAACCCTCGTCCGACTGGCCAGGCAGGCTTATCATCACCAAAAAACCTTCATAGAAAACCCAAGCCCAACGCACCACCAACCTTACCTTATTTTTATAGGGATTGAAAAAATAAGGTAAGGTTGATTTTGTCGCGAGAGCATTTTTCTATCAAGGTTAAAGGTTATAAAATAAGGTTTGTCTGGTCAATCGGAAAGGCTTGGCCACGAATTTAGTCACCCCGTGAATGCTCCCGGCAGTAGTGCGCAGTTTGGAATTATGCTTTGTGCCTGAATAGTATTTACGGGGTGACTTGCAATCTGCGTTTAGTCACCCGTTGAATTAACTCCGGCAGTAGTGCGTAGTTTGGAATAATGCTTTGTGCCTGGAAAAGATTCACGGGGTGACTTGCAATCTGAGTTTAGTCACCCCGTGAATTAACTCCGGCAGTAGTGCGTAGTTTGGAATTATACTTTGTGCCTGGAAAGGATTCACGGGGAGACTTTGCTTTCAAGTGCTTAAAAAAAAAGTGAGGGCTTCACTTAAAGTGAAACCCTCACTGTTAGCTTTTGAATTTAAGTGAAGCCCTGGTTAAAGGGGTTTAATTCAAAATCAACTTCTCAAAATAACTTCTTCCTTCACTTTCAATCCTAATAAAGTAAACACCTTTAGCTTGATCTGTGAGATTTATCTCAACAGAAGTCGAAACTTCGTTTTTCATAATCACTTTCCCGAAGGTGTTAAAAACGCTTAGCCTGGTATTTTCAGGAAGGCCGTCAATATTTAGAATTCCGGTGCTTGGGTTTGGATAAATGCTTAGCTCTCTAGAAGCTGATGGGGTTTGGAATCCTGACAGAGTTGATCCTGTAACAGCCGATAGCCCCTGATTGTTGAAAACCTGCTCAGGGTTGGGCATGGAATGATCGAAGGTAAGTTCCAAAGGAATTTCATTTCCTGTGGCTTTTTCCAGCACGCCAAAGGTGATGGCTTCATTTTCATAAAATCCATCCTTGGTGCCTGTGGTAACATCATCGCCATAAACCATCATCACGCTATTTTCGCTGGTGTTTTCAATTTCCAAAAAGCCATACAAATTTCCATCAGCACCAAAGGCTCCAAGGCAGTCGCCAGGACTTAGACCTGAAATAGCTGAGCTGGAAATTGCAATGGTGTGGCTGCCGGGAGTTTGAATTAGTTCGCCCCAGGGCGTTTTGCTCTGATTGCTTTGTTGGGCTTTCTCCATGATGGTTTTAAAATTATTGCAGGGAGCAAAAGTCAGGTTAAGGCTTTCTTCTACTCTGATTTTGTAGGCTTTGCCGGGCACGAGTGTTTGCAGGCTAAATACGCCCATGGCTGGCCACCAAACCTCAGTTCCGATAATATCCTGCACCAGCGTTATCTTTTCCATCACCGGACTTAGCAGTTCATCAGCATCCACGGGACAACTACTTAAAACGGGCAGATAATGCCATCCGGGCGAAAGTGCAAGTTCTTGCGGAGCCAGATCGGTACCGTAAATCTCCATATTAACATCCGCGCTTACCTTTAGCGCATAGCCACTTTCGGTGTCCCAGTTGCCGATGGTATTAATATCGGCATAAGGCCAATAAAAGGTAGTCAGGTTTTGGATGATGGTGAGATTATCTGCGTAAGGAGCAAAAATATTTTCCACTTCAGGATTGGAAGGAACAAGAAATGTTGAAATGCTGTTCCAGCCGCTTTGCAGCGAAATGCTCTGAACTCGCGTAGCTTGCAGCCCATCGATTTCCGAAAGGCAAAAACTCCCAAACTCACCCTGGCAAGGCAGATTAGAATTGTAGGTGGCGAGGGCTGGGAAGACTTCCGTGCTTTCGCAGGCGTAAAGTTTCCATTGGAAAGCCTCACCCGGTGCAAAGCCGTCCTTTTCGCCAGTTGCAGGATCATCGCCAAAGGCGGTTAAAACCACGCCAGCAACATCATTCCATTGAATAGCACCTCCGCATTTTTGTTCATCATTATCATCCTTATAAAATACACCAATCCAATCTCCCGCCATCAGAGGCGCGCCAAAAACTTCGGGAGCCACGGCAAGTGGGATATTAATGTTGTGTGTGGTACCTGTAATCGCAAACTCCCAATCCGTCGGCATTGAGCAGGGATTCTGCTGATAATTGGCCTGGCTTAGAGCCGAAAATCCGAAGGGACGGAAAGTTCCCTGATAGTCAGGAAAGGTGGAATCGTAAACAACCGCAAGATTGCGTGCTTCCGCAGTTTCGGGTTCAAACAATTTCCAGTTCAAGGTTTCACCCACAGCAAAGCCTTCTTTCACCTGCGGTGTAGCCGGATCATCGCCATAAGCCAAAATCTGATTAAACTGCCCCTGGCTGACCACCAGGCTGCCCGCCGGTTTTTGCTTGCCATCATTATCCATAAAGAACAATCCCAGGAGGTCGCCCGTTTGCAGCGGCGGCAGGCCGGCAGGAATCGAAATGGTATGCACAAGCTGGGTAGGCTGTGCCAGCCAGTCGGGGTAAATGGCGGACTGATAATCTTCTACCTCACCATCGGTGGCTTCGCCGGTAAACGACAAGCCTGTTTGTGAACTCAGGCGGAAGCGCAGGAAAGTCTGGCCAGCCATTGCTTCATCAGGAATATCAAAACTTAAACTGTGGCTTCCGGCTTCTATAAAATAATCAGCAAAGATATGCGCTGCATCGCCAGCCCAGCCGTTGCCATCGTTCAGGTCGATCCAGGCATTCAGTAAGGCATTTGCCGAAGCCACCACCTGAATGTAAGCCGTGCGGCCAATGATCAAGGGGTTTTGGAAGCTAATCCCATCTTCATCATCCAGATAATTCAGGTCATCGCCTTTGGCATTTAATGAGGAAATTCCATCTGCCTCGGTGTCGATCAGGCTGCCTAAGAACAGCGTTCCATTATTAATATGGCGGGCACCATCCCGGTTAAGGCTTGTGGGATAAAGTGCATCCGGGGCATCACCAAAGTCCTGGCCTGTGCTGGCATCTTCCAGAATCTGGATGGCATAATCTTCCACTTCTCCACTTTGGGCCAAACCATCAAAACTTAAGGGGCTTTCTGTATCCTGAAAACGGAAGCGGCCATAAGCAAGGCCTGCTGTCGCGCTGTCGGGCACCGCAAAGGTGAGGGTATTTATTCCGGCAGCTAACGAAGTAAGGTCGAAAACCTGCTCCTCATTAGTATTCCAATAACCATCGCCATCAAAATCTATCCAGGCACTCAAAAAGCCGTCAACGTTAGCAAGCACGGTAATGGAGGAAGTAGCTCCGATAATTAAAGCTCCCGGAAAGGAAATTCCGTCTTCATCATCGCCATTGGAGGGATAAATCATATCTGTATCATCGCCGGTGGCACCAATCGAGGGCTGGCCATCCGGCTCGGCATCCACACTTGCTCCCAGATAAACCCCGGGAACAATAAGATGATGCGCTCCATTGTTGGCCAGCGTAACCGGGAAAAGCCCGGTGCCAAAACCTTCGGGAGCATCACCGAAATCAAATTCCGCGCCTGCGGCCTTCACTATCTGAATGCGGTAGTCTTCCACTTCTCCACCTTTAGTATAGCCATACCATGTGAGCGGTGCGGCATTATCGCGAAAGCGAAAACGCAGGTAGGATACTCCTGCATCAGCATCCGCAGGAATATTGAGGGATATGCTGTTGCTCCCGGCATTTAGCGGATACGCATCCAGGAGATGTTCGTTAGCCGCACCCCAGTCGCCATTCAAATCGCAGTCGAGCCAGGCATCAATGTAGCCATCGGTGGATGCCATGACTGTTATGCTGGCACTGGCACCGGAGGTCAGGCTTGTTGGTAGCTCCACGCCATCCTCATCATCGCCCGCTGCCGGGAAAAACAGATCATTATCATCGCCGAGGGCAGCAGTGCTTGGTTGGCCGTCAATTTCGGCATCCACTTTTACACCAAGAAAAACGCCATCTACAATTTTATGACGCGCCCCATCATTCACCCACGTGGTTTTGTAATGCTTATTGTTGAAACCATCCGGGGCATCGCCATAGTCCATGCTCTCGCCGTTATTTTCTTTTAACAAAATCGTGTAATCTTCCACTTCGCCATCGCTGGCCATACCGCCAAAGCTAAGAGGAACCGGACTGGAGCGGAAACGAAAACGCAGTATCGTTTGTCCGGTAGCAGCGGTAGGAGGTACCATAAAAGTTAGCGAATTTGTTCCGGCAGTTAGCGGCTGCACATCAAAGATATGTTCGCTGGGATTGAGCCAGGTCTGATCGTGGTCAAAATCCATCCAGGCATCCAGATAGCCGTCAACGGAAGCCTTCGCAGTAAAAATTACCTGTGTGCCTGGTGCCGCCGAAGTGGGGAGAATAATCCCGTCTTCATCATCACCTGCCGAAGGATAGAATATATCGTTGTCATCGCCCAAAGCATTAGCATCGGGCTGACCATCGGCTTCGCCATCAATTTTTTCGCCCAAAAACACGGTGGGATCGATGGTATGCGCGGCACCGTTATTTGCCAGTGTGGTTGGGAACGAAAAGGGATTTCCAGCTTGTTCGGGTGCATCACCAAAGTCGATTCCTGAAGGAATTGGCTTCTCATTCCTGAAACTAAAGGCTGCTGTTTCACCCGGCAGGTTTGCTATAAAAGTTGTCTCGCCGCTTGTTCGGTCAAGTTTTCGCAACTGCGCACCCACCAAATCTACATAAGCGGCCAAATAAATTTCATCATCTGCGCTGCTGTAAGCCATACCCTGGGCATAATTCCCATCGAAACCTGCAGCACCCAATGCTGTTATTGTTCCTGCTTGGATATTCGCAACATAAGTAGAATCGTTTTCGATGTCAAAAAAATACATGTTGCCATCGCCATCTAAGGCCGAACTAATAACGGCGGGAAGCCCCAGGTTTAAAACTTCTACAGAAGTTTCATCGTAAATATTTATTTCGTATAAAACTGATTCGATGCCATCGGTGGCAATGCCATAAAAAATCCCGCTGGCTGCTTGTACCGAAAGGCTTGTCCATATTCCATCCGCCATTGGAGCGGGTAAATCTCCAACTGTCGAAATCTCGCCGCTAAGGACATTTACCGTTTTCACAATATTCTCGGGATATTGGATAAGATAAAACAATTCGGTGTCGTTGCTGCCAAAGCTGCCGGCCAGGCTTTGAAAATCCAGCGTATCAAAGATGAAAATCTCACCAGGACTGGAAACATCCAAACTAAACAATTGGTGTGTCCAGGTATTAAGCCCCCAGGCCAGATTATCTCCAATATTTAAAAACTGTTTTTCTAAGATTTGCGAATGGCCTGGATCTGATGAAGCCTGCTTTTGGGCAGCCGTAAGCACAAAACCGGGCTTTTCTTTTTCTCCATTTTTGTTGGATGAAAACACCGCCGGTGAAAACAGCGTAAAAATCCCAAACTGGATGAGTATTGACAATGTTATTATTGATTTCATAATTTCTCCTTGTTTACAGGTATTAATAATTTAGTCATAGTAATGGATGTTTTAAGATGGCCTGACGGCTTCCGGGCTTCCCGCGATTGTGAGTGCAGGAAACCCGGATGGCTTTATCAGACCTGATGACTAATTTTTGATTTTTACCAGCTTGCCTTTGTGGCTGATGCCGGAATCAGGATTACTTACGGTAACGAAATAGATACCATCCTTCAGTTTGCTGATGTCGAGTTCGATGCCACCCGACACAATGCTAATCGAGAATTGATCGCAGCGTTGGCCGCTGATGTCATACACCTCGATGGTGTTATCGCCGGGCATGGTATTTATCAATTCGATGTAGGCAATGTCGCGTACCGGATTTGGATAGATATTCAATAATCCGCCTTCATCGGTAATTCGCTTGATATTATCCATACCCACCACATGTTGTGCTTCGGGTTCTTCGATAATGTAATTTTGGAATCCGTTGACGTTGTTAAGCAAGGCGATGGCAAAATTAGCCTGGACAGGATTACCATCAATCATGGCTTCCAGCATTGCTATTTCATCGCTTTCCAGTTCGCCCCAGCCATGCTCGATAATATCCAAATTGAGCAGCGACAAGGTTTTAAAACGGGTTTCGTCTTCCGTTTTTGGTGCCAGCGTTTCCAGATTCGCACGAGCCTCATCATAATTTGCCTTGCGGTAATAGTATTCAAATTTCAACAAGGCAATTTGATTTTCTGTAAGATCAGCATTAAGCAAGACCTCATCCAGCAGAGCCAGGTCGGCCTCATCCAGCGATGCCATTATTAAGGCAGCCTGCTGATAGGGGCGGCTGCTTTCGCGGAGTTCGTCTAAGTAATCGGATGCCAGCCAGAAGTTCCCGCCACTGCCCATGAGCATACTATTCATTCGTGCGGTATTATCACAACGGTAATCAGTATTCAGATTTCCCTGCGAAGGCATATTAAAGATCTGATGTCCGCACGAAGCCGTAGAATGATATGGGTTGTTGCTGGTGATTTGTACCGATGGGAACGAAATATTAAACATGCCAAAGTTATCAGCCACGTTGATGGTAGTATTGCTGTTGATGTCGATAGCCGCATTGTTGTTGCTCCACAGGGTGTTGAGACCCGGGTCGGCAGCGGTGCCAATATTTCCCGAATATCCCTGCACATTAATACCCACATAATCGTAGTTGTACAAAAAGTTATTTCGGATAAGCGGCAGAGCCATCGTGTTTCCGCCCCACGACGAACCAACGAAGTGCATCGAGGTGTAGCAATCGGTGATGCAGTTGCTGCTTACTTCGCTTTGCGCCGACATGTTGTAGGCCACCAGGCCAATGCTCGAATTAAAGTTTTTCATCTTTATCGAATTGCAAGTAACATAGCCCACACTGTTGGGCATTTCGTAAACATAAATCCCATAGTTACGTGCATTTTCCACCACATTGTTGCTAATTTGATGACTTAGCGAGCTGATGTCGATGATACCATAACTAAAGCCATCCACCAGGTTTCCACTGATGTTGACATTGTTGGAGGCATAGCTGTAAATGCCCGAGAAACTGGTGTATTGGTCGTAGTTATTGGATATTTCATTATTTAAAATTTCGATAAGCGGACCCTGACACGACAAGGCATAAATGGAAGTGAAGTTACCCGAAGGCAGCATGTTTACTTCTATTTCGTTGTTTTGGATGCTGGTGTAATATAACTGTGCGTAAACATACACGGCGGTTCCTATGTCGGTAAAGGTGTTTTCGGAAAATACACCGCCACTTCTCATGTGGTAAATACCATAAGTTGTTGGGTTTTGGCTGCCCCTGGAGTTGATGAACTCGTTGTGCGAAATCTGGTTCAGGAAGCGGGATGAGCTTGCGAAAATGCCATAGGAGCTGCTGTTATTCACAAAGGAATACTTTGTGGCACAGGCGAAGTTGGGGAAGAAGTTCTCGGTAACAAAGCGGTTGCCGGAAACAGGATGGTCGAAGCGCGGATTGTTTTCAAGCCTCACACCATAGTTGCAGTTCGAGAATAGGTTATTCGAGATTACCGCATCCGAACCACCTTTGAAATAGAGTGCAACTTCAGCATTTTTAAATGTAGATTCATTAATAATGTTATCAAATTCGCCGGGGGCATCAAATCGTAAACCCTTCCAGCTTTTATCGATATCGCAGGGTCTGAACACCGAATTGTTGGCGCGCAGGTAGCCGCCATTGATAAACTCGATTCCGGCGCATTCTTCAAACACAACATCCACATTGGTAACATCCAGCATGACTCCATCCACGGTAACCATAATATTGATGTCGATGAAATATTTATTATCCCACACCATATCGCTGGTGTAAGTAATTGGTGCAGTGATGTGGATGAAATTGGTATCAATAGCCGCAAAGCAGCATTCTTCCTGCAGGTAGCCGATAAATAAGTCGAAACTTTCTTTGCAATCGCCATTGGCCGAAGTAATTTCGAAGGCATAGCCACCGGTGGACAAGCCGCCGAGATTAAACGGAACGCCGGGCACGATAGGCCACGATTGCGGAGGCCCGGGAAATATTCGTGTGATGGTAAAAGGCGCACCCACCGAGGCAGGGTTGAGCAAGATACTGATGCTGCCATCATTGGTGTTGATACACGAAGCATCGTTAGTATTAACGTAATCCAAAATTATATCACAACATACATTATCATTATAGCAAAATACACCGGCCGTGTCCACGCAGCCAAAGCTGTTTTGAACGACTACCGAAATTTGATGCGAACCGGTATTTGCTGCCGGGATGCTCAGGTTTTCGCCAAAGCCGATGGGACTGCCATAGTTGCCATTGTCGTACCAGGTAATGCTGGGATAGGCCATAGAATAAGTATTGTTAGGCCACAGTGCATTGAGGGGTAGAGGAATGTACAAATTCAAGGTATCGGGAGTACAAATATCAGCGCAACCCAAGGGGAATAGACTTAAATCGGGCTTGGGATAAATCATGCCTGCATCAGCATAAGCCACACAGCCATTCTTTTTATCGGTCATGGTAAGGCTGTAATAGCCAGGATTTGAAGCTACGATTGTGGCTGTTGTTGCCCCGGTATTCCATTGGTAGCTGTATTTGCCGGGGTCGTTGGGTGAGGGTGTTAGCGTTACCGGTGTTCCTTCACAAATTCCCAGATAAGGAACACTTACCGTGGGAGTTTGGTAAAATGTTACGCATAGCGTATCGCTGTTAATGCAGCCGGTGGTGAGGTCGGTAACGTGGGCGATAAATTCGTAAGTTGCGGGCAATACCGCTGGCAGGTTAACCGATGCCCAGGTGGAGAAATTATTCGCCGGTGAAAAGGTCGCTCCCGGAGGGTTACTCGACCAGCTATACGCATAATTGCTATTATAATTAGCAATTAAATAAACTCCGGAAGTTGATGAAGGAAATGCGCAAATGTGTCCCTCGCCGGTAACTTTTGCTAAAGGTAGTGAGTTCATGTACATGTAAATTTTATTGGATGCACTGGAGCAGTTCGTGGTATTGGTAACTACTACATGATACTCGCCATGTTCGTACACATTGAAGGTGTTGGCGTTGGCTCCCGGAATTGGCTTTCCGTTTTTATACCATTGGTACGAGCTCATATTGGTGCAGGCCGTGAGGGTTTCGAAGCTGCCGGGGCAAAAGATAGTGTCGCTGGCCGTAATGGTGCAAACGGGTGAAGGATTCACGATGATAGTTTGCGAAGTGTTGGCAATGCAGCCTTTTTCATCGCTAATCACCAGCGAAACCGTGTAGCTTGTCGGCGCGGGAGGTCCGTAAGTATGTTCGGTATTAGCCGTGTATGATGTAAAGCCATCACCAAAATTCCATTCGTAATTGTAGCTTGGATTGTTGGGTAAGGCAGCAAAGCTGATGGGTGTATTGTCGCAAAGTGGAGCTGTGTAGGTAAAACTTGCATTGGGTAGTAGAATATTTACCATTTCGGAATAGCTCGAAATACAGCCCGATGAGGAGGTAATAACAAGGGTGATGGTATAGGCTCCGGAGGTCGGAACTGTGAGTATCGGGTTTGGAATAGCCGGGTTATCGAAGGAGGTGCCCGGAGGTGTGGGGCTAACGGCCCATGCCCAATTGGTGATGATTGCGCCTGCCAGCGTGTAGGATTTATCGATAAGGGTAACCTGATGGCAGTCAACATAGGGCCAGAACCAGGCTATTACATCGCAGCCTGCCGGGCCGGGAGGGCCGCCTGGCGTTCCTGGCTCACAGTTTTTGATGATTACATCCACAATATTGGATTTTATCACACAGCCATTTTCACTTACATTCACATAATATTTGTGCGTGCCCACACTGAGGGAGGCAACGTTGATGCTGAGGGTATTTGTTAAAATCCCCAAACTACCAGTGCCCACCTTAAACCACTCATAGTTGTAGGTTCCGAAAAATGGTGTTGAAAGAACAAGACTTACCGCATCACCCTGGCAAAACACGGGTAAGGTGCTGTAGCTAACGTCAGCGATAGGTCGCCCGGTGATGTTTATGGTGTGGCTGTCGCTGCCGGTACACGAAGTTACCGTTAATGTTGCACTTGCCGAAGGACCATGCCACAGGATGGTAACGGAGTTGGAACCCTGGCCGCTCTGGATAGTTCCCTGCGCCGCCGGGCTGATGCTCCAATCGAAATCGCCCGAAGCATTGGAGCCACCTGCGGTATAAACTTCGCTGGCATCCACGCATACGGTGCTGGCACCATCGATTACCGGGGGAAGGAAAGGATAAACATCAAGAAGCTCGACATCTGATGTACAGAAAACGCCCGGATCAATCTCAACTTCCTGATAAACGCTCAACTGCCATGGCCCGGCACCCGTCCATTGCACCACTACCGAATCGTGATTGGCACCCATTTCACTTTGAATGGTTCCGGTGCCTCCACTTATTGCCCAAACAAACATGTTGTCCCCGGTGTCCGATGAAATGCTGTAAGTGAAATTATCACCCGGACACACACTGTCGTTACCTGCAATGGGATTCAAAACAGGTTTTGCAATTACTTCAACCAATTTTACAGCATTGCTGTTGCAAAAGTTTGCAGGGTTTGTTGCACTTGCTGTAATGGTGTAAGTTCCCGGACTATTCCAGGTAATGTTAGCCGATGATCCGGAAGGAGCGATCGTAGGCCCGGCAGGAGATACACTCCAGGTGGCTGCACCATTGGTATAATACGATTTGGTTTCGCCTTCGCAAACGCGTTCTTCGCCATAGCTAAAAACAAATTCGGGCAATACTTTGACAATAAAAGTACTTGTGCCACTACAACCGGCCAGCGGATTATCATAAACGCAGGTAACTGTATAATTGGCTGCGTCAAAAAATGTAATGTTTACGCTGGGCGTATTCCGGTCTTCCAGATTAAACTGATACCCGCCGCCACTTACCGTCCAGGTGTAGTAAGTTCCGGGAAGGGTAGGCAGGGTAAAAGTGCCCGAAGCGGCCTGGCACAAAGTGGCAGGGCCAATAATGGGTAAGTTGGGATACAAAACCGGAACATGCAGAGTAGTGGTAGCATCGCAGGGCGAGGTGCTGCATAGGGGTGTTTCGAGGCTGATGGTGGTAGGTCCGGCATAAGTGGCCGACCAAGCTACCTGCACACAATTGGTGCCTGCACCCGAGATAATCGTTCCTCCGGTAACCGCCCAATCGTAGGTGGGGCAGCCCGCTGGTGTGCAAAACGAGGAAGTGTCGCCGGCACACACGGTGCCATAGCAACAATCGGTATCAATTTTTGGCCCTTCGCCTGCCAGTACTACTATCTTTTTGGTAATAGTATCAGAGCAACCGCAGGGAATAAGCATCTCGAAAGAAGGCTCACCCTGAACACTCACCCACCGGCCTGCGCCCATATCTGTGGCGGTAAGTGTAACGGTGTAAACGCCCGGTGAGGCATAGCCGGGATACAGCGGATTAACATCTGTGGATGTGCTTCCATCGCCAAAATCCCAGACATACTCGGCACCACCCAGCGAAAGGTTGGTGAATTGCAGGGACATGTTTACACACACTGTATCATGGTCAACAGTAAAATCAGCCTTCGGACTATCCAGCAAACACACCTGGGTGGTAATCGAATCCACGCAGGTGCCACCGGTAGCGAGGTTGCTTATCACTACTTTTATGTAACCCACATTGCCGCTTCCCCAAACAATTACGCCTGGGTTGGTACTTGGGTTAACCACTGTGCCGCCATTTACAGTCCAGGTGTACGTATAGGCCGCATCGTTGGGATAGACCGTGTAAACATGCGCACTTTCTTTACAGGCAGCGAGCATCATGTCGGCCTGCATGCCGGGCTGCGAAGAGTCCTTGCTACACGCGCCCTCAACCGGGCAAATATCCACAGCATCCTTTAATATGAAATCAGGACAGCAAACCTGCGCCGTCCCGTTAAAGTTAAAAAATACTGTGAGGAAGAATAAAATTAAGCCTGCACGCAAGGGCAGTTTTCTGCCGGAGGCTCTTAAATCAATAATTGTAGTCGTTTTGTTCATGATGTTATCGTTTTTAATTTGAATAAAAAAATATTTACGTTTTGATAAAAATGGAATTTCTACTTTCTTTTATATATTAACAGTGTAGCTGATTTCGTGGGTAGTCAGCATCTTGTTAATTTCTTGTTAAATATATTTTGTATAAAATCGTAGTTGGGTTTTCAACTTTCATACCGTTAGTGATCAAAAAATGGGTATTAGCGTAATTCATCATGTAAATACTTAAATACCCGTTAATTGAAGATTGTTAAATAAAATTAACAGGCAAATACAACCGTAATGGGAGCAGGGTAATGGGTGAAAACTTTGGGTATTATCACCCATAAGGGTGAAAACACTTAGTAAAATTACAATTCAATCCTAAAATCCGACACTTCAATACTTCTTATTTTATTTTGGATAATTCCACCTCCATATTTGCAGCATCAAAACATCATAAAATGAAAGCAATGCTTAACAAATATTTATTTCTATTTTTCATTTTAATACAAATAGCTCTGAATGGAAAGGCGCAAAGCACAATCTCAGGAACAGTACACGACAAAAGCGGCGAGGCTTTAACGGGGGCCAACATTTACCTCAAAGGAACTTACGATGGAGTTTCGAGCGATGCGGAGGGGAATTTCAGCTTTAGTACCGATGAAACAGGGAAACAAACTTTGCGGATTGATTTTATTGGATACGAAGGTTTTGAAAAGGAGCTTGATTTAAATAATTCTTCAATTCGCGCAGACGTGGTTTTGCACGAGACCTTTAACCAAATGAAGGCGGTTACCATTACCGCCGGTACTTTCGAGGCCGGTGATGCCCGGCGGTCGGCGAGTATGACATCGCTCGACATGGTTACTACGGCTGGCGCAATGGGCAGCGTGTTTGGAGCCTTGCAAACGCTGCCTGGCACTTCATCCAATCCCGAGTCGGGAAAACTATTTGTTAAAGGCGGCAGCAGCGAGGAATCGCAGACCTACATCGACGGGATGTTGGTGCATGTGCCTTATACTTCCTCGCCACCGCTAACGTCGGCACGTGGCCGCTTCAATCCATTTATGTTTAAGGGAACAGTTTTTAGCACCGGCGGTTACTCGGCTGAATACGGGCAGGCTTTGTCGTCGGTATTGCAGCTCACCACCAACGATATGCCCGTAGAAGACGAACTGAATATTTCTTTGCTCTCCGTTAGTGCCGGCCTGGCGGGAACCAAAACCTGGAGCGATGGAGCCATAACCGCCTCGATCGATTATACCAACCTTAAGCCTTACATGAGCATTGCTCCGCAAAACTACGACTGGAATCATCACCCTGAATATATAACATCAGATGTGAGTATTCGCCAAAAAACCGGGAAATCCGGTATGCTAAAACTTTATGGTAGTTTCTTCCGCTCCAATATGTCGCTCTACCAAACTGATCTTAGCAATGACGGCCAGCAGATTGCCTACAAATTAAAAAACAACAATTCCTATATTAACGGGTCGTGGAACACACCGCTTGGTTCAAAGTGGATATACAAAATCGGCTTGTCGGTGAGCGAAAGCCAGGATCAGGGAGCTTATATGCAAAGCAAAATGGATGAAGAGCTTCAGGGTCTGCATTATAAAAATGTTTTTATCCATCAGTTAAGTCAAAATAAAGTCAACCTGAGGTTGGGCGCTGATTTGTTTTTAAGACATTACGAAACTAAGCTAAGCACAGGAGACAGTAGCCTGACCGCAAGTTATCAAGATATACTGCCGGCTGCCTTTGCCGAGGCCGAAATATATTTGTCCAATAAATTTGTAAGTCGGGTAGGAGGTAGGATGGAATACAATAATTATCTGGGAAACGCCACTTTTTCACCAAGGTTTTCTACGGCCTATAAAATTGGTGAGCAGAGCCAGGTTTCGTTGGCTTATGGCTGGTTTTATCAAAGTCCTTTGGATCAATATTTACTATATACCAACCAGGTAAAACCCGAGCGAGCCGACCATTACATCCTGACTTTTCAATCGATAAAAAACAAGCGTACCTTCCGCTCGGAGATTTACTACAAGGATTATCAGTCCCTCGTTAAGGTAGAACCGGATATTTTTTATCGTCCTGAGGCCTACTCCAATTCGGGTGATGGCTATGCCTATGGCCTGGATGTTTTTTGGCGCGACAACAAGAGTATCAGGAATGCCGAATATTGGATTTCGTACAGCTATCTGGAAACCGAGCGTGATTTTAGAGATTACCCTTATCGTGCGATTCCGGGTTTTGCAAGCAAGCACAACCTATCGGTGGTTTTTAAATACTGGTTTGATGGCATCCGTTCGTTGGCTGGACTGAGTTATAAATATGCTTCGCCAAGGGTATTTAACGATCCCAATTTGCCAGGCTTCAATAACCAGGAAACCATTGCCTATCAAAGCCTGGATGTCAATATCACGTACCTACATCGCGAGAATATCATCTTTTATGCAGCCATCACCAATATCTTGGGCTTCAAGCAGGAATACGGCGAACGCTATGCTATGCAGCCCGATGCTGATGGTCACTATGCCGGCGAGCCGATCATTCCCGGTTCCAATCGCTTTTTTGTGCTGGCCTGTTTCATAACCTTGTCAAAAAAGGGAAATCTAAACCAGTTGGATAAGATTGAATAGTAACCTGACAGGTTTGCTCCCACAACAACGTGTTGACCATAAGAATAATAGCAAGAGTTTGATAAACGAAAACCTGTCATGTTTACAAGGTTAGGAATAATGGAATGTTGAGCGAAGCAGCCTGCCCCGTTTTTTCGGGGAAATCCCGCCCTTGCGGGAACAGAATGATAGAGTGACAGAATGATTGAAAAGGGAGAAGGTTGGCAGCGTTGAGAGAGTTGTGGTTGGGTAAGGATATCCGTCAGAGTCCTTACAGTCTTTAAGGTCTTTAGAAGCCCCGAAGACAGAAGCCAGCTAAGAAAATGCCACACATATTGAATGATTGAAACCTTGGATTTAGAACAGTTCATTATTTGGGAATGCAGACAGAGGAAGTGATTAAAGCGACCCGGACATTCTGAGAATGATTCTGGAGAGCAGGCTTTCCCGAATTCTATGTACAGACGCGCAATTTGCGCGTCTCTGCCAGCGATGAACCGGTGCATACAAATAACAAATGACAGATAACGGATAACGGATAACTAACAATTAAAACATCATTAAACATGAAAAAAGTAACATTAATTATCACAGCAATTTTAATCGCGGCAACAACTTTTGCCGGCGGAATTAAGTATCAGAAAAAAATGGGCGAAACCCTTGCCGGATTTTCCCAGGTGGAAACGGTAGCGGATTACCAGGCTTTGGGCAACAAATTTATGATGATAGCTCAGGCCGAAAAAAACGAGTGGCTGCCCTATTATTACCATGCCCAATGCTATATTCTGATGAGCTTTGCCGAAGGCGAGAAGCCGGAGAAAAAAGACGAGTATTTGGATGTAGCCGAAACATCGGTAGCTAAAATGCTGGAGCTGGCACCCGGCGAATCGGAGGCTTATGTTATGCAGGGCTTGATGTACACCGCCAGATTATTGGTTGACCCAATGAGTCGCGGTCAAAAATACAGTCCGCTTTCAGCACAGGCCATAGGCACTGCTCTGGGCATTGAGCCCGAAAACCCACGGGCACAATACATGCAGATAGCCAACGAAATGGGTAGTGCCAGTTTCTTTGGCAGCGATGTTTCTGCTCCCTGTCAAAAAGCCACAGCACTGTATAATTCCTGGGATAGCTATGAGCCAAAATCCCGGATACATCCGCGCTGGGGCAAAAGTCAGTTGGCTGGTATTATGAAAAAGTGTGGCGGAGAAAGGAATTAATAGTACTTTAATTTTCAAAAGCCTGTATTTCAAAAGATTTATCCTTTCAGTACTAATAACAACTTTTTGCAAGAAACAGTTTGTGAGGATGAGAGAGTTTACTCTCGCTCAAGATTGCTACGCTACGTTTTTCCCATTACTAAAGCTAAATTTTTTATTTTTCTTTAGAAAAATTCTTTGCGTTCTTTGTGTTCTTCGCGGTTAATAAAACCACCGTCAAGGCCGCAAAGATCGCTAGGGAAAAGGAAATATGAATATTTCCTTTTGAAAACGGAATTGCTTAATCTTTACTGTCACCATACCTTGAGGCCACACTCTCTCACCCCATCCACAGCCCGGGGCTTTGTCATTTCGATGCCACAACTGCGGCAGGAGAAATCCTGTGAAACATACATTTACACAAACATGTCGCTGGCAGGCTGTTGAAAAACTAAAAACGCTAATTCGAATAAATAAATACATTTGCTACATGCAAACGAAGGAAGATCAAAAGAAAAAAAATAAACGGTTTCCGGCCATTAAACCGCTCAACAAGTTTGTAACTTTTGTGCTCTTGAACATGCTGCTGAGTTTTGCTATTTTAGTGCTTTTTAGTGGCAATCCCTTTGAAAGCATCAGGACTTTTAGCATTATGTATGGCTGGGCCTTTACAATTTGTACTACCCAGTGGTTTGGCCACGGCTATATTTTTAATTATTTAGATCAAAAAATCGATTGGATAGAGCAACCGCTAAAACGTGCTTTGGCCGGCCTTGCTGCCCTGGTCATTTATTCGGCCATAGCATTTTACTTTATCCAAACCATTTTCTTCATTCTTGTGCAGGGCGAGCTGCCGGCAGTTACGTGGCAGTGGGTTGTAGGTTGGGTGCTTTATCCCGTGGGTATTTCTTTGGTCATCACCATGACATTTACCGCCATCGGATTTTTTAGAGCCTGGAAAGATTCGTTCGAGAGAGCTGAGCGGCTTAATGCGGAAATGCTGGCCTATAAGTACGAGGTTTTGCGCAATCAGATTAACCCCCATTTTTTGTTTAACAGCTTTAATGTGCTCACCGATTTGGTTTACGAAAATCAGGATGCCGCAGCCAGGTTTATCCGGCAACTGAGCCATTTGTTCCGCTACGTGCTCGACAGTCGAGAAAAAGAGCTGGTGCCCTTGGTCGAAGAAATCGAATTTGTAAAATCCTTTGCCTTCTTATTGCAAACCAGATTTGAAAACAAGCTGTTTATTAACATTGATTTAGATGCTGCAAAGGTAGAAATGATTGTTCCGGTTAGTATTCAAATGCTGATCGAAAATGCAGTGAAACACAACGAAGTTTCGGATAGTTTTCCTTTAACAATAAATATTCGGAAAAATGAGGATTATATCGAAGTTTCAAATTCGTTAAAAGCCAAATTGGCTGAGGATGAATCGACCAATTTAGGATTGAAAAACCTGAAACAGCAGTTCGCTTTTTTTTCAAACAAGGAAGTTAAAATCGAAAGAACTGCAACAACTTTCCTGGTTAAACTTCCACTTATCAAAACTGCACAAATATGAAAGTACTGATAATCGAAGACGAAGCCCGTGCTGCAAACCGCCTGGTAAAACTGCTCGAAAAAATAGCCCCCGAAGCCGAAGTTGTAGATATGTTGGAATCGGTGAGGGATAGCGTGAAATATTTGAAAACCAATTCAAGTCCTGATTTAATTTTCTCTGATATCCAATTGGCCGATGGCCTGAGTTTTGAAATTTATAAACAGGTTGAAGTGGAATGCCCGATCATTTTTACCACGGCTTTCGACCAGTATGCCATCGAAGCCTTCAACACCAACGGGATCGATTATCTGCTAAAACCCATCGAAAAGGATCGATTGGAGCAGGCATTAAAAAAGCTGGAAAGCCTAAGCGTAAAACCGGATATGCAAGCCGTGATCCGGATGATGGCCGGAAATTTGCCAATGGCAAAAAAGTATAAAAGCCGTTTCATGGTTAAGATTGGCGAGCAGATTAAGATAATCAATACTTCTGATATCAAGGCCTTTTATAGTTTCGATAGTGCCAGCTTTATCCTTACGCAGGATAAGCGGAATTACATCATCGATTTCACCCTTGATCAAGTAGGGGAAATGCTCGATCCCGGCGAGTTTTTCAGGGTAAACCGCAAGTTTATTGTAAGTCTTGCAGCCTGTGGCCAAATATATGCCTGGTCGAACAGCCGCCTCAAAATTGAGGTGGAAGGCCTGGACGAGGAAATTGTAGTTGCCCGCGAGCGTGTATTAAAATTTAAGGCCTGGCTGGATGGTGGGAAATGAGTGGTGAGCGATGAGCGGTGAGTGATAAGGTTTGAGTAGTGAGGCTTATAAATCTTTGAATAAAGGAACCCTGTCGGACTGGCTAGGCAGGCTTATCATCAGCAAAGTCACCCCGTGAATCCTGCCTGGGCAAAAGGGTATAATTCCATGGTGCGCATGCTCGTTGGAAATAATTCACGGGGTGACTGAATCTATAACTGAAACAACCATATTTTCCATTCTCAAACCTTCATAGAAAATGCAGCTACATATCACCATCAACCTTACCTTAATTGAAAAAATAAGGTAAGGTTGATTTTTATCACGTGAATTGTTTTTCTACTATTCTTAAAGATACGATATTAAGGTTGAAATGGTATCGGAAGAAACCCCATGAATACTTACAGCGAATTGTATTGGTTTTGAAGACTGCTATTTTGTCCTTTATCGAATTTATAATAATATCTTGAACAGGTACAGCCACCCGTACAGCCGCCCAATTTGGGCGGCTCAGTATTTTCCCCAAACGGTTCAATGATTTTCTAGCAGATCAGTAATTTCTCTGGCGGCTCAATGTTTTTTCAGGCAGATCAGTGATTTCTCTGGCGATTATAGATTTCTCTGGCGGTTCAATAATTTCTCAGGCAGATCATATATTCGCATGGCGGGCTGAGACGCGCTAATAGCGCGTCTGTAAGCAAGAATGCCAGTAAAAGCGGGAAAGGGTAAAGCCGCCCTCCTCATGGTTCGGGAGGGGTGGCTCTGTTATCCACCCTCCTTATCCCCCGAATCCTTTTTCCCGAAAAGAAAATAGCGATACACGCTGAAAATTTTGTGGTCGCGACTGATCTGCGAAAGTAAAACACCACCAATAACTACCATCATCCCCAGCATCTTTCGCGTGTCGAACAATTCGCCCAGGATGAAAAATGAAAAGACGGCTGTAAATACAGGAATCAGGTTGGTGAAAAGGTTGGTTTTGCTAATGCCGATTTCGCGTGATGAGATGGTGAAAAACACAAAGGCCAGCGAGGAAGCGAAGACGGCCAGCAGCACTAGCGATGAAATGAGTTCGGCATTGGGGCGCACGGTGAGAAAATGCTGGAAATCGAAGATGAAAAACAAGGGGAGAAAATAAATGGCTCCAATCAGGTTTTGCCATGCGATGATGAGAAAGGCATCGTAGCGCGAAGCCAGCTTTTTGAGTAACACCGAATAAAAGACTGCGGTAACCACTGCCAGCGAAAGCCATCCCAGACCAATGGGCGAAATGCTGAGCGAATAATCGTTGTCGAGCAACATAAGCAGCACGCCCGAAAATGAAATCACCAAGCCGAAAATATTAAGCAGCGAGAGTCTTTCTTTGAAATAAAACCAGGCAAAGATGGGAGTGAAAACCGGTATGGTAGCAATGATAACTGCAGTAACCGTGGGCGTGGAAAACTTAAGCCCGTAATTCTCGCCAAGGAAATACAAAAATGGATTGAACAGCGCGGAAAGCATAAACAGCTTTAAATCCTTCCGGCTTATTTTTACCCTGCGGCCAACGATTGCCAGTCCCGAAAACAGTAGCACCGATGACAGGATTAAGCGAAGGATTAAGATCGTGATAGGGTCGTAATAGTCGAGGGCGATTTTGGACCACACGAAGCTCATGCCCCAAAAAAGCATCGAAAACACTACGAGAATGTAGGTATAAACCGGTTTCAGTTTTGGAATGTTGGATGTCATTTTTTCACGGGTAATTGTGGTTGTTTTTTTATCAATCCTTACGGAGATTGTACGATTCCAGCAACTTTCGCCAATCATTATCTTCCATAATTTGTAACAAAAAAGGATTGATTTGCTGGATGAATTTTAAATTTTTGGAAGCAAAGGCAAAATAAAAAGAATTGGTGCCGCCAGGTATTAGCTCGATGCGGTTAGCAAGTTCATCGCGGTGTATGATGTACGAAAGTAGGGGTTCATCATACACCACGGCATCCAGCCTGCCATTGTCCAGTTCATCAATTGCCGTTTGTAAAGTTTCGTAGCCCTTGTGTTTTATCCGCGATTCGAGGAGGTAAGATGCGGTGCTGGAATTGCGCACCGTGCCAACTTTAAGATTGTGCAAATCGCTGATGCCCGTGATGTTGGTTTTAAATTTATTGTAGGTAAGTGCCGCCGATATGCTGGCCGTAAAACTCGAAATAATGATAACGGCGGTAAACATCCAAACGATCGAGATAAACCTTCCCAGGCCTGTGGAGGGAGCCTTGTCGCCATAGCCCACCGTGGTCATGGTAACCGCCGACCAATAAATACCATGGCCGAGGCCCTTGATTCCTTTGCCAAACTGGTCGATATTTTTGCGCCGCTCGGCAAGCCAGATTATCAATCCAAACACAAAAATTACTACAAAGAGCAAGATGATAACCTGCAAAAACTCAATCGAAAAAAGATTCTTCAGGAAGGCGAGAATCGTGTTGCCTTCTTTGGCTTTCACAGCGATAGCCATGCCCGAGATGTAGAAGGGTTGGGTAAAACTAAAACGGTTAAGTCGGTCGGAGGTAACCGTGAGTGGGTTAATGCAAATATCCACAGATCCTTTTGCGATGTCCGACAGCATCTTGCCCAAATCGGTATATTTCACATATTCATAATCCAATTGCAGATCGGGTGCTATCTGTTCCCACAAATCGATGCTAACGCCCGAGTATTGCTCATTATCAACAATGATAAAGGGCGGCGATTGGCGGAGTGCTACCTTAATTTTTTCCGGCTTACGATCGGTTTCGCTTTGCGCCTGATGATGCAGCGGCAAAAGGAAAAATAAAATTAAAATGAATAAATGAATGCGGAAGAATGAAGATGTTTTCACGTTTTTTGGTTTTTCCTGTTTATTTTTGAAGATTGCTTTCGCAAAAACTTCCTTTGGCAATCCAGATTATCCGCGTATCGGCAACAAACAATTCGGATCGTATCATGGGATCGTATTTGATAAATTTATCAAAATCTTCGTCCTCGGTTTTGAAAGCCATGAAAAACCCTCCCTTGCCTGTGCCGAAACTACCCTGGCAGATCAGCGAATGCTCGAAGAAATTGGCTTTCATATAACTGAGATGCCGCTTGGCGAGTTTCATAATTTTCTTTTCCGGCATCTCGGCCAGCTTTTCTTCAACAGGCTCGTAGCGGATAAATTGGTATTCCACCATCTCGTAGGGTTCCAGCACCGGGCAGGTGCCGCCAATGCCCATCGTGAGCGGATAAACTTCGGTGGTGAATCGTTGGGCTTTTACTGCCGGATCGGAAGCCACCATCGCTTGTGCTTCTTCCAGCGATGTAGCTGCCAGTATTTGTATGCCGCCACCCCCGTGAAAAGGGCCTGCCGCCAGCAACTGCATTGCTTTGGCCAGACTGTCCATATTGGCGCGGTGGGCTGCTTGTATGCGGTTGACTTCCACCTCGGCAATGTCAGGCTTATTCGGGTTTGTATTTAAAAATACGATGTACTTTCCTGATTTGCTTTGCGCAAAAACGGTGGTAAACAAAAGTATCAGCACTGCAAAAAATAAGATCCGTTTCATCCGATAAATTAATATTTAAAACATTTTGGCAAAAGTAGAAAATCCTAAGAGGTCTCCACCGGAAATATTTGGATTTAAATATTTCCTATATTTACCGCCACAAAAAGTTATTTATTCACTTCAAACCCAAACTTATGAAACATTTAACACTTTACATTAGCGTACTCGCTTTTGCAGCCTGCTTATGTCAGGCCAAAGCGCAAGAAGTCATCGCCACATCCGGCGGATATTACGAGGGCGAAAGCCTCTCGTTGAGCTGGACGGTGGGCGAGCCTGTAATCGAAACCTTCAACAGCGGCGAGCTGATCCTCATGCAGGGATTCCAGCAGCCTTACAACTTTTACCTTCAGCAAATCCTGAATATCCCGATGGGCTGGAGCGGTATTTCTTCCTACCTCGATCCTTTGAACAAAGGCGTGGGTGGAATTTTCGCACCCTACCAAAATGAGCTTATCATTATGGCCTCGATGAGTGGCGTTTATTATCCGGCGCAAGCCATCAACACTATTGGAAACTGGGATTATAATACCGGTTTTCAAATCAAGGCCGAAGATGATTTTGAGTTGAGTATTACCGGAGCCAAAATCCAAAACCCGGAAATCGTCCTGGCCGAAGGCTGGAATCTTATGTCGGTTTTAAGCTCCTGCGATGTGGAAGTTGAAAATCTCTTTTCAGGAATTTCCTCTTTACAAATTGTGAAAGAGGTTGCGGGAACAAATCTTTACTGGCCGAACTACAACATTAACACTTTGGGAAGCCTTAGTCCGGGTAAGGCATATTTTGTTGCTTCTGCAGATGGCGGGATGATTGCTTTCCCGGAATGCACAAAATCCTCCTCTGTAACAAAGCCGGTTTCCAGGTCTGAAAATTCTACGCCCTGGAACGATTTGCATTATACCGCAACCTCCCACGCCATTGCTTTTCCTGCAGAGACTCTGCTGAATTCAGGAATACTGCCCGGTGATGTGATTGGTGTTTTTAGTTTTGATGGTATTTGTTGTGGACAGGCCGAAATCACAAATCTAAAATCAAACCTCGCCATCACGGCTTTTGCCAACGATGAAATTACGGCAGGAAAAGACGGCTTTGAAAGCGGTGAACCCTTCCAGTTTAAAGTTTACCGTCCGGCCAGCGATCAGCAATTTGCGCTTGAAGTAAGTTTTAACCCTGCGCTGCCAAACATGGGATTTTTCACAGCCCACGGACTTTCTGCCGTGCAAAGCCTAAAGCTACAAGAAACGGGGATTTCAGAAAATCCGGAAATTACCTTTGAGGTTTATCCCAATCCTTCGCAAGGGCAATTTGAACTTCGTTTGAATATCTGGCCTGAAAATGCTAAGATCCAACTTTTGGATACAAGAGGCAGGCTTATTGAGGTTTTTGAATTGGGTAAAAAACCAAATACATCAACGCAGCGCTTTGATTTTACGCATCTGCAAAAAGGTATTTATTTTCTAAAAGTTTCAGATGAAGCCTTTAACAGCGTGAAGAAAATCGTGATTAATTAAAACCGACCGACATGAAAAATTTAAACATCACCATCTCAAATGAGGAAATGGAAAAATTTGGGATTTATAAAACCAATCTCTCTTTTTCTGAACTTATGAGCATAATCATAAATGAATTAATTGGGGAAGCCAATGCTATGGTTGGTGAGCCGTTGCAAAAGTATGGCCAAGCCCAAGCGAACTTTCGGGACATAAGTATGAAGGCACGAAAAAAGAATATCATTCGAAGCATTGAGAGGATCAATAATGACAGTGCCTTACGCAGTTTGGAAAAAATTTTGAATGAAATAGCCGTTTCCGCCAATTTAAATACCGATATTTTCAGGCCATCAAAACAAGATATAACCGTGGAAGAGATGATCAAATCACAAAATTATACGGGGATTGATCTTGATGCTTTTGACCGAATTATCCGTGAGTTGGATATTCGTGAGCCACTTGATGAACTTTTGAAATCCGTGTAAGATGAATTATTTACTCGATACCTGTATCCTTTTGATTTACTTGCGCAGAAGCGAGTTGGCTGCTAACATTAATAAACGTTTCCAACCATTCATTTCACCAAATAGTTCTATCCTATCGGTAGTGAGCAAAGCTGAATTAAAATCCATTGCCCTCAGAAACCAATGGGGAACCAAAAGAATGGATATGCACGAAGAATTCCTAAAGCAATTTTTGATTGCAGACATCAATGTAGTAACCATCATTGAGCGATACGCCGAAATAGACGCTTACAGTCAGGGTAAACTCGCGGGTAAACCACTATCACTATCAGGCAGCGCAAGGAATATGGGCAAAAACGATTTATGGATAGCAGCTACTGCCTCGGTGTTACAAGCCAAACTACTTACACTCGACCATGACTTTGACCATTTGAAAAATGTGTTTATCGAATTGGAAAAAATTGAATACAAATAGGAAATGCATATTTCACAAAAACGGTAAGGTGCAGAGCACCGAAATATTAAACGATTACAAATTTTCAATAAACTTTTTACAAACTAAACCTTTTTTAATTATGAAAAATCTTTCTTTACTTTTCGCAGCATTCCTGCTGAGCCTCGCTACCCTGGCTCAAACACCTGCCTCGCCGAAAGGCGGGCCGATGGGCATCAATTACCAAACCGTAATCCGTGATGGCGATGGCAACATCCTGCCCGATACGGAACTCTCCCTGCAAATGACCATTCGTTCCGGTGCACCCGATGGCGCGGTGGTTTACCAGGAAACCCATGATGCCACCACCAACGCCTTTGGGCTGGTGAACCTTGTGATTGGCTATGGCACACCACTGAACAACGCTTTTGCCGACATTAACTGGGGCAATGGCGACAAGTATTTAGAAACCGCCATCGACCTTAATGGTAGCGGAAGTTTTACCATTATGGGAGTTACCCAGTTTTTGAGCGTTCCTTATGCTTTACATTCAGGCACAGCGGAAACTTTTGAAGAAACCGACCCCGAATTTAACGCCTGGGATAAATCTGCCGGTATAGCTATTACCGAAAACCAGGTTACTGATTTGCAGGATTACCTCACCGCAGAAAGCGACCCAGAGTTTAACACCTGGGATAAATCCACCGGAATTGCCATTTCCGAAAACCAGATTACTGATTTACAGGACTACCTCACCGCAGAAAACGACCCGGAGTTTAATGCCTGGGATAAATCTACCGGTATTACCATTACCGAAAACCAGATTACAGATTTGCAGGATTACCTTACCGCAGAAAGCGACCCCGACTTTAATGCCTGGGATAAATCTACCGGCATTGCCATTACTGAAAGCCAGGTTACTGATTTACAGGATTACCTTACCGAGGAATTGGATGGTGATCCTGTGAACGAGCTGCAAGTGGTGGAAGAGCAAGATTATGAAGTTACCCTTTCCCAAGGCGGCGGTTCGTTTATGACCGGCGTAAAAAGCTACACCCAGCCTGAAATTGATGCCATGACTCCATACAACGGCCTTACTGTACACAATGCCACCACCAACTGCATTAACTACTACTACTTGAACAACTGGTTTGAAGCCTGCGGTATTTGCACCCCGCAACCTACACAAGCCGCTGCCGGTGATGACCAGGTATTTTACGATGAAACCACCGAAGCCAGCCTTGTCGCCAACACGCCCGAGAACGGAACAGGCTTATGGACATTAGATAGCGGCGAAGGCGGCAGCTTTGATGATGCCTCACTCCCGGATGCCACTTTTAATGGTCAGCCTTGCACGGCTTACACTCTTGCCTGGACTATCTCCAATTCCTGCGGCGAAAGCAGTGACCAGGTGGATGTTACTTTCTTTGCCATGCCCACACTGGCCAATGCGGGTAATGATACCATAGTTGAAAGTGGCGATCTTTCAGTAAATCTCAATGCCAAAACACCCGATATTGGCAACGGCCTCTGGAGTGTTTTGAGCGGCGAAGGCGGTACTTTTGACATTGCCACAAATCCAACCACTCTCTTTACTGGCCTACCTTATGTTGAATACACCCTGCTGTGGGTAATCTCAACGGCTTGCGACACCACAAGTGATGAAGTAAACGTAAGTTTTAACCCTTTTCAATGCGGTATGCCCCTTGCAGATATCCGGGATGGCAACAGCTACGAAACCATAGAAATTGACGACCAATGCTGGATGGCCGAAAACCTTGCCTACCTGCCCAATGTTAGCCCTTCGACACAAGGAAATAATACCGAACCCTATTATTATGTATATGATTATCAGGGGGTCAGTGTAACTGAAGCCAAAGCCACCGACAATTACCAAAACTACGGTGCGATATACAACTGGCCTTCTTCACTGGATGCCTGCCCCGAAGGATGGCATTTGCCAACACATGCTGAGTGGACTGTCCTTACTGATTATTTGGGCGAAGCAAGCGTTGCAGGTGGCAAGATGAAAAGTACCCGTACAGCCCCCGACCCGCACCCACGTTGGAATTCCCCAAATACCGGGGCTACCAACAGCAGTGGTTTTTCAGGTTTTCCGGGTGGTTACCGCATCGCCAGTGGATCGTTCAGCAATATTGGTAGCAATGGTTACTACTGGAGTTCAACTGAGGCCGATGCGGCAAGTGCCTGGTATTTGATCCTGAATGCTTTTGGCGGTAATTCCCAACTTACTGCCGGTAGCAAAGTTTGGGGATTTTCTCTACGTTGTTTGAGAGATTAGTGATTATTATTTGTGCAGAAATGAAATTACTCTTAAGCTACAGAGAGTTGCCCAGGAATTTAGGAATTTAAGTTTTGGGCTTTGTGACTTGATGTAGGATTTTTTTTGCCCCTGATAGTTTTCAATGCTGTCAGGTCTGGGGAAATTGATATTCCGGTGCTCCGCACCTTGGGTAGTTCTTCTGCCACTTATTGCTACAAATGCCGATTGAAAATAGTGCATGCTCGCCCTTTGGGTGGCATATTTCGCGGCTCTGCCGCTTGTGGTGCTTTTCCAGCAGAAAATGCAGGTGCAGAGCACCCAAAACCTTTGGTGTGCCGGGCATGTAGTAAACCTAACAGGTGCGTGGGAAATTCCACAAGT
>CAZGAO010000073.1:0-26246 GCA_964523795.1 uncultured Lentimicrobiaceae bacterium
TGGAACTATAGCATCCAACCATAAATGTATCGTTAATTATTGAACAGACACTAAGGAAAAGGAAATATGAATATTTCCTTTCAACTACCCCCTTCTACAAAAGTCCCGTCACCTCGAAGATCCTTGCTAGCTTTTGGGCGATTGAGAAGTTTCTCTGGCAACCTTTAATCCAACTTCTGATACAAACATGTCATTGGTACCAAAACACATAGCGAAGCGTAGTGTTAACGGGGGAAATCTCCTCCCCAATGTCATAACCTCATTATGCTTAAAAAAATTACAAGTTAGGATTTACCACAAAATCGCGTTCCAGGAGCAATATCTCTGCTTCGGCTTCAATGGGCGAGAGGCGGCGGGCTTTGACGGTGGTGTAGCGGCTCGAAAGCAGGCCAAAACCATTTTCGATATTAGTATATTCAGGACGATCCTGCACCAGGCTATTCGAAGGGCCGTTTACGCGCATATAAGTATCGTATTCCTCGCCGGCAGCGGTAACAATAAAATCGACCAGGCCGCACAGGCGATGACCTTCAATCTGTTGGGGTTTTATATTGTTGGCAATAAAATCGTAGAAACCATTGTTGCTCACATCCATTTCAGGCCCGTTTTGCCCACCGTAATTTTCGGCAAATTGTGTAGGCAGAGACCAATCGATGTATTTGGCAAGGGTATCGCCTGCATGAACTTCAAAATAATGAAATCGGATTTTAGGCTCATAGCGCATGGCGTTATCGGCATTTCTCCACTCAAAAGGCGTAGTGAAGTCGCGCTTGAAAGATGCCTTGCCTCCCGAGGGGGGTTTTGAAATGGTAAACTCATCAATAAGCCTTGTTGTAGCCGTAATTTCCTTGCCACTGATGGTATTGCGAATATTCAGCTTGTATTGGTATTGCGAATTCAGCGTGCCTGTTCCTTTATACACCAGCATGTAGGGATTGTAAAAAAATCCGGAATCCTTAGTGGCAATAGTGGTAGTATCCATTGGGATGGTTTGTACGATTTGTCCGTTCATGTCGATACCCTGAAGGTTTACCTCAAGTGCGCCCATGTAACTTGACGAATCGGCAATCTTTGCAATTTCCAGGGCATTGCCACCCAGGAAAGCCTTGTTAATTCTAAAATAATGCGTTTGATCGGCCTGGTCGAGTAAGCCGTAAACAAGGGTTATTTCTTCCCAATCGGCATTGATGTCAACATCGGTTTCGCAGGCTGTGAAACCAAGAACAAAGACAGTGAGCAGACTAAAGAGTATCGTTTTACGAATCATAAGGCAAAAACTAATGAGTGATAATGATGAATAAGTGCTTAGAAACTGAATATCTGTTAACTTTGCATTTTTATAATAACAATGGCCTAACGGCGCAGAATTGCTTTTATTTTGACAAAACGGAACATTGCTTCCAAAAAGAAAAACAGTTATGACAGAGCATAAAGGGATTCGAAAATCAGAATACAGAAAAATTACTACCCACGTCCTTCAGGAGATGAAACTCAAGAGCGAGAAAATAGCCATGCTTACGGGCTACGACTTTTCGATGGCAGGCATCCTCGATGCTGCCGGCATCGATGTTATCCTGGTGGGCGACTCGGCTTCCAACGTTATGGCAGGATACACCACCACCCTGCCCATCACCCTCGACCAGATGATCTATCACGCTTCCTCGGTGATGCGGGCGGTAAAACGCGCTTTGGTGGTGGTGGACTTACCCTTTGGCACTTACCAGGGAAATTCAAAAGAAGCCCTCCAGTCGGCCATTCGTATTATGAAAGAATCGGGAGCCAACGCTATTAAAATGGAGGGTGGACGCGAAATTATCGAATCGGTCGATCGTATTCTCTCCGCAGGTATTCCCGTAATGGGGCATCTTGGGCTTACACCACAGTCGATACACAAATTTGGAACTTACGTGGTAAGAGCTACCGATGATGCAGAAGCACAGACCCTGATCGAGGATGCGCATCTGCTCGAAGAAGCCGGCTGCTTTAGCCTGGTGCTCGAAAAAATCCCTGCTAACCTGGGCGAGCGGGTTACCAACGAAATAAAAATCCCTACCATCGGCATTGGTGCAGGCCACGAAGTGGATGGCCAGGTACTGGTGCTCCACGACATGCTGGGCATAACCCAAAAATTTTCGCCCCGCTTCCTGCGCCGTTATCACAACCTCTACGAAGAAATACGCGGTTCCGTGATTTCGTACATTGACGATGTGAAAAAACTTGATTTCCCTAACGACCGGGAACAATATTAAACTTTGGATTGTTTATGTGTCGTTTCTGATTGGTAAAACCCTTTCGGGAAATGCTACAAAAACTAATCTATACCATTAATCGAATCCAAAACAAACAATAATTCATGGTTAACGAAGTGCTTTTCGAGGATAACCATATCATAGTTATTAACAAAATTACGGGTGATATTATTCAGGCCGACCGCACCGAGGATCCCACCTTGCGCGATGCGGCTAAAGTGTATTTGAAAGAAAAATACCAAAAGCCTGGTAATGTGTTTTTGGGCGTAGTGCATCGTTTAGACAGGCCGGTGAGTGGCGCAGTGATATTTGCCAAAACCAGTAAGTCGCTCAAACGGCTGAACAGCATCTTCAAGGCTCGCGAGATAAAAAAGGTATATTGGGTTGTGGTGGACAAAGCCCCTCCCAAAATGGAGGGCAAGCTCATCAATTACCTGCGCCGCAATCAGACTAAAAACAAATCGTATGTGGTGGACGAGAGCACTAAAGATGCCGTGTATGCCGAGCTGGATTACAAAATACTGGCGCAAAGCGATCGCTACTTTTTGCTCGAAGTGTTGCTACACACCGGACGGCACCATCAGATACGCGCACAGTTGTCGGGTCTGGGATGTCGCATCAAGGGCGACCTTAAATATGGCTTCCCGCGTTCCAATCCCGATGCCTCTATCCATCTCCACGCCCGCTTTATCGAGTTTATCCATCCCATAAAAAAAGAATTGATAAAAATTGAAGCTCCCCTGCCCGATGACCCGCTTTGGAATTATTTTGGCCAGGTTATGGCTGGCAACGAAAATGCCAAAAAATGAAAATACTGAGGGTTTTTATTGGATTCAGCTTTTCGGTTTTATTTTCCCTTTCGGGAGTTTATGCCCAATATTACAATTCGGGGCAGGATCCGGCAAGCGTAAGGTGGCAGCAAATCAATACCGCCAATTTCAAAATCATTTTTCCCGCCGATTATTCTAATACCGCAAACAGGGTAGCCAATATTTTGGAATACGCCGCCAGCCTCGATACGATTACCCTGAATACGAAAGTTAAAAAAATCCCGGTCATCCTCCACAACCAGATGGCGATATCGAATGCGCAAACGGTGTGGGCTCCGCGCAGGATGAATTTTTACACCGCGCCGCCCCAGGATTCCTACGGCCAGGATTGGTTCGAGCAATTGTCGCTGCACGAATACCGCCACATCATTCAGCTTAGCAAACTTAACCAGGGGCTTACCCAGGTGCTTACCTACGCTTTTGGCGAACAAATTACGGCTGCGGTGCTGGGGCTTTACATCCCGCTTTGGTTTTTGGAAGGTGATGCCGTAGCTGCCGAAACAGAGCTAAGCAAGGTGGGAAGAGGCCGATCGCCGGGCTTTGCCATGCCGCTTCGGGCGCAGTTTATCAACGAAAATATTTACAGCTACGACAAAGCCACCTTTGGTTCGTACAAAGATTTTGTTCCCAACCATTACATCCTTGGCTATCACATCGTGGCCAAAGCCCGCCAGCATTACGGCAGCAAAATTTGGGATCACACCCTGGATAAAGTTGGACGGCGGCCATACATAGTCGTGCCTTTTTCTGAAGGTATCCGCGATATTTCGGGCATGAACAAAACCGGCCTTTACAAAAGCATGATGGGCGAGCTTAAAAATGAGTGGGAGGCCCAGGCTGACATCATCGCTGAATACTCCGAAACCCAAACGCTTTCGCCGCCAAAAACAATTTTTACGCAATACCTGCGGCCGCATCTTACAACAAAAAATACTATTGTTGCCGAGAAAAAAGCCCTGGATGATATTGCTCGCTTTGTGGAAATCGACCGCAACGGCAATGAGCGCAGTCTTTTCACTCCCGGTTTTTACCTCCCCGGCAGCCTATCGTATGCTAATGGCCTGCTGGCCTGGAACGAGTACGGTTTTGACCCGCGATGGGACAACAGGACTTATGCCCTAGTAAAGATTTTCGACAGCAAAACCGGGACGGTGAAAGTACTGCGCAAAAACACGCGCTATTATGCGCCGGCCCTTTCGGCCGATGGCGAAAAAATCGTGGTGGTGGAAGTTAGCGAAAATCAAAAATACAAGTTGGTCATTCTTGATACTGAAAATGGCCAAATACTCTGTGAGCTGTCCACGCCTGAGAACTATTTTTTCTCTTATCCTTCATTTTCCGATGACGGGCAAAAGGTGGTGGCCGCAGCCATTGGCGATTTTGGGAATCGCATTGTGGTGTTTGATTTAAGCAAAAGGGAGATGACCTATCTTAGCAAAGCCGATTATACCGAAATATTTTCACCGGTTTTTTGGGGTGATAAAATCGCTTTTGTGGGCGCTTGGTCGGGCATCAATAATTTGTATGCCCTGGATACAACCACCCTGGAAATATCCAAATTTAGCTCCGTTACTTTTGGCCTTACCGATCCATTTTTTGCGGCGGATGGCAGTGTGATCTTTTCAAATTACACCAGCCAGGGTTATCAAATTGCCAAAATGCAGAATCCGGAACCAAACAAAATTCCGCTTCGCGAGGTCAGCGACCACAGCGTAAAACTGTATGAAGCACTGGCGCGGCAGGCCGATACCATCCTCGATCCTTATGCCGTTCCCGAAAAGGATTATCCACACAAAAAATACAGCAAGGCGGCTCATCTTTTCAACATTCACAGTTGGGCTCCCGCCTCCATCGATGCCAATAATTACGACATCAAACCCGGCGTTTCGCTGCTTTCGCAAAATGTATTGAGTTCGGCCTTTGCAAGCCTGGGCTGGGAATACGACCTGAACGAGGAAACCGGGAAATACTATTTTAACTTCACTTACGAAGGCTGGTATCCGGCCTTGGATTTTAAGGCAGATTATGGCAGGCGAAAATCCTACAAATTCGATACTACTACCATGCGGAGGATTGATTATTCCTGGATGGAGACGAATTTTTCGACCACGATACGCTTGCCGCTCAATTTTACCACCAGCAAATATTCGCGCTTCATCCAACCCAGCATCCAATTTGAGTACGTGCAACTGGACATGGACGATGATGCGGAGCTGAGTTTTAAACGCAGCAACTACAAGGCATTGAGTTACCGGCTTTATGCTTACAACCTGCTTAAAAGTACAGATCGCGATATGAATCCACGCTGGGGGCAAACGCTGGATGTGAACTACCGCACCGCTCCCTTTGCCAGCGATACCTTAGGCGCGATGCTGGCCGCCGAAAGCCGGCTCTTTTTCCCGGGTATTTTGCGCCATCATAGTTTTAATTTTTATGGCGGCTTCCAGAAACGCATGGATGAGAATCCACTTTTTGGGAATATCATCCGGCTGCCCCGGGGCTTCTCCGGCATTTATACCAGCCAGTTGCAAAGCCTTTCGGTCAATTATAAACTCCCCCTGTTTTATCCTGATTTCAGCTTATCCTCGCTGGCCTACTTAAAGCGTTTCAAAATCAATTTGTTTTACGATTATGCCTTTGGCGAGCACTTCGACTCCCATCAAACCTGGCAGTCGCTGGGGGCGGGCTTGTTTGTTGACTTGCATATTTTGCGCTTTCTGGCACCGGTCGAATTGGGCTATCGCTTCATTTACCGCCCCGACTACAACGATGTGAAATCGGAGTTTTTATTCGCCATCCGCTTCGAGAGCTTGTAAGGTAGCTTGGATATAAAGCACCTTTATTCTAAGGATTACTGAAAAACTCAAGAAGATTACATTTCGGTGCTCTGCAATCAAACCAAGCATAAATCACTCTGTTAAGCTAATTAGTGTCTGTCCAAAAAGTCAACTTTTTTTGATTTAAGATTGAAGATTTACGATCGGAGATTTTAGATTGTGTTAAATATCACCAACATCTTATATCTAAAATCGTTAATCTAAAATCGGAATTTTTCTAATTGCTACTTTAAAGACGGGCACTAATAAACAAAGTATTTGGCTTTTTTTCTAGCAAACCTTACTCTACCATCAAAGGCCTTGTTTGCTTGATGTCCTTTCCCACAAATTCTAAAAGATAAAACCCGGGATTTAGGCTTTTGATTTGAATTTGCGATGCAAAATCCAGAATGCTGTGCAGTCGCCCATCCATGGTATAAATACGGATGGCATCAAAATCAAGATTGGTTTTGATGGTAATAAAATCGGATGCCGGATTTGGAAAAACGCGCAAATCCTGACTTTGTTCCGATTTTGCTGTTTGGGTAGTAAAATCAAAAACCTGAATAATGGTATCGAGCAGGGGCGTGCCCGCAATGATGTCGCTGCCGGGGCTGGTCTCGATATAATCGCCGGTAATTTCCCAGATAATAATTCCCTTGGCCTGATTATCCACTACGTATTGCGCCTTATAAGCCGCCGACAATTTGTTATCGTAAGTTACGAAGGTGTTGATGGAATTGCCCAGGAGGTAGGGGCATTTTACATCATCGTCCCAATATTCGGTAAACATGTCCATTTTTTTAAGGATGTTGTAATAAAGCGGCTGACCCTCGTCCTCCGAAAAGGTAGAGCCATCGTAGCCAGTGTGCGAACCGTAAAGCCGGGTGCAGTTGGCCAGGGCCTTGCCGTAAAATGCAATGCCGAGGTTAATTTTTTCGGCCGGCACATCAAACTCATGCACCAGCTTGTTAAAGGCTCCATCGAAACACCATTGGGGGTCGCCCACCGCAGGACTGTAAAGCGGCGTATGGTGGTTACTCTCCGCATCCCACGAACCGTGGAAATCGTAGGTCATCAGGTTTACCATATCCACCAAAGGCAGTATGTTTTCCCATTCGATGGCTTCCATTTTGTCGTGCGAAACGCCAAAGCAGGAAGTCAACAAATACTCGTTGCCCGTTTCCAGCGTGTGGGCATCCAGCGCATCGCGCAATTCCTGCATCAGAGTAGTGAAATTCTGTTTGTCTTCCGGGGTGCCGCCATTGGGCGCAAAACCGGGATATTCCCAATCCATGTCCACGCCATCGAAGTGGTAGGTGTCGATAAGGCTGAGGCAGTGATCGATAAAGTTTTGTCGCTTGGTCGGATTGGCGGCGATGCCCGAAAAGTTGTACGAATCGTTCCAGCCGCCAATCGAAGGCAGTAATTTAACCCCGTGCTGGTGGCAGAGGTAGGGAAGGCTGCGGGTAGAATCGTTCGTTACCACAGGCCACCAGAGCATAGGCCCTAGCAGCAGGTTCTCATCAGCCCAGGCATCGGTGCTTTGCAGCGAGCCATCGGCCATCGGCCTGAAAAAGGCATAATTGATAACCGTATATTTTTCGTAGTGGATCGCCTCAGGATTCACCAGTTGCCCGCGGTCGTACCATTGCCAGTTGGGGTAATAACCCACGATTTCTTTGTTGGCTTGCCCAAAACTAAGCAGCGAGACTGAGCCGAAGCACAGCAGCAGGAATACAATGAGATAAGATTTTTTCATAGCCCGGATATTTACATTTTTTGATACTTGCAAAAGTAGGGAAATTCTTTTGCCAGGTAATAGGCAATTTAAACCCACTCCAAAAGAAATTTATTTTAAATTTGGCGGCAAATAAATAACACATAGAAATCATAAAAATCAGCAAGCAATAAAAATTATTTAATTTTGTTATTTAATAAATAATATTATCAAATGACAACAGTGAAAGAAACGACTTTTAAAGAAACAACAACCGAGCACTATAAAACGCTAATAAATATTCTTGGTCGAAAATTTATTAAGACAAGTATTGAAAGTCCTTTTGATTTTATAAATATTGCTTCAAGGGGAATAGATGCTCAGGTGATTGCAAATTTCAGAGCGCATTTTAAAATTCCAAGAGACCAAACCGCAGAAATGCTCAATGTTTCTGCTCCTACTATTTATCGGTGGATTAGAGAAAAGAAAAAACTCGAAAGAAACTACTCAGTTCAGCTTTTTGAATTGACTGATTTGTTTTTGTTTGGAATTGAAGTTTTCGAAAATAATGAAGACTTTTTTAAATGGCTAAGATTGCCAAATACTGCATTAGGCGGACTTGAACCTCAGGATTTATTAGATATCCCCGGTGGAATATCTAAAGTCCGGGATCTTTTAGGCAGAATTGAATATGGTGTTTATAGTTAGTACTTATGATTATTTATCGGATTACTAAACGAAAGCGGGCATCGGATATTCACGGAACGGGTGCTGCATTGTACCCGGGCAGGTGGAACAAAAAAGGAAGCCCGGTGCTATATGCCGGGGAAACCAAAGAAATAGCTCTTCTGGAAATTATCGTTCATGCTCCGCCCATGTTTTTGCCAGACCTTGACATATTGACGATCGAGATACCAGATAATTCAATTACAGAGATAAAAGAATCGGACTTGCCCTCAAACTGGTTCAGGTATCCTGCTCCATCCATATTAGCCGAAATTGGAGAGCAATGGCTTACACACGGTCATACCCTAGCTCTTAAAGTACCCAGTGCTATCATAACTACCTCCTTCAATTACGTTTTGAATTGCAATCACAAGGAATATCATAAAGTAAAAGTACTGGATCATAAGCAGTTTCGGTTTGACCCAAGACTAAGCTAATAAAAAACTATTGCCAACACCAGCCATAAGCATTGGCAAGAGCCACATTAATCCTGCACCCGCAAAATTGCAAAGATTGAACGAACACTTAAAATTATGGAGGAGTACCAAAATGAAAACAAATAATAATATGACCCTTGATGAATTCAAGGACAAACATTACGGAATAAAAGGAAGCCAATCAAGAGACGAACTTGACCTTTCAATTAGATTATAATATAAAAAAACCCGGTGGATAATTTCCCGGGTTTTTTCGATTTGGATAATCTGTGGTGGTTTTATCCCTCGCCTTGCGAAGTGTAAAACCGGAGAGCTAATAAAAATGGTGTTATGGCTTTTTCATCGCTTTGCTGTGGATAAATTTTCGATGGGCTTATAGGCCAGCTCTTTTCCCTGGGCTTTTACGATGGGCGTTGAGGCAATTACTTTTTTGTCTTTTACAATTTTGTAGGTATAAACGCCGTCGGGAAAATCGTTGATGTCGTGTTTTACCAAAACGTCTTTTACATTTTTGATGCGCTTGCTGAAAATGCGGCTGTCGTTTTCATCATAAACATACAGCATCACCGCATCCTTGTCGGGGATCATCAGGCGGATTTCTACCTTATCGGTGCCTTTTAAAATCATCGAGGTGAAAACCTCATCTTTGGTGGTTTTTTGTGCAAACAGTGCTGTGGCCAGCATCATCATTACCATTGTTACTTGCAGTGCTTTTGTTTTCATAACTTATCGTTTTTAAAATTGTTAAACTATTTTCGATTTGTTGATGAAACAAAAGTAGGGCAGGAGGGTGCCCCAAAGCAAGGCAAAAAGGGTGAACTAAAGGATGTGGATGGTGAAATGACAAAAGTGAAAAGTGAAATGTAAAATGTAAACCTAAACCACAAAAAAAAGGATCGGTATCTTAGCCATCCCCTTGATCAAAAAATACTTGTAACAATGTTATCGCAAATCTCCATGTCGTAGAATTCACACTAATTGAGCTTAGTGTTTCTTAGTGTCCTGGTGCCTTTGTGGCTATCCCGTATTCCCTTGCCACGAAGACGCGAAGGCACGAAGTATCACAAAGGATTTTAAATGCGAAACATCAATTACGATAAGACAAGATCTCTGATTCTTGAATTTCGACCTGGCCTACGATCTAAGATCTTACAAATGGTCGAGTCGCTGTAGCAAGGCTTTTTTGCGGCGCAACGAAATGGGGATTTCATCGTGCGTGTCGAGAACCACGAAGCCTCCATCGTTTTTGTCCACGCGGCTGATGTGAAAAAGATTGACCAGGAAAGATTGGTGCGGTCTGAAGAAACCGGATTCGGTAAGGATTTCTTCATAAAAAACAATGCCCTTGGATACCATGATGTTTTCGCCTGTGGTGAGGAAAAAAGTGGTGTAGCTGTTGTCGTTTTTGCAATACAGGATGTCGGTAACATTCACCAGATGAAGGGCATTTTGGGTACGAAGCACTATTTTGGCCGGACTGCCGGGGGCATTAAAATTTTGCAGAAACTGCTCGTTTTGCTTATCAGAACCACGGTCGTTTTTTATCAAATCCAGGGTGTTTTGCACCGCTTGCTGAAATTCGGTGGCATTCACAGGTTTTAAAATATAGTCGATGGCACGAAATTTTATCGCCTTCAGCGCATAGTGGTCGTGGGCGGTAATAAAGATTATCCTGAAAGTGTAGGGCATCAGCTTTTGTAGAAGCTGAAATGCGGTACCTCCTTCGATTTCGATGTCGAGCAGCACCAGGTCAGGGCGCGTTTCGCTGATCAGGCGATAGGCATCTTCCACCGAGCCGGCTTCGCCCAGCAGTTCGATTTCCAAAAAATACTCCGAGAGTAAATGCCTGTTGATGCTCCTGATTTCAGGATTATCATCGATGATCACCGCTTTAATCATTATTCAAAATTGGAATTTGTAAATACACCCTAACTCCGTGGCTGGACGAATCGATGGTTTTTAAATCCTGCATTTCAAAGGTCAGGGCTTTTTTGTGGCGATGCTCGATGTTTTTTTTGCGTTGCCTGAATATTTCCAGTGCCTTCGACTTGTGCATACCGCTTTTATTGGGCGAAATTCCCACCCCATTATCCAAAATCTCAACACAAATATTTTCCTGTTTTTCGGTAAAAGTCAGGCTTAATTCCCCGGGATATGTCAACTTGGACAAACCGTGCTTGATGGCGTTTTCGACAAAGGGCTGCAAAAGCATGGGCGGTATTTCGATAAATTCGCTTTCGATGTCAGGGTTGATGTTGTATTTTACTTCAAAGGGTTTATCCTGGCCGGCTCGTTCAAGCTCGATATAGTTTTGCAGCATCTCTATTTCCTCTTTCAGGCTTACGCGCTCCTGCGACGAGAAATTCAAAACCGACCGGCTGAGCGAGGCAAAACGGCTAAGATAGTCGGCAGCGCGCGTAGGCTCGTTTTTGTACAAATAACTTTGTATCGATCCCATTACATTAAAGATAAAATGCGGATTCATTTGCGAGCGGAGCAATTGCTGCTGAATTTCACTCTGACGGAAAAGGGCCTGCCTGCGTCTGAAAAATAGCAAGGCCAACGTTAAGGCGACAAGCAGTGCAAGAAAACCGATAAAGAGCAGCGAAAGGCGGACACGCTGCCCGTTGATTTTGTTTTCGGCCTGGAGTAGGTTAATCTGTTGTTCTTTTTTTTTGGTTTCGTACTGGGTTTCTACCTCCTCGATGGTTTTTCGCACGGTTTCATCGCGAATAGTATTTTCGAGCACGCGGTGAGCCTCGTTCCAGCGGTAGGCCTCCTGATAATTTCCCAGCGCAAAATTCACCTCATAAAGCAGATTTAGCGATTTCAGCTTTTCGGTGGAATAACTTTCGATCTCCTCATTGTTTATATTTTCATTAAGCAAGGCAAGAGCAGTTTCGGGCTTTTGCAAAGCCTGATAAATCCCGGCCTTAAAGTTATTGGCAAAAATACGGTCGTAGGTGTTGTTTCCAAAATACTGCTCTGCCTCGATGGACATGCCGAGGGCTTTTTGCAGTTGGCCGCGTTGTTCGTAAATAATCGCGCTGTTGCTCAAAGCTGTATTAATACCCTGGTCGTAACCGGCTTCGCGGCTCAGGCTCATCAGCGTATCGTAATAAGCCAGCGCCTGGTCGTAACGCTCACGCTCGCGGGCAATGCCACCCAGGCCATTGTATATCTTGGCCAAATCGCCCAGCGAGGCACAGCCCTCCACATCTTTCATGCGCCAGGCCTTGTTGAGGTATTCCTCCCATTTGGCGGTATTTTTATTCTCCCTAAAAATATTACTCATCGAAACGTAGTGGTAGCAAATTCGCTCCATGTCGTTGGCGGCTTCTTTTATTTTGAGGGCATAAAGCGCATTTTGTATGGCCTTATCGTAAGCACCGAGATAGTTGTAGTTATTGGCCAGGTTCATACTAATTTTGGCAATAGTGCTGCTATCGTGGCTCCGTTCGGCACTTTGCAGGCCGGTTTCGTAAGTTTGGATGGAGGTGGCAAAATCCCCCTTTACCCAGTACACAAAGGCCAGGTAATTGGCTATGGATGCGATGAGCGAATCGTTGGCAGTATTTTCAGCAGTCGCGAGAGCCATTTTTATTTGGGCAAGCGAAGCATCATTTTTGCCCAGGTCGTCCAGATATTTGCCGTAAGCAAAGCGTGCCGATGCATTGCTATTACTGTCTTTGGTGTTTTCGATAGCTTGCCAATGTGCTTTTTGAATGCTGTCTTCCTCCGGCGTTTTTTTATTATCCAATAAAATTTGAGATGAATCCGAAAGGATGGTTTCAGGTAAGGAATTTGGGAAGGCGCACACACTAATTACACGCAATAGGAAAATAAAAAGGATAGGAAATGCAAATTTCATAAAATCAGGTCAAGTAGTAAAATTAGTAAGGTGCTTGCTGTAATAATAGCTGTGTGTTAGCCTGCAAAAGTACGCTAAAATATCACGCCCAGAGGAAAGAAATCATGGCCAGATTAGCCTTTCGGTAAATAATCAGCGAAGCAATTTTAAAATTGAAATCGCAAAGTTTTTACGAAGTACATCTCAAATCAATAAAAGTTTGCATCTTTGTATGGATTAAAAAATTATGAACAAAAAATTATTAGCTATGAAAAGTGATATCGAAGTAAAAACCATAGAAAGGTATTCTGTTATGATGTTTTCATCGTGCAACGCCGACAATGCCAAGAAGGCAGTAATAATAATGACCGGTGAGAACGCATTTTTGGGCTACATCAACTTCTTGGCCGATGGAGCTATCCTACCCGAAGCCCACAAAAGCTATAACTTGTTTTATTATTATTATCATTTCAGCGATTTGTCGGCAATGGTTGATCTGATGCGCAACGAGAAGCCGGTTTATCTGTTTTATATGGAAAATAATAAGAGCGAATGCCGCATTTCGACTACACTCGAACCGATAGGCGAGGGCGAAATATAATTAGGGATAAAATATTTGCGCTTTTTACAAGTTTACACCTTTCGTAAACTTTAAACGAAAACAAGTGCTTAGTTATTCGATTTTAAATTCAAACTGTTTTATGAAAAGAATTTTTGTACTCCTGTTCATACTTATTACTGCCTATCAGGGCTTTTCGCAAGATGTGGACGAAAGCACACGCAAGAAATTCAGTGCCATCTTTACCGTTATCAACGATTTTTATGTGGACATGCCCGATTCGGTGGATGCCAAATTTTTTAACCCCGGAGTCAACTTCTCTGGTTTGTACGACTATCGCCTGGGCAAGAGCGATTTTAGCTTTGCCTTTGGTATCGGCATCGGATCGCACAACCTGAAAACGGATGCCTTTGTGGTGGAAGACACCAACAATGTTTCCGCTTTCCATCCTATCAATTCGCTCTACCCGGGCAGCGATTACAAGAAAAACAAAATCTCCTACACCTATTTTGATATTCCCCTCGAATTTAGGCTGCGCACCAAAAACGACATCAGGGCTTCGGTTGGGTTTAAATTTGGTTTCCTTATCGACAGCCATAGCAAGTACCGGGGCGATGATTATTTGGGTGTCTCGAACAACAACAATGTTTTTGTTAAATTTAAAGACATTCCCAACATCGAGAGTTTTAGGTACGGAGTAACCGCCCGCTTTGGCTGGAAGTTTGTCAACCTCACCGGTTTTTACTCGCTCACCAACCTTTTCACCAAAAGCAAGGGACCCGAAACCTATCCTATCTCGGTGGGTATTTCGCTGATGCCTTTCTAAGTTGGTGTAATTTAAGATACCCTGTATTAAGGAAATATCGTGTTGAAATAATAAAATTGCCGGAATACGACAGTGCCAAACATTAATGTTATGAGAAAAGCATTTTTCATTTTCCGTTATATTAGTTTAATAGCAATTTTTTGTTCCTTGGTAGGTTCTTTATTGCTTTTTATTGTTGGCGCATGGAAAACCTACGATGCAATTAACATCGTATTTTTTGACTATATCCCAAGCGGGAATGCACAGTTGCATTCCGCAGATCTTGCAACGATATATTTATTAAAAGCTTTAGATACTTTCCTGATAGCTTTGGTGCTTTTTCTTTTTGCCTACGGAGTTTTCACACTATTCATTTCCAACAATAATAATATTGAGAACAAGGTTGGTGTATTAAAATGGATTAGTGTGCCAAGTATTGGGCATTTAAAAAATGTACTTGCCGAAGTGATTATTATTATTCTATTTGTTCTGTTTCTTGAAATCATATTCGAAAATATCGACCATTTGAAATGGGAGTTTTTAATAATCCCAGTCTCTGTTCTTCTATTAGCACTTGGATTGAAATTTTTAAATTTAGATAAAAAGGAACATTAAACACCAAACATCGAAATATCAGAACTCCTGACCCGATAGTTGTATTTCAGCGATTTAGTTCAATTCCATCGTAAACATTCATGCCGCCTAATAAGATAATAAGGTTTGAGAAATACCCGGGATATGGCCTTTGTACTAAGCTTAGGGAAAAAGATAAGGTTTGTGAGAACTTGCTATTTGAAACAAAGAAATAAAAACCATATTTCCTGAATATTAACCTTAGCAGCCTTGATTTACACCCTAAGCCCCAACCTTATTACCTTATTTTTCTAATGCCAGGATTTGAACCAATGTAGGTTGAACAACATTGAAAAAACTTCAAGTAAGATTTATGTTTCATATACAAGATCGATATCATTTCCTCTTGTTTTTGTGCCAATCATAATTTTGGTCAAGGCATAACATTAACGATCTCTTCAGGGGTGAAAATTAAAATATCCTCTGATGATTGCTGCTTCACGCTTTTTACAAAGACTGCCTTTATAACTTTTTTGTTTTTTGCAAATGGGATTCGGCTCACCTTATTATCCAAGGCTGAATTAATCTCATTTATCGAAACACTTTCCGACCATTTTACCTCCCCAATGAGCAGTGTGCTTTTATCCACCGATTCGGCTACCACATCAATTTCCATCGGTTTTTTATCCAATCCGTTTCCCCACCATCTTTGCCCGGTATTGAATCGTTTGCCATCAATTAGGAGGTAAGGCATGGCGTTTCGGCAAATTTCTTCCCATATCGCCGAAAGATAAATATTGAAATTCCCCATTATATCATTCCAAACCTCATCTACCAGATCAAACTCAAGCCGACTTTTATTGGGGATTAAATAGGTAAAATAAAAGTTTAGAAAGGGGTCATCCAATTTATAAAGACTTTTTTTGGATGATCGGGCTGATTCGCCAAAGGGTATTTCTCGTTTAATGTAGCCTTGGTTGATAAGAAATGTGAGCATTCGACCCAATTGTGTGGATGGTTTACCAAGCCGACCGGCAATTTCGGATAAACGATGCACACCTGAACCAATGAGACTTAAAATGGAATATGCCTGAGCTGAGGTTCGCATTTCATCCAAAAACAATCGTTCGGGCTCCTCATAGAGAATTCCATTTTGATCGAGCACATTATGTTTTATGGCTTCATCCAAGGCAGTGGCTCCCTTGCGTATTTCCCAATATCTCGGCACGCCGCCCCAAACTCCATATTCTGCAATTGCCTCCCTTGCCGATACCGACATGTAATCTTTCAGGTTTTTGATGTTCATAGGCTTTATCCGCATAATCTCGCTGCTACGGCCATACAATGGAGCAGAACTATCAAGCACCAAGCTATGCATCATTTGTTGTGAGGAGCCACATAAAATTAGGTGAATGTTGTTATTTTGCTTTTGATCCACAAACTTTTGTATCACCGATGGTAATTCCGGGCTGTTTTTAACCAGGTAGGGAAACTCATCCAGGCAAAGCGTTGTTTGTATGGATAAACTGTTGTTAAGATTAACAAACAAACTTTCCCAATCAGCATAATCAGGTTTAGAAAAGCCGCCTATTGTTCTTTCAATCTGATTTGCAAGTGCTTTTCTTTGCAGAGCAGCTTCCCTAAGATCGGCAGAAAAATAAATCGCATCTGCAGGCAGCGCGTGCCGCAAAAGTGTAGATTTACCGCACCTCCTGCGCCCATATACTACAATAAGTTGCGATTCACTTTTTTGCAAAGCTTTATCGATCCTAACTATTTCTTTATCTCTGTTTACGAACATAAGCACAAAGATAATTAATTATGCTTGTCAAACATAATGTTTGACAAGCATAATATTAAAAAGAACAAAAAATTCGAGTTATAAATTTAGCAAAGCGTTCAAAACCTAAACCTTAGTTGCATCTTGATCTCCGACTTATTACTGCCATCAATTTCATCCAAGCCCGAGCTTATCGTGTTTTTGTTTGCATACCAAGTTTGCGAAAAGCGCAGCCAGAAATCCAACCTTTCCCTAATTTCCCATTTTATTAAAAAATAAAAACGGCTGCCCTTATAAAAATAGGCAGGGATTGAAAAAGCATACAACACATCATTTTCGTAAGCATAAATGCGGGCATCGTAATCATCGGTGTCAAAAATTGCATAGCGCAGGCTAAGGTCGAAGGGCAGATTTTCGGGGCGCAGCAAAACATCCTGATACATAAGAAAACCACCGGAGGTGCTTTTGCCTGGATTTTCAAATTGTAAATATTCGATTCGATTTTTCAGAGTCAGAGCCGGAATAATGCTGTATGCGATGTTGAAGCGGAAACTTTGCTTATGTGTTTCGCCAATTTTATTGATATTATCGCTCACGTCCCAATTGGTTTCATCGTGGGTGGAGCGATATCTGAAATACATGTTGATATCGCGCGACAGGCGGTATTCGAGCTGCCCCAGATATTCGTGCCCCTTGCTGGGGAAATCGGTACGAAAGCGCAACCAGGGGAAAGTATAATAATCGGCATAGCCACTCAAAGTCCAGTTTTTGTGCATATCGTAGCGGATGCCTGAGTAAAGTCCACGTTCGTTTTGATTGCTGCTCGACTCGCCAATGGCGTTGCTGTAAAGGTTTTGATATTTGATACCGTAATCACGATAAAACACCGAGAGCGCAATCTGCGGATGCAGGTTGGCCTGGAAGCCTGTTAGCCATGCCTTGCCTCCATTTTCGCTTCCAGCTATTTCGCCAAAAAAAGTGAAGCTGCTCACGATAAACTGATAATCCAGGCCGAAGTTTAGGTTTTCGCTGCTGGCAAAATTATATTTCTGATAGTCCTGCTGTCCCGGCTCCAGCGGCGTGCCCAGTTTGCTTTTATGGGCGGTGGCTCCCAGCCTGAATGCGTTTTTGCTGTATTCGAGGTGCATGCCATATAGGTTTTCTTTGATGGCGTGGCGATCTTCCATCTCGGCGTTCGTGCGGTGGTAGCCCGATTCCTGCAAGGAACTCACCAGGGCAATTTCCTGATTTACCGTATCGTAGTCGCTGATGTTGGCATCGATATGTTTTTGGGAGTAAAAAGCGGTAAAAGCAAGATTTTTAAAAGCCGTGGTAACTGCCGCACCGCGCAAAAACAGGTTTTCGTTGGCCGCCGTGTTGGGTCGCACCCGGCGTTGATTTTTGATAATGGTAACGCCATCCGAAGATTTGCCGAAGGCCAGGCCGGTCCAAAGGGTTAACCCCTGGCCAAATTCAAGGTGGTAATCGCCCACCACCAGTTCTTTGATAAAACCCAGGTCGCTGGCATAGGCAAAGGCTGAATAAAAATCGAAACCCTGCTTTTGTGAGCCTGCAAAAAATTCCTCGCCGGCATCTTTGTCGGCGGTAATGCCCGCCCTAAACTTGTTGCGGTAATTAAAACCATAGCGCAAATAAAGGCGGTCGGGGCTGCCGAGGTAATAGCTGTTGGGCTTTTCTTCTTTCAGCGAATCGGACAGACTGCGGTAGCCTTCCTGCTGTTCGAGAATGCGTGAGTAACGCAAAAAGATATCGTGCCGCCCGTATTTCAGCACCTTGCTTAGGCTTTCCTTGTATTCCGGTTTATCCTGCGAAAAACTTACAAAGGGTTCCATCAGCTCGATCAGTTCACGACTAAAGCCCTCGATGGCCTGCAACTCGTAAATGCTCACAAAAAGGCCGTAGTTATTTCGATATTCGATAATTCGGTGTGCCTGGAGATCGCTAATAAAAAACAACTGTTTCAAATCTTCAAACGAAGCATAGTTGAGGTTTATCGGCTGATCGAGCAGGTAATAGAGCCCGTCAAGCAAGTCGGTGTAATCGAGTTCCTGATCCGAGCGTTCGGCAATTTGCTCTATCCGGCTTATCAGTGCCTCGCGCTCCTTAATACCGATTTTTTGCTCTTGTGCCCACAGCGAGGACGTTAACCCAAATAAGAGTAAAAATGCAAGGCTCCAAACTTTTTGCCTTGCATTCAGAATATTGCTATGCCGGCAATCATTTTTCACAAAAGGCTGATTTATTTAAATTGATAGATTATCGAAACTTGTGGCGAGTAGCCCAGCACCTGGTGAATGCTTGAGGAGAAATCGATGGTCAGGTTTTTCAGGTTCAGGCCAAAGCCAAAAGAATATAAACCGGGATTGGTGGCCAGTCCGCCACGCACATAAACCGCGCTAACAATCCGGTATTCGATGCCCAGCTTTGCCACAGCATCAAACTCGGTATCTTTTTCTACCTCCGCTGTTAGCAGCAGTTTGTCGTCAAAGGCATAAGCGGCTCCAAGCCTGATGCTGGCCGGAATACGCTCATCGCCATAGTCGGCAATCTTTGCGTTGATGGGATTGTAAATGTGCGCTCCCAGGCTGAGGTGGTCGTTAACTTTGGCAAGCACGCCCAACTCGAAGGTCAAAGCTCCTTTTTTTCCGTAGTTATCGCCAAAGGCAAGGTGAAGATAATCGAGCTGCACGCCCACGGCAATTTTTTTGCTCAACTGCCGGGCATAGGCCAGGCCGATTTTGCTTTCGTTATAAAGGGCATAGCCAAAATACGACATCTTGAGGCCAAACACACCCGAGGAAGTAGGAAGCACCATGCCCAACGATTTCAGACTTAGCTCTTTCACCAGAAAGCGGTTTTCAACATAAGCTCCGGCGGCCAGGTGATTGTAAAAGGCCAGGCCGGCCTGGTTGTTTTGCAGCGACCAAAAATCGCTCAAAGCCACCGATGCTCCGGCCATAGCCGACGATCGCCCGCCTTCGGGCACATTGCCGTTGGTGGCATGGGCGGCATGGCACCAGAAAAGAATCAATATGAAACTTACCAACTTTTGCATAAGGCGCGCAAAATTTGGGACTAAGGTAGGTGTTTTTTATTTAATCGCAAGAATGATAAATTTTTTATACGATAGAACTATCATAAATTTCTCCCGGCAACACGCCGTTTCGCTGTGTGTTTGGTGCCAATGAAATGTTTTTGCAAATGTGTATATCTAGGGAGAAATCTCTTCCCAAATGTCCCCGCAAAGACGGGATTTCTCTGATGGGTCGGGATTCCACATGTGCGGGACTTCGCTCAATCTCGCCTTTGGCGAGGTTGTCCCCGATAGTCGGGGCAGGCAGCTTCGTTCCCCATTACCTCACTTTGCTCAAAAAATTTGAGTGGTCTCTCGAAATGACAAAGCCCGGGACAAAAAATTTCCCCCGGGCTTTTTCAAAAGAATTAATTAGTGCTTGTCCATAAAGTCGATTTTTTTTTGATTTAAGATTGAGGATTAACGATCGGAGATTTTAGATTGTGTTGAATATCACCAACATCTTAAATCTAAAATCGTTAATCTGAAATCGTATATTTTTTTAACTGTTACTTTAAAGACAGACACTATTTACTATCAAAAATTATTTTTGGCTCTCGTTGAGCCAGATGTAGGCTTCCTGCTTGCTCGAAAACTGGGCTATCTGCACCGCCACCGAGTGTTGCGTCATCTGGTCTTTAAACTGAAACCCAAAGCGCAACTGATCCATGGTGCGGGTGAGGATGGCTATGGATTTGTTTTCGATAATGGCCTTGTTGCGCACCAGCCAGTCAAAAAACTGCCTTAGCTTTATTTTGGTAATGGTAACGTTAGCCTTTCGCAGATCCATCACAATGCCCCGAACGTTGAAATAATCGGTTGTTTTGAGTTGGTCTTTTTTCATCAACACAAATTCCTTTGCGTCCACATTGCCCGAGAATTGCTCTATCAGGCAGTTTTCTCCTAATTCCTTAAATGTAATCATACTCCTTTTTAATTTTAGATTTAACTAATATGTAATCAGAGTAAACTTACTGGCATAGGCACTTTTTAATTATTTCAATTTATTAAATTAAACCCCTTTGTTTTGGGCATATCAGGGTAACGGACTATTGTGTAGTAAATTTTGATTATTAGGAAATATTAGGAAAGGGGATTTTTGATATTACGAGGAAAATAAAATTAGAAACTATGAGAAGCGGCTCTGAAATCACTTCCCCAGTGCAAAGCCGACTCAGGGGATCATACAAGGTGAGCATTCATATTTGAGAGTAGCAATTTTCGCAACAACTTGTTTTAGAATAAAAATTTTCATTTACCTACAAGTTCAATAATGTAAACTCGGGTTTATGCAGTTCTCGATTTAATTTCGTTTTTTCGTTGAATAATTAAGTAAACAAATACTATAATGATTTTTAGCCCTGAAAAATGCGCCATCCCAGATGAAAAAATGAAGCCCTTTATTGACCCTGAGGAGCTTTGGGGATACCTGAATGCCGAAAAACCCAACAAAGAACGCGTGCGTAAGGTCATAGCCAAGTCACTCAACAAGCAACGCCTTACCCTCGAAGAAACTGCGGTACTTATCAATGCCGATGATCCCGAATTGATCGAGGAGATTAAGGCAGGTGCGCGCGAGCTGAAAAAGAAAGTCTATGGCAATCGCATTGTTTTGTTTGCCCCGCTGTATATTGGCAACCATTGCGTGAACAACTGCAAATACTGCGGTTTTAAGGCTTCCAACAAATTTGCCATGCGACGCAAACTCACCGACGAGGAGATTATTCACGAAACCGAAGCCCTGGAAGATAACGGCCAGAAACGACTGATACTAGTTTATGGCGAGCATCCCATGTACAGCCCCGAATATATTGCGCATACCGTTAAGCTGGTTTATAGCGTAAAAAAAGGCAATGGCGAAATCCGGCGTGTAAACATCAACGCGGCACCGATGGAAATAGAAGGTTTCAAAGTGGTGAAAGAGGCGGGCATAGGCACTTATCAGGTTTTTCAGGAAACCTACCATCCCGAGGCATACAAAATTTACCACCCCAGTGGCCCTAAAAGAGACTACAACTATCGCCTTACCGCCCTCGACCGCGCGCAGGAAGCCGGGGTAGATGACGTGGGTATTGGTGCCTTGTTTGGCTTGTACGACTGGCGTTTCGAGGTGATGGGGCTGGTGCGCCACACCAACCACTTCGAGGCCGTTTACGATGTGGGTCCGCACACCATCAGTTTCCCGCGCATCAAGGATGCGTCCGAATTTAACATCGACCCAAAATATGCTGTTGACGATGACATCTTCATTCGGCTGGTGGCCATCCTGCGCCTGGCGGTGCCTTATACCGGGATGATTCTTACAGCCCGCGAAAATCAAAACGTGCGCAACGCGGTGATGCACTTTGGTGTGTCGCAAATCGATGGTGGCACCAAGCTCGAAATTGGGGCTTATTCTGATTCGCTAAACGAAGAGCAAAACCTTAACAAGGAGCAATTCCGCATCAACGACCCTCGCTCGCTGGGCGAAGTAATCGACGATTTGCTCGATCAAGGATTCCTCCCATCCTTCTGCACAGCCTGCTATCGTTTGGGTCGCACCGGCGAACACTTTATGGAGTTTTCGGTACCCGGATTTATCAAACGCTTTTGCACACCCAACGCCATACTTACCCTGGCCGAATATCTGGAAGATTATGCCACGGACGAGGTAGCCAAAAAAGGCTGGAAGGTAATCGAAGAAAATAAAAAAGAGTTGCACGGCTTCGACCGTTTGGATGAGCTTGAAAAGCGCATTCAACGCATTAAGCAGGGCGAGCGGGATTTGTATTTTTAATTAAAATTCCATTAGAACTTTGAAAGTGCCCAAAGTGTCAAGTTACAAGTGCCTAAAGTGTCAAGTTACAAGTGCCTAAAGTTGTTGAAAGCAACTCGAAACTTTTAACTCGAAACTTTTAACTAGAAACATCAAACTACAAACTCATTTCTTACTCATACCCAATAACTGCTGGTTTTCCAATATCAAAATCCTGATAGCCAAAATCAGTGGTTTTAAAGGCATTCGATTTAAATTCATTTTGTCCAACACCTGGTATGGTGGGATAATAGGACAGGGATATTTGAAAAGTATTGATGACCAGAAAATCGTTTTTAACCAAAAGACCCAGCCCGATTTGGGAATAGACCCTGCTCTTGCGAAAGCCCGTTTCCTCATCGCCAAGCATACCGAGCGAAATGGTAAAATAGGGGCCAAAGCGAAAACCCAGCAAATTCCAGGGTGCGTACATTTGGGTTTGCAGGCCAAGGGTTATTCGGCTGGTTCCCGAAACCGAGGTGCTGTTGAAACCATCCAGACCTTCCTCTCCGCTCAATGTAAGGCTATCGCTAACAAAGCGATTGATGCCGAGGGTTAGCTGGGGCTTGATAAATTGTCGCATTTTCCAGGATCCCAGTTCAAAGAGCCGTGTAAAATAGTGCAAACCTGTGCTAACAACCCCTTGTTCGACATTTGCAGAACGCAAAAATATTCCGGATTGCAGGGTGTAACTCAGATAGCCCCATGGGTGGTAATTGCCAAACGAAAAGCCCGCCCCGAGATAGGTACGTCCATAATTTCGCTTTCGCTGATAGCCGCCCGTGATATTGTAATATTTGCCCACAGGCACATCCTCGGTAAGGCCGAAATTATAAATGTAGTGGTCGCGAACATATTTCCGGGTTGAAATCCCCAGGCTGCCCATAAAAAATTGCTCGTTAGAATAAAGGTTTAAAGTGTCCAGGCTTTCAACAGGCTGATTGAGGTAGTGCTCGCGATAATAGCGAAGGGTGGCGATAAGGCTGGTGCTTCTCAACGACTCGTTTTTGAACATAGATAAGGGGATGGCATATCCCAGCCAATAATCCTGCTTGTTAAATTTAAGTCGGAAGTTTTGATAATAAGATTGTGCATCGCGCATGGAATCTTTGCGCATCTGCTGACCAAAAAGCACCCCGCCAGCCCATCGGGTGTAGGCAGAAAAGAAGCTGCGGTCGAGCGAAAAACTCTGACTGTAATTGTTTTCGCGATCCCGTGCATAGTCGAAGTTGGCGGTAATGTAGGTGTTGCGGATATTGGGAATGAAATAGTTGGTTTGGTACGTGTTATCGCCAGTGCCATGATACCAGGTGTAATCGTTGGTGAAACGGTGCCCCAGACCCACAAAGTTCTTTTCGACAAGGTTGATGTTTAGCTTGCCCAGGCTTGAATTGGTTCGGGGAAGCAGACTCCAGTTGTCCAGCTCGCGAATAAAAATATCCACCGAGTCAGAGTCAGGTAAAGTATTCGAGAAATAAAAGGCGACATCGTGCACATATTCCTGTTTGCGCACCAGGCGTTCCGATTCCTCCACCAGCAGCGAATCGAAATCCTGGTTTTCGCGCACAAGCAAAAGATTGCGAATGGTCATATCCATGGATTTGATGTGGAGGGTGTTTCCCGTTTTTGTCAGGAAATTGCGATTTACGCGCAGGGTATCATCCATCGAGTAGCCAAAGGGATCGAGTACTTCGATGCGGATATTGCGGATGGTTTTGCCCTCGAAGCCCGCGTAGGATTGCCCCGAGTGTTTTTTGACTGAGGGTTCTTTGCTTGACTTTTCAGGGCTGGATTGAAATATCAAGCCATAGATAAAATTGGTAAACTTACTTCGTTTGGAGTAGTCTTCGATTCTATCATAGATGTTGGTCGAATCAATTTTAGCAGGTTTTTCCTGGGCTACACCCACCTGCAAATTCAAAACCAATAGCAGAAAAAAAACAACTATTTTTATAAATCGCGTGGGCATCAATTTGGCTTTCTGGTTTTGTTTTATTAGCAATAATTTCTGAAACTTCAATTGGTGTCAAAGCTATAAAATTTTACATAGATGCCCGCTAAAACAATTATCAGGTTAGCCTGTACGATTCATAAGCCCATCTTAATAGTTGATCTCCCCTTCTTGTGTCGAGTATAGATAGTAGGCCTTGCCTGGCAATAGATCACCAATGGTGTTGATGGTGAATTCGGGCCAGTAAACGCCTGTTCCGGCTATATCTTTTACTATGACCAATCCCTCGAAGTTTTCAAAAAGCAAGTCAACAGCATAAGGTTCTGAGCTTAGCACAGGTATCATGTTCCATCCCTGGCGGATTGGAACGCCTATGGTTTCGGCATCCATTCCGTTGATGGTAAGGCTGGCAGCTTCACTCATAAATATCGAATAACCCTGTGCTGGATTCCAGTTTTGCAGTGTGGCAATACTTTGCTGTGGCCAATACATGTTTCCCTCACTGTTTTGCATCATTACAAACTGGCCAGTGATGGGCAAAAGCATTTCGGATAATTGCAGATTGGCGGGTACAATATGGCTCGAAATGCCGCTCCATCCTGCTGGCAGGTTTAGCGTTTGACTGATTAGTGGCAGGCTTCCCGGGAAACCAAAGGCGGTAGTTTCGCCAGGCAGATCAGCCAGAAAATTTGCGTTGCCAGTCTCGCGATTCAGAAGGCGCAACTGTGGCCCTTCGTTTTTTTCGTAGGCAGCCAAATAAATTTGGTCAGCCGATACATCGTAAGCCATGCCCTGGGGCGAATCGCCATCAAAACCGGCAGCACCCACCAGGTCAAAATCCAGGGTGCTGATATTGAGTTTATAAATATTGTCATCCGCAATATCAAAAAACCATAAGATTCCCATATTGTCGAAGGTGCCGCTGATTACCGCCGATAGACCCGTTGCAAAAACTACATTGGTCGAGCCATCCGTGGTATCAATTTGGTAAACATTGGACACCAGGCCATTGGTGGCTACTCCATAAAACTCGCCGCTAAGGCGATGGATGGCCAAAACGCTCCATATCCCGCCTTCGATGGGTATCGGGACTTGCACTACTGCTTCAGATGATGCGTTGCTGATATCGATCTTGCGAAGCATATTGCTGATAATATCGATGGTATATAAATGCTGGTCATCCTCAGGATGAAAATCGCCGCTGGTGGCTTGGGTGTTTAAGTTTCCTATTACTTGGCTTGCCAGCGTATCTTCATATTGCAAGCTATAAAGCTTGTTATTCCACACATTATTGCCATAAGCCACGCTTCCTTTAGCCCAATCGATTTGAGAATATGACGAACGCTCGATAGCATCTGGAGCGGCAAACTGAAGGGAAAATGTTTTGGTGGTTTCTCCAGTCTTATTTTGGTCTTGCGAAAAAACTGCTTGCGAGCAAGATATGCTTCCAAAATATATAAAGATTAATAAATAAGTAATGAAAGATTTCATGATGGTATTTTTTTAAGTTAATAAAAGATAGAAATAAAACAATACAAATTAACAAATGATTTAGAAAATGGCCTTATCTGCTCCCTATCTTTTTTAAATTTTTATACTTTTAATAAAAAGAAAAAGGAGCACTGAATCAGCACTCCTTTCAAAACTTATTAACCATAAAAACAAAAAATCAATACAATTTCCCAAAATTAATTTTACCCACTTTACGTGTGGAGTAGTTAATTTTGAAAGCTCCTGATTTTCTTAGTTCTTGCTTTACATCGGTAACGATGCCCATGCGGATATTCTGATCCACTTTGAGCGATGTGGTGATATAGCGTCTTTCTTCTTCCTTACGCGCCTGGCGTTCGGAGGTAATAAAGGCTGGAATATCAACCACCCGGGCAAACTGATCGTTAAGCTGGATACGGGGCTTGGAGCCATACAAATTCGACCTTTTGGGTTCGCCTATGTAGATGTAGCTCACCAGCGATTTTTTTTCCAGCTTTTGTACTTCGGTAGCTTCCGGAGGAACGATGGTTACGATAAGGGTTACCTCGCGCATTACTGTTGTTACCATAAA
>CAZGAO010000074.1:0-26218 GCA_964523795.1 uncultured Lentimicrobiaceae bacterium
TAGCAAATATATAAACCCTCTCAAAATAATAGCACTCCAAAAAAAGAATTAGCCCGAAAGCACGCCGGTATATTTGTCGCGGTCGAGATTGGTGTTGTTGTAATAATAATTCCACCACAAATCGGAGTTGAGATAAGAAAAAGGATAGCCTTCCTGGGGATTTTGTGAGCCATCGGCATTGGCATAATTTGTCTTGTCGATGCCCTGATAGCTACGCGGCCACGAATAGAGCAAACCCTTGCTGAAGGAGTTGGGGTCTTCGCCAAGCATCGGGCTGTTGAGCCGCTTGAAGTTCATAAACGATATAGCGAGATCCACCTTTAGTTTTTCGCTCACAATAAGGTTTGCACCCAGATTGATGGTGGTTCGGTTGAACTTGCTGTTTTCGATAATGGGCTTATTATCCTGACGGGTGAGGGACACACGCAGTGTTCCCTTGTCGCCACCGCCGGTAACCGCAATATTGTGTGTGGTGGTATAGCCTTCGCTAAAAGGCAGCTTCAGGTTGTCGGGCTGTGGCGAGTAGGCACGCATTTCGCCATCCCACCATTTCACCATCTGACCTTCCATTTTAGGGCCCCACGAAACCGAGGAGCCATAGTAGCCAAACTCTTCCGAGGTACTTGAGGTTTCGCCATCCTGGTTGATAATCAGATTTTCGTTACTGTAAATACCGGGGTAAAGGAGGGTATCGCCCGACATGGGGAAGCCCGGAGGTGTTAACGAAATGGGACCTCCGTGGCCATACACATTTTGCACATCGCGGTAACGGTAGGGGCTGGTAATTTTGTGATCCACATTGTAGCTCACCCCTATGCCTTTGCGATGGCTTCCACGTTTGGTGGTGATAAGCACCACGCCGTTGGCACCGCGCGAGCCGTACAAGGCCGAAGCCGCACCGCCTTTGAGCAGGGTCATGCTCTCGATATCGAAGGCGTTCAAATCGTTGATGGCACTACCCCAGTCCACGCCGCGACCAATATTGGTGAGGCCGGGCAGGTTTTCCAGGGGCATGTTATCTACCACGATAAGCGGTTGGTTATCCGAGCCAATGTTATTGTTGCCCCGGATGACGATGCGTGTGGTTCCACCGTCCACGCCATCGCTTTGCGAAATCTGCACTCCGGCAGCTCGCCCCGCAATGGCATTCAAAACGTTGGGAGCCCGCGATTCGGTTAACACATCCGAGTCAATCTTCTCGGTGGAGTAACCAATTTCGCGTTTTTGGCGCGTAACACCCAGTGCTGTTACCACAAACTCTTCGAGTTGGCTGGCCGTTTCGGTAAGGTCAACATTAATGGTAGTCTGGTTTCCCACAGTTATGTTTTCGGTTTGGTAGCCGATAAAGCTAAAAACCAGGACGCTTTCTTTAGTTAAACCCGAAAGGCTGTATTTACCGTCTATATCGGTAACAGTGCCCGTTAGCGTACCCTCGATAAGTACGGTAACACCGGGGAGTGCTTCCTGCTCAGCCGAAGACCTGACCGCGCCGCTTACTGTTTTTTCCTGCGCCAAAGCCTGAAAATTCAGCAGTAACATACCTAAAATGATGAGTAAATTATTTTTCATTTGCCATACTAATTTTAGGCTGTAAAGTTAAATTTTTTTTAGAATTGCCAAGAACTTTCAAAAATATTTTAGAATGGTTGGTTTTGAGTAATTGGTAGTAATGTGCTTCGCGTAATTGATTGTAATTTGCTTCGCGTAATTGATGGTCATTGGGAGTTATTGGTGGTAATTGATAGTGAAGATTACTGATTCGAACATTTGAATTCGTATTGACTTGACTTCATCGTGCAGGTGTTTGGGCTGGACTCCCCTAAAGGGAATTGAGGGGGTGCGTGGGAATTGGTAGTAATTGATGGTTAATAGTAACGTAAGAGGTGCAGAGCACCGACAATATTTGTAGTGATTAGGAAGGAGGTGAGACTAAGGTGCGGAGCACCGAAATATTATCATTTGATTTTCATCAGCTCCCAATAGTCAGCCAGAGGTTTTGATGTTTTAGCTGTAACAGACCTTCGGCCTGCCGGTGTTTATTGGAAGCGGTTTAATGCTTTGATATGCCAGCCTTTCAGGCTGAAAAGATAGCAGTGCTGGCGGCTAAATATAATTTTTAAAAATCCTCATTAAAGAAAGACGCACCTCATTTACTAATACTCATCACTACTTTACACAACGGATTCGGTACAGACGCGCAAGTTGCGCGTCTCCATCTCCCGAAAATAGAAAACCTTCGATTTTCGTAATTTTCTTGGAAGCACCAGCGAAGCTCGGTACTGCCTGCTATCTCCCCCCCAATTCTATTTATTAATACCTTTGTCAATAATTACGATTTCAATTCAAAATAAAAATAAACAATGTCGTATTTCGAGATAGGGATTTATCAACCCAAGACAGCAGAAAATATGGGAACGCTTTGGCGCACTGCTTATCAGTTGGGGGCTGCGGGCGTGTTTACCATTGGCAAACGATATAAAAAGCAAGCCTCCGACCCCTTTCAGGTTCCCCGGCATATTCCTTTGAGAAACTATGCCGATTTCGATACCTTTCTTCAAAACCGTCCCAGTGGCTCGCTGCTGATAGGCATCGAGCAGGATAGCATCGCCTTATCCGCCTTCGACCATCCACCGCAGGCTGTTTATCTTTTGGGTGCCGAAGATTACGGTTTGCCAGCGCAGGTCATCGAAAAATGCCAGGCTATCGTCTCCCTCGAAGGCATGATACGGACATCTTACAATGTTGCGGTGGCAGGCAGCATTGTGATGTATGATCGGGTGTTTGGCAAAAAGGTATGATATCCGGGTGCTTGACGGATAAATTTTTAATCATTAGTGTTCAGAAAAATTAAAATATCGGGATTATTAGAAATGAGATTCCTTGCCGCACGTGCGGTATTACCAATGACATGTTTTCGCAATCGTCTGGATATGAGATTTCTCCCTTCGGTCGAAATGACACGAACGAAGCGGAGTATTACCGGGAGAAATCTCAACACTTTAATTGAACACTATTTATTTTTAATATTAAAACTCAAGCAGAACAGCCATTATGAATAAAACTGAACTTTCGAAATGGATAAAAAGACAGGCGCGTGAGCTGGGTTTCGATGCCTGTGGAATTAGCCGGGCCGACTTTTTGGAAGCGGAAGCCCCGGTCTTGGAGCGTTGGCTAAAAAAAGGGCTGCATGGCAAAATGGACTACATGGCCAATCATTTCGACAAACGCCTCGACCCGCGCAAGCTCATGGAAGGCGCAAAGTCGGTCTTGGTTTTTTTGTATAATTACTATCCTGAGGAAAACCTTCCTGAAAAAGACAATTACATCCTATCAAAATACGCCTATGGCACCGATTATCATTTTGTGATCAAAGACAAGCTAAAAAAACTGATTTCACAGATACAGGAAAAGGTCGGGGAAATTCATGCACGCGCCTTTGTGGATTCAGCTCCGGTGCTTGAACGTGCCTGGGCACAGCGTGCCGGCCTGGGATGGATAGGCAAAAACGCCAACTTTATCGTGCCTAAAGCAGGCTCTTTCTTTTTTTTGGCCGAGATTATTTGCGACCTCGGGCTGGAATACGACCAGCCCAAAGTAACGGACTTGTGCGGTGCCTGCCGCAACTGCATCGATGCCTGCCCCACCGCTGCCATCGTTGCTCCCGGCCAAATTGATGCCCGCCGATGTATTTCCTATCTCACCATCGAATTGCGCGAGGCCATCCCCGAAATTTTTAAAGGCCAGTTCAACGATCGTATTTTTGGCTGCGACATCTGCCAGGATGTTTGTCCCTGGAACCGTTTTGCCAAAGCACACAAGGAACCAGCCTTTCAGCCGCATCCCAAACTAAAAACCATGAAAAAGATGGGTTGGGAAAATTTATCCGAAGAAGATTTCAGCATTATTTTTAAAAAATCTGCCGTCAAGCGCACCAAATACAGCGGCCTGATGCGTAATGTGCAGTTCGGCAAGCTCACTGCCCGCTAAAGTTCGGCAAGCTCACTGGCCGCTAAAGTTCGGCAAGCTCACTGCCCGCTGACCGTTATGAATTGAATACTACATAATGTCTGTCCATAAAGTCGATGCGTTGAATTGCCCCGGCTTACAGCCTGAGCTTGTCGAAGGCTAACCCGGGGAAAAATGAGCTTGCCAATAGCCCCCGCAATTTCGCAATGCCGCAGGCGTAGCGAAATTGCGGGGTTTTCATCTTTCCAATTTAAACCCTGCCCTAAAGGACAGGGCAATTCATAATTCAAATACCTTACTAAAAAGACAGACACTGCATAGTGTCTGTCCTTAAAATAACATTTAGGAAAATATAAGATTTTAGATTATCGATAATAGATTTCTGGTTTTTCTGGACTGCCAACTGTAGGCTTTCTTCCTTATTCAAAAGCCGCAATACCGGTGATGTCGTGGCCGGTGATGAGCAGATGAATGTCGTGGGTACCTTCGTAGGTGATTACCGATTCCAGATTCATGCTGTGGCGCATAATCGGGAAATCTCCTGTGATGCCCATAGCACCAAGTATCTGGCGCGAATCGCGGGCTACCTCCAGAGCCATGGCTACATTGTTGCGCTTGGCCATCGATATTTGTGCCGGTGTGACCTTACCCTCATTTTTGAGTTGACCAAGCCTGAGAGCCAAAAGTTGTGCCTTGGTAATTTCGGTCAACATTTCGGCCAGTTTTTTCTGCTGAAGCTGGAATGAGGCGATGGGCTTTCCGAACTGCTTGCGCTCCAGCGAATATTTTAGAGCGGTGTTGTAGCAGTCGGCAGCGGCACCTATCGCGCCCCAGGCTATGCCGTACCTTGCCGAGTTCAAGCACATCAAGGGGCCTTTGAGGCCGCTTATTTCGGGGAAGATATTTTCTTTGGCTACTTTTACATTATCAAAAACCAGCTCGCCGGTAACCGAAGCGCGCAGCGACCATTTGTGATGGGTTTCGGGAGCCGAAAACCCTTTTTGCCCTTTTTCCACAATCAGACCTCTTACTTTTCCCTGCTCATCTTTGGCCCACACCACGGCGATGTCGGCAATGCTGCTGTTGGTAATCCACATTTTGGCACCATTCAGCACGTAGTGGTCGCCCTTGTCGCGGATGGTAGTTTCCATGCTGCCGGGGTCGCTGCCGTGGTTTGGCTCGGTAAGACCGAAACAGCCAATCAATTCTCCTGCGGCAAGGGCGGGCAGGTATTTTCGCTTTTGTGCTTCGCTGCCAAAGGTAAATATCGGATACATCACCAGCGAGCTTTGCACCGAGGCTGTGGAGCGGATGCCCGAATCGCCGCGCTCCAGCTCGGTCATAATCAGGCCGTAAGCAATATGATCCATGCCGGCACCGCCATAATCCTCGGGGATAAAGGGACCAAAAGCACCCAATTCTCCCAGCTCTTTAAAAATTTGTTTCGGGAAGCGATGCTCGTGTGCCGCCTGGTCGATGATGGGAACGATGGCGCGGGTGATATAGTCGCGAATGGACGAGCGCACAATTTTGTGTTCGTCGCTAAGCAAGTCATCAATATTAAAATAATCCGGGGGCTGGTAGGGGTACGACATAAGTTTTGGGTTTTGTTGGTGAATTAAAAAAGCACATCCATTTTTTCGGGTGGATCGGCCCAAACGGCCTTGTAGCGATGAACCACGATGGGGCGTTTGATCAGCTTAGGATTTTCGGCCATAATCTTTATCCATTCCTCATCGGTAAAGTTTCTGCCCTTGAAATCGCTTTTGTACAAGGCTTCCTGCGTGCGAATCATTTCCTGCGGTGCAAGATGAAGTTTCACCAGCACATCGCGGAGTTCGTCGGGGCTTATCCCTTCTTTGATGTAGTTTTTGATTTCAAAATCGCGTTTCTTCTCTTCCATCCTCGCCAGGCCTGCCCGCGATTTCTTGCATCGGGGATTATGATAAATGGTGATCATCGTCGAATAATTTATTTTTGTAAAATATCTTCGCAAAGAAATTGAATAATTACGACTTTTGCAATAAAATGGATAAAAGATGAGCAGACCCTCAAAATTAAAATTACACGAAAACCTTCCCTTGCTAAGTCTTGTCGCCTTTGCCCTTTTGATCGTTGTTATTTTTTACGGATCTGTGTTGCGCAATCCCGATGCTTATTTGTTCAGCAATTCGGGCGATGGTATCAAAAACTATTTTACCTACGCCCATCATATCAGCAACGACTCCAGCATGATGACCTTCGAGGGTATGAATTACCCTTACGGCGAACATATTTTTTATACCGATTGCCATCCCGTCCTTGCCAACAGTTTTAAACTTGCCTGTAGTTACTTTCCCTTCTTTCGCAATCATTCCATCGGCATCCTTAATCTTTTGATGATAGCGGCCATCTTCTTAACTTTCATTGTGGCTTATTTTCTTTTGCGCGAGGTGAAGATTAGCTCCTGGCTTTCGATGGCGATTGCCATTTCGATGGCACTGCTTGCCCCGCAAATTTTCAGGCTCGAAGGGCATTACGCACTTTCGTATAGTTTGGCTATTCCACTTTCGCTATTGCTGCTTCTAAGGTTTTATCAGCACAAATCATCCATAAAATACTTTGTGCTTTTGTTTATCAATAATCTCTTTTGGCTTTCCATCCATGCTTATTTGGGTGTGATTATTTTGATGTTTCTGATTTTGTTTGTGTTTTTCAAATTAATTATTGATAAAAAAGATAGCAGCACTTTCCGAAAGGTTCTTTTGGCCTGCCTTGCTGTTATCCTGCCATTTGTCTTCTATTATTCCTTTTTGCTCTTTACGGATAACTATGTAGGGCGCACCGACAATCCATCGGGATTTTTCCTTTACAATGCCGAGTTTGACGATGTTTTTGTGCCCCATCATCCGCCCCTGCGCCCACTGCTAAATAAACTCACCGCCAACAGCATCAAGCTGGAATGGGAGGCCTGGAGCTATGTGGGTTTTGCCGGTACGGTGATGGTTTTGATATTGATCATCTCATTTTTTGCCAGCCTGACCAAAAAACGATTTATCCACTTCAAGCGGTTTTGGTTTCCTAACAAAAGTATCAACATAATGCTGCTCGCATCGTTCGCTGCTTTGCTTTTTGCCATGGCTTTTCCCTTCAAGCAGTTTCCGGTGCTTTTGGATTGGTTTCCCTTTGTAAAGCAGTTTCGCGCCACCGGTCGCTTTGCCTGGCCTTTTTATTTTTCTTTTTTAATATTCGAAGCTGCGGTATTACAGCGTTTGCTAATTCAAAGTAAAAAGCCAAAGCTGGTACTTGCGCTGATTACTGCTATTATATTATTTAATGTTATCGAAGGATTGCCTTATCATCAAAGGGTTTCTAAAAATATCGCGCAAGCTAAAAACTGGTTTAATAAAAACTATTTACCCACCTATTTTCAAAAGGCTATCCAGGCTGTCGATCCCATCGATTATCAGGCCATCATCGCCCTGCCCTTTTACTATTCTGGGTCCGAAAGCTACGCACGTCCACGCCAGGATGCTTCGGTGCGCAATTCGCTTATTTTTTCGTATCACACGGCAATACCTACCTTATGCGCAATCCTTACGCGCACGCCGGTGGAGGCAAGCAAGAAAATCGTGCAAATGATTTCGCCGGCATTTTATCCCAAAGCCATCAAGCCCGACATGCCTAATTCCAAACCCTTCTTGATAATCCGCAGCCCGGGTACTTTGACAAGCTACGAAAGTCAGCTTTTAGAGAAGGCCAAATTTGTTGGTAGTTTCGATGAGCTTTCACTTTTTAGTTTGGATTATTCCGATTTGTTTGCCAATACGGCCAATGAATATTTTGATGTATTTAAGAAGATAAAACCAAATTTGCACCAGCGAAACAGTTTTTTGCTCTCCGATTCATCCCGGTTTTTTTACTACAACGATTTTGAAAACCGGGAATCCACACTTGCATTTCGGGGCAAGGGAGCTTATCAGGGCATCAAAAAAGGCAAGAACACCTTTACCGAATTTGCTCCGGGCACTTTTGAAACAGGTAAAAAATATGATTTTAGTTTGTGGATGTTTAATGGAGAAAAAGATGCCTTGAACTTGTGGTTCCGGGTTTTGGTGGAAGAATACAATCCGGCAACAAACCAGTGGTACAGCACCACCTTTTTCCCTGACCAAAGCGAGGTAATTTTTGGAGACTGGTCGTTGGTGGAAGGGGAGTTTTCGGTGCGATCGGCGCAAAGCCATGTTTACATCGTTAGCAAGGGCAAAGAAAACTCGAAGGCCGGCCTCACCGCCGATGATCTGCTGATTACCGCCGCAGGCATGGATGTTTACCGATTGCAGGGCGACACGCTTTTTTATAATAATCATTTTATAAAAGCACCATGAATAATTCCCTTATTTTTACACCCACATAAATGACCCAATTGATTTAAAAAAAACAATAAAATTTGATACTTAATATGAAAACAGATATTACCATCCGGCAGTTTCACGATTTTAATCCGGGCGAATTGTATGCCATCGTGCGGCATGTTTATTTAAGCTCGGGCTTTATGAGCGATGACTTCGACCGTAAATTTCCCGGGGTGCGACAATTCGATTTTCACTACAACGCAATGCTCAATCAGCCGGGTTCATTTTTGCTGGTAGCAATGCTTGATAATCGTCCGGTGGGCTATCTTGTTATCGAAGCACGCACCGAAACGCGACTTAGCCACACGGCTTTTCTCAACATGGGGATTGTTGAGAATCTACGCCGCAAGGGCATCGGCAGGCAACTTACCGAGGCTACCCTGCAAAGAGCCAAAACCGAGGGCATTATCGAAATCATTTATCTGATGGTACGCGCCGACCATTTTGGTGCGATAAAATTATACGAAAGCACGGGTTTCGACAGGCTGGCCACACTGGCCAGGGATACAAAATTTGATGGAGAATATTACGATGGTCTGTTGATGCGCCGCTTTGTGTGAGTTAATTTAGAATCCTGGCTGCTTTTTTCCACCTGGCCACGAAAGCGCAAAAGCACCAAGAAACACAAAGAAAAATTCATTAGCGGCTTTTAAAAAACCCACTTTTTTACAATTTGTTCCAATCCTTAGTCCCTGAAATTTGTTAATACTGTTTCGTGCTTTTTTTACGAAAAATGGCCGAACTTTGAAATGGTTTTTGGCGTTAGTGTAATGCCGTCTTTAACAAATTTTTGATGAAAGAACTTTTACGACATATTAGCTTTGGAATAGTAATCATGCTACTCGGATTTGGGCAAGGGCAGGTTTTGGCTTTACCGGTAATTCATACCATAAATCCGAACAGCACTACAATCGCCCGTTATGATAAACTGGAATTGAGCGTGAGCCTGTCGGCCATTTTCAGCAATCCCTTCGATTATGGGCAGCTTAGCCTTCAGGGTGTTTTTGTTTCGCCCGGCGGCCAACAATATTTTATGGATGGTTTTTATTATCAAAACTACGAAGTTTCCCAACCCAACGTACTTGTTCCAATAGGATCACCCGGCTGGAGGATTCGCTTTGCGCCTAACCAAACCGGGCTTTGGACTTATTATATAAAAGTTAGCGATGCCAGCGGAACGACGACTTCGGCCAACATGCAGTTTACCTGCGTGGCTTCGGAGCACAAGGGTTTTGTAAAACGCAGTGGGGCAAAAATGGTGTACGACAATGGCGAAACCTTCCACGGATTAGGCACCAATCTGGCTTTCCAGTGGTGGTGGGACGGATGGGCAGCCTACGAGGATTGGATTAATGCGCTGGCCGAAAATGGCGGTGATTTTACAAAACTCACCATGGCACCCTGGATTTTTGAAATCGAATGGACGGGAACAGGTCTGGGCAATTACACCCAGCGCATGGATCGCGCCTGGGTCTTGGATTGGGTGATGGATCAACTGGCCGAAAAAAATATTTATACCACCCTGAATCCGATGATTCACGATGAGCTGCGAACCAACTCTTGGACCGGCTGGGAGGTAAACCCCTACAACGATGATAATGGCGGCCCCTGCCCCAATCCACAGGACTTTTTTACTAACCCGACCGCCATCCAGTATTACAAGCGAAAACTAAGATATATCAATGCCCGCTGGGGCTGGTCGCCGCAGGTGGCTGCCTGGGAGCATCTCTCGGAAGCCGACAACACCGGCCTGTACAACGATTATTATAATCAAACCCTTTCGTGGCTTACAACCATGAATACCTACATGAGCAGCCTCGATGTTTACCAACGTCCGCTGTCGGCGGGCTATGCCATCCCGCAGCACGACCCCTATTATTGGAACGACTACAACACCGGCATTAGCCAGGCGCATGTTTACGATTTTATTCCCGATCTGGAAATGGCGATTTACAACATGTCCAACGATTACATCACCACCTGGAATAAACCCTTTTACGTGGGCGAATTTTCCCTGGGGCACAACATCGATGAAATCCTGGCACTCGATCCCCAGGGCATTGCCTTTCATAACTCGGCGTGGGCTTCCATGTTTTCAGGCTCGGCGGCCTCGGCCATGTCGTGGTACTGGGATAATTATTTGTATCCCAACAATCTCTTCGATTACCTGGAGCCGATATCCGATTTTATGCAGCTTATCGATGCCGACTTTGGGCAGCTCCAGCCGGCTGTTCCTCTCAGTACATCAATAGCCAACGATAATATCTCAGTTTTTCCCGGCTATAACAACGAGAATGGAAAAGCTCCTGAAAATTATTTTCATTACGAGCCAAGTGGATTTATGTATCCTACCGATTTGTATTTGGGACGATATTTATATGGCAGCTTTTTTAATGGCCGTAAAAACCCGCCTACCTTCAAGGTTAACTATACCCGGAATGGCGAATTTAAAGTGCATACCAAAGATGTGTATTTCTCGAAGTTGAAAGTTAAAATTGATGGCAATACGGTTTATGAGCAGAGTGTGGGTTCAAACAATACCTATACGATTTTTGTTCCTGCCGGCATTCACGAGATTAGAGTTGAAAATTCGGGCACGGGAATATTGCGGGTGGGCGAATACGAGTTTGGGAATTACGCGCCCATGTTGCGGACTTTTGTTTTGAAAAATGAGGACTATGCCGCTGGCTGGATGCAAAACCGGCGCTACAACTGGTCGTACATCAATCAGTTTGGCACGCCGCAGCCGGTGTCGCAGGGAATCATTAAGCCGGGTTTTGATAAGAAGGGCGTGTACGACTTGTATTGGTACAACGGCCAGGCAGAGCTGGACTCGGTGCAGCGTGTCTTTAATACCGCTAATGCTCTGCAAATTAATGCACCGCCCATCTTATGGGATGGGGCCTTCGAGGTAAAATACATTTCGCCGATATCGATGGATTTTACCGCCACCCCTTTGAATGGTTTATCCCCGCTCACGGTGCAGTTTACCAACCAATCGGTAAATAATGGGGCCACCATCGATTCCTGGCACTGGGACTTTGGTGATGGACAAAGCTCGGCACTACAACACCCACAGCATATTTATCAAAGCCCGGGTATTTACACTGTGAGCCTGGAAATTGTAAGTGGCGCCTACACCAATACGCTGGAAAAGGAAAATTACATATCTGTTGCCCAAGCCCTGGTAGCCGAGTTTAGCGCAGATACCACCAAGGCCTTCCCCAACGGCAGTATCCATTTTAACGACCTTTCGCTGGGTGAGCCCACCAATTGGCTGTGGACTTTTGGCGACAATACCCTGAGCTTTGCTTCAAATCCAAATCATATTTACGAAAATCCTGGCAATTATACCGTTTCATTATTTATACAAAAAGGCACACAAAATGCCATCAAAACGAAAACGAATTATATCGAGATTTTAACACCGCTGCAAGCCGACTTTACGGCTGATAAATCGCTGGCGGTGATTGACGACACCATATTTTTTACCGATAATTCGCTAGGGAATCCTACATCCTGGAATTGGGATTTTGGTAATGGTGCAACAAGCAGTGAGCAAAACCCCGGAGTTTCGTATAGCCAGTTTGGAAGCTTTACGGTTTCGTTAACGGTAAGTACGCCGTATCAAACGAATAGCATTAGTATCCCCAGCTACATCGAGATACTCGAGCCGTTGGATGCTGAATTTGTAGCTAACACACCATGGGCATGGATGGGTTTGGAAGTGGAGTTTTACGATTTTTCGACAGGCCAGCCCGACACCTGGCTGTGGGACTTTGGCGATGGTGGGCACAGCAACCAGCAAAATCCTACATACACCTATCCCCAAAGCGGGACTTACTCGGTGAGCCTGCAAATTGCCGATGTCTTGCAAGTCGATAGCGAAACCAAGGAGGCCTTTATCACGGTGCGCGACAGCCTGGACGCTGAGTTTACCGTGGATACAACGATTGCTATCCGTGGCAAATTATTGCACTTTACCGATCTCTCGAAAGGGGACCCCCTGGCCTGGAACTGGTCCTTTGGCGATGGCTTTGCCTCAAACTTGCAGAACCCTTCGCACAAGTATACGTTTGCCGACGATTTTACCGTCGCACTCACCGTAAGCCGCAACGACAGCACCAATGCCGAAATCAAAGAAAATTATATCAAAGTAGTTCCTCCGATACTGGCCAATTTTAAGGCCGATACGCTCATTGCCCGCCCAGGCGAAGCAATTCATTTGACCGATCTTAGTAACGGAAATGCCAATCATTGGGTTTGGGATTTCGGCAACTTTGTCAACAGCCCCTTGCAAAATCCAGTGGTATCTTACCAAAGCCCCGGCATTTATACCATAACGCTCATCGCCTACAATCAATACACCGCCGATACCGTTACCAAACAAAACTATATTACCATAATACCGCCTCTGGTAGCTAATTTCACGGTCAATCCCTTCGAGGCCAAAATGGGACAGTCGGTGCATTTTTATGATTTATCAACGGGCAATCCCAATCAATGGGAGTGGTGGCCGGGCAATGGCGATACCTTGTACACAAAAAATCCGTTTACAACTTACAACGAACCTGGCTTGTACGATGTGAGCCTGATTGCGAAAAATAACTTCCTAAGCGATACCCTTACCATTCAAAATTTCCTCTATGTCCTCCCTCCATTTTATAACCAGGACATTTTATTGAAAAAAGGCTGGAATGGAATTTCCTCTTACCTGCGCCCGGTGTTTCCAAATATGGATGCGCTTATGGATCCTATTGCGGATGTATTGTTTTATGCCGCCAACGAGGAGGGCATCTACAGCCCGCCGCTCGACATTAACACCTTGCAAAGTTGGAACACAAACTACGGTTTGCTAATTTATGTAGATGATGATGCCATGCTACATCTCGAAGGCTATCAGGAAAACCGAACGGACATAGTGCTGGAGCAGGGCTGGTCGCTGCTTCCGGTATTCACGCGTTGCGAAATGACGTGTACTGAGTTTGCCGGGCTTCTTGAGGGCAAGTTGAATATACTCAAAGAAGTGGGCGGCTATCGGCTTTTCTGGCCCAACATGGGCATCAGCACCCTCGACAGCATCCAGCCAGGCAAGATGTACCATATTAATTTACACCAGCCTGCAATATTGCAGTTCCCCGAGTGCGAATGATTATTTTTGCCGGTCATTTTTTAATTTTCATAAAAGGATGAATTACAGCGAAACCCTAAAATATTTGTTCGAGCGGCTGCCCATGTACCAGCGGGTGGGCGGGGCTGCTTACAAGGCCAATCTCGACAACACCCACCAAATGACGGAGATGCTGGGACATCCCGAAACGAAATTCAAAACCTTGCACATCGCCGGCACCAACGGCAAAGGCTCCACGGCGCATTTGCTGGCCTCCGTCCTGCAGGAATGCGGCTACAAAACCGGACTTTATACCTCGCCGCACCACGTCGATTTTCGTGAACGCATCCGCATTAATGGCCAAAAAATTGCCGAGCAGTGGGCCGTGGATTTTATTGCCCGATGGCGCACCAGATTAGAAGCCATCGACCTCTCATTTTTCGAGATGACCGTGGGGATGGCCTTTCAGTATTTTGCCGAAGAAGCAGTGGATATTGCCGTAGTTGAAGTTGGGATGGGTGGCCGCCTCGATTCCACCAATGTTATCACTCCCCTGGCCTCGGTTATTACCAATATCGGCATGGATCACAATCGTTTTTTGGGGGATACGCTGCCGCAAATAGCGGTGGAAAAAGCCGGGATTATCAAAAACCGTGTTCCGGTAATTATCGGCGAAAGCCAGGCCGGGGTGATGCCGGTTTTTGAAAATATTGCCCAGGGCTGCCTAGCTCCAATCACTTTTGCCGACCAAAACTGGCAAATAAAAAATGATGAGGCCAATGGAGTTTTATCGCTTTTTTATCAAGAACAGCATAGCTTTGATCTTAATAATCCATTGCAGGGTTCTTTCCAGATTAAAAACCTTAAAACGGTCATGGAGACCATCCGGGTTTTGCAAGCCGGTGGTTTGGAGATTCCGACAGAAGCCTTGATTAGAGGCATCGAAAGGGTGAAAGAAAATACAGGCTTGCGCGGACGCTGGCAAACGCTGGCCACCAAGCCGCTTACCATCGCCGATAGTGGCCACAACCGCGAAGGAATAATGGAGGTGGTCGAAAATTTAAAGGCCATCCATTACCACAAGCTGCACTTTGTGTTGGGCGTGGTTAACGATAAAAGCCTTGACGGGATGCTGAAACTTTTGCCCCAAGATGCCGAGTACTATTTTTGCAAGGCGGATATTCCACGCGGGCTGGCGGCGGATGAGCTTGCCATCCAGGCTGCCGGGCACGGGCTTAGCGGAAACGTTTTTGCCAGCGTTGTTGCAGCACTGCAAGCAGCACAAGCCCAGGCCCGTGAAGATGATTTGATTTTTGTGGGGGGAAGCACCTTTGTGGTAGCGGAGGTTTTGGAGTGATTAAGACATGATGTGATTCTCGTTTGTTTTATTACTGACTTGGGTTTTTTAGCGTGAGGACATTAAAGACTTTAAAGTCTTTAATGTCCTCGCGCTGATAGCACCCATAAGACCCTGGAAAATTGAGCAAAACGAAAATTATGAAACGGATCTTTGCAGCCATAAAAATTGATGCCGAAGGCAAGCTGACCGAGATTTATAAAGGCCTGAAAACAAAGCTCATCCACGAAAAAATAAATTGGATGGAGCTGCAAAACCTGCATACTACTCTGAAATTTTTTGGGGAAACGCCCGAGGATAAAATCGACGACATCTGTGCGATGCTAAGCAAATGCGCCCAGGCTCACCAGTCCTTTGAATTGCTTTTGCAAAATACCGGCATTTTTGGCAGCAGCTACCAACCGCGTGTTATCTGGTTTGGGATGCAAAACACCCTGCCACTCGAAATGCTGGCCAAGGATGTTTTGCAGGGTGCCGAAACCCTGGGCTGGGAGCGCGATCGACAAAACTTTAGGCCGCACTTAACGGTAGCCCGCATCAAATTCCTGAACGACAAGCGATATTTTCAGCAAGTAATCGACAGCTATAAAAATGTATCCCTACAAAAAATAGCAGTCTCTTCCTTTGCATTAATCGAAAGCCGCCTCAGGCCGCAAGGGCCGGAATATCAGGTTTTGGAGCGATTTGATTTGGGTTAGGGGAAGGTGTTAATCGGTATCCGTTAACTATTGAGCGCAGCGAATGAGAAAACGCTTAATTTTACTACACAAAACCGGATAAGAATGTATTTTTGTCAGAGTTAAAATAATATTCGCAGTGCCGATGAAACAAAACTTACTCAAGTCTTTACTTTTAGAAAATTACTTTCTTTTAGCTTTGCTGGTTGTACTTATTTTTTTGGTACAGCTTTTCCCCTCCAATTTGCAAGACCTGCTCTTCGATATTTTTTTCACGCTGATTTACATTTCGGCCACACTCACGGTCGATCGTTTTAAAAAACAATTTGTTGCGGTTGCCATTCTGCTTATGATATTGAGCTGGATTTCGACAGAGGATTATCTGCCGGTACTCAATATAATTTCAAAAGCCATCGCTATTTTGTTTTTTTGCCTCGTGGTGTTTAGTTTCATTATGATGATTTCGCGCTCCAGGCAGGTAAACGCGAAAGTCATACTCGAATCTATCAACGGCTACCTGCTCATGGGCATTATGTTTGCACTCTTGGTGGCTCTTGTTATGTTTATCAATCCGGCAAGCTTTCACTTTCCTGATCCGACTACGGGTTTTGGCGATTATATCTATTTCACTTTGGTAAGCATGACCACACTGGGTTATGGCGATATTGTGCCCATTAGCCCTACGGCCAAGTCGCTGGCAAGTTTTATCAGCGTTTCAGGTCAGTTGTACATCGCCATCATCATAGCTATGTTGGTAGGAAAATTTGCCAGTAAATCGAATCAAACTGAATCATAACTAAATTTTAATTCATCATGAAAAAGATCATCACCACAGTTTTTATCGCTGTCCTCACCGCATTTCTGTGGACGGGCTGCTCCAACAAACTCACCATTTCGTCCGACTATGACAAGGACACCGATTTTTCGCAGTACCACAGCTATTCCTTTTATGGATGGGCAAAGGAGAGCAGTACCGTAATCAACGGGATCAACCAGCGACGCATCGAGGCTGCCGTGGCTGATGAGTTGGATAAACGCGGGATCAAATATCTTGAAAACGGAGGCGACCTTACAGTTTCCTTGTTTATCCAATTCGACCAAAAAACCGGTGTTAATGCCTACACCGATCGCTATATGGGCAGCCCTTACGGCTACGGCTACGGCCCTGGCTGGGGTTGGGGCTACGGTTATGCCACCACCCGCTACCAGGAGTACGACTATGTGGTGGGAACCTTGGTTATCGATATTTTCGATCATCAGGCCAAAGAACTTATTTGGCAGGGCGTTGGCTCGCAGGTGGTCGATGATAAACCCAACAATAAAGAATATGGCATCAAAAGAGCCGTGCGTGGAATCATGTCTAAGTATCCGGTTAAACCGGAATAGATATTTCTATTTAAAAGCAAACAAAAAAAGAGGCCGTGGAAAATTTCCACGGCCTCTATTTTTTAGCAACTGGCTTTTTTGTTAAATGTCTTTTTTAGCCAGATAGAAATCGATCATTTCATAATCGCTGTTTTCGCGTTCTTCCATAGCTTCTACAGTTTTTGGCGGAGGCACAATCGCCTTGTCGCCGGGTTGCCAGTTGAGCGGCATAGCCACGCCGTTTTCATCGGCGGCCTGGAGTGCTTTCAGGGCGCGCCAGATTTCGTCCATGTTGCGACCCACGTTAAGCGGATAGTACATGATTAAGCGGATTTTGCCGTGGGGATCCATAAAAAATACGGCGCGAACAGCAGCGGTTTCTGCCTCACCGGGCTGAATCATCCCGTAAAGGTTGGCCACCTTCATGTCGATATCGGCAATAATGGGGAAGCGCATGGTGATACCCAGGTTCTTCTTTACATTGTGTACCCAGGCTATGTGCGAGTGGATACTGTCAATACTAAGCCCCATGAGCTTGGTGTTCCACTTGGCAAACTCAGCTTCCTGCTTTGCAAACTCTGACATTTCGGTAGTGCAAACCGGCGTGAAATCGGCCGGGTGCGAAAATAGCAGCACCCAACTGCCTTTGTTGTATTCCGAAAATTGAATTTCACCGGTAGTGGTGGTGGCTTTAAAATCAGGAGCCATGTCGCCAATACGTGGCATTTGTTGTACTTGCATTTGATTTTCTTGTTGTTCCATTTTGAGGAGATTTTAATATTAATAAATAAATTAGTTATTGATTTATGGAAGCTTTAAACATCCATTTTGTTTTTTCCTGCTTGCTAATCAAATCGCTCATCAGAGCCACCGTTCCTTCGTCCGACTGCTCGGCAGCCAAGGCGAGTGTGAAGTTTTCCTTGCGGATTAGCACATTCATGCCATCAATCAAAAAAGCAATTGCCGCTCGGGCGTTTTCATATTCGCCAAATTCAGATATTTCAGCATGTTTCAGATAAACAGAATTGCGGCTGATTGGTTTAGCTCCCAAGGTTAATATTCGTTCGGCAATTTCGTCAACCGATTCCTGAGCGGCCAGGTATTCTTCTTCAAATTTTTGGTGAAGCATGAAAAATTCCGGGCCTTTTACATTCCAGTGCATCGAACGTAAGTTTTGATAATGAATGGCATAGTTGGCCAGCAAATCATTGAGGCTTTTTGCGATTGATTGATTATTTCTCGTTGTCATGATATTTATTATTTAATGTTTACTGTTTTGTTTTGTAATGAGGCTGCAAAAATACAGGTGGTTTTATTATAAAACAAATCATATTATTTTATAATAGTATAGATAAAATTTATAATAATGTGAATCAAAAACAGTTTTATGAGAAAATTGAATCTACTGAATAGGCTTTCAACCATGTAAATCTAAAGCACAGGTATAGATTTGCATGGTTAAATGTTTTCGTTGGATGAATTTTAAATCTGATAAATTATGATTACATTAATACAACTTAATTACATCATTGCGGTTGATAAGCATCGTAATTTTCTGAGGGCTTCGGAGGCTTGTTTCGTTACCCAGCCCACCCTGAGTATGCAGATAAAAAAGCTGGAAGACGATTTGGGCGTAATTATTTTCGATCGCAGCAAAAAGCCCTTGATTGCCACCGAGCTGGGGCACCAAATCATCGAGCAGGCCAAAATTGCCGTCAATCACAGCGCGTACATTTTGGAGCTTATTCGCGATTTTAACCAAACCATCTCAGGGAATCTGCACATCGGCATCATTCCTACTTTATCACCCTACTTGGTTCCCTTGTTTGCTGGCAGTTTCAAAAAGAAATATCCCCAGGTGCAGCTTTCGATTAGCGAGATGGTTACCGCCGACATAGCCCGACAGTTGCATAATGACGAACTGGATGCGGGTATTTTCGTAAGTCCCTTCCACGACGAAGGCATCAAAGAATGGCCGCTTTTTTACGAAGAAATGATGGTTTATGCCAGTTTGGGTCATCCACTGATCGAGCAGACCAAGATTAGGATCGGGGATATTGACTCGGATGAAATTTGGCTCTTGTCCGACGGCCATTGCTTTCGCGACCAGGTGATAAATCTTTGTTCCATCCCCGAGGTTCACGAAAACAAACTTCCCTTTGAATTTGATGGCGGCTCGCTCGAAACCATGATGAAGGTCATCGACAAAGAAGGGGGCTATACGTTGGTACCTGAGTTGGCGGTACTCGAAATGAGCGAAGAAAAACAAAAGCAGATTCGCAGTTTCCAGGATTACAAACCCTTGCGCGAAGTAAGTTTGGTGTATTCGCGCAACTTTGCCAAAAGCCGACTTTTAAACTTGCTGCATCAGGAAATTACGGATTCCGTCCCCGCCTCTATGATCGATAAAGGCCGGGGCAACGTGGTGGAATGGAAGGAGTGAGGGAGGATTCTAGGTAGATTCGGGATTAGATTTCTCAATTCCAGATGGAAAATACCAATGACATGTTTTCGCAAGCACCTGTATTTTAGGAGATTTCTCCTTTCAGTCGAAATGACACTGCCGAAGCGCGTAGAGGGGTGAGAGAATGTGGGCGCTTCGCGCCCACATTCTCTCACCTCATTCACCACCCAGGGCTTTGTCATTTCGATGCCGCACCTGCGGTAGGAGAAATCCCTTCCCTAATGTCATTACCTTATTATGCTCAAAAAATTTGAATTGTCTCTCGAAACGTCAAAAAACCCGACGCGAAAAATATTCCATAGCCCGGCCATATAGCTCCGTAATAGATTGTAATTAGGGCTTGCTAAAAAACTAAAAATGATAATATTTCGGTGCTCTGCACCTTACGAATTTATCAGCGGATCCTAATTGCCCGGAAAAACAAAAGGGCGTTAGTGCCCTTCCAATCTCTGATGGGCGAATCCGCATTCCCGGCCATAAATTACCGGGCTAATGACCGTGTTGGCCGGATTATTTTGGATATTAGTCTGGACTGCTTCTCCAAAAATTCCCTAAGCCTCAACCTTGCAGCTTCCCCTTTTCTCTTTTGATAAACTCCAATAACCTTGTGGGCTCCTTGCCGCTTAGCTGCTCATAAAATCTTGAAATAGGTGGCTCTTTTTGAAAGCGGGGCAAAAAATGCAGCATTATCATCACCAAAATCATGGCGCGTGGCATACCCTCATTTTTTTTAGCAAAATAAAAACGGAGGGGATTAGCATTGTCGAAGTGGATGGGTTTTGCGAGTACCTGCGTTAAATAATTACACACGGTATCGAAGTTCTCATTTTCGTAGCCGGTGATATCGTAGGCCTGGTTTTTGAATTCCGAAAAACGGGCAATGAGCAGGGCTGCCGCTTCGCCAAGGTTGCATACATCAATCCAGTTGAATTTCGCACGACCAGCGGGCAGCATTATTTTATGCTTTTCAATAATGTCTTTTTGCAGCATGGTGGTGAGGTTTTGCATAAAGTAGCCTGGCCTCAAAAAGATAAAATCCACACCCGATGCCTTTATCAAATCCTCGATACGGGCATGAGGGATTATCTTGCTTTTGTCGGCTCCCTGCACCGAGAGAAATACGATTTCAGTTATTCCCCTGCTTTTTATTTTAGCGATTAAGGGGGCAAAGTATTTGGCCACATCCGAGATATGCGGGGGGCGCATTAGAAAAATGCTATCGATATCCTGCAAAGCCCCATCAAAGGTAGCAGGGTTTTCAAAATCAAAGTGTACATATTTTAGATTCGGGAATTGGGATAGTGATTTTTTCGCGCCATCGATATTTCGTACCCCGGCAACAACTTCAAAGTTACCTTCGATTTCATAAAGGTAGCGGATTACCTCAAAACCTACATTTCCGCTTGCTCCTGTTACAAGAATATTTTTCATTGTACTTTAATGTTTTTATGTAATTTCTTTCTACACAAGTTATCCTGCTTTACGGTACCGCACTGCCCGTGCGTTGGCTGGTTCTCCCATCAAGGGGAGTTAGCGGCATGTGTGTCGGCCAACATTTTTTTTGGATTAATAATTTTAAAACCATCCACCTCAAAACTGCCGCAGGGTTTGCCGTACCGAGCTGAGGTAGCTCCCGCCAAAAAGATTGACATGCACCAGTAGCGGGTACAAATTGTAAACAGGCAGCCGATAGCGCCATCCTTTCTCCAGTGGATTGTAGCGGTTGTAGGCTTCGTAAAAGCGATTGGAAAATCCGCCAAAGAGTGTTGACATGGCAATGTCGATTTCGGGATGGCCGTAATATACCGCAGGATCGATAAGGCAGGCACGACCCTCGTGGTTCACCATAAAATTACCACTCCACAAATCGCCATGTATCAGCGAGGGTTGCGTTTCCGGGAAAATGCTGTCGAGCCTTTTGTACAATCGCTCGAAGGCCGTTACATCGTTGTGGCTCAAACTTCCTTCCTCGCGAGCCAGTTTTATTTGTGGCTCCAGCCGCTCCATTACAAAAAATTCGATCCAGTCATCGTGCTGCGAATTGTGCTGGTAGAGCGAACCCATGTAATTGTGGTGATCCAGTCCAAACTTTTCGGCTTTTTTCTGATGAAGTGCCGCCAGCTTTTCGCCAAAGTCGTCCCAAAAATTAGCGGCTTCCTGCGCTGAATCGATGTAGCTAAGCATCAAAAAAGCATGTTCTTCATCTTCGTCAAGATGCAAAACCTGCGGCACGGCAATTACTCCGGCTTCGCCAAGCAATGCCAGGCCGCGTGCTTCTTTCTCGAACATGGCCGGGAAACGATGGGCAGTATTGTATTTTACAAAATAATCGCCATGGCTGGTTTTTAAATGCGAGGCTGTGTTTATCGAGCCACCCGAAACACTGTGGCTCGAATAAATATGAGCCTTTATCGAAGGATTGCTCTTGCTTAAATAATCGAGTACCGATTTTTGTATAAATGCTGGTAGCATAGCTGATATTATTTTAATGATGTGCTGCGAAGATAAAGCATCTGATTATCTCAAACAAAAAAGCCACCCAAAAAAATGAGTGGCTTTTCGTTAATCAGGATTTGAAAATTTTATTGGTGATCTTTAATTACTTCGATTAATTCGGGCAAATCCATGCCCAGGCTTTTGAGATGCTCAATTTTGGGCACTCCGTTTTCGGTCCAGCCACGACGCTTGTAAACGGCATCCAGCAGTTGCTCGTACTGGCTTTCGCGATACTTGCGCATGACGGCAATTTTTTCTTCGGTGCTCTTGCCTTCGGGATCGTAACCCACGTTTTCCTTAAGCTGTTTGTCGTAACGTTCCACGCGCGATTCGTATTCTTCCACAGTTACAGGGCCGGCAGCGCGGTAGGGCTGTGCATCGTATTTGCGGGTTCCGTATCCACGCCTCAGGTTGAAGATGCGCTGGAAGTTATACACGCGCTCCGACTGGCGAATCATTTCCTTTTTGTCGAAATCTTTGCCGGTAACGGCCTTATAAATAGTTACATAATTATCGACGTGCTCGGGTACTTTGGCCGGCTCATCGGTTTCGGCATTGGTAGTAGGTTCCACATCGTTCCAGGGCAGCTTGCACAAACCTTGTAGCCCGAACCAGGTGCGGAACATCGGGAAATAGTGCAAGGCCTCGGCCTTATCTTCAAAAGTAGGAATCTGATTGTTGACCATGTCCATAAAAATCAGCCAGGCTTCATCGTGCTGAGGGCCTTTGTTGGTCATGGCAAATCCGCCTTGTTGTGCCAGCGATTCTTTGCTAACATATTCCGAATATTCCAGTCCTTTCACTTCCATGCCTATGTCTTGCAGAAAGCTGGCATCGCCCCATCCGCGCTCGGTAAAAAGCTGCTTCATCTTGTGTACGCCTTGTCCGGCGGTGAGGCCAAACTCTTCGCCACGCGCCAGTTGGTGCATCAGTTCCATGGCTGCCTTGGCGTTGCCAAAGTTAAGCTCCAGGCCACCGGTGCGCTCCTTGTTGAGGATGCCGTTTTCGTAGCATTCCATCACAAAGGCCATCAGCGTACCCCAGGTAATGGTGCAGATACCGTAAGTGTCACAATAAAAGTTGGCTTCGATAATATAGTCGGGATCAAAGATTCCGCAGTTAGAGCCTAAGCCGCCGGCGTTTTCATATTCGGGACCATCCACGATTACTTTTTGCCCGGCATAAGGACCTGATTTTAGTTCAAACTCATCCACCCCTTTGGCGCAAGCCATGTTGCAGCCTATCCAGCATCCATCAGGAATGCCCTGGGTGAATCGGGTTTTCCAAACCTCCCCATGAATTTTGTCGGCATCGGGATGCGAGCCGTATTTGTAATTGTTAACAGGAAGCAGGTCGTAGTCATTCATGATATTCACCAGGTGGGCGGTGCCTTTGGTGCGCATTTCGGCTTGCGAATCGTCAAGCTCGCGCATCTCTCTGTTAAAGCGCTTGCCCCGCTCCATGATGGCCTTCAGGTCTTCCACATTGTTCAGGTTGCCTTTTACACCGGGGATTTTGCAGACGATGGCTTTTATTTTTTTATCTCTGAAAACGGTGCCAATACCACCGCGTCCGGCTTGCTTCAAGCGTACCAATTTACGCTTGGGGTCGTAAAAAGTAAAGTTGAGCATGCCAATCAGCGAATTGTCGGCAGCAGAACCAGCGGCTACAATGCCAATATTTTTTTTGTCGCGCTCGTCGTCGGCATACATTTCGGTAAGTACCTCGCCCAGCACATGGCCGTCATGAACGTCCACATAAGGAGCTTCGTTAATCTCCACTTTGTGGTTTACGCCATCTATGAAAATAATCACATCCTTGTCGGCTTTGCCCTGTATTTCGATGGCATCGAAGCCCGAGAATTTCAGGAAGGGGCCAAAGAATCCGCCCACGTTGCTGTCGATGGGAATGTCGGTTTGTGGCGAAATAGACACACATATCGATTTGCCGGTGCCCGAGTATTGCGTTATGCCGCCGATGGGGCCCGATGAAATGTTGATCTCGTTGTCGGGATCGGTCCATTTGGTGTCAGGCTTGGTGGCATCCCACAGTAGCCTGAGGCCATAACCACGGCCACCGATAAATTTTTCTTTCACCTGTGGGTCAACATCCTTCTCCTTGATTTCCTTGTCCGACAAATTCAGATACAAAATCTTGTCGGTGTAACCCCGGTAAAGCGGTTTCCACTGGTAAGCCCACGCTTTGAGCAGCTTATGCGTTTGTTTGAGTTCTGCTACTTCCATAACAATCTATTATTTGTTTGTGTTTTCTTAATGTTAATTAATTCACAAAATTATACATTTTCGATTCTGTCCAAAACTTTGATTATCAGTAATCCCAATATGTTTTTACGTGCATGTCGTCTCTAAGTTTGATAAACAGCGTATTCCGGCCTTATTTAAAATGGATAAATATTGTGATGTAAGGTATTGCAACAATAAATTATTTTTGCTGCGATGAAATTTGATGAAATCAAAACCCTGTTGCAAACTAAAACGGTTGGCATTGTCGGTTGTGGCGGCTTGGGCAGCAACTGTGCAGCAGCCCTGGTCAGACTGGGCATTGGTAAATTGATTATTGCTGATTTTGACCGCGTGGATCACAGTAACCTCAACCGGCAATATTATTTTATCGATCAGGTGGGGCAATTCAAGGTAGATGCGCTGAGTCATAATTTGAAGCGTATCGATCCACAGCTGACCGTCCTGGCTCACAATGTGAAATTGGATTCTGAAAACATAGTTGATGTTTTTAAAAACTGCGATGTGATTATCGAAGCCTTCGACCTTGCCAGCATGAAGCAAATGATGATCGAAACCTGGGCGGAGGCATTTCCCAAGATTCCATTAATTGTTGGCAATGGCATGGCCGGGTGGGGAAATAGCAATCAGCTAAAAACCGAGAAACTTACCGAAAATCTTTATGTTTGTGGCGATGGGCTAAGTGAAATTGATGATGAACAACCGCCGCTGGCACCCCGTGTAGGCATTGTGGCTATGATGCAGGCCAACACCGCTTTAAGTATTTTATTGAATGACCCTAAAAACGCACAGCGATGAACATTACCTTAAATAACCGACCCGAAACTTTTGAAGAAGAGTGTCTCACTTTTGCAGAGCTCATTAAGAAAAAGAACTTCACCTTTAAATTCCTTGTTACCAGGCTCAATGGTAAATTAGTAAAACGTGATGAGCGTTCGCAGCTTGCTATCCACGATGGCGACGATGTAATGGTGATGCACTTGGTGAGCGGGGGGTGAGAAGATTTTAATGGATAAAAGTTAATGGTGTAATCGTTGAGCGAAGCGAAATCCCGCATGCACGGGATTAATCGTTCATAATTCCGAAAAACAGAAAATGCTGCTATAATTGCTGACTTTGTATTTTTCCTCAATTCCATCAAGTTACACCACGAATACTGCCGAACGACAGCACATAATTTTATCAGACGGTTTCGCTTGCTGAACAATTCACGGTGTGACTGCACAATACTGAGAGGATGCCCGATGTTTACCCCCACATCTAAAATCTGAAATCAAAGGATACCAGCATTCGAATAAGTCATTCCGGAAACATTTCTTTTAGCACCAGCCGAAGCAGCCTGCCCCGATTATTTGGAAAATCCCGCGTTCGGGGATTATTTCTCCCGAAAAACAGATTCCGAACCTTCGGGATTCAACTTTTATTATCGTTGAGGCTCTTGCATAAAAAATATTATTTAGCTTTGACACCTCAAATTATTGTAACATGAAATATTTTATAAAAACAATAAAACCTGTACATATCTGCGGTATGCTGTCGGATCTGATGGGAAAACTGGTACACATAAAAAGTTGTGCCACATGCAGCCATTGGTGGTGTCCTGACCTTTTTTACGTTAAATTGAAAAAAACATGAATAAATTAGTTTTAATATTAACATTTCTCGGGTATGTATTTTTAGGTATTTGTCAAGACCGAGTTGATAGAGAGGAAATTGATTTTAATAGTAAATCCTCAAAAATAACAAATGCTTCAGGATGGGCTTATAATAATACCGAAGGGAAATGGTTTTTTGTAATGTCAGAAGATAATTATATCTCCTTCAAAAATGATGCGTTGGATAATGAAAAAGAAAAAAAGAACACCTATCCCAACTAATATTTCTGCTATGATCCTTTTCCAATCTGATAGAACTTGTTGTATTTGTAATATTCGAGGGAAACCAGTTCAAATTCATCACATTGATGAAAATCCATCAAACAACGAAATTTCAAACTTAAGTGTGTTATGTTTAGAATGGCATAATGATTAAAGGTGGATTTGGCAGAAAACTAGATGCCACTCAAGTAACAATCTCAGACCTCCTGACCTGTGCTTGATTTCCAGATAGTTTAGGAGCCTTTGCTCGC
>CAZGAO010000075.1:0-25900 GCA_964523795.1 uncultured Lentimicrobiaceae bacterium
GGAGCGGTTCGAGGGGTAGGGGAATCGGGCGCGAAGCGCCCGATTCCCCTACCCCCAATCAGCTCACAGGCAGTGTCATTTCGACCAATAGCACAAGCGCAGCGCAGTGTTGACGGGAGAAATCTATTTTTTTGAGGATGACTTTATGGACAGGCATTAATCAGGGCTTACTGAAAAACTCAAAATGACAATATTTCGGTGCTCTGCACCTTACGACATCCGTGCATCTTTTTTCTACAAATGCCGATTGGAAATCGAGCATGCTCGCCCGTGGGGCGGCATATTGCGCGGCTCTGCCGCTTTGAATTTAGTACTTGCCAAGTATGGTTGAACCATAAGGAAATTTGGAGGTGCAGCCTGCCCGCGTAATGCATTCAGGCGGGCGCACCGTAATATTAAAAGCACGGATTAATGCAGATAAGCATTAAAAACCTTGCATCTGAAGCACAACAATTTTACTCAAAATCCACGTTTTTAAGTTATTACAGGTTTTTCAGCAGGCCCTAATTAGTGCTTGTCTTTAAAGTAACAGTTAGAAAAATATACGATTTGAGATTTAAGATTTTAGATTTAAGATGTATGTGATATTCAGCACAATCTAAAATCTTCAATCTTAAATCAAAAAACATCGACTTTATGGACAGACATTATTTAGAGTTTTGGAATATCCAATATTGAATATTGAATTACGAATAATGAAGTGTAAGAAAAGCACACTTTTTTAGGGGCTTCGCCGTTAATATCCGAAGTTTTTTTTGGGCTGTTCATAAATCTTGTATAAATAATTTGAAGCCGGATTTGTGCTTAGTCTCAAATAAATATTTTTGTAGTGGATTATAATCTAAATATCAAACTATTAAACCGAATAAGATGAGAAAAAACATGCGTTCTGTTTTGGCTTCACGACTTTTGATAGTCGTTATGGCCGGGCTTATTGCAGCCAGTTTTGCCAGTTGCAAAAGCCAAAAGAAAATTGCTGCCGAAAAAGCAGCTGCCGAAAGAGCGGCACAAATTGAGCAAGCCAAGCAAGACCTTTTGTTGATAATCAACGACAAGGGCGAAATGACCTTGCAGGAAAAAGAAGACAAGCTTTCAGAGATTAAAGGCATGATGCTGGAGGATCCTGAAACCGATGCGCTGGCGATTAAAGCAGAAGAACTTATTGCACAGCAAAAGGCGGAAATGAAACGTCTGGAAGATGAACGCCGCCGCAAGGAACGGGAGATGGAGCAGGCCGAAGAAAGCAAGTTTGACAAAATCGAAGGCCTCTTTGATGAGGTAGCTAACCCTAAGTCGCTGCAAATGGCCGATACCCGCATCAACGAAACCTTGCAGTATTTTGCATCGCCGGATGTGCCCGTTTTGATTATTGTTTATCAGGATGGTGCCGACAAGGACTACGACAAGCCCTCCACCATTCGCAAATACCTGGAATATCTGAAAGACCAGCGTAAAAATGTGAATAAGATTAACAATGTGCAATTTGATGCCAATGGCAAAATCACCGAACTTGAACTAATAAAAGAGTAATAGCATGAAAGCAATGAAATATATTTTCGGAATCCTGTTCATTGGCTTCCTCGGTCAACCTGTGTTTTCGCAGGATAATATCAGCCCCCAACGCAAAATGGCCATCGACAGCCTGGCACTGGAAAAAGTGCGCGACCTAAGCAAATACATCAGCATTATTGGCGATAAAAAAACGCCCTGGTCGGAGGCCAACCGAGTAATCGAGCGTACCCTCGAGCTATTTATCGATGATGCCCAAATGGGTGTTTCATCGCTTAACGAAAACAAAGTGCTATACTACGACATCCGAACTTATCTCGAGCGGCTGATGGCACTGAATTATGATAAGGTCAACATCGAATGGTTCAACATCGAATACATCTCTGACCTTGAGCGGCAGCCCGATGGAAGATATGTGGGCGTTATCACCATCTATCAACGCTTTGAAGGCAGCACAGGCGACAAACTCAAGTATGTGGATACCACCAAAAAAGATATTACCGTTTTCGTGGAACGCAAACAAACACAAATCGGAGGTCGGATTATCGGTTTCTGGGATGTGCTGCTGGGCGATGTCAGGGTGGTTGAAACCATGCCCTAAGCATAATTTGTTTTGACTTAAGATTGATGATTGTCGATTTTAGATTTTAGATTTTGCTGAATATCTCCAGGGTCTTAAATCTGAAATCGTTAATCTGAAATCGTATTTTTCCATACTGTACTTTAAAATTAGCACCTAATTAGTGTCTGTCTTTTTAGTTAGTTATTTGAATTATGAATTGCCTCGCCCTTTAGGGGGATTTAATAGGAAGGATGAAAAACCCCCGCGATTTCGCCACGCCTGCGGCGTGGCGAAATCGCGGGGCAGATACTTCAAACGTATTATCCCCGGGTTAAAACCCGGGGCTATTCAAAAGCATCGACTTTATGGACAGACACAAATTAACACCTCCTTTTTTATTCATGGAGGCCTCCGCCAAAATCTGTCCATAAAAAATAAACTAAAAATATAGCAGCCTGCAAACACATTTTACCTTAACTTATTAAATCAAATATCCTGATGATGTATATAAAAAGTTTTGTGCTTGTGTATTTGTTATTGCTGGCTTTTGCAGGATTTTCTCAGATTGGCGACTTTTCTGCAAACAACGATTCGGATGCCCTGGAGGCCTTTTATGCCGAAACCAAACAGGTAAATCAGTTTATCCGCCGCTTTAATGCCGAAGAAAACAATCAGGGCGTTAAGCTGTCGAGCCAGGATGCGCAATACCACAGCAACACGCTGCGGCATCAGTATATCCCCATGCTGTTCGACCAACAAAATACTGAAATTTCGGAGTTACTCAAGCGTGCTTTTGTAAATGATGTTACCCTGGCCGATGCGCCAAAATATCTCGATTTTCATGGTGGAGATTGGTTTGGCGAAGCTACGGTAAGATTTAAACGCGGAAACAAAACGGTGTATATCACCCTGCTTATGAAATTGGTGGACGAAAATCTGGGCAGCAAGTGGGTGATTGATGATGTACGTTACAATCCTTACGAAGGACTTTACGCCAGCGATGAAAAATCGGCGAGCCGTTTTTTGCACCCCCTAAGCCATGAGCTTGATTTTATGAACCTCGACAAGGTTTTCAGGGATAAACAACATACCGGCGATTATTTTAAAAAAGACTTCCAGGCATGCAAGCTCTCCATGTTTTTGTACGAATTGCTCAACGGCAGCTTGGAATTCGAATACGTGACCGATGTGAAATTTCATTTTTTCCAACTGGAAGGCTGGTACTTCGAGATTAGCGAACTGAACCGCACCGGCCTTAACAGGGGCTGGTTGATTACTAATTTGATAAAATTGGAAAATGGACAAAAAGAAAGTTTGACCAATTATCTTTACAACTTCGACTAAACACAAAATGAACAGGCACATCTTTAAAGTTGGTTTACTGGCGATTTTCACCATGCTGATTTCGATCGGGTCAGCACAGGCTCAAAACCTTGGTGCCGATGAAATTGAAAAATACAGCGCAGACACCGAAAAGCTGGTCTCTTTCCTGGAGTTCACCTTCAACACCATTGGCAATCCCGAGGTGCCCGTAAAAGAAAAAGATATTATCATCAATCAAAGCTTTGCCAAATTTTTTGAAAACGAAAAAGTACAAATAGAGGACGACCTGGACGAAAACCGGGAAGTACCAATAAATAAAGATGTGCAGGCCTATCTTAAAGACATCGATTTCTTTTTCAAACATGTGGCTTTCAAATTTGACATCGAGCAAATCGAACATCAGATCAACGAAAAGAATCAACTTTTTTTTAAAGTTACCATCAATCGCAACCTGAAGGGTATTACCGTGGCCGGCGACACCATTGATAGCAATCGCCTGCGCTATATAGAGATAAACCTTAACGATACAGAGAAAGACCTCAAAATTGCCAGCATTTATACCACCAAGCTCAACGAAAAAGAGGAATTGCGAAACTGGTGGAACGAGCTGCCTCTGGTGTGGAAAGAAGTATTGGGTAAAAACAGAATGCTTTATGATACCATCCGCATGAGCGACTTACTCTGGTTTAACGATTCGCTGGCCAAACTAAATATTGAAGTAAGCTGGAAGCTGAGCCGCGACACCCTTACCATTGCCTCGCACGACAGCCTTTACTTGGCACTCAACGATAGTGCTGCCATTAATGCAGCCTTCATCGACCGCCAGTTGAAAAATATTACAAAGCTCGATACCATCAACATTTCGGGAATGCCGCAGATAACTTCGCTGGAGCCGCTTGCCAAATTGAGCGAACTTAAACGCATCGACTGCAGCCATACCCCCATTCGCGAACTGATGCCCTTGCGCAATCTCACCCATCTCGAGTTTTTGGATTGCGCGCACACGGATATCACCAAACTGGATGCACTAAAATATTCAACGCGGATGGAAACCCTACATATCGATGGAAATCAAATCCAAAATATTGCGCCAGTGGCGAATTTTGTACAACTACAAAAATTGTTTTTAAACCAAACACTGGTGGACAGCCTGGAGCCGATAAGTGAATTAGGTCTTTTGAAGGAACTCGAGTTTGCAGGCACTCCGGTTAAATCGCTCCAAGCCCTGAGTGATCTGAAACAGTTGGAACATCTCGATTTTTCTAAGACAAACATTTCCGACCTTTCACCCCTGGCCAGCATGACAAATTTATATATCCTAAAATTTGAAGGCAGTGCGGTTAGCGATCTTCAGCCCCTTGCCGGTGCTGAAACCCTGCATTATTTATTTGCCGACCAAACGCGCATCAGCGATCTCTCACCTCTGGATGGTCTTTCGACTTTAAGTAAAATCTACTGCGACAAAACGCAGATCAACCGCAAGGATGCCATCGCTTTTATGGAAAGTAATCCTAATGTATTGGTGGTTTACGAATCGACCAACCTGGCTGACTGGTGGCGAGGGCTTACTCCTGCATGGCAGCAGGTCTTTGCCCCTTACGTGCGTTCGATGCAAAATCCCTCGAAAGAGGAGCTACATCAGATCACAAAGATGGAATCGCTGGATATTTCGGGCAACAAACAAATACGCTCGCTCGAAGCACTGACGAATTTTGCACGCCTAAAAGTGCTAAACTGCCAACAAACCGACATCATCGACATCGAAGCGGTGGCTTCGCTGACCGATTTGAACGAACTGAATTTTTCGGATACTCGCGTAAGTAATTTACAGCCCCTCGAAAGCCTGAACCGTATGCGAAAAATATCATTCGACCGCACACAGGTGGCATCCATTGCGCCTTTGATCGAATTGAGTAATCTGGAATATATTTATTGCGATGAAAGTCCTGTGCCCGTTGCTGAGGTACTTACTTTTATGCAGGCACATCCCGATTGTTTAGTGATTTATCAAACGGCCACGCTCGAACAGTGGTGGGCCGGCCTGCCCGAGGTGTGGAAGTTGTTGGACGAAGGATTTTCGATTAGCGGCGATGCGCTTTCGCGTGAACAATTGCAGCAAATCGTGAATCGCAAAAGTGTTGACTTAAACAGCCTGGACGAAATGCAGGAGCGAGCCATCGAAATCAGAAGCCTGGAATATTTGCAGCAATTTTTGCTTTTGAAGGAATTAAAATTTTCAAACACCAGCATAACGAACCTTGTACCATTACAGGGCATGGAATCGTTGCGAGTGATTATTGCTCCCAACAATCCCATCGAAAGCCTCGAACCGCTTTCGGAAGTGAAAAACCTCGAAATACTGGATGTGCAAAATTCGCCCATCGAAAGCCTGGAGTTTTTGGACGGACTGCAACAATTGAAAAAGATAAACTGTTCGGGTACACAAATTAAAAAACTAAAGGGAATCGAAAATAAGCAGCAACTGCAACAGGTCGATTGCTACAATACTTCCATACGAAAACTTAAAGAATTAGAATATCTGCCTGCACTAAAACTAGTGCGCTGCTACAACACCCGCTTAAAGCAACGAACCATCGATAAGTTTAAAGAGGCCAGACCCGAGGTGGAAGTGATTTACTATTAATTATTTAATTTCCCTGACCACAATTTTGCTTTTTCTTCTTCTCCTGTTTTTTGATAAAAATCTACTAAAGCATAGATAAAATCCTGGTTGGATGGCTCTATTTCTGTGGCTTTCAATAACGATTTTTCAGCCTTCACCGGATTATTCAGGTATTGATAAATTAATCCAAGATTATAAAAAACCCTTGATCTTTCAGGCATCAAAGCTGCGGCTTGCTCCAGCACTTGCACCGACTCGTCCAACTGGTTCATCTCGGCCAACAACAAGCCCAACGAGTAATACACTTCGCTTTGTTCGGGATGCTCACTGATAACCTCTCTGAATAGCTGCACAGCTTTTTGATTTTGCTGCTGCGCGTTGTAAAGCATGGCCAGGTTTATTTTTGCCGGAAAAAACTCGTTGTCGGTGGCAATGGCTTTTTTGTAATTCTGCTCTGCCTCTTGTGTTTTTCCCATTCGGGAGTAAAGATTTGCCAAATTGAAACTACCGCTGGGGAAGTCGGCGGCATAAAGCATGGCTTTTTCATATTCGGCAAGTGCTTCACGGTAGGGCTGCATCCACGATGAATCGATGGCCTGGGCAGGTAGTTGCGACAATTTAAGCGCGGCCTCAACTCTTACAGCTTTTACCGGATCGTGAAGCATGGGCACAAAGGCAAGCATAAATTCTTCGATTGAAGTCGGGTTCAAACTTCGCACGGCATAATGCCGCATCACCGGATCGGCATCCGACAGCAGTAGTTTTGTTGTATTATAGGCTTTTTGATCCGGATAATTTGCCAGCAGCGAAAGTGCCGTTGCCCGTACCATAAGCGGATAAAGGTCTTCAGAGGCCGTAGCGATGGCTATTAATCCTTGAAGTGCAGCAGGATCACCATCTTCGCCACCAGCGATGGTGGTGCCGTAATGAGCTGCTCGTTTTTTTCCGTACCATTCGGTGATGTATTGCTCGGCCCATTGTGCCGTTTTGTCGCTGTGACAACTGTTGCAGGCGTTGGGCACACCCATGCTTAAAGTCAAATCCGGCCGTGGAATCCTGAAACTATGGTCGCGGCGATAATCCACGCCCATGTAAAATCCGCCATCCGCATGGCAATTAATACACAAGGCTCCTTCGCCTTCCTGATTGTACATCTGGCGGTGATTGCCTTCCTGCAATTCAGGATTGTCTTTTTTCTTATGAAAGTGATGGTTGTAAGAATCGTAAACTTCCGGTCGGTGGCATTGCAGGCACAGATCGTTGCCGGTTTTGATGAGTTTCAGGCTATGGGCATCGTGGCAGTCGTTGCATTTTACATCGTTGGTAAACATCTTGCTTTGCAAAAACGAGCCATAAACATAGTCTTCTTCCAGAATCTGCCCATCCGAATAATAATAGGGTTCGCCGGTAAGCTGTGGGATATAATGATCGAGCAGGTGGCCACCAAAATGATCGTAGTCGCCCAGAGCAGAGCGGCGCAGGTGGCAGCGGGCGCACAAGTCCACATATTGGCGGGTATTCTGATTTCGGGTGTTGACTACCAGCGCGGTATTATTATCTGTGGGTCTTGACATTTCCGGGAGTTTTGCCCAGTCCAGGTGCGCCGAGCCGGGACCGTGGCAGGCTTCGCAGTTTATGTTGATATCCGACCAGGTAGTTTGATACGATCCGCTGGTGTGGTCGTAATTTTTTTGCAGATGCGTGGAGTGGCAGTCCGCGCACATGCCATTCCAGTTTTGAGCCTGGTTAGTCCAGTGAAGCCAATTGTCGGGATTTACATCTTCGTCAGGATACACAGCCCCAGCCATATCATACCATTCGTTAGTGCGCGAATCCCAGGTAAGGTTCAGGCATTGCATTTTACCCTTGTCGAAGGGAATCAGGTATTGCTGCAACGGCCACCAACCGAAGGTATGCGTAATTTCAAGTTCGCCAAGCACACCTTTAGAGCCTTTGGTTTCCACAAAGAATCTCCCATTTCGGCGGCTAAACCTGGAAGTGTCTCCCCGCTGTGAAACGAATATCGCATCATCAAAATCTCCCAACACCGTCTCATCGCTGGCCACCGCCATTGCCAGGTCGTGATCCGATTGTTTCCAAAGGTCGTACTCGATTTTATGACACTCGATGCAGGTTTCGCCACCCACAAAAAAAGGCTTCTCCGACATCACGATGCCTTCGTTGCCAAAATAATGGAACTTAATCCATTGTGCCGGGAATACCAGTACGATGATTAAAGTTGAGATAAGGCCGATGATTTTCCAGGTGTTTGTCACGAGGGGCTTATTAGTTATTAGTTAAAAGTGCCGAAGCAAAGCTTCGAGCATGCACGGGCAAAGCCCGGCATTAATTGTTGAGCGAAGCCCCAGACCTACGGAATCCCATCCCATCAGGGAAATCCCATACTTACTGAAACTTGATCGGAAAGATTTCTCCTGCCGCAGTGGCGACATCGAAATGACAGTGGCCGTCTAGGTGAAGGGGGAAGGAGAAGGGCGCGCTGCGCGCGCCCTTCTCCTTCCCATAAAATCACCAAAGCCTTGTCATTCCAACCAACGGGAGGAATCTGTTTGTATCTCGATGCTTACAAAAGTTGGTCATTGGTGCCAAAACACTGTATTAAAAAATTTCACAGCAAAGTTACATCATGTTCCTGACTTTTTGCAATTTATAAAAACAAGCAGCTATCGCCGTAGCTCAAAAATCGAAAATCGTTATCCATCGCATACTCGTACACATTTTTCCATTCCTCGCCAAGCCATGCCGAGATAAGCAACAATAGCGTGCTGCGCGGCTGATGAAAATTGGTGATCATGCCGCTGATTATCCTAAATCGGTAGCCGGGAAAAATCATCACCTGCGTTGAGCCGTGCAATACATCCAAATTTTGCTTTTCCATTAGCACAAGCAAATTATTGATTGAGGCTTCGGGTGGGAGTATGTCCTCGGCTTTACATTCGTAGGGGAATAATTGTGGGATATGAAAATCGGTGTCTGGCTGCTGCGCTATTTTTACGCCAAGCCAATACAGGCTTTCGAGTGTACGCACCGAAGTTGTTCCTACTGCAATCACCTTACCCTGATATTGCAAAAGATCACGGAGCAATTGGCGGCTTACCATAATTTGTTCGGTGTGCATGGTGTGCCTCTCGATTCCTTCCTGCCCCACGGGTTTAAAAGTGCCGGCACCCACATGCAAGGTAAGATTGGAGCTATAAATTTTTTTGGCTTTTAAACGATCAAAAACGGCGGGCGTAAAATGCAATCCGGCGGTGGGTGCAGCCACCGAGCCATCAAATTGCGCATACACGGTTTGATAAGTCAGGCTGTCGCTTTCCACGGCCTCACGATGGAGATATGGTGGAAGAGGAATTTTTCCGGCGGCCTCCAGCACTTCGGCAAAGCTTAGCTCCTTATTCCAGGTGAAGCGGATTAAAAAAATCTCATCCTGTCTGCTGATTTTCTGCGCCCGGATCAAAATCTTTGTATCGTTGTGCGTAAGTTCCAAAGTCAGGTCTTCGGATTTCCACCGGCGGGCATTGCCTGCCAGGCATTGCCATACGGCCTCGCCCTTTTGCTGAAAGGCTGATTGCATCTCACGGGTGGGCTCCACGGGTTCTAACACAAAAAGCTCGATCAGCGCACCGGTGGCCTTTCTAAAAAACAAACGCGCCCGCACCACCCGCGTGTTGTTGGCCACCAAAAGGCTGCCAGGCGGGAGGTGGGTGGCTATATTTTTGAAAACATCTTCACTAATTTGATTGCCGTCATTGATAAGCAACTTGGAAGTATCGCGCTCGGCCTTTGGAAATTTGGCGATGCGTTCGTCAGGGAGCAGGTAATCGAAATCGTTGATGTCGATTTTTTTTAGGTGGTCGATAGATGGCATTTATTTGAATAAGTCTGAGATGTCAATTTTATTTGGAAGTAAAAAGTGTGGGCTTAAAGGTAAGCATCACCCAGGCCCAATAGGGCGAGTTAATATCAGTGCCGCCAACGCCTTTCACTTTTTCAAGGGTATCGGTGGTAAAATAATACGAGAAACCAGCCTGCAAGATCAGTTCGGGACTGTAATTATAAATATACATCAGGTCGAGTTCCTGCCCCAGCCCTTTGTCATCGATCAGCTCGCCGGCCAGCTTAACTTGCTGCGCCAGGCTAAAAAGATGGAAATAGCCACGCACCTTGTGTTTTTTATTCCAGCCAAATTCAACATTAGGATAAACATCCATCAGGCCGCCGTTTTTGGTCGAGCCTTGCATAAACGAATAATAATTCATCCAGCCATAATAGGCAAATACGGCTCCGTACATCTGGTTGAAAGTTTTGGTTTTTTCACCGTAATCGTTGCTGGTGGCATCATCGCCCGAGATATAATCCACGCCCAGGCCAAGTTTTATCTTGCCCATGCGATAGGAAGGGTCGATGGTGAGCATGTAGGCACTTACCTCTTTTCCGCTCTGTGCTCTCCCGTTTTGATAATAGGCATTGGCTGAAGCCTGAAAACCTCCCGATTTGTATTCAGCCCAAAAGCCGTATGTGCCCATGAGGTAAAGAACATCGGCATCGTTATTTTTTTGATAGGCGGCAGCGGTGGTGATAAACGAAACGGCGAATTTTTCGCTAAGCGTGCGTTTTATCCGCAAAAAGTTTAGCGATTTCATCAGATTTTTACTATCGAAAAGTCCGCCATTATAAAACGGTTTACCACTTTGCAAATCGATCATGTTGTTGTAGGAAATTCCTGCATTGATTTCCCAATCTTCGGTTTTATGGTTAAAAACTATGGCATCGTAGCTAAGGCCGTACTGATTCCAGTTGCGCCATGCGATGAGGCGCTGGTCATCGTATTTTAATTCCTGCCGCCCAATAGTAAGATCCGATTTCTCGCCGAAACGAATTTTAAACCAGGCTTCATAAACATCGAGGCTGTTGGTGGAGGCGAAAACACCGGTGGGAGTGTAAATATCGCCATTGCCCCAAATGCGTACATCCTGAATCGAAAAGCGGGTTTGGAATTTAGCATTGTTGTAATCGAAGTTGATACGACTACGTTGGCTTAGGTAATAAAAGGTGGAGAGGCTGTCGGGAAAAGGACTTCCTGCGCCATTGTTCATTTCGGCACGGGGTCGTAATTGTGCCGAGATACTAAACTGCGCCTGTGTGGGCAAATAGGCCATAAGGCTAAGAAAAATGAGCAAAGCAATATTTTTCATAAGAAGTGTATTTTATTAATCGAAAATGCAAGCACCCTTAGTCAGAATGATTCGGAAACAATCAACAAAAATAATGGCTTTTTGCTTGTGAGGAGTAAAAATCCCAAAAGGATTACTTGGTGAATAGACTGATTTTATTCATATAAAAAAATGATTGTGGTCAACTAAAAGGATGATATTTTGTTAGCTTTGCACACTAAATTAATCAGATCGATAGATGGAATATAACAACGAAGTATTTACTCGCCAGGCTCCCACCGACATCCATTGCATGAAGGCTCCACGCGACACACCGCTTTTCAGGAAACTGAACGAAGATGAGCTGGAAACGCTGAACAGGAACCGGATTCAGTTATCTTTCAAAAAAGGAGAAATTATCAATAAGCAGGGAGCCTTTGCCTCCAACGTTTTTTTTATCATCAAGGGGATTACCAAAACTTATATCGAGAATGGCAACAGCAATCTGATCATTTCGATCGTTCCGGCGGGAAGTCTTATTGGCCTGCAATCGCTGTCGGTTGACAATGTTTTTCATTATTCTACCAAGGCACTTGTGGACACAGACATCTATTCGTATGACATCAATGTGATCAAAAACCTGATGAATCAGAATGCCCTTTTTTCCTCCGAAATTGTGGATATTATCAATAATAATATGGTGATGCTCTACGACCGCTTTTTTAGTCTTTCGCAAAAGCAGTTGCATGGCCGTCTGGCTGACATATTGCTCTGCCTGTCGCACAAAATATACAAGTCGCTCGATTTTGAGTTGTGTATGTCGCGCAAGGATCTGGCCGAGCTTACCGGCATGTCCACCGAAAGTGCCATACGTATTCTCAAAGATTTTAAAGACGACCATATTTTGAGCATCAGTGGCAAACGAATGAAAATATTGGATCTCGAAAAAATGAAACGCATCAGTGCAACCGGATAATTGAGTAATTTTGTATTTATGATCAAAAAACACATCCCCAATTTTATAACCCTGCTCAATCTTTTTAGCGGCAGTATCGCTATTGTTTTTGCCTTTAAGGATAATCTTATGTTAGCCTCCTGGTTTATTGGTTTTGCGGCAGTTTTCGATTTTATGGATGGGATGGCTGCCCGGCTTTTGAATGCCCGCTCGGCCATAGGCCTGCAGTTGGATTCGCTGGCTGACCTGATTTCGTTTGGCCTCGCGCCAGGCGTTATCGTTTATCAACTGATGAACACCACAGTAAGCCCGCCTTTCCTGTATTTTAACGGTATCAATGTATTTGCGCTCCTGGCCTTTATTATCCCGGCATTTTCAGCACTACGACTGGCTAAATTTAATATCGATGAAAGCCAGACCTCCTCCTTTCGCGGATTGCCAACCCCTGCCAATGCCTTGTTTTTCGCCGCTTTACCCTGGGTAATTTTTCAGGCTAACAATGATGCCGTAAGTTGGATTATTTATCTTACCAACAATTATTGGGTACTGGCCGGCATCACCATTCTCTTTTCCTTATTGATGGTTTCCAATATTCACCTCTTTTCGCTCAAGCTCAAAAACTTTAAATTCAAGGAAAATATCAGCCGGTATGCACTTTTGCTCCTTGCCCTTTTGCTGATTATTTTCCTAAAGTATTATGCCCTCCCCTTGATCGTAATCGCTTACATCCTGATTTCGCTTATCGAAAATACTTCTTTGGCGAAAAGCTAATTTAGCACCTAAAACAGTCAGGGCTTCACTTGAAGTGAAACCCTGACTATCCAAACAAAGCCCTGACTTATAAAGTTAAAATTTATTACTCAAAAAATTGAATATATTAACTCATTTTTTGCGGTTTTATCATGCGTTCGGGCGATAGAATTTCGTCCAGTTCGCCCTTGGACAGCAGCCCTTTTTCGATGCAAAGATTATAAACGCCTTGGTTGGTTTCCAGGGCTTCCTTGGCCAGGTCGGAGCATATTTCGTAGCCCAAGACCGGAACCAGCGCAGTTACAATACCAATGCTATTTTGCACCATCCTGCGGCACACCTCTCTGTTGGCTGTGATGCCATCTATGCAGCGATGTTTTAAAATCAACATTCCGCTTTTGAGCATCTCCACCGATTCAAAAATACTTTGTACAATCACCGGCTCCATCACGTTAAGCTCCAGTTGTCCGGCTTCGGCACCCAGGGTAACGGTAAGGTCGTTGCCAATAACCTTAAAGGCAATTTGGTTAACCACTTCCGGGATAACCGGGTTTACTTTGCCGGGCATAATGGATGAGCCGGGCTGCATGGGTGGGAGGTTTATTTCGTTGAATCCGGCGCGAGGGCCCGAAGATAACAAGCGCAGGTCGTTCGAGATTTTTGATAGTTTTACGGCCAGCCGCTTTATGGCGGACGAATACATCACAAATGCGCCGGTATCCTGGGTGGCCTCCACAAGGTTTTTGGCGTTTTTCAAATCCAGACCGGTAACTTCCCGCAGGTAACGAACTACTTTTTCGGCATAGTCGGGGTCGGAGTTGATGCCCGTACCGATGGCCGTAGCGCCCATGTTGATTTCCAGAAACAGGCGTACATTTTCTTCCAGCCTTTCCACTTCTTCTTCCAGGGTGGTGGCCCAGGCGTGAAAGCTTTGACCCAAAGTCATAGGCACGGCATCCTGCAACTGTGTGCGTCCCATTTTTATAATATCGCTGAACTCATCGCCTTTGGCTTTAAAAGACTCAACAAGTTCTTTAAGCCTTGCTACAATGGTTTTGTTATTATTGTAGAGTGCAATTTTTACTGCGGTGGGATAAGCATCGTTGGTGGACTGGGAGAGATTGACATGATTGTTGGGATGGCAATATTTGTATTCTCCTTTTTTGTGCCCCAAAATCTCCAGGGCACGATTGGCGATCACCTCGTTGGCGTTCATATTGGTGGAAGTTCCGGCTCCACCCTGAATCATGTCCACCACAAAATGGAGTTGCAGTTTCCCGTTTTTAATTTCGGTACAAGCCGCGATAATAGCCTCGGCCACATCATCATCCAGTAATTTGAGATCGTGGTTGGCCATTGCGGCTGCTTTTTTTACCATGGCCAATGCCTCCACCAGCACAGGGTAGAAGTTGAGCGAAATACCGCTGATGTTAAAGTTTTCCATCCCGCGCATGGTTTGAATGCCATAATACGCCTGGTTGGGCACATTGCGAAAGCCGAGCAGGTCGTGTTCCTGGCGTGTTTCGGTGGCCTCGTACTGGGCGGCAACGTTTACCATGCGGTTGTTAGCCTGACGCATCCGGCGCGAAATAACCTGGCCAATATTTGAGAGTACTTTTAAAGCAGAAGCTCCATTTTGGATAAAGTAATCTTTTTTTACCGAGAGCACGCGGGTAGGTTCGGTAGCCCTTGCGCTGGTTGAATGTTTGCTGTTGGTAGCCCATGAGCCTTCGCCCAAAAAGTCGCCCCGGGTAAAGTACGAAAGCCGTTTTTCTTCACCATAAAGGTTTTTCTTAAACAGTTCAACCTCGCCCTCGTAAATCAGGAACAGGTCTTTACGTTCGCCATTTTCTTCAAAAAGCAAGTCGCCGGGATTAAATGCAAGTTCTTCCATGCTTTGTGCAAGGGTATGCAACTCCTGGTCAGTCAATCCCTGAAAAAGTTCTATTTCTTTAATAAAACCCTGAATTTGTGTGTAATCCATAATTTATTTTATTAAAAATTTAAGTTACAAATGTAGGCAGGACTAACGATTGGTTTTACCGGGTAAGGTGCTGAAAGCATTACATTAATTGACCAGTTGAAAATTTTCTACTTTTCGGGATTACATCCGGGCACAGCGAGGATAAATTACGGCAAAGCCAAATCATCTATCCCTTCTATCCGTTAACCATTCCAAATTAAAGCAGACAATAAGATTATTCTGATAGTTGTTGGCTTCAAAAAATAGGACAATCTCTCCATTGGAAGCGGTAATTATCATGGATATCCTGTAAAGGCAACTTCGGCTTTGCTGCTTTTGTTATACAAGTTCAAAAACTAAAGCGAATCCAAACCACTTTAATAAACTTTATTTTGGTGTAAAGAATGTGTAGTACAATGTTTTGACTAAAAAAAAGTTTGGCAGCTCTATAAGAAAGATTGAGCATGTTTATAATCCATAATAAATACAGGTGTTCTGAAAATAACAAATTCCCCCATGGAATCTCCCGCGCACAAAGCCTAAAAAGATTGCCTGCGGTAGTTTTGTTGGCTGCCCTCCTTTTTGTTCCTTTCTTATCCTATAGCCAATCGCATAATTATTGGACACGCAGTTTCAACGAAGAGTCCTCCTTGCTTTCAGGTGCCGTGGTTGGAGGTGGTGCCGGCCCTAGTGCCATTTATTATAATCCTGCAAGTATTTCAGAAATTACGACATCGTCATTTTCATTTCATACCAGTTTATTTTCGTTTGAGTTTATCAATATTAAAAATGCGCTTGGCGATGGTATTAACCTGTCATCATCACGGGGAACAATCGAACCACGGTTTATCTCATACATGCTTCAGCCAAAAAAAACACCTGATTTAAGTTTTGAGTTTGCATTTTTAAATTCGATAAGTATATATTTTGGAGCCACATTTAACTTTTGATTATGCACTTCAACCAGCGACAATGCTTTTTACTCAAAGTCGCATTAACCCTCCTCCCGCAAAATTGTACGCTATTTCAAATCCCGATACCAAATTTAATTTTACTTGAAGATTTTTGGGGTCTTTGAAGAATTTGGCCTTGGGGGATTGTTGGGAAAAGATGCGAATTTGTTGGATGGTTTGGAAATATGATTATTTTTGACGGATGAAACAAAAACAAACAATAAATGACACCTTCAGTAAAGAGACAAGATGTCCACATCATGTACCTAATATGGTTCATTTAAAAGATAAGAAGGGGTCATAAAAACAAGTTACCTGCAAGCTTAAAAAAAAATACATATGACATATAAAACACCGGTTCACCTTTTAAAAGGAATCAGATATATTGATAACTTAAACATCGAAGAACGGCTCTTAAAACAGAAATTTGAGAAATTATTTGATGAGGAGTATTTTGTTGACTTCTCACAAGTTGGATATGTCGAGTTAAGTGGTTTAGCAAAAATTCTCCTTATAATTGAAAACTACTTAAAGAACGACATAACTATTTTTATTGCATTACCAACAATTAGGTATTCGATTAAAGAAGAACAAAAGAGAATAGATATCGAATGGACCAAAGAAATAAAAGAGAATCTGCTTAAAAGTAGAATTAAAGCTAATAGTTTTATAAAAACAACAGGTTTTGTATCAGCAGTTCAACAAATAGCAGAAAATCACAATAAGAATGTTTATATAACTGAAGATTATGATTTTGAATCAGAATTTAACCAAAATTCATTTTCAAATTCATTTTCAGAGATTTACGAAAAGCATGATATTAATGAATATACCTACAAGTATATTATGCCATTTCAATGGATAGACTGCTCGAAAGGATTAGATGGTTTTGAAGAAATTGAGAAAGACTTTAATAAAATAATTGAAAATCCAGAAAGAGGTTTAGATCAAATCGATGTAAAAGCAATTAAGAATGTAATTCTTTCTGAGCTTATAAAAAATGTAAAAGAACATTCAGGTAGCAAGTATGCCTTACTTGCAATAGGATTAATTAATTCTAAATCATTATTAAATGAAAGGCAATTCAAAAGAACAAATCCAATTGAAAAAAAATATTTGAATTGGATTGACGAGAATAATTTCTCCTCTCAAGTAGAAATATACTTTGGAGATTCTGGCTTCGGTATTTTCTCCGATGATTATATAAAAAAATATAAAACGGATAAAAATGGAAATTTTATAAACAAAGAAATGCAATTAGAACTTGCATTTGAAAGATGGACTACAAGAAAAAATAACGAACCCAGACGAGGAACAAAAGGATTATACAGAATTCAAAGAATCATTAATAAGTATAATGGAATAGTTCATATTGAAACAGACGATCTAAACGGGGGTTTTATAAAGGGAGGCTATCCTGAAAGTACATATAAATGCAGAAAAACAGGCAAGCAATTCCATGGCACATTAGTGAATATAAAACTAAATCCTTTTAAAGAAGTAAAATCGTTCAAATATATAATAGATAGTAATAGGATAGAGAAGCAGTGGAACTCATCAAGATTTATTGTTGATGAAGATCTAAATTGCCAAGAACAAATTAAAAATAAAATAAAAGAAAGTAAAAATCTACTTTTAATTCTTAACGTTGATCATCTTGATGATGAAATTGCTAAGAGTACAATTGAAAAATTACTCCCTGAAATTAGTTATGATTCGCATCCGTGTGCAGTTGTTATTTATTTAATTAGCAATCTGAGAAATGACACACTAGATACGATTATAGATTCAGCAAATACAGTGACTATCGAAAATTTCACTGAAAAAGCTAATGTGCAAACTAATAGTGAAAATCAAAATGAAGTTTTTCCTGAAACAATTAATGAAAGTGCTGATGAGATTTATGACCCTGTTTTAGTAATAGGAGACAAAAATGCAGCATTTTGGTATGGTGGAACAAAAGAATTAGTTTCAATATTATCTGATTCCTTTAAAATCCAATCTGATAAATCTGTAAATATAGAAGACTTAGAAGTATTTAAAGGTATTCCAGAAGAAATACAACTACAGATTAAACTTCACCTCCAAAACGATAATAAATTAGTTAATCTTGATACTAAAAATACAATAGTTTTCAATTTTCAGAGCATAGATCTTCTTTATGAAAAAAAACTATTAAATAAACTATCCCTTGTTGAAGATAAAATGTTTTGCACTCCCAAATTACATTTGACAAACAATTGGGTAAACATTTCCGAATTATTATCGGAAGACGAATTCGGGTTTGCATTGTGCTTATATTTAAAATATCAAGAAAGAGTGACTATTTCTGAAATCAATAAAAACAACACTTTCATTTTAATAGACCATCAACAACAATCAGATTTGGCAAAGGCATTTGCTAGCCTCCTTGGAATCAATAGAAAAAATATACGTAATACTTATTCCGATATAGATGCAAATATCCCCAAAAGAACTAAGCTTTTCCCAGAATACTCAAATGTTATTATACTTACAACTATAATTTCAAGTTCCGAAACTGTTCGCAGACTAGTAAAATTTGTTAATAGAGATTTTGCAAATGCTGATTGTATTCTTTGTTTAGCCAACCTTAGGAAGTATAATATTAATAGTCTTGAAACGTGGAATAAAACCACTGATATAATTACTTGCTTTCAGAAAAACAAAAAAGAAATTGGCAAAGAAACCAGAAATGATGAATATTTTGAGAAAAAAATCTCACGGATAAATAAGAAAGTAATTATAATTAGTCCAGAATTTGAAAAGGAAGAAAATGCTAAAATTGTAACTATTGATTCATCCTTAAAAGAGTTTATTAGAGAAAATAAATTACTACATTATAATCATGTCGGAGTCTTCAATAAGCGACATTTTACTTTTTTCATTGACAAGCAGCGGTTGTTAGATATTGAGAGTATTATCTGGCGAAAAATAGAGTCATCAATTTCTGAATGGAAACACAATCATGGTATTGACCACTTCAGAGTATTTGTGCCTAAATCAATTTTAAACATTAATGGTGCCTTCGCAAATTTCCTAACCAAACTTGCAAATGCAAGACCAGTCCTTTATAACAAGATTCCTAACTTAATTAATGAGCAAAATGTATTCTATTTTGATTTTGGGATGTTAACAGGCGATTCTGTCAATAGTTTTATAACTTCATGCCAAAATGTTGAAAATTTATTTGCATGTATCCTTTTCGACCAATCAATCAATACAAAGACTGATTTTTATAGAAGAATTGAAACTGTAAATAATCTACCTGATTTACAAGGAAAATTGAACAAGACACAATTTCAGATTAATTATTTATTTGATTTACCTCTTAATTTCTTTTCATCTGAAAATTGTCCTATATGTGAACACAGTAGAGCTTTGAATATTTTCAAGTTAGATCAGGCTTACCTGTTTAAGTTTTCTAAAGACAGGCAAGAAAGATTGAAGCAAATTCACAATGATGAAATAAAAGAATTAAGTTTTCCAGTAGATTTCTATTTTTCAGAAAAAGATGTGCAATTCGAATTATCGTCTACTTTAATAATGAAAATGTATGAATTTAAAATCCTATTCGAAAATGCCAGAGAATCAACAACAGCAAGAATCTCAATTTATAAAGAAATATTTGCCTTATATTATTATGTAGATTCACTAATAAATGATTGTGAATCCAATTTATATGCACTCTTATATTACCTATCATACGAGATTAATTGGTTTCAGCAAGAACCATTAGTTTTTAGAGATTTGAGATTTTTAATTTCTGAACTGGCACTAAAAGTGGCAAACTATGAAAGAGTACATCTTATCGATTTGTTTTCAAAAACCAATAAATCTAATACAACATCTGATAAACTGGCTGTAAGATATAAATATGCAGCAATATCAGTATTAAGATCTACAGACAAATTAAAATTTTGCGAAAATATTGCTCAAATTGTAGAGTCAAGCGAACTACATAATAAATATAGTGATAACTTATTTCAAAATACTCTTTACCATATCTCAAGTCTTCATAACAACAGATACAATCAGAGTAAAATCTATTTTAAAAGTATCGAAGCCAATTTAGAATCATTAACAAATAAAAGATTAAGTTTAGAACAAAAACTTGCTCTCCAAAAGATAGCAATTCTCAATAAGAAAAGACTAAAAGAAATAGAATCCAACAGTTTTATTTCAGAATTTAGGGCTATAAAGAATTTGAAGAATGAAATTTTAAAAACATATAGTGAAAATCACCCAACTCCAATAGAGTTCTTTAATAAACTTTATCTAAGTAGATATGAGTCTATTTTTAAGGAATACAGCCTACAAAAAGAAAATGCGCGCAACTATTCAACTCTGCGAGAAGTTCAACTTAAACTGGCAAATTATTGGATATCTACCATAGAATACATTAAAAATTCAGTTCTGTTTTATCTCGAAAAACTTGAAGATATTACATCAAGTCAGTTTTATCGAAACAATTTTTCGAATATTATGAACTTGCATGAGTTTAATGAATTAATAGATAGGTTTTCAGAATTAGTATATTTAATAGAAGAAGATTTGAATAATTATGTATTATATAAACAAGAATATGACCTGTTATATGATCGGATAAACAATCTATTTATTAAGTCAAAGGGATTTAAAGGAAGTTCCAGTGACTCGAAAATCCTTAATTTAATATCTCATTTCCCAACAAACCTTCAAGAATCTATAGATACTATTTTTCCAGAAGAAATCTTTTCTAAAAGAAAGCTTGATAGCAAGCTTGATTTAAATATCTTTTATCCCCAAAGTGAATTTTTAATAAATCTTGATTTGGTTAGGAATAACATTGAGAGAAAGAAAAATTCTGGTATAGAGTTGGAAAGTATCTCAATAAATTTTAATCTAAATAAGTTAAGCAATGAATTCTCTGAACTTATAATAAGCTATGATTCAACAGATTTATATAAGCAAGAGGAAAGCAAATCCGGTTCTTTAACCAATTGGAAGAATGAAATCCTTTTTTTTAAAGGTACTTTGGACTATAAAACACCTAATGATAATAATAAATGGTTTGTATTGAAATTAAAATTATTAAACTATGAGTAACATAAAAATATTAGTCTGTGAAGATGTAAAGGAAGATCAAAAGGATATAGAATTATATCTCGATGAATTGGATGTATCCTTTCCTAACTTAAAAATTGAATCAACAATAAAAGATTTCGATACTGTTATTGACGAATTAAAACATCAATATAATTTACTAATATTAGACTTTTTCGATGGGAATATACAGAAAGGCGAACGAATACTAAACCATAATAGATTAGAAATTCCAACAATAATCTATACCTCAAGGGCTGAATCTGAACAAGTTGATTACAGAAGTTTAAAGAGTAAATATAAATACTTAATTAATTACCTACCTAAATTAAAAACAGGTAATAACTTAAAGGATTTCATAATCTCATTTGCCTTCTCAAATGGTTTCTTAAGTAAGAACTACTCTATTTATAACGAAAATGATATTTTTCTACAAAACTCTATTATTTCAATTGGACAACATCAATTTAATGAAATACTATATCAAATTAGTAGCGCAGGTGCCATTCAAGGTGATGTTGTAATTCATAGAATGACCTCAGGGTTAAGTGGTGCTATTTTATTCAAAATTGAGGCTAATGGTAAATACTCTATATTAAAACTATCAAAAGAGATTGATAAATTAAAAGTAGAGCATAGAAATGCTGTTGAACTATATCATAAGTTTCCAAATCGATTAATCAATCATATTGATGCTGATGAATTCTATTCATTTGATAAAACGGTTCTTGGAATTCTCTTAAAAGAAGTTGATCATGCCCAAACATTGTTTGAGTTTATATTGAGTTCTTCAACTAACAAAACGAAAATTGATGATTTTTTTCATAATCTTTTTATAGACGAACAAGGCTTAAAAACGCATTATCTTAATAACCAACAAGATAATAGTGATTGGGCTTCAATATTTAACAAAATTACAGAGCAAAAGATTCACCTTATTAAAACGTCATTTAAAGAAGTTAAGCCAATCATTCAAAAGTATTACAGCCTATTTGACATTGAAGATTTTAGGCGTTTGGCTATCAATCATAATTTTTGTAACTTAAATATAAACGACATGCTAGATGCAACATACAAGAAAATGCATGTCCTCAGTCATGGTGACTTTCACTCAAAAAATGTTCTTATTCAAAGTGGAAACTATCCAGTATTAATTGATACTGGTTCTATCTCTTTCCAGCACTGGAGTTTGGATATTTGCAGATTGATTGTTCATCTTTTTATTACTGGAATTGATAACGGGAAAATAGAATATTTTGACATAAACAATACCCAAAAGTATATTGATATTTTTGACAATATTTTAGTAAAAGAAAACATAGAAGTAGATGGTGATAATGATAACATTATTCATGCTATTAACTGGCTCGTTAACAACATTGATAACGTTTTTGCCTCAGATTTTGAGATCTTTGAATACCAACTTGGATTGATGAAAGAGTTCTTACAAGTAAGTTATCGATTTGATACAATTCCTCCGAACAAAAGAGCTCTTGCCCTAATTGCAGCTCATAAGTGTATGATTGCAGCGAATGATAATTTATAAAAAAGCCAGCAGGTAACAGCAAATCATGGCTCACAGTCGGTTAGCGAGCATCTAGAAAAATGATTGGAAAACAAAACATACGAAACACAAAAACCTTCCTGCAAGTTAGCCGACTAAGAGCCATATTTGCGGCACGTTACCCAACATAATATGGAACTGCATTGTGAGAGTTATATTAAGCCAAATTAATTAATAATAAAATATCCTAAATATGAAACATTTTGAAATCGCACTTTTAATGGGGATTTTCGTAATAACCATTTCTTGCAGTAATAATTCATCGCAATCCAAACAAGAATTGGATTTTTCTGATTCATATAATTGGGTTTCATTACCCTCAACAATAGAAAAAGACGTTGATGTGTTCTATGTCTATCCAACGATTTATGCAGGAAAGAATCCTCAAAATATGGATATCTCTGACTCTTTGCTCAGAGAAAATGCTCGAGGACTTTTAGTTGCCCAGGCAGGGGTGTACTCAGCATATGCAAATTTATTTGCTCCGTATTACCGACAGCAATCGGCTGCACTACAGAGTATGGAGGCTGCTAATGGAGGAAAGAATGCTTTTCAAGACTCCGTTTTTCAGGTTGGAGCCAAGGATGTTGAAAGAGCCTTTGATTATTATCTGGAGCACCTCAATACCGATAGACCTTTTATTCTAGGCAGTCATAGCCAAGGCACAATGACACTTATTAATCTTATGCGTAAACGATTTAACGACCCTGCCTTACAAAAGCGGCTGGTAGCAGCTTATTTGATTGGCTACACCATAACGAAAGATGATTTGAAAAAGTATCCTTGGATGAAACTTGCCAAAGGTAAAGACGATACAGGCGTTATCATTACTTTCAATACCGAAGGAATAAATGCAGGGCCTTCACCCGTTCTATTGCCCGGTGCGGTTGCCATTAATCCCCTGAATTGGAGAACAGATACCATGCTAGCTAACAGGGATGTAAACTTGGGTGCTAAATTTTTCGATGATTCTACCGGTGAACTCATTGAGGAAATCCCGAATTTTGCCGCCGCACATTTGGATACACAAAAGGGAGTTTTAATCATTACTAATATGAAAATACCGGAATCAGATAAGATTGATCTTGTTCATATGGGACGATGGTCAAAAGGAGTTTATCACAGATATGATTATGCGTTCTGGTACAGTAATTTGCAACAAAATGTCAGTGATAGGATCGACTCTTATTTTTCAAAGAAATAAATTACGTTGGGTAACATTTTGTATAAGTAATGGCAGATAATGTGCTAAATAACAAGGTTTGTAGCCCGCTCAAACTGCTTAGCGGTTTGACAGGAAACTACCACGCAATCTACCACTACTCATATAATTTACCGCTAAGCGAATCGACACAAGTTGTTTTAGTGTAATGAATAAGTTAGTTGGAGATTAAGCCCGTAATCGTTTGTAGAGGCATCGGATGTTGGATTGCTGTCGTAGTTATAATACAATGAAATTCCCACCTTAAAATCATCGCTAAACAGACTTACTTGCGGGTTTAGGTTAAAAGACACCCTGTATCTGTTTGTTGTTAGGTAGGGAATGAAATCGATATGGGAATTAAGCCAAACTTTTGGAGATGTGTATTTATACACTTTCCACGCCACCTGGGCAATACCAGCCAGATCATGCGAAATACCACTTTCATCATATGGCGTTTCGCGGGCAACGCTTAAACCAGCTCCTACATAAAGCCGATTCCAATTATTGTATGAAATATCTTTAAGGCCAACCATACTTAGGGTTAATCTGAGTTTGGTTCCCAATTCAGTATTTTGCGTTGATCCCACCGCAAGTCCGGCTGACCATGATTTTTTTAATAGTCGCTGCCAGCCTATTTCGATATCCGATTTAGTTGAGCTCAATGTATCGCTCTGGTATGTATTGTTGGCATCCCAGCTTAAACCAAAATAGGTTTTTCTTTTCCTGTAATCCAGGTTTCCTGCTAAAGAAACGGTTCCAACATTGCTGCCTTTCGATAAATTTGCACCCAGGCTAAAATTCCCACTTAAGCGCATCCAGAAATTTCCTTTGATAGGATAGATTTCGACAATATCATCAATGCTTATCAATGCTCTTCTATCTGTTTTCACAATAAAAACCTGCCGACTAAGCATAGATGTATCGAAAGACCCGAAATAAATGAGGCCGTTTTTCATTTTAATTTCAAAGAGCTTGTCCGATTTAATGGTATTGATTTTTACCTCCTCCACGCTAATAGTACCCATACCATCCATTTTCCAGATAGCAACACCGTATTCCATCTTTTTAAAATCTCCGGTAAGTACATTCCCGTTGATATGGATGATGGTATCTGTTTTTTGTGCGTATCCTTTATTTTGAATAATAAAGATTACAAGCACAAATAGGATGGTATGTAAAATTTTTCTTTTCAAAAAATTCCAAAATGTTTATGAAATAAAATTTTAACCGCATACTTTTGACTTAAAAAGCAACAGGCTTAATTTTAGACCTCCTGAGCCGTAAGATTAAAATCAAATAATTATAACAATCTTATCGTAAATCTAACTGTCGCAAAATCCATCCTACATAACTTAGTGTTCCTTAGTGCCTTTGGGTCTTGGTGGCTATTTGTCAAGAACTTGCAACAAAGGCCCGAAGGCTCAAAGTATCACAAAGGATTTTAAATACAACACAGGAATTACGATAAGTCAGGAGTTCTGAAATTTAAAATAAACCAGGCATTTCGAAAATCAAGCCAGGAGTAGTAACCATTGTTACTTTTCCATGGATGCCGGGATGAAGGAATATTGGGGCAAATACCAGCCTTCGATGGTTTCGACTTTCCTGACAAGTTCCATCATAGCCATCCACAATATGGTGCCTTCTTCATCCAAAAGCTCCATATTTTCCTGGAGGTTTATTTGGTAATCCAATGGACTTTCGGCCCAGGTGGTGAAAAGTATGACGGGCTGCTCAAGGCCAACCACACCCTTAAATACCCTGAATCCATTTTTAACACCTTTATTTTGGTATAGATTTTTCCAGGCCAGGAGAATATTTTCGGCTTCCTTTTCTGTTCCGGGCTCAAAATAAAAATAGTTCCATTTGCGGTAAGGTGCATCTTCAAGCCAGACTTTCCCGTCGGGTACATAAGATAAATCAGCTTCAAATTTTACCACGTAATAGCTGTAACTTTCGATGGTTTCGTTCAAATCTGCCCATATTAAGTCGAACTCCGCAAATTTTTCATCGCCCCTGATAAATGCTTTCAGGCCACCGTTGATGTCATCCATGTCCTTAAGCACCGATACGTGCGAATAGTGATAATTATCCTGCAACTGCGTCATGTAATTCACATGTTTCACTTTATTCTCTGTTAAAAACAAGGCCAAATCAGTTAACGAGGCCTCATAATACACGGTCATCGAAGGCTTCACAACATCTTCCCTCACCAGT
>CAZGAO010000076.1:0-25444 GCA_964523795.1 uncultured Lentimicrobiaceae bacterium
GATGGCTTCGGAAAACAATCCCAAAAGTTTGCTTTTCTGTTTTTTCATAATGCAATGATATGAATTTTCGATTTAGGAACGAAAATAACATTTTTTCAATGGATCGTATTAATACCCTAAGCAAAGATTTTTTTGGATGGATGATTGTTTTCTTATCTTTGCAGTGGATAAAATATTAACTATTAAAACATAATAGCAAGATAATGGCTAAAATACTATCTGATAATGATTTTGTATTGGATGCTTTTAATCCCCGAGCACTTGCCAGGGGAATCGCCAATCGGATGCGCGAGCGCAGGTTGGAGTTAAACCTAACGCAACAAGGGCTGGCCAATAAATCGGGGGTAAGCCTGGGTTCGATAAAAAGGTTTGAAAGCAGAAATGAGATTTCGCTAAAACATTTACTGATGATTGCTGTGGTTTTGGATTCTACCGAAAATTTTGAGAAATTATTCAGCGATCGGAAATATCAGAGTATTGATGAGATTATAAATGCTGAAAAATCTAAAAAGAGAATGAGAGGGCGGCAGAATGATTAAGAAACTTAAACATTTAGAGGTTTTTTTTGAAAATCGATTAGTTGGGAAATTGGCACTATTGCCCGATAATCGTTGTGTTTTTGAATATGGGGCTGAATGGATAGAAAGCGGATTTTCTATCTCCCCATTTTACTTACCACTACAAGCGGGCGTTTTTACAGCAAAAAAAGATCCTTTTGATGGTAATTTTGGAGTATTCAACGATAGTTTGCCCGATGGCTGGGGCAAGTTATTAATGGATCGCTGGCTTATGGAAAATGGAATTAACCCTGCCGATCTTACCATTTTGGATAGGATGAGTTTTGTTGGTAATAATGGAATGGGAGCTTTGATATACAAACCCATTCAAAATGATCAATCAGCGTTTACAAATAGTAATTTTGGATATTACGCCAAGGAGGTCGAAAAAATATTGCAAAATGAACCCAGTTCTGATTTAAGCGAACTGGTGAAAATTGCAGGTTCCTCAGGTGGAGCAAGACCAAAAATTTTGATTCAACTTGACGGTATCGATTGGCTGGTAAAATTCAGGGCTTCAAATGATCCTGCGGATGTTGGATGGATTGAACATCAGCATTCGCTCCAGGCCGGAAAATGCGGGATTGAAATGCCCGAAACGCGATTGTTTGATGGGAAATATTTTGGGGTACAGCGATTTGACCGAAATGGTGAAAAACGAATTCATATACATTCGGCATCCGGTTTGCTTTATGCAAGTCATCGTTTACCTTCATTGGATTATTCGGAACTTGCTAAGGCTACGCTGGTATTAACACGCAATATGGGGGAAGTAGAAAAACTGTTTCGACAAATGGTTTTCAATGTGCTGATCGGAAATAAAGATGATCATTCCAAAAATTTCTCATTCTTATATCAAAACGATAAATGGCAATTATCACCAGCCTACGACCTTTTGCCTTCGGATGGCTTTAATAGCAATCATACCACCACCGTACTTGGAAAAGGCAAACCAACTATTGACGGCTGTCGCAAATTAGCCTGCGAAGTTTCCATCCCCGATAGAAAAGCAAAAATGATTATTGATGAAGTGCTTGAAGGGCTTGGTAAAGAGTAATTTTTTTTCTACGGTATTTTATGCTCTTTAAGAATAATCGAACCCTCCTCAACGCCCAGATGATTTGAAATGACCCGGCATTTCGCTTTTAGCATGAAAAAGACCTGCCGCTTGCAATCAGACAAACCCTCGAAATTTCCTTGTCCTTTGCTTATCACAAGACCCGAAGTATTAAAAACCTCAAAAAACTCTGGCGAACTCTGATCGAGGACTACGCCCGGAGACTTGCACCCTGAATCAATTAACTCGGCTACTTCTTCCAATCCGGAGGCCACAGCATCTTCCCAGGTAACATCGTTTATTATGGGAATCGTACGTACCGCATATTTTACCGGCTTTTTTAATTCTATGATAAGCAGTTTATCAAAAACCGATTCGCCGGCGTTATCGCCAATATAAAGGATGTCGTTGGTTTTTGCCAATTGCTTTTTAAACGCATCGTAGTCTAAAATTGCAAACTCCTGATTCAGAATATATTTTACATCCTTTACAATGTCGAATGCTTTATTAACACCCAAATCGATAATATTTCCGGCGATGGCTATTTTTATGGCAGTAAAAAGCCTGTCGTCCGAATCTGCCACTATCCTTTCCAGTTCAGGATAAATGGCTTTTGTTTCTTTGATATGCTGCTGCTTAATAGCTTTAAAAGGGTCACTTACGCCGGTAGCTTCTTTTACAATTTGATAAACCATACTTGCTGTTTCGGCAGGTGTGGCTTGCATCGAAATTGTTTTCACCATTTCTCCAGTCTTATCCAGAATTTGCTTTAATATTTTGTCGTCAGCAGCAGTCATTCGTCCTGTCCGCAATGCTTGTTGCATAAAGCACGGGATACAATCAAGATAATTTTTCATTTTGTTTTAACCTTTATCATTTTGTTTTATTTTAATTTTCATGCGATTTTCAATAAGAATTCCAGAACATCAAAATCATAAGGCATTTATTTTGAAACTTACAAATAGCTTATTGATGAATAATCCTGCAAAAATCTTGTCATCATAAAATAAAAATGTGTAAGTTCGTTTTTTTTTGAATGAATGCTTAATCATGAAAAGATATATTGAACAACTGATAGAAGATATGCGTGCAGCGGCCATTGCCGCACCTCCCGATCCTTTTGATAATCCTGACCTGGACGATGATGAGGCTTTTGAAATGGAGATGGAGGAAACCGAGCGTTTTGTTAACGGGCCATACCAGAAGCTGGCCGATATTGTAGGCATCGACAAAATTATGCTCCCTGCCCCCGAGCGGCTTGCCGAAGGGGATATGCAGAAACTGATTCCCGAAATTGTGGCCTTGCTCAATGCCTACCACTTTCAGCCCGAGTATCCCGAAAAGGTGCCTCCCCTTATGATTTACCAGGCCTTGTACAATATCTGGGACGATGATTTTGTGCAGATGCGATTTGGGACGGTTCATATCGATTTTTGTGACTACGATCCCGAAACTTGTCCCTTTCCGGGCTACTGCACTTTATGCCAGGAGAATGAAGAAACACGTAAGCTCATTCCCGAAAACGAGTTTCATATCCATGCCAATCCGCTCAAAGGGGATGAAGGGCAGATAGACCAGGATTTTGTGCAGATGGAAGATGAGTATTATCAAAACCACGCGCTCACCGATCCGGAGGGTTTTATCCTGGGCATACACAATTTTTGCGACCGCTGGTGCGAACGCTGCGATTTTGCCGATAAATGCCGGGTGTTTGAAATGGAAAAGGAAATGATGGATAGCCTGAATGAGGAAGCTCCCGGTTCGGATAAATCATCGGACACGGAGACGAAAACGGAGGAAGCAGATCAAAGCCCGGAGCTTGATGATTGGTTCGATGATTTCCCTGAAAGCGATGATGAGGATTTGGAAGATGATATTTTTGATGATGGTGAGTACAGCATGGAAGATTATGAAGCGGATCAGAATGATTTTTTCGGTCCTTACCAAAAAGCCGACCGCGAGCCTATGATTCAAATGGCGCACGAGTATTCGATGGATGCACAACATTGGTTTCGGCACAGGGACAAGGAGATGGAAGCAGGTTTTTTGGCCGAGCTGGCGAAGGGTTTTGGCGATGAGGTGTTGGAAGCCGAAGAGGTGATGGGCTGGTATTGTGTGTTTATTTATGTAAAACTGAAACGTGCCATTATGGCTTATTATGAGCGCGATGAGATTGAAGATGACGGCTATAATATGAATGGTACCGCCAAAGTTGCCCTTATCGCTCTCGACCGTTCCATCGAAGCCGCGAGCATTTTGATTAGACATCTTAAAGCACACCGCAGGCAAATCAAAGTCTTTCGCCATACGCTGGAAAAAATACGCACTATGGCCGAAGAATTATTTCCCGAAGCCCGCGACTTTGTAAGACCCGGACTGGATGAGTTGTAAAGTAAATCATAGTTTGCACACGATCTGTTACGCCCATTACGGCTTTTAGTTTTCGATAGAATTATTATAAATTAGTTATTCAATACCGAATTATGGATATTTAAGTTTACATTTGCCTCTTATCCACGTAAGTATTTTTTTAAATAAAATAATGTCCAAGATATTTTCTTTGTCAGAAGCCGGTTCGATAGCCATCCACAGTATGGTACTCATTGCCCAATCGGATACCAAATTAAATGTAGTTAAGATAGCCGAACGTACCGGCTCGTCGCGGCATCATGTGGCCAAAGTTTTGCAGCGACTGGTAAAAGATGACTTTCTTACCTCCAACCGCGGCCCCCACGGCGGTTTTGAGCTTAAGCGTCCGGAGGAAGAGATTAATCTGCTCGACATATACGAATCCATCGAAGGCAGGGTAGAAATTGGCGAATGCCCCATGGATAATTTGATATGCCCCTTCGACAAGTGCATCCTCGGCACAGTTATCAAGGAGATGACCCACAAGTTTAAAGATTACATGACTGCGCAAAAGCTTAGCGATTACCTCAAATAATCTGTGCTTGCTTTCGTTAATTGCAAATGCGAACACTGGTCATAATTTTCAGCCTGATATTTCTTCTTCCCTGCCAAAGCTTTGCTCAGCAAGCACTTGTTGACATTCCCATCTTTGCCTACCACCGTTTTGGCGACCATCGTTATCCAAGCACAAATATCGATACCCAGGTTTTCGAGGAACAGCTTAAATTTCTTAGCGAAAATAATTTCGAGGTGCTTACTTTTGGTCAGGCTGTTCAGGTCGGCAAGCAGGGCAAGACGCTTATGGCAAAAGCTGTGGTGCTTACCATCGACGATGGCTATCTGAGCTTTTATACTTACGGCTGGCCCTTGTTGAAAAAATACGGCTACAATGCCACCATCTTTATCCAATGCCAAACCGCGGGTGGCGGCGACTTTATGAGCTGGGATCAGATTAAGGAAATCCAGGAGGCCGGCATCGAAATCGGGAATCACTCGGCGGCGCATACCTATTTTTTAAATCTGCCCGGGCAGGAACGTAAGCAGGCTTTTACCGAGGATTTGATACAGGCTGGCGAGGATTTCAAAAGCCATCTTGGCTTCAGCCCAAAATATTACGCGTATCCTTATGGCGAATATACCGCTGACATGCAAGCTGTTTTGAAGGCAGAAGGCATCGAGGCTGCGGCAGCGCAAAAATCGGGGGTCTTTTCTGGAGCGGTCGATTTTTTTGCTATTCCCCGTTTTCCCATGGGCGGCCCTTTCGGCACCCTCGAAGGTTTCAAAAACAAAACTACCATGAAGACACTGCGGGTTTTGGAAACCGAGCCACAATCGCCCTTCGTTGATGAAAACCCGCCCTCGCTAAAAATTACCATTGCCCCGGGGCAAGTGAATATCAAGAATGCTCAATTTTTTGTCCAGGGCAATAAAATGGAGATTGATGAAACTAATAATGATTCATCGCCACCTTTTGTGGTATTAAAATCCAGTAAAAAATTAACCGCTCGCCGAACCTTATATACCCTAACCGCTCCATCTTCCGATGGCAAAAGCTGGTGCTGGTATAGCTATCTTTGGGTAAGGCCCGGGGTGGAGGAGTAGAAAAAGGGTTCGCAGCCCCGATAGGGGATCGTAAGCCTGGCATTCATTATTCGATATTCTAAAAATCTTGTTTTTTATCCCGGTCAATTCTATATTCTATTTTGTAAAAAGCGGGGGATTTGCATCATTCCGGTTTAAGCTCATTCATAATTTAATATCAAAAACTCCACTTCACTCCTAAATTAAAACTTCGACCTGGCTCGTAATACAGCAAGTTTTCGCCCATGTTTTGGTAAGCGCGGCTTAGGTGCTCCACATAATTTTCGTTTAAAATATTGGTAATAGAGCCATAAACTTCGAGCATTCCAAAGACACGATAGCGCAGTTTAAGATCGAAAACAGCAAAGCCGGGGGTAGTACTTTCGTTAAATGAAGGAGCCACACGATCCTGCTCTGATACAATCCGTCCCTTTACCATGGCTTCAAATTTTTCGGTATAATAGCCCAGGTCGGTATTTATCGAGAAAGGCGGAATCTCCGACAGCGGTTCGTCCCACGATTCGTTTTGTGCATACGTATAGCCAGCAGATAATCCATATCTGAAATTTTGCAGAAAAACAAATTCGGCACCAGCCTCGAAACCGTACATGTAAGCTTTGTCGATATTGGTATAACGCTTGGCGTTTTTGGGGTCGTTGCAGGGCAAAAACTTGCGCTGCAAGGTGGTATCAACAAAGGCTGTGATGTAATTGTTGAGATAGGAATAGAACACATTTCCGAAAACCTTGAATGACTCCCATTGCTTTTGGATGCGGAGATCAGTTTGATAATTTATTTCACTTTTCAGGTTTGGATTGCCCAGATATTCGTAAGCATCGCTGCCTATGGAAAAGTGATTGATATAAAGTTCGTGAAGTTCGGGGGTACGGATTCCCCGGCCAAGTGCCCATTGCAGGTCGATGGTTTTGGATATTTGCCACTGTAGCGAGGTGTTTACCGATAGGTTGGTCATCATGTCGGGCTTGATGTCGTTGTTGTATTCCTCCAAAAAGTCGGGTGCGGGGTCTTTGGCATCGAAGCTGGTAAAGTCGAGCCGCAGGCCGCTAACCCAGAGCAGATCCTGGCGCAACTGATATCGGTTTTCGATAAATACGCCTGTGTTGTTTTTGTGGGAGTTTTGCCATACCAGGTCAGTAAAGTTTTTGGGCGGGTCGAATGACATGCCATTGCAGGTATTAATATACACTTCGCGCTCGCGTACTCCATCTTTATTTACATACTTATAATCCACACCATAATACATCATATTTTTGGATGAAGTCATCATTCCCAGTTCAATGTTTCCGCCGGCTACTTTTGCAGTTACCGGTGTTACGGCATGAACGGCGACATAGTTGGGCCGCAGATTGTTCGACATTTCGTGATCCACATAAGAGCCGAAAATCTTGGTTCGCAATGACACGATTTTTTTCGACAGGTTGGTGGCGCGATAGTCCACCGATATCAAGCTGCTGTTGTCTTTATCAGCATCCATAGGCAGACCGGCATGGAGTACATCTTTGGCAAATCCTTGTTTCCAGTTTACTTGCAGGCGTTGGTTATTACTGATGTTGTATCCAAACTTGGCAGCATAGCCAAACCTTTTGAACGAGGACGCAATTTCCTGTCCCGAGCCACTTTCATAATTTCCAAAATTCTTGTATCCCGTCGTTAGGGTAAGGTCGGTTTTGCCTTTAGCCATAAAAAGGTTTAAGCCGCCCCAGGCATTTCCACCATTGGATTGGTAGCCGCCCTCAACGCTGCCGCTAATGAAATCCTTTTGGTTAATGGCGGGTTTTTTACTTACAATATTTATTACTCCGCCAAACGAAGGCCCATAGCGCACACTGTATGGCCCCTTGATGATTTCAATTTTCTCGATCTCTTCGGGCGATATTTGGGAAATAGCCGGATCCATGCGGTTGGGGCAGGCATTGCTGCTGGTAGCTCCGCTGTTGTAGATGGTGTTGAGCTGTTCGTATTTGAAACCGCGCAATACAGGTTCCATGGCAAAGTTTCCGCGCTTGATAACTCCAAAGCCCGGTTGTTCCGAAAACACTTCGCCCACATCGTGGATGTCGTCGAGCTGAAGGGTAGATGAGTTGATGGTCGTTTGTTGTATGTGCTCGCTTGGGCGCGCTTTTACAACAATTTCTTCGATGTATAAAACTGTGTCTGTTTGCGCGACAAGCGTGTTACCAAAACTGAGAAAACCAAGAATTATTAAAAAAGAAAATATTTTAGTCATTTCAAATGTTTTTTTATCCATCAAAAATATAATTTGTTTTAATGTGAGGAAGCAGAAAAGTATTTTTTTAATTATCCAATAATACACAAAAGCAATCTCTATTTAGAATCCAAATAAATTATATTCTAATAGTCCTGATTATTAGCCGCGTTAAGTTTTGACAGATGCCATTTTAGCAAAAGTGCTTTGCCGGTATTTTTAGACGATGTACATTTGCGCACTCAAATACCTAAATACGATAATGACACAGTTATTCAACATATCCGAATCGGCTAACATCGCAGTTCACAGTCTGGCCTTAATCAATGCCAGCACTGATTGTGTTAATGCCAGCCAGATTTCGGGGCAGTTGAATTTTTCGCGAAACACCGTTGCAAAGGTTCTGCAGGTTTTGTCGAAATTTAATATTATTGTTTCCACACGCGGACCTAAGGGAGGCTTTAAATTAAGCAGAGCGGCAAACGAGATTTCGATGCTTGAAGTTTTTGAGATTATCGATGGAAAGATTGCAGAACACAACTGCCAGACAACCGATGATTTGTGTCCCTTCGATACTTGTATTTATGGGGAGGAACGGCACAAGTGGTTTAGCGAATTCAAAGATTATTACAGTAAAAGAACAATTTCAGATTTCAGTGTAAAAATAAAGAATAATGAAGAGAAGCATAATTAAAATTGATGAAGATAAATGCACGGGCTGTGGCTTGTGTATTCCCAACTGCCACGAAGGCGCCTTACAGATTATCGATGGTAAGGCACGACTGATCAGCGATTTGTTTTGCGATGGCTTGGGTGCCTGCATTGGCCATTGTCCCGAGGATGCCATCACCATCGAGGAGCGCGAGGCTGAGCCTTACAACGAGACTTTGGTAATGGAGCAAATGGTGAAAAAAGGAAAAAATACCGTGCTTGCCCATTTGCAGCATCTAAAAGACCATGGAGCCACCGACTTTTTAAACGAGGCTATTGCTTACATCAAAAACAACAACATTGACATGGACATCACAAAAGGTGATGACGAGTTAAAAACGCAAAAGATTGTAGCCAGCGAAATGGCTGCGGCAGCATCGTCAGGCTGTGGTGGGGGATGCCCCGGATCAGCACCCATCGTTTTTGATATTGACGAGGAAGCCGTAAACAATGCGGCTAAGTCTGCTCCAAGCCAGGAGGCTCCCTCGGAGCTGCAGCAGTGGCCGGTACAATTTCATCTGCTCAATCCGATGGCTCCTTATTTTCTGAATGCCGATGTGGTAATTGGAGCCGATTGCGCCGCCTTTGCCATGGGCAATTTCCACAGTCGTTTTCTCAAGGGAAAAGCACTGGCCATTGCTTGCCCCAAGCTGGATTCTAATCAGGAATCCTATCTCCAAAAATTGATTTCGATGATTGATGATGCCAAAGTAAACTCGTTTACGGTAGTAAGAATGCAGGTGCCTTGCTGTGGAGGCCTGACACGCCTGGTAGAAACGGCACTGGCCAAGGCCAAGCGCAAAGTCCCGGTAAAACAAGCCGTGATTAGCCACACTGGCGAGGTGCTAAGCGAGGAGTGGATGTGATTCCGAAAAACTATGAAATCGAAGATTTTTTATTTTTCGGGATAGGCAGTCCATAGTCAGCAGTAGGCAGTCAATAGTAAATAGTAAGTAGTAAATAGTAAGTAGTAGGAAGCAAATGACGCGAAGCAAATTACGCCCGCAGGGCAAATGACACGAAGCAAATGACTATCAAATAGCGAATAACTTTTTTAATTTAAATTTATATAAAAAATGAGTATGTTTTGTTATCAATGCCAGGAAGCCGCCAAAGGCACAGGATGCACCGTAGCAGGTGTTTGCGGTAAAGACAGTACGGTGTCCAACCTTCAGGATTTGCTGACGTTTGTGATGAAAGGAATTTCGATCTACAGCACTGCTGCCCGCGAAAAGGGCTTCGAGGATGGCGAAGTCAACAAATTCATCTTCGATGGTTTGTTTGCCACCATTACCAATGCCAACTTCGACAGGGAGGTGTTTATCAATCGCGTAACTAAAGGACTGGAACTACGCGAGCGCATGAAAAATGCTGCGCTGAATTCGGGAGCAAGCTTGCCCGAGCCGCTGCACGAATCAGCTACCTGGTTTGCCGACAGCGAAGAAGCCTTCGAGGCCAAAAGTACCGAGGTGGGTGTGTTGAGCACCAAAAATGAAGATGTGCGCTCATTGCGCGAGTTGGTAACTTACGGCATGAAAGGTCTGGCCGCCTACACCGAGCACGCCTGGAACCTCGATGAAGAAAATCCGGAGCTTTATGCTTTTATGCAACGGGCACTGGCCGCTACCACCAACGACAGTCTTAGCGTTGACGAGCTGGTGGCACTGGTTCTCGAAACCGGAAAATATGGCGTAGAAGCCATGGCACTATTAGACAAAGCCAACACTGGCAGATACGGCAACCCCGAAATATCCAAGGTAAATATCGGCGTAAGCGACAAGCCCGGAATCCTTATCTCGGGGCACGACCTTAGAGATATGGAAGACCTGCTGAAACAAACCGAAGGAACCGGCGTGGACGTTTATACCCACAGCGAAATGCTGCCTGCCAATTACTATCCAGCCTTCAAAAAGTTTAAGCATTTCATAGGCAACTACGGCAGCTCGTGGTGGAAGCAAAACGAAGAGTTCGAAACATTCAACGGCCCCGTGCTATTTACCACTAACTGTATCGTTCCTCCCAAAAAGAGCAATCACTATTCGGATCGCATCTATACTACGGGTGCATCAGGATACCCCGGCTTTAAGCACATCGCCGACCGTACAAGCGGAGGCATGAAAGATTTTTCGGAGATTATCGAACATGCTAAAAAGTGTGCCGCCCCCATCGAAATCGAAACCGGCGAAATCATCGGTGGCTTTGCCCACAACCAGGTGATGCAACTGGCCGACAAAGTGGTGGATGCCGTAAAATCGGGAGCCATTCGCAAATTCTTCGTTATGGCAGGCTGCGATGGCCGCCATAAGAGCCGGGAATATTATACCGAGTTTGCCGAGAAGCTGCCCAAAGATACGGTGATCCTCACTGCAGGGTGTGCTAAGTTTCGTTACAATAAGTTGCAGCTTGGCGATATTGGTGGTATCCCACGCGTATTGGATGCCGGCCAGTGCAACGATTCCTACTCGCTGGCAGTAATCGCCCTGAAGCTGAAAGAGGTTTTTGAACTGAACGACATCAACGAACTTCCCATCGCTTACAACATAGCCTGGTACGAGCAAAAAGCAGTAATTGTATTGCTGGCACTGCTTTATCTCGGCGTTAAAAATATCCATCTCGGACCCACACTGCCCGCCTTCCTTTCGCCTAACGTGGCTAAGGTACTGGTCGAAAACTTCGGCATCGCCGGCATCAACACCGTGGACGAAGACATGAAATTGTTTTTGAATTAGAAGATTATTGTATCGTTAGTGGGGCTGTCTCAAAGGACTCTTTGCGTACTCTGCGTATTCTCTGTTTCCTCAGTGGTAAAATTTTAATGCTTTAACCACAGAGGAAACAGAGAAGCCACAGAGAAAACAGAGAAAAATAGATCTGCATAGTTTGCCGATTATTTCCTTTTAAGACAGCCCCCTATTATAAATATTAAGGATCATTCCTGAGAAATGAGAAATCTCATAAAATTAAGGAATATTGGAATTTAGCAGGCAGCATGATCCGCCGGTTTTTTTTATTAATCAAAACATAAAATTGAAACCATGCAAACATCCGAAAAATTTAATCTTGCCCAGGCTGTCGATTATTCTGATGGTTCGGTGGTAAGCAAAACCATCACGAAAAAGGACACCGGAACTATAACCCTTTTTGCTTTTGACAAAGATCAGGGATTGAGCGAGCATTCGGCTCCTTTTGATGCTATGGTGAATGTGATCGACGGCAATGCCGATATTATCATCGATGGTAAATCGCATTTGTTGCAAAAAGGCGAAAGCATTATTATGCCGGCCAATATCCCTCATGCGCTAAAGGCTGTGGAGCGTTTCAAAATGCTCTTGATAATGATCAAAGGAAAGTAATATACACGAATCCTGCTTTACCTGATTATTTTCAGGTGTGAGCTTAGGATGTAGTTCATGAGTTTTTTTAAGGCTATCTCAAAAGTCTCTTTGCTTCCTCTGCGTATCCTCTGTTTGCTCAGGGGTAAAAATTAATTAATTGAACCACAGAGATATCAGAGAAGCCACAGAGAAAACAGAGAAAGAAACATCAAATCTAAACTTTCAAAAGCTGAATCTCAAAACAGAAAATAAACGGGGCAGAGCCTCCCTTACCTATAAACGTCTGCGCAAGTGGCACAAGTGGTTTAGCATTGTGCTTAGCCTGTTTATCCTGGTGTTTGCGTTTTCAGGTATTGTGCTCAACCATCGTAGTTTGTTCTCTTCGGTGGATGTAAACCGTGAGATACTCCCCGAAGTTTATCAATACCAAAACTGGAATCTGGCCGCACTTAGAGGAAGTCTGAACCTGGAAGGTAAAACCAGCCTGATGTATGGAAACATTGGCGTTTGGCTTAGCCCTGATGATTTTGAAACCTTCGAGGATTTTAATGTTGGTTTTCCCCCGGGAATCGACAATCGAAAAATCAGTAAAGTTGTTCAAACGCCGCAGAAACAGATTTTTGCAGCTACTTATTTTGATTTGTTTATTTATGATAATGAAAAGGAAAGCTGGCGCAAACTTCCGCTGCCCGGACATGAAACGCGAATTGTGGATTTGCTGGTGGTGGATGAGGAACTGTGGATTTTTACCCGCTCGCATCTTTTAAAGTCCGATTATACTCAGGCCAAATTTAGCGCAAAGATTCACACTTTGCCGCCTCCCGAAAACTACGACAACAAAGCCGGACTTTTCAAAACGCTGTGGGTAATTCACAGTGGCGAGATATACGGTCTTCCCGGGAAAGTCTTCGTGGATTTGATGGCTTTAATTTTTATTTTTCTTACCCTGACGGGATTGATGCTTTGGCTTTTTCCGGGATGGATAAAACGCTTGAAACGCAAAGGAAAAAACGTAAAATCGCTGGCTGCTACCATGAAGTTTTCGCTGAAATGGCACAACAAACTGGGCTATGCCCTGGCGGTTTTTTTGATACTTACCACGGCTACCGGGATGTTTCTGCGCCCGCCGCTATTGATTCCCATTGCCAGCGTTAAAGTACCCAAGATTCCCTTTACCGAACTGGACAGCCCCAATCCCTGGTTTGATAAATTCCGGGCGGCCATCCGCGCCCCTGAAAGTGGCCGGATTACCCTCAGTACTTCCGACGGCTTTTATTATTCTGACGATCATTTTCAAACTGCGCCTGTGGCTTACGCGATGCAGCCGCCGGTGAGCGTGATGGGCATCAACGTGCTGGAGCCGCTGGGATATGGAGGGTTTTTGGTAGGATCGTTCAGCGGCTTATTCACCTGGTTTCCCGAGCAGGACTATATCGAAGACGCGCTAAGCCGCGAAGTATGGCAGGCCAGCGAAGTTTTGGGATCGCCCTTTGCCGCTGATGCCGTTGCCGGGATGATTTGGCGTTCGGATGGCAGCGCCTTCCTTTTTGATTATGCCACGGGAGCCAAGCCTTTTTTGCACAAGGATGAATTTGCGATAATGCCTTCACGCATCCTGGATGCCAGCCCAATGTCGGCGTGGAATGCTGCCCTGGAGTTTCACACCGCCCGCATTTATGCCGCGCTCATTGGCGACTTTTATATTCTCATCATCCCCCTGGCCGGGCTATCCATTTTATTCATCCTCATTTCGGGCTTTTGGATGTATTGGGTGGGCTTTCGCCGTAAAGGTAAAAAGAGGGTCTGAGGTTTTTATTCACCACCGGAAATCTTAACAAAATCATTGTCGAACAACTTTTCCCCTCGTTCTCCCTTGGCTGCTTATTAATTCATAATAATAAAAACCAGCCTTCCAATCACCACCTTCAATCTTAATTTTATTTTTTCCGGCAGGGAGCGCGGAGTAATTTTGGCGCAGGATACAACGGCCATTATTATCGAAAATATGCAGACTCACATCGCCCGATTTTTTTAAATCAAAACTAAGCAGGGTGGATTGTAAAAATGGATTTGGGAAAATTGATGAGGAAAATCGTGCGGTGTTTTCAACTATTCCAACTAAAGTGTCGGTAGCGCGAATTTTTACATCATCGATAAACCACGAATACCACAAGTTAGTGCCATACAAATTGTACGCCTGCCAGGCAATGCGGATGTCGCTGCCGAGATAATTGTAGAGGCTTACCGAAATATCCTCCTCGTAATTACTCACGCCGGGTTCGTAATCCTCGGCTGTCCACACCACGTCCCAGTTAAAGCCATCCGTTGAAACTTTTACCAGATATTCGTCGTAGTCGTAGCTGTAAAGCCGGGCAAAGGTTTTAAAAGTGAGCACGCTGTTTTCGCTAATTTCGATCTCGGGAGAATACAGCCATTCGTTTTGTACATTGCCCTGGAAGTCCCATTCCACGGCAGCCTGGCGTTCACCTTCCGGTGGCGTTACGATCCATTCTACATTGTCGCTGTCCACATAATTTACTACGCCATAATCGTCCCAGCTAAGCCAGGTAAGCGGCTGCCCGGAGGTGCTCCAACCTTCGGGCGGAAAGTTTTCGCCTTCAAAACCTTCTTCCAGCAAGGGTTGTATCCAATCCCAATTTATGGGGTAATAATCCGACCAGGCGGCGTTTTCAAATTCATCTATGAGATAAAAACGAATTTCTCCTTCGGTGTGATCGGGCTGGCCGGGCAGGATGCCCTGGTAAATAAAATCGCCACGCAGCCCGCTGGTTTTTATCATATCTACGTTCAGGTTTTCCCCGTCAATCAGGGCTGTGCCTTCGAGGGTGTCGGGCATTTGCGAATCATCGCGCGTACGCAGTTTCATCTGCATTTCCTGCTGCGCATAAACTTGGCTTCCTTCCAGCGAAATCACCTCGGGAGCTTCCACATCAATATTGTTGGTATTAATTTCCACATCATCCAGATACATTTTCCAGCCGTAAGCACTGATGGCCTTGATGATGATGTAGGTGCTGCCGGGGCTGTTGAATTCAAATTCGTATTGATACCAATCTTCAAAAGCTACCGTGGGATAAAAATTCATTGCCCGGTTGACGGAATCCAAAAACACCGCTCCTTCGAAGTCAGGCGTAGTGTTGTAGTATATTTCAACTTTGTCCCGGCGGTTGTTGCTGGGGTCTTCGGAGCGGAAAAACCAAAATCGCAATACGTTTTCTTCACCCAGAATTAATTCCGGACTAATTAAGACAGCCTGCTCGCCCGGCGAAGCACTAAACGAATTGTATTGCGCCATAGCCTGGCTGCCATCGTGGGGCAGACAATCGGGCCACTCGCCCTCGGTAACTCTTACAAATTCCATGTCGCCCGCCATCAAAGGAAAGCTAGTCCATCCTTCGGGCGGAAATTCGTTGTTTTCAAAACCCTGGTAGTACGGAAATTCTGTTATCTGTGCTTGAAGATTTAAAAAGAAAAAAAGCATTAAGGCAAAAAAGTAAAATCTTTTCATTTTTATAAAATATGGTTAATGATATTTTTGATTTATCAGTAAAAAGGGCTAATTCTTTTTTTGGAATGCTATATTTTCAATTAATATTTCTTTTTCATTCATATTCTTATGTTTTTACTTTGTGAAACTCTGTGTCTTCTTTGGGGTTCTTAGTGTAATAGCTATACCACAAAGTTACTCAAAGAAGCACGAAGCTACGCAAAGATAATGTATCCCGAGATATTACAAATAGTCCATAGCACTCCAATAAAAGAATTAGCCGTAAAAAGTAAAGGCGAAGCCAAGTTTCTGTATTAAAATGGATAGCCAATGCCAAAGTTCCACACCATTTTTCGGAGCTGCAACTTATCGAATTGCCATCGCTGATCGAGCGGATATGAGGGGTCGCGAATGGGAGTGGCGGCATCTATCCTAAATATAAAAAACGACAAATCAAGGCGGAGGCCAAAACCGGCATCAATACCCAGCTCGCTAATAAAATTATTGACCTGAAATTGTCCGCCATCATAATTTTCGCTTTCGTTGAGCAGCCAGATATTTCCGATGTCGGTAAACAGTGCCCCCTGAAACCATTTATAGATCGGAAAACGGTATTCGAAGTTGGCCTGGATGGTGAGGTCGCCCATGCGTTCGAAGTTTTCGGCGAGGGTATCCACAAATGAGCCAGGCCCCAAAGTGCGATAGTTCCAGCCTCTCATGCTGTTGGAGCCGCCGGCATAAAATCCCTTCTCGAAAGGCAGCACATCGCTGTTACCATAAGGCACGCCCACGCCCACCAAATTGCGATACACAAGGGTGTAATCTTTTCGCAATGCCCAATAATACCTAAAGTCGATGTCCGTGCGCAGGTATTGCGAAAAGGGGATATTCCATACGCCGTAATAGTCGTCTTCGTTTTTCGGGGCATTTGCGAGCTGGCTGAAAGCACTTAGCGCATTGCCCGCCGATTCGATATTCCACCTGAAAAAAGTAAAGTTCTTCACCTGGTTCAGTTGCTGATTGTTGAAGATGTAGGTATAGTTTGCCGACATGATAAAATGATCGGTGTATTGATTCAGCAGCCTTTGGTCGTTCAGTTCTTCAAGACGGCTAACGAAGGCCGAATCAGGGAAAATGGATACCGAATTGATTTCTAAAGGGGTAAGCACGTGGTTCACAAATTCGCTGGCGGCCCATCGGTAGCCAAAAGAGCCGTTGGTGATATATCGTTCGTAGTCGGGGCGATTTTGATAGTTCACCCCTGTTTTGATGGTGGTTCTCGGTCGGAGGGTTTTGGGTATCCGATGCGAAAAAAATGGGATAAGGAATTTTGGGAAATCCAGCGATGCCTCAGCACCGGTTTGTACGGTATTAAAAAATAATAACACCGGCTCGCTACTGGTGCTGCTGGCCTGCCATTCTACCCCGCCGGTAAGTCTCAGGCTTAGCACCTCGCCACCTCTGAACAAATTTAGATTGCGATAAACGAAATTGCCGGCCAGCCCCAGCTTGCTTCCCGAGGTAGTGCCTTCGGTCTCGATGGTAAACGATTGTACCGGCTTGCGGCTTAGTTCGATAAGGCAGTCGACATATTTTTTGGTGCTGTCGTTGGGGTCGATAACATCGGGTGCTGCTCTAAAATCGAGCGCGGTGTAGGCAAAAAGCGGGAAGCCTGATAATTGGCGGTAGGTGTAGCGCTCGTCTTTTTCGCGATAGAGGCGGCCGGGTTCCATAAAAACTGATCGCCGCAAAGTGCGGGGTCTGATTTTTAGCTTGTCGCGATAGAAAATATTGAAGGAATGGCCGCTCGAAGTATCACGCTTTGTTGAATACACCTGCATTTGCGAAGTATCCGTTCGTATGGGATTAAAATCGGGATCGATTGCGATGCGGTTCAGATAATATTTTTGATGATTGACGATAGTGCCTCTGCTTGCGCCCTCGTTAACGGTGTTTTTGTATTGTTGGATATTGGTATAAATATTTAAGCTGTAGCTGTTGAAGCTGCTGTCGATTTCGAAAAATACAAACTCGGGGGCAAAATAATAATAGCCCTCATTGCGCAAGAGGCTCGAAATACGGAGGCGTTCTTCATCCAAATCTTCTGCACTATAAATATCTCCGGGCTTAATCAGAGAATTAAGCGAATCATCGGTTACCAGGCGTAGTAGCGCCGTATCAGAAATTCGGAATTCGGCGTTGCGCACCATGTAGGGCTGCGCAAGCACAACATTATATTTTACGGTCGCTTTCTTGTCGTTGGTGTTTACCTGTGTGCTGATGTCGGAGTGGAAATAACCGTGGTTATTCAAAAAAAGTTCCATCTGATCGGTGGAGCGGCCTATCATCAGTTCGTTCAAAATCACCGGATCCTGACCCAGGGTTTTGTCGAGCCAGGTTTTAAATCGCGTTTCTTTTCCCTTGCTTGTCAGGCTGTTTACCCATACGCCCAGCTTAAAAACCCCAAGCAATTTATCATTGGTTTGTTGTTGAACGAGTTCGTAAAGATCGTCCTGATTGAAATCCGGGCTTTGAATCCCCGCATGTTTTTTATCGATCGTAACCGTGTTTTTGTCGAGCAAATATTCGCCTTCTTTTACACCACGGGTAATATTGCACCCAGTAACGAAAACAAAAAGCACGAAGGATAAAAATATATGTAGGCGAAATTTCGTCAAAACCTTTGCTTTGTAATTAATCCGACAAAAGTAGATTTTATTAATGAAACAAATGCTGTATCATGGCCGACTTGCCCAATCTGCGCGGGCTGTGAGCCACCGTATTCAGGCCGTTGAAAAAGTTCAATTCCAACTGCTTCATCTCTGCCTTCCCGTCGCAAAAATGATCCGGTTTATAGGCAAAGCCAAAAAGATTATCTTCGTTCATAAAAATTTGCTTTCCGTTAAGGTAATGATTTACATAAATTATGCAATATAAAAAATAGAATAATTATTACATAAAAAGTGTAACATAAATTGTGTAATTTTAAAGATAAAAATGGAGTATTGGGTAGAGACGCGATGCATCGCGGCTGTAAAAAATGATGTATTTGAGATTTAAATATCGAATATTGAATATCGAATATCCAATGATGAAGAAAAAATAGAAGGTTGAAACTGGGAATTTTTTGAATATTAAATATTAAAAGATTTCCTGTTTTTTGAACGATTAATAGATCGCTGATAATATAAAACGGATAAGCCCGTCAAGGATGGGTTTCTCCGAAAAAACGGGATTCCACTCAGCCAGGATTTCGCTCAACATAATGAATTTGTACAGACGCGCTCCCGTAGCTACGGGATGCGCGTCTCTGCCAACCCAGCTTCGGAACGATTAACGGATATCCCGCCTGTGGTGAGGATTTCACATCGCTCAATCCTTCTCCTCCAAAAGCTCCTCCAGCTTTTCGTGCAGCAAGGCCCAGTTTTCCATCTCCTTTTCCATGGATTTCTTCAGGTTTTCGTATTCCTCATAAATCTCCCCCGAAGCAATTTTTTCGTTCTTAGGATCGGGATTTGAAAGCAGGTAGTCGATTTTCGACACCTTATCCTCCAACTCGCTGATGTGCTCCTCCGATTTGGTGATGGCCGATTTTACCTTGCGCTGTTCGCGTTCGTTTTCCTTGCGTCGCTCATAGTCGAGTTTGTTTTGTGAGGGTGCATCGCCATCTTTTTTTTGCCCTGCGCTCTTTTTTTGCTCCAGCTCGCTGAGGTGCTCTATTTTGCGATGATTCAAAAATTCGTGAACATCGCCGATGTATTCGCGGATGCCCTTGTTGCGAAACTCAAATACCTTTTCGGTGAGGCCGGTCAAAAAATCGCGGTCGTGCGAAACGATGATCAGGGTTCCGTCAAATTGAAGCAGGGCATTTTTCAGGATGTCTTTCGAGCGCATGTCGAGGTGGTTGGTAGGCTCGTCCAGGATAAGAAAGTTGGTGGGTTTTAGCAACATCTTGGCCAGCGAAAGTCTGGACTTTTCGCCTCCGGATAAAATTTTAACCTTCTTATCCAAATCCTCACCTCTAAATAAGAAACTTCCCAGCAGGCCTTTTACCTTAGGCCGCCAATCGCCGGCAGCTTCATCATCGATGGTTTCAAACACGGTTTTGTCCATGTCGAGCGATTCGTGCTGATTTTGGGCGTAGTAACCAATTTGCACCAGATGCCCCAACTCCAGCACTCCCGAATATTGCAGCTCGCCCACGATGGCTTTCGAGAGCGTGGATTTGCCTTCGCCGTTACGACCTACGAAGGCAATTTTTTCGCCACGGGCAATCGAAAACTCCAACTTTTTCAAAACCAAGTGGTCGCCATAACTTTTCGACATGTCTTCGGCTCGAACCGTAACCTTGCCAGAATGCGGTGCCGGCGGAAACCGAAAGCTGATGGCCGACTTATCCGTTTCGCTAATCTCCACCTTATCCATTTTGTCGAGCATCTTCATCTTGCTCTGCACCTGTTTGGCCTTGGTGTTTTTGTAACGAAAACGCTCGATAAACCGCTCGATCTGCGCAATTTGCTGCTGCTGATTGTTAAAGCTCGATATTTCTTTGTCCAGTCGCTGTTCGCGCAGGGCTTCATAATCGGAGTAGGAAGCCTTGTAATCGAAGATTTTTCCCATCGAAAGTTCCACGGTGCGGTTACTCACATTATCCAGAAAAGCCCGGTCGTGCGACACCAGCACCACGGCACCGGGATAGCTTATCAGGAAGTCTTCGAGCCATTGTATCGATTCGATGTCGAGGTGGTTGGTAGGCTCATCCAGCAAAAGCAAGTCGGGCATACGCAGCAGGATTTTAGCCAGCTCCACGCGCATTTGCCATCCACTGCTAAATTCGCGCAGTGGCCTTTTAAAATCCGAACGTTCATAGCCCAGACCCATCAGGATACGCTCGAGGTTCTCGTCCATTTTGTGGCCTCCCAAAAGCGCGAAGCGGTCGTTGGCATCGTTGAGGCGGCTTACCAGTTTCAGGTATTCGTCCGAGTGGAAATCGGTGCGGTGCGAAATTTCATGGGTCAGGTGTTTAATTTCTGCATCCAGACTGAGATGCTCCTTAAAAGCCTGCCGCGCTTCATCTATCACCGTACGGTGGCTGTCGGGGTTCATCTCCTGTTTCAGGAATCCAATGCTTTGCTCCGTAGGAAAGGATAAGTTGCCTTTTTCGGGTTCCATTTCGCCGGCAATAATGTTGAGGAGGGTCGTTTTTCCTGCACCATTTTTGCCCACAAAACCAATGCGGTCGCGGTCGTTTATCAAAAAGGAGACATCCTTAAAAATATAGGTGCCGGTAAAATGTACGCTTATGTTGTTGATTGATACCAAGAGTAAAAATATTTTTTGGTCGGCAAAAATAGTGAAAAGCACGAGGCGACATAATAAGATATGGGCAGCCTCCTGCACATAAGTGCTGTATTGCATTAATTTTTAATTTGATAAGCCGAAAGCATCCATTGGTAATGATGGAAAAGTAAAGTACTTTTGCAAAAAATATATTTTATGAAATTTAAAATAGGAGATAAGGTAAACTTCCTTAACGACCATGGCGGAGGGGTGGTGAGCAAAGTCATCAGCAGCAATTTGGTAAATGTAAAAATTGAGGATGGCTTTGATATTCCCACTTTGACTAACGAATTGGTGCTGGCGCACGACCAGCGTATGTTTGATGCCTCGCCGGCCGAAACTTTTGGAAGATCAGACCAAGCCGGTCGTCCTGCGCAGGCCGAAGCCGAGGAAGTGGTTTATGATGATCGTAGCAGCAAGTTGGATATATTCAAGGCCAAAGGGCAGGACAAAAAAGGGCTTTATCTGGCCTTCGTGCCCCAGGAGCAGCGGTGGTTGCTTACCGGCTCGCTCGATGTGTATCTGATCAATTATACCGACTACGATGTTTTGTTCAGCCTTTTCCTGCGTCAGGAAAACGGAGCCTGGCAGGGCAAAGATTATGATGCCATGCAGCCCAACAATAAAATATTGCTTGCTACCATCGAGCGTGATGATATCGAAACATGGAGCAATGGCGTGTTGCAGGCCATGTATCACCGCAATACTTCATCTAAAGTACTGGCACCGGTCAACAGTAAATTTAATATCAAACCAGCCAAATTTTATCGCGAAAACGCCTACCTCGATTCTTCTTTCATCAACGAGAAATCATTGCTTTATTTAATTAATGAAGTAGGAATTCAGGCGGCTGTTGCCGAATCGGAGATGGACGAGAAATATGACGAAGAAACCACCGCCCAGCAAGCCAAACCCAAGCAGGACGAAGAATTTATTAACAAGCACAAAACCAGCCCGCGCGAAGCGGTGGTTGACTTGCACATTGGCGAATTGGTGGACGATTATTCTAAAATGAACAACGTGGATATGCTCAACTATCAGCTCAACTATTTTGTACACTGCCTGGAGAGCGCGATTAAAGGCTATCTTACCAAGGTAACTTTTATCCACGGCGTGGGCGAGGGCGTTTTAAAAACCAAGATGATGGAACTGCTTAATGCTTATGAAAATGTTCAAACCCGGGATGCCTCGATGAAGAATTTTGGCTACGGAGCTACCGAGGTTTTGATATGGCATCGTAACTGATCCCGGCTTTTTAATAGTATTGATTAGCTGGGGATATTCACAAATAACTACACTCATGCTAAAAGTGAAAAATTTGATTTTGGGTCTGTTTTTTTTGGCCACGCTTGTTTTACTACCTTGTGTGCTTGGCGCGCAGCATTTAGCGAAAACCGGTTCGGAAAGTGTTAATCCGGCTTTTAATGCCGATTTCTTGTTTCCGCAAATTACGCTTAACCCCGATTCGTTTTTTGTGGTCATCCGGCCTGACACCACACAGCTTCGGCAAATGATGATTGCGAACACCGGCGATGATACGCTTTTTTATTCTGTCAACACCCTGGCTAAGCAGACGATTCAGGCCAAAGATGAACCCCGCAGTATTGCAGGCTCTTTTCTGGCGATGGCTCCGCAGGGCTATACCCCCGGCGAAACCATCGACTTTAGCATGAGCCTTTACAACGGTAGCCCCGACAACGAATGGCTCGACACGCTGTCGATCGAATTTCCGGCAGGCGTAAGCGTAAATTTTGCCACCAACTTTATTGGGGGCACACAGGGGCCGCTGGTTTACGATGGTAGCCATGGAAATGGAAGCACCATAAACTGGAACGACAACAATCCCGGCAACGGGGGAAATATCCTGCCCGGCGAAACAGCCACCAGCATCGCTAACATTAGTTTCGACCAGGGCTTGAACGACACCTTGCGCATTATTTACCACATCAGCGGCGATGTTCACGCCAATGAGCCCCACGAAATTACCGATACGCTCTTGCTGATACCCGAAGAAGTTTGGCTGATTGCCACTCCCGACACCGGCATGGTGCTCCCCGGCGAGGAGCAAATTGTGAATTTATTGTTCGACTCCGAGGGCATCTCCATCGGAACCTACTTCAATCATTTTAGCGTAAGCAGCAACGATACCACCCAGCCGCTCATCAGCGTCCCGGTAGTTTTTATTGTTTATCCCTCCAGCATTACCCAAACCATCAACATCCCCCAGGGCTGGAGCGGCATCTCGGCTTATGTTGATCCCTTTTACCCCGAGTTCGAGACTATTTTTGATACCGTAAATGATAAAATTGATGTGATCAAAAATTTCCATTCGCAGTTGTACTGGCCCGATCAGGGCGTGAACACCATCGGTGATTGGATTTCTGATGAGGCCTATATTATTAATGCTAAAGAAGCTTTTCAAATTAAAATCCCGGGCTTGTTTCAGGTTTCCCAATCGGTGATCCTCAAGGAAGGATGGAGTATTTTACCCGTTTTAAATTCTGTTTCTACTTCTACTTTTGTTCTTTTCAGAGACATCGAAGATAAAATTGATATTGTTAAAGAAGTGGATGGCGATAAGGTGTATTGGCCCGAACAAAGTATTTATACCTTAACCACCCTAATTGCTGGCAAGGCATACTACATCAGGGTAAAGCAAGATTGCTTCGTGGTTTATCCGCTGCCTTCCAAATAAGCAGTTCATTTCTTATCTAACTAGTATTCGTCTTTTTAGTCGTTGTGTGAAATATGAATAGCTCTGTCCTCCCGCTTCGCAGCGAGGCGAGTTAGGGCAGGGATTGAATTGAAAGGATGAAAAACCCCCGCGATTCCGCAACGCCGCAGGCGTTGCGGAATCGCGGGGGAGTTAACGCCAAGCTCATTTTCCCCGGGTTAAAACCCGGGGCTATTCATAAGTGCCGACTTTAAAGACAGACTATAACTAAAACACACACTATCTTATGAAACGTATTCAACTTTTGCTTGCTATTTTTTTCCTCTCTGGCTTTCTTGGTTTTTATCTTTTTTATAATACTTCACCCGAAGTTCCGCTTGATAATGAGCGGCGCCCCAACGATTGGTTTTTCCTTCAGCGGGCATTTCCCTATCCAGATGTTAATTATCAGGTTTATCAAAATTCTATGAATCAGGTTTTGAAAATGAAGGCCGAAGCCAAAAACACACGGGCAGGTGGCGAATGGGAACTGGCTGGTCCGCTAAATATTGGTGGCCGGGTGAATGCCGTGGCCATGCACCCCGATGTGATGAGTACCTTTTATATCGGTGCAGCTTCGGGTGGGGTTTTCAAAACCGAGGATAGCGGCAATAGCTGGGAAGCGATTTTTGACGATCAGCCCAGCCTGTCTATCGGCGATATTGCCCTTGCGCCCTCCAACCCTGAGGTGCTTTATGTAGGCACCGGCGAAGCCAACGCCGGCGGAGGTTCGGTTTCCTACGATGGGCTTGGTATTTTTAGATCCGATGATGGCGGTGAGAGTTTTTCCTGGCTTGGGCTGGAAGAATCGGGCAGCATCGGGCGACTGGCTGTGCATCCTCAAAATCCGGATATTTGCTTTGTGGCAGCCATGGGGCGTATGTTTTCCGAAAACAGTCAGCGGGGCGTTTTCCGCACGAGCAATGGCGGCGAAAGCTGGGAACGGGTGTTTTACCTCAACGATTCAACCGGAGCCATCGACATCGTTATCAATCCCGAAAACCCCGAAATTATTTATGCCGCAATGTGGGAGCGCGTACGCCGCCCCGACCGGCGAAGCTACGGCGGTCCTTCCTGCGGTATTTATCGCTCTAATGATGGTGGCGACAACTGGGAAGAATTGAGCAGCGGTTTGCCCTCTGGCCAAAATGTAGGGCGCATTGGCATCAGCCTCTCGCCATCAAATCCCGATATTCTTTATGCCATTTATGCCGATAAAATCGGTTACTTCGATGGTGTTTTCAAAACTACCAACGGCGGCGATAGCTGGCAGCAAACCAACGATGGTTCGCTAAGCGATTGTTTTGCATCTTATGGCTGGTGGTTTGGCCGTCTGCGCGTGGATCCGATTAATCCTGATGTGGTTTATATTATTGGTTTTGATTTGTATAAAACAAACAATGGAGGCAATTCGTGGTCGAATATTTCGGGATGGGATGTGCATGTGGATCAGCACGATTTGAATGCCCATCCTACAAACAACAATTTTGTGGTTTTGGCTAACGATGGTGGCGTTTATCTTTCGCAGAATGGTGGAAATAGTTTTACGCATTTGCAAAATCTTCCCATCACGCAGTTTTATACCTGTGAAATAGATTTTCAGCATCCCGAAAGATTGTATGGTGGAGCACAGGATAACGGCACCAACCGCACCATGACGGGCGGGCTTAGCGATTGGGCTTCCATTTATGGTGGCGATGGTTTTTATGTTTTGGTCGATCCCGAAAATAATCAATATGTCTATGCCGAATCGCAGTATGGCGGCCTGGCACGATCCACCAATGGTGGCAACTCTTTTAGCTATGCTACCAACGGCATCGGCTCCGACCGCTTCAACTGGATGTCGCCACTGGTAATCGATCCTTCCAATGCGGCAAGGCTTTATTATGGCGGCAGCAGGGTTTACAAATCTACCAACCATGCCGCAAGCTGGACGGCGATTAGTCCTGATCTTAGTGTTAGTTCATAAATAAACAGTACATTTGTTGAAAATTTTAAACAATGTC
>CAZGAO010000077.1:0-24650 GCA_964523795.1 uncultured Lentimicrobiaceae bacterium
GCCGGGTGGTGTGGGGGGACAGCGGCGCAAGCCGCTTCCTACCCGATTAGTAAATGGTGCGCATGTGTCACAAAGGTGCGGCGCACCGTAATATTAAACGCAAGGTTTTCTACATAATCGCAGAAAAAACCGTGCATTTAGCCATAATATTTTATAATAATGAAATTGGAGTGCAATAGTCAAAAGAAGCCCCCCGGAATTGCAGGAGGTTTTTTGTTAGGTTTAACAAAATGGCAAATATTATTTTGGAATGAGGTAATAAATGATCGTGCTCACTTTCCCAGTAAATCCATCCACATGCTCGTATAATAGAGTTCCTGTTTCACTTTTCTTTAATCCTGGACGTGGGTCTGGAATCGTAACACTGATACGGATGAATTGATCTGTTTCTTCAGAGAAAATAACTTTGTACTGCCTGTAATTTTCGGCAGATGTAATAATTTCCACATCAAAATCTGATACAATGCCGTTGGTGTTAATTGTAACTGTAGAATCAGTAAGTGATATTTCACCATTTAATTTCGAATCATAGCCACTTGTTGATACTCTTTTAAAGGTGTATTGTTGAGCACTTGCAATAGATGAAATTAACAGTGATAAAAGTAGCAAATTAAATATTTTCATAGATCATACTATTTTGTTTTACAATGCCGCAAATCTACACAAAAACCAAACTTGGTTTTGTCTATGGAAGCATCTTTTTACAAATATTTTGCTTTTATAAAAAACGATACTGCGGGAAGACCAATTATTTTCATAAATGTACTTTTTTCGCTTTATTGATCAACTAAGCGGCAACATACTTAACCACTATATTTTTTGACGTTTCCTATTTTGTGGTTTTTACATCGACTGTTTTTGCAGTTGGTTCTTTTGGGCTTCTTGCTCGCCTTTGCGCAGCCCTTATCTGATCAAATTGATCAATAGGATTTTCTATAAACTCTGTTTCCATCGCTAAAGCAGGAAATTAACCTAAACATTGCTTTTAATAAGCCCTCCTGGAAGGCGATTATCAATCCAAAAAAACTAATGATTTACAAACGAACTCTTTTCGGGAGTTCGTTAATTGCTTCGTAACATTATAAATCTAAATTTCATTTAATGTACTTGCTCAATTCGGCTTTGGCCTTATCAAAATCATCCTGGCTTATCAAACCTAAATCGAGCTTGTCTTTTTCTTTTTTCAACTTTTCAAGGGCTTCATTCGAAGTGAGGTAGTTGGGCAATATTACCTCTCCCGTTTTAAATGCCTGCTCAAAATTTGTGATGGTAAATGCTTTTGATTCCCCTTTACCGTAGGTGCTTACTGTAAGGTTTCGATAGGATGACTTCATTTTTTTTATTACGCTCATGTTCCCGGCATAGATACTGCTAAGTGGCGTAGGTTGCGCACCGCCTATGGCTGATGCTGTTAAATCGGAGCTTAAAAAAACATGCGTATAACGGTCGCTGACGGATGGATAACCAATTTTTAGCGTGTCGCCTACTTTAAACGAAACCCCGCTTTCTGTGATGTATTCATCAATCGAACCCTTAACCGCTTTGGTTCGTACCTGCTCGTATGTAGCGGTTTGTGCTGATAGCACATTGAAAAGCACAACAAAAACAAGTAGTAAGAAATTTCTCATAATCATAATATTTTAAACGTTAAACAATCCTACAAAGCTCCGAAAAAATAAATCAAGAACTATTCTAAATAAAAAAAAGCGGTTGCATGGTACAGTTTCAAAGCCCGAATTCTTTTTTTTAACCCCATCTGGAGTTTAGGGGGATAAATAGCGTTATGATAAGTATCGCTACCTTTGGCGGCTGTTTAACATTAAATTTTTTAATTAAGAAAAATACTGACCATGAGATATATCGACGAATACCGCAACCGGGACATTGTGCTCGACATCGCTGAACAGATCAAACGCATTTCGACAAAGCCGGTGAACCTGATGGAAGTATGCGGCGGACATACCATGGCCATCCAAAAATTTGGACTACCGCATCTTTTGCCATCCACCGTAAAATTGCTCTCGGGGCCAGGCTGCCCGGTGTGTGTTTCGAGCCGCCGCTTTATCGATCATGCAGTAGCCTTGTCGCGACAGCCCGGGTTTATCATTGCCACCTTTGGCGATTTGATACGGGTTCCAGGCTCCTCCTCCTCGCTGGATCGCGAAAAAGCCGCCGGGGCTGATGTGCGCATCATTTATTCGGTGCTCGAGGCCATAGATATGGCCAAGAAGCTTCCCAGGAAAAAAATCGTTTTCCCTGCCATTGGCTTCGAAACAACCACGCCGGGCAGTGCAGCCGGCTTACACCGGGCGTATCAGCAGGGCGTAAAAAACTTTTTTATGCTTAGCTCTCACAAAATTATGCCTCCGGCCATGAATGCCCTGATTGAAGAAGGCGTAAAAATTGACGGTTATATCGGGCCAGGACACGTAAGCACAATTACCGGCAGCGACATGTATCAGGAAATTGCAGAAAAGCATAAGCTGGGTGTGGCAATCTCGGGCTTTGAACCCATCGACCTGATGCAGGCCATTTATATGCTGGTGCAGCAAATCGAAAACGAAGACCCAAAAGTAGAAATCGCCTACCGCCGAGTGGTAAAGCCACAGGGCAACCCCAAGGCTCGCGCTATGGTGAACGAAGTATTTGAGTTGCGCGATGACTGGTGGCGCGGCCTGGGCGTTTTACCTATGAGCGGCCTCAAGCCCCGCGAAAAATATGCTGCCTGGGATGCCGAAAAAGCTCTGCCTGTTGATATCGAAGAAACCAAGGAACCCAAGGGCTGTATTTGTGGCGAAATATTGAAAGGCCTTAAATCGCCAAAAGACTGCAAATTATTTAGCAAGGGCTGCACACCGCAAGACCCGGTGGGTGCGTGTATGGTTTCGAGCGAGGGAGCCTGCCATGCGTATTATCGGTATAACCGGTAGGGAAGCAGGAAAGTGATGAGAGGTGAGAATTGAGTAGATAATCCTTAGCGGGCAGTGAGCTTGCCGAACTGCATTGTTCCAGTTTCCCTCAAAGGATAAAGGCATTAAAGTCGTAAACGACCTTAATGCCTTTAATGTTCCACCCCTGAATAAAAACTACTCTTTCAAGATGCTCTTGGAGATTACCAGGCGTTGTATTTGGTTGGTGCCTTCGTAAATTTGGCAGAGCTTGGCATCGCGCATCATTTTTTCCACACCAAAATCCCAGGTATATCCATCGCCACCCATGGCCTGCACGGCATCGGTGCAAACTTCCATACCAATATCCGAAGCATAAAGTTTGGACATGGCCGAAAGCTTGTTTAGCTTTTTCTTGTCGTAATCGTAGGCCCAGGCAGCGTTCCAGGTAAGAAGCCTGGCCGTTTCCACTTTGGTAGCCATGTCGGCCAGCATAAAGCCGATGGCCTGGTTTGCGGCGATGGGTTTGCCAAATTGCTTTCGGTTTTTAGTCCAGTCGCGGGCAGTTTCGTAAGCAGCGCGGGCATTGCCAACGCTAAGCGCAGCTACGCCGGTGCGGGTGCGGTCGAAGGTTTTCATGGCAATGATAAAGCCATAGCCTTCATCGCCAATGCGGTTGGCCTCGGGTACTTCCACATCGTGAAACTCAATTTCGTTTTGCACACTGGCTTTCTGACCCATTTTTTTCAGGCGCGGTTTCATCACTATGCCTGGCGAATCGGTGGGCACTAAAAAGGCGGTAAGACTGCGCGAACCCTTTTCGGGATTAGTCATTGCAAAAACGGTGATAAAAGTCGAGGCTTCGGCATTGGTGATAAACCGCTTCTCGCCATTGAGGATGTACTTATCGCCTTTTTTGATGGCAGTAGATTTAATGCCCTGCACATCCGAGCCAGCCTGAGGTTCGGTAAGACCATAAGCTGCCACGCCCTTTAACTCGTTAATCAATCCAAAGTACTTTTTCTTCTGCTCATCGGTGGCAGCAAGGAAAAGTGGCGTTAGTGCCAGAGTATTGGCATCGATACAAATACCTATCCCTATACAGCCGGCTCCCAACTCTTCGGAGGCAAAAACCCCATCGAGGAGTGAATGCTCATGACCACCATAGATTTTTGGCATGGGGCCATTCATAATTTTTTCGTCATAAGCAGCCTTAACCACCTCCCAGGGAAACTCTGCCAGTTCATCATATTTTAGACGATTGGGAATAATCCACCGCTGGGCAAAGTCGCGATATTGCTCGGTGATTGCTTGCTGTTCCGGTGTTGGTGCAAAATTTATCATACAATTAAATATTAGGTTAGTAAATTTTTGTCTTGTTTATTTGCGCAAGCAAATTTAGTAATATTCATACACCCGCCCCATTAATGATATATATTTGGAGCTTTTTAAGCATTCCATTATTTATTCGTGGCTATGTTGAACCTCTTTTTGATTAATTTTGTTTAAAACTGGCGATGAAAGATCATAATACAGAAAAACGGTTTATCGACCTGCCCGAGTACCCGGGAGGCAAAACGGCATTTCAGGAATTTATCCGTAAAAACCTGAAGTACCCCAAAGAAGCCATCGAGCAAAAGACAGAAGGTACGGTACATGTTAAATACCGCGTGGATGGCCAGGGCAAAGTAATTCAGGCCGAGGTAAGCCACGGTATCGGCCACGGCTGTGATGAGGAAGCACTGCGGCTGGTTAAATCGCTGAAATATGGCAGAGCCAAAAATCGTGGCCTGCGTGTAACCGCCTCGATGCGTACGAAAATACATTTTAAATTATCCCAAAAATCAGAAGTCCAATACAATTACGTTTCGACAAATAAAAACACCAACAAAATCAAGCCCGAGGAAAAAAAGGATACGAGCTATGGCTACACCATTAATTTGGGTTGAACTAAATTTTGAGTTTATTTAAATATTAAATAAAAATGATGAAATACTTGTTCTTGTTTTTTGCCTCCATGATTGTATGGGATGCGGCCGGCCAAATTGTTCCGGCTAAAGATTTTACTACCCAAACCCTGATGATTTCCGAAAATGAGGAGATACTCAAAAAATATCAGGTGGAAGAAGAAGGCAAGCGGGTGGTTTATTTTAACCTTGGAAATTACGGAGTCTATCATCAAAAGGAAGCGATAAAAAACCGCTTTGGCGAAATGTATTTGTGGGATGAGGGCACCATTGCCTTCCGCAAAACCCCCTACACGCTAGATTTGTTGCGGATACGAGAAGAAGGAGATAACCTGGTTTTTTATGAGCTAACTTATGATGATGGCAAGGAGAAAAATTACATGGAGATAAAATTTGTAAAACGATACCAGGATTGGGATCTGGTGGATGTAGCCATAAGCAAGGTAAAAAAGGCTTATTAAAAACAAGAAATAAACAAGCAGACAATATTAATAAGGCAATCCTGTTAACACCAGATTGCTTGGCAGTATGAAAGCAAGATTTCCTAATTTTTGAAATCCAAAAAAACTATGGATAAACACAAGATCATCCGCTTAACAGACATTAAAAAGCATTACAAGGTAGGGACGCAAATTGTAAAGGCTTTGCGTACCATTACGCTGGATATTTACAAAAATGAATATGTAGCTCTGATGGGAGCCTCAGGCTCGGGCAAGTCAACACTGATGAATATTTTGGGCTGCCTGGATACGCCTACTGATGGGCAGTACTTCTTAAACGGGAAAGATGTGAGCAAAATGGACGACAACCGCCTGGCCGAGATTCGGAACAAGGAAATCGGTTTTGTGTTTCAAACGTTCAACCTTCTGCCCCGCCAATCGGCGCTTGATAACGTAAGTCTGCCCCTGGTATATTCGGGACTTAACAAAACCAAACGCACCGAAAAAGCTAAACATGTGCTGGAGAGTGTGAACTTGACTGACCGTATCGACCATAAGCCCAACGAACTCTCGGGAGGGCAACGACAGCGCGTTGCTGTGGCTCGCGCCCTGGTTAACGACCCCTCGATTATCCTGGCCGATGAACCCACCGGAAACCTGGATTCGAAAACCTCCATTGAAATAATGGGGCTTTTTGAAGAAATTCATAAACAAGGCAACACGCTTATTGTTGTTACCCACGAAGAAGACATCGCCCGTCATGCCCACCGCATTATCAGGCTTAAAGATGGTGAGGTGGAAACCGATGAACTGAATCCTAACATTATGACGATGGCCGACTACGATGTGGTGGTGGAGAGCGAATGAAGTCAAAAATTAAAACGATGAATACTGAATTTAAAATCTATACCAAAACGGGCGATAAGGGTGAAACCTCATTAATTGGAGGCAGCCGCGTGCCCAAGTACCACGAGCGCATCGAAGCATACGGCACACTTGACGAGTTAAACTCCTTTGTTGGCCTGATACGTGATCAGGACATCGATGAGCACAGTCGCGAAATATTGATCGAGATACAGGATCGGATTTTTACTGCCGAATCGCTCCTTGCCGTGGATGCTGCCCATCCGCCCCAGCGTAAGCTCCCCGAAATTGATGAGCAAGATATTGTATTGCTCGAAAAGGAGATTGACACCATGAACGAAAGCCTGCCACCCATAAGCAACTTTGTGCTTCCCGGCGGTCATCCTACGGTGAGTCTGTGCCACGTAGCACGCACAATATGCCGCCGTGCCGAGCGCGTAACTTTGCGCCTGGCACAGCATTATCCGGTTGAGCCTCTGGTGATAAAATACCTGAATCGCCTCTCGGATTATCTCTTTGTTTTATCACGAAAAATGAGTGCTGATTTCAGAGCCATCGAAACCCCTTGGAAGGCAAGAATTTAATGAATTCAGATTTTTTGAGAAAAATAATTTGAATAGTGTTTAAAAAAATTACTTTTGCAAAAAATTAAAAATCAGATTTTTAAGATATGTATTGGACTTTAGAATTAGCTTCGAAACTGGAGGATGCCCCTTGGCCAGCCACCAAAGATGAATTGATCGACTTTGGGATACGTTCGGGTGCACCGCAGGAAGTCATCGAAAACCTAAACGAAATTGAGGATGAAGGAGAAGTTTACGAGCGGATTGAAGATATCTGGCCGGACTATCCTACCAAAGATGATTTCTTTTTTCATGAAGACGAGTACTAAAGCTGTCTGAAAAAAGAGAAATACACTTTTCCGTAGTTTCGTAAATGTACGAAATTAGCATGCCTGGAAAAATCGATCCCCCTTGGGTGCTCGATGATTAACCAGGCATTTTTATTGAGCCAGGCCTGATCGAAAACCAATCCGGGAATCGCTTCTATGTGATCCATATCGTAGGGCGCATCAGCAAAAATCAGATCGTAAGCCTGAGCAGGAGCTGTTTTTAAATACCTAAACACATCGGCGCGCTGTACATTAAGACTTTCAAATTTCAATTCGCGGGCTACTTTCCGGATATAATCCACACAGCGAAAATTAATGTCGATGGCCAGGATGGACACTGCTTCACGCGAAGCAAACTCGAAGGAAATATTTCCGGTGCCGGCAAACAGGTCGAGTACCTTCATCTGGTCGAAATACACGTAATTATTCAGGATGTTGAACAAGCCTTCCTTGGCCATATCAGTGGTTGGCCGCACTGGCAGGCTTTTGGGCGGATGAATGCGCCTTCCCTTGTGTGTACCGCTTACAATCCGCATTGCTGTATGTTTATTAGATTAAAGTAAATATGATTGGGGATTTCATCGAAGACATAGCTGAACTGATAATCGGTATTACGCGCTGCAAAAGCAATATTGCGCACATATTTGTACGTTACTTCGTAAATTTCTGAAATTCTAACGATCTCGCCCATAAGAGTAAGGCCAATTTTTTCGGGATTTAGGTGCAACTGTTCCAAAACGTAAATCAAATAATAGATAAAATCTTCCTTGGTTCGATATTGGAAGGCATTAGAAAACAGCAGGTGATTGCCCTTGAGAATCACAATATCGAAGGTGCTTTTGCGAATATTCACAAACACCGCTTCTTCGGCCTCCCTGTTTTTGTTTTGCAAGAGCAAGCTTTCGATCAGTGTGCTGGTATGATTAAAAACACGTGCATTTGGAAAATGGATGTTCAGCATAGTAACCACATCCGTGGGGATAGCCCAAATATTTTCGGCATCAGGCAAGGGCAGGTAATCGTGTTTTACCAGATCGCTTTCGGCGATGTGATGATTAAGTTTAAGATATTCCCGGATTTTGCTTTCGTCAAAAAGTGAATTGGGCACCAGGGTGGTTACCGCTGTTTCGTAAATGAGGGAGCATTGTTGATAGTTAAGATTTAACCATTGATTTTGTTTAACAATACTACCAACGATTTGGTTGAGGAGCAAAGGAGAGGCAGATGGGAAATTGTATGCCATCAAGCCGGCATATTTATTACGGCTGGCATCGAAGATACAAAAAGAAAATCCATCCGGCGAAAGCTGAATGGATAAACTATATTGTTCTGATAAATCCGGCCTGAGACCTTTATCTAAAGCATTTTGCGAAAGATAAACCTGGTCGGCGATATGCTTATTCCCAGTTGCCATCGGTGGTTGGCTCTTCCATCGAACCAACAATCAAATCTTTAACCATTTTGTTTCGAATCTGATTTTCCGCCATCCCTTTCAGGTAAAATTCTTTGGAAGCCATGGCCATAAATACAGGTACCTGAACACCGCCTCTGGAAATTTTTCCAGCATCTAATGTAAATTTTACACCATCGGAAAAAGGGATATATTGGATATCAGAAAACTTGAATTCGGGACGTCTGCCAAAGAGCGAGTCGCCAACACTAACGTAACCCAGCGTATCGTTGATGGTTTTGGTAAGCGTAGTATCCGAAGGATCGTAAATAATCTTAACCACTGGAATCTGAGCCTGATTCATAAATTTTATCAGGGTATCAAAATTGGGAGTGAAGGTATCGTTTAATATCCGATACATTTGCTGTGCACTTCTGATATCTTTCAGATTTTGAACAACAATTTCTGCTCTGCGATCTTTTTCACGGTTAAATCGTACAGGTTCCTGAATGGTTTCCCATAATAAATACCCTAAGTACCCGATGGCAATGAGAAGAATAACTTGAACAATTTTAATTTTCATAGTTCTTACTTTTATGTAGCTGCAAAATTAGGAACTTTTTTGTATTACAAAATTTTTTGAGCCATATTTTTAAAATTTTGACTTCGATTTTTTTACTATCAAAAATATTTGCAATTACTGATTCGATGGGAAAGTATTATAAAATCACCAGCCGACTAATCCAGTTTACGGGCTACTTTTATTTCTTCAAACCCTTCTACAATATCACCGACTTTAATATCATTAAAGTTTTCGATATTCAAACCACATTCGTAGCCTGACTGTACCTCTTTCACATCGTCTTTGAAACGCTTGAGCGAGCCGAGTTTACCTGTATATACCACAATGCCATCGCGTATAATGCGCACCCGCGTACTGCGTTTCACATTGCCATCCAGCACAAGGCAACCGGCAATGGTTCCCACTTTGGTAATTTTGAAAACTTCACGCACCTCGATGTTGCAAGTAATTTTTTCCTGAATATCGGGCGAGAGCATACCTTCGATGGCGGCTTTAATTTCTTCGATAGCCGAGTAAATGATAGAATAGGTACGGATATCGATTTGTTCCTTTTCGGCAATACGTCGTGCCCCCAGCGAAGGACGCACCTGGAATGCAACAATAATGGCATTGGAGGCGGAGGCCAGCATAACATCGGTTTCGGTAACCGGACCCACTGACTTGTGGATTACGTTAACCTGAATTTCTTCGTTACCCAACTTGATGAGTGAATCTGACAAGGCTTCCACCGAGCCATCCACATCACCTTTAACAATAACATTGAGTTCCTGGAAGTCGCCAATAGCTATACGTCGGCCAATCTCATCGAGGGTAATATGTTTTTGTGTCCGGAGGCCTTGCTCACGTTGCAACTGCTGGCGTTTGGCGGCAATGTTCTTGGCTTCGCGTTCGTCTTTCATGGCTTTAAACAAGTCGCCGGCCTGCGGCGCACCGTTCATCCCGAGCATAAGCAGCGGTGCCGAGGGGCCTGCTTCTTTCACAGCCTGGTTGCGTTCGTTGTACATGGCTTTTACACGTCCATAGTGCGAACCGGCCAACACCAGGTCGCCAATTTTGAGCGTGCCATTTTGCACCAGCAGGGTAGAAACGTAACCACGGCCCTTGTCGAGCGATGACTCGATAACAGTTCCGTGAGCCAAACGCGATGGATTGGCCTTTAGATCGAGCAATTCAGATTCGAGTAAGACTTTTTCGAGCAATTCATCAATATTTAAGCCCTCCTTAGCTGATATTTCCTGGCTTTGGTATTTTCCGCCCCAATCCTCAACAAGAATATTCATCTGCGAAAGTTGGTCTTTAATCCTTTCGGGATTGGCTGTGGGTCTGTCTATTTTATTAATAGCAAAAACGATGGGCACATTGGCAGCCTGAGCATGGTTGATGGCTTCAACGGTTTGGGGCATCACGCTGTCATCTGCGGCTACAACAATAATGGCCACATCGGTAACTTTTGCACCACGGGCACGCATAGCGGTAAAGGCTTCGTGTCCGGGAGTATCGAGGAAGGTAATTTTTTTGCCATTTTCGATCTCTACCTCATAGGCACCAATATGTTGGGTAATACCGCCAGCTTCGCCGGCCACTACGTTGGCACTACGAATATAGTCGAGCAATTTGGTTTTACCATGATCCACGTGCCCCATTACGGTAACGATGGGTGAACGGGGTTTCAAATCCTCGGGCTTATCTTCTTCCTCGTCTTCCTGGTCGATGGCTGATTCGGCACTTTCAAAATTAACCCCAAAGCCAAATTCTTCGGCTACCAGGTTAATGGTTTCTGCATCGAGTCGCTGATTGATAGAAACAAACAGTCCCAACTGCATGCACACCGAAATAATATCGGTTACGGGCTTATCCATCATAGTTGACAGTTCGTTGGCTGTAACAAATTCGGCAACGGTAATATTCTTGTTCTCCTCGGCGCGGTCGGCGGCCTCCTGTTCGGCCACCTTACTAACGTGGTCGCGCTTGGCTCTTCTGTGCTTCGAGGCTTTCGACTTGCCGGCACCACTAAGTCTGGCCAGGGTTTCCTTAATCTGCTTTTGAACTTCCTCTTCGGTAAGCTCGGGCGTAGCGTGGTGTTTTTTCCCTTTAGTCGGCCTGACTTTCCCTTTATTATCAACAGGACGTTTGCGCTGGCCGGCAGCTTGTTGGTGATTGCGCTGCTGCGGCTGTTGTTGCGCGGGTGCTTTTTCGTCTTTCTTAATTCTCTTGCGCTTCTTGCGTTTTTGGCTTATTTTATCATCGGTTGAAGATGCCACCGGTTTTTTCTTTGTCGGTTTTTTCTTTTCTGGCAGGTCAATTTTTCCAACGATGTTAACCCCGGCCAGTCTTTCCACTTTCATTTCCAAGAAATTGCTCTGAGGGGCAGTAGCTGCCGATGCTTGCTCTTTTGGCTTGGGAACAGGAACATCAGATTTTTCCGTTTTGGCATCAGGTGCTATATTTTCCTGGGCTTTGGCGACAGGTGGCTTATGTAAGGTCTTGCCATATTGCTCAGGCTTGCGCCGGGCGGCTTTTCTTTTTTCTTCCTGCTCTTTTCGTTTCTGAGCCGAGGTTTTAGGTTTTGGCTTAGTGCGTTCGTTGATGGTGGAAAGATCGATTTTCCCAATTATTCTAGGCTCTGCCGTTTCCTTGGTTACAACAGTTTCTTCTTTTGGCTTCTCGCTGGCAGTAGGTCCTTCTTTAACTGTTTTAGCACTTTCCGGTTTTTGTTTAACTTCAGCTTTGGGCTTATCCATCACAACAGCTTCCGTTTCCTTCTCTATCTTTTTTACAGTCCTATCAGCGTCTTCGCTTTTGGCGACCAGTGCTTCCTCCTTTGGAGCCTCTAATTTAGTCTCCACAACAGGTTTTTCTGGTTCCTGTTCTTTGGGGCTTGCTTTTTTCTCGCCTTTGGCAGGTTCGCTTACATCGGATTTCGCATCTTCCACTTTTATCGGCTCAATCACTTTGTCCGGCTCGGCAATTTCTTTTGTGGCAGTGGGAGTTTGCTCTTCCTTCTCAGGTTTCTCCGATTTTTCCTCTGATTTGGCCACATCAATACTTTCATCCTTAAGCGGTTTTTCAACTGGCTTGCTCTTGGGCAATTCAGTTTTTTCTACTTTCGGGCTTGCCACTTTTTCAGGTGTGGGTGCAGGCTTCTCGGCTTCGGGCTTAGGCTGGCTTTTTATTTCGGTATGGGATTCAACCGCTCTTTTAAATTCTTCGGTTACTTCCACCGAAACATTGCGGATAATAATATCATCCTCCTCATCGCCATCATCCAAATCCTGGACAGGTCTTTTTCTATCTTCCAAAGAGATGGTCTCTTTCTTCATCGAGATGATTCCTTTTTTGCGTGCCTCTTCCTTCACACTTTTCTCAACACTGAATTCGCGGGTGAGCAAGTCAACCATTTCAGGTGTTAATTTGGTGTTGGGATTCACATCAATTTTGAAACCTTTATTCTCCAGAAAGTATACAATCGTTTCACGCCCAATGTTGAACTCACGGGCGGCCTTTGTTAACCTTATTACTTTGGATTCTGCCATAAATTTCTTCTTCCTGTGGAAATTTAGTATCGCGGTAAAAATACGACTTTTATTCAAACTCAGCTTTTAATATCTTAATTACTTCATTAATAGTCTCTACCTCAAGATCGGTACGCTTAACGAGTTCTTCAGCTTCAAGATTGAGAACACTGCGTGCGGTATCACAACCAATGACCTTGAGCGAATCGATGATCCACTGTTCGATTTCATCTGCGAAATCCTGCAAATCAACATCATCATCGGCTTCGGTATCCACATCGCGATATACATCTATTTCGAAGCCGGTAAGCTTTCCGGCGAGCTTTATATTGTATCCTCCCTTACCAATGGCGAGCGATACCTGGTCGGGTTTCATATACACATCGGCCTTCTTTTGCTCATCATCGATGGTGGTCGAAGTAATCTTGGCAGGGCTTAAGGCACGCTGAATGTACAGTTGGGGGTTTGACGTATAATTGATTACATCAATATTTTCGTTTTTCAACTCGCGTACAATACCATGAATTCGTGAGCCTTTCATACCTACACAAGCACCCACGGGGTCGATGCGGTCATCGTACGATTCAACGGCAATCTTTGCTCTTTCGCCGGGCACACGCACAATATTTTTGATGGTAATGAGTCCATCATAAACCTCAGGAACTTCCTGCTCGAATAGCCGCTCAAGGAAAACCGGAGAGGTACGCGAGAGGATAATTTGTGGTACATTGTTGCGCATATCCACTTTTGAAACTACCGCCCGGATGGTATCGCCCTTGCGGTAATAATCCGAGGGTATCTGCTCCGACTTGGGAAGCATCAGTTCGATGCCTTCATCGTCGAGCACCAGAATTTCCTTTTTCCATACCTGATACACCTCGCCGGTAATGATTTCGCCAATGCGGTCTTTGTACTTTTCGTACACATTGTCTTTTTCGTACTCCTGCACCTTGGCAATCAAATTCTGGCGGATAGTAAGAATCTCGCGCCTGCCAAAGTCGGCCAATTTAATTTCTTCCGACACTTCTTCGCCCACCTCAAAGTCAGGCTCTATCTTAATGGCTTTGGAATATTCGATCTGTGTACTTTCGTCTTCAATTTGCCCATCCTCAACAATCTCAAGCATTCGGTAAATTTCAAGGTCGCCCTTATCGATATTCACGATAACATCGGCATTCTCGGAAGTTCCGTATTTTTTTTCGATCATGTGCCTGAATACATCTTCGAGGATGCGCATCATGGTTGCACGATCGATATTTTTGAAATCCTTAAATTCCGAAAAGGTTTCTACCAAATTTATACTGTCCATTGTTCTGAATTATTAATGTTGTTTGTATTCGATACTTATTTAAACGACAGAATTATTTTCGCTTCCTTTATTATGTCAAAACGCAGGTTCAAGATCTGATCCTCGTCCGGATCCTGCTTTTTCTTTTTCTTCTTTTCAATACGGATACCCTCACCATCAGCCTCCACCAGTTTACCCGAAACCAGGCTTTCGTCCATGCGCGTGATGTCGAGGCTGCGCCCGATATGCTTGGGATACTGCCGTGGATGTAACAGAGGCTTATCAGCTCCGTAGGATGACACGCGCAACTCGAAATCCTCAAGGTCGCGGTCGAGGCTGCCCTCGATGGCTCTGCTCAACTGGATGCAATCATCAATATTAACCAGCGAATCGCCATCGATGGCTATCATAATAATGTTTCCGGCCTTTACCTGCACGTCCATCACAAACTTGTCGCTTCCTTCCAGGAATCCGTTAACCAGTGTTTCTATTTTATTTTCTACTATCATCAAAAAATATTCGTAATAAAATAGGGGACAACTGTCCCCCTCATATCTTCATTGCTTTCATCAAAAGTAAACATCATTGTAGTAATGTTTACTTTTCTAAAATCGGGCGCAAAATTAGTAATTTTCAATTAACTACCAAAAGTAAGGAAAAGAATTGATGAAATAAGTTTTGGGATTTTAAAAAAGGTATTACCTTTGCAGCTCCATTAGGGTATCATGGCCGAGTGGTTAGGCAACGGTCTGCAAAACCGTGTACAGCGGTTCGAATCCGCTTGATACCTCCAAATACACAAAAGCTATGCAAAACTTTTTGCATAGCTTTCTTTTTAATAAGATAGTTTTTCTGCTCACATTAACCAATTCTCGATGTTTCTCCTTTTAAGGTAAAAACTTTAGTCAATAACTTTTGCCATAATGATAAATTCACAATTACTGTTTCAAAAAACAAAATGGTGAATGAAAGGAATGAAATGATATAGTTATTTGTTTTTTCGGCGATAAAGAAAAACACCTGCTATACCAACAATAACACCCGTTGCAATGGTTGAGGCTTCCCATGCGTATCCTTCATGCAAAGCATAAAAGACAATTGAACTGACAATTAATACAGAAAGAAAGGCGAAAACCATTCCCATGTAAGATGTCCTGATAAGCATTTTCCGTGTTGAAGTTTCGCTTTCCTGGCGATGCCTAGCCTCCCCCCCCCAGCCATTTTTATTATCCTCTTAGGGAAGTCTTCGTCAATCGTCTTATAATGCTCCATCATATCCGGAGGAGGAATCTGACCTTGATAGAATGATTGAGAGGCAAATAGCGAAGGTTGAGTCTGCTCTATTTTCTTTCCCTTGTTGTTTTTAAATTGCTGAGTTTGATTCATTAAACACTGATTTAATATCCTTTCCAACTTTACGCCAAGAATCAGAAATAGCTTGTTGGTCATCAGAGAATTTCAATTCTGAATGGATTCTTTTGATAGGATTTTCTGAAAGTCCGAAGACGTAAAAGAAACCATCAAGAAAAAATGAAATTATTACTCTCTTTGACATGTTAGAATTGTTGAACATATTAAACGCAAAAATACAAAAAAGGTTATTCTACCTTGATTTTTATTAATTCTTATCAAAAATTATAATATTTACACCGATGGCTATGCTGAAGATGTGTCGCATTTTTACATAATTGGATTTAAACAGATAAGTGAGATACAAATCGTTGGTGGTAGTTTCGGCATATAGTTCGATGGCTTTCACAAAGGTGTAATCGTTGAGGTATTTCCGGGCGCGCAATCCAAAGTTAAAATGAAAACGAAAAGCATTGGGAGCATAATAGCCATCGGGGTAGGTTTTGGGCAAGCGAACAAAGGTATTGCCTGCTCCGGCAAATTGGCGACTCATGGTAATTCCAGTTGTGGGAGCTGCTGACCATTTGCTTTTAAAGTGCCAGGTTCTGGGGATAAAAATCCCCTTGACAAATACATTATGGATGCGCGAGGCGGCTTTCTCTTTGGTCGTGTAGCCGTATCCACCAACAAACTCAAGGGTGTGTTTGGCATTTAAATAATATCCGCCCCCTATAATGTAAGCTCCGTAATTGCCAGCATACTGTGCATTGATATAATTAGGAATCAAAACTTTTTTGTAGCGGATAATGGTATCCTGGGCTGTGGCCTGACTAAAAAATTGCAGGAGAACAAAAAAAGCTAGTAAATATTTAATTTTCTTTTTCATCGGAATCTATAATTGGATGGTTTCAACAATCAGTGTGTCAGGCTTTACGATGAGTGTCCTAAAAACACCTTCGCCTGGTGAGCCGATAACCAAATAAGGAACATCATCCTGAAAAAAATTACCAAAATAGGGGTCGTGATGATGGCCGTGGATAGACATATCAACATTAAAAGAATCCATAACAGTACTGTAAAACAGCGTGTATAGTGGAGTAAACTGATCGCTCCAGGGCGGAATGTGGGCAATTACAAAAACCCGGTCGTAGCTGTCGCTGTCTTTAATTTGTTCGGTCAACCATCCAAAATCGGGTTCGGTATAATTCAATTCCCATATTACATCATTAAAAAACACAAACTTGCAACGCTTGAATACGAAGGAGTAATTTTCGCTGCCATATTGTTTGCCATAAATCGTTCGGCCATTGGCCAATAAATCGTGATTGCCAATAACCGTAAAATAGGGTTGATTTAATTGTCCCACTATTTCAAAAAAAAGCGTGTATTCGGCAATCAACCCGCCGTCGGTCATATCACCACCATGAAGCACAAAATCGACATCTTCGTCCTGATTGATAAGGTTAACGGCTTTGGCCAGGCTATTATAAAAGGTGTGGCTGTCGGAAATCAAAGCAATTTTAAAGCTGCTGTCACCAGCGGTCTCCTCCTCGATTTGCGCAAGCAAATCCAGTTTCTTTTGCGTAGTATTTTTGCGTTTGTCATTTACACTGGCCGAATAGGGGGAGTATTCAAATGTACGCTCGCAACCTGACATGACTAAAATTACGAAAGCTAATATTAAAAACGGAAATGCCTTTATTTTAAGCACTTTCTTAATTTTAGTGCTGGATAATCCAAATTGTATTCTTTGTAAGGTGTTTGTCATTTTTCTATTAATAATCAATAATTGTCCAAAATTAACAAATTTCACCTCAGTCTCGCCGGGAACAAGCATTGAAAATTAAAAGTATATTTTTGCAAAAATTAGTTAAAATACAAATGACAAGAAAAAACATCCTTGTTCCACTCATTGCCCTGTCGGCAATACTATTTGGCAGTTGGGGAAACACCGGCCACTACAACATCAGCCAGCGTGCTGCACTTTCGTTCAACGCACAGATGGCACAATTTGCCCCCTGGGCCGAAATATTGGCAGCACACGCTTCGGACGCTGACGAACGCAAGAGCAGCGACCCCGATGAAGGTCCTCGCCATTACATCGACATCGACAACTACGATACTTTTAATACTTCCGGTCGAATACCCCAAACCCTCGATTCGGTAATTATGATTTACGGCAGCAGTTTCGTTTACGATCAGGGTGTTTTGCCCTGGGCCACACTAAAATCCTACGATTCGTTGATTGCTTGCTTTACACGCCAGGATTGGGACAAGGCCGTGCTTTTTGCCTCCGACCTCGGGCACTATGTGGCCGATGGACACATGCCCCTGCACATTACCCGCAACTACAACGGGCAATACACCGGCAACAGCGGCATACACTCGCGCTACGAAACGAAAATGATAAACGCCTACATCGGGCAAATTGCCTACAATGGCACTCCCGCCCAGATGATCGAAAATACTGGTCAATATGTTTTCGACTACATCTATCAAAACCATATTTACGTGGATTCGGTGCTGCTGGCCGATGACTATGCCAAAACATTTTCGACCAACACCAACTCGCAGGCTTACAAGCAAGCCTTGTGGGAATATTCGCAAGGATTTACTACCGTGCTTTTCAAAAACGCTTCGCACGCGCTTGCTGACCTTATTTACTCGGCATGGGTAGAGGCAGGAAGCCCGGTGATTTCATCGGAGGGACTGGCTGATAATACCGCTACTTCGATGGCACTGCAGCTGCAAAATGCGCCCAACCCCTTTAGCAACGAAACGCATATTTCGTTTACACTCGCCGATAGCCGCAAGGTGAAACTCGAGGTGAAAAACGCTGTAGGGCAAAGCATTGCTGTACTCGCTGATGAAAATTTAGCTCAGGGCGCATACACCAACACCTGGCGTTCGGCGAACTATCCATCCGGAATTTATTTCCTGTTGCTACAAGCAGGCAACGAAACAGCGATACGTAAAATGATAGTTAGAGATTAAGAACACTTTTTTGGGAGCAAACCTGGTAGCTTACTTTTTCAAAGGATCTAAAAGATATTCAAGTCCATTGAGGCGGATTTCGTACATAGTGCTGAGCATCATGCCCAGCTTGCCACGTGGGAAGCCCTGCCGGTGCATCCACACCAGATAATGCTCGGGGATATTGCAAATACGCGTGCCCTTGTATTTGCCGTAGGGCATTTTTTCGCTGATGAGCTCCATCAATATTTTACTGTCGGGACCGGCTTCCATAATGTTTCTTTGATTTTTGAAGGTGAATTAATCATTGTATCTGATTGTGTTAATGCCTGAATTGCCGCAGGCTTCAGCCTGTGGGAAAAAGTTAGAATAAATATTAATCCTAGCTCCCCATACTTGCGCAACTCACGCATTTAGGGCTGCCTGGCATAATCATCAAACGACCCACGGGGATTTCTTTTCCACATTGGCGGCATTTTCCAAAATCGGGCTTATCCACATCTTCGAGGGCGATATTCAGCATTTTTAGTTTTTCCTCACTCTTGCGCAAGGCGGCCTCGTTGATGCTGCGATTGTTGATGGCATCCATCCGGCTAACGCGGCCAATGGCGCAGTCGGGGGCGATGGGTTGCGTTAGTTCGCGCAGATCTTCAATCTTCGCTTTCAGCTTTGTTTTTTCGCTGTGGAGTTTATCTACTGCCTCTTGTCGCTCTTTGCTTGTCATACAGGTTTAATTAATTTAAAATACAAGTTAATCTATTTTTAATTCGACAATGCTACAATGGATTATTTACAATCCAGGCGGTTTGCGCAATATCTTTTTTTCGGATTGGCGTTGTTTTCCTTCCAGGCGTTTCTTTTTTGCGGCAAGTGAAATTTTGATGGTCTTGCGTTTTTTTTTCACAATCAGTGCCTGAAGTATTAATTCATGGAAAAGCTCGAGTACCAGAACTTTATTTTTCAATTGAGAGCGCGACTGGTCGCTGGTCAAAATCAAAACGCCCTCTTTATTAATTCTGTTTTTTAGCTTTTCGAGGATGATAAGTTTTTCATCATCCAGAAGAATTTTGGATTGTTCCACATCGAAACGCAGCTCAACTTTGGTATTAACCTTATTCACGTTTTGTCCGCCCGGGCCGGTGCTTCGGGTGGCTTTAAAAATCACTTCACTACTCAGGTCTCGTGTCATTTTGTTGGTTAATCGTAAATTGTTATCCGTTAATCGTTGTTCGTTATCCGTTAATTGTTATCCGTTAATTGTTAATTGTCCCGAAAAGTAGAAACTCTTTGATTTTCGTAGTTCGACAAGCTCACTACCAAACTTTTCGAGGATGTTATAAATCCGGGATTTTTTAATCCTGGGCTCGGGCTTTGCCCGGCATTAATCGTTATTTGTTGATTTTCAACACATTTTGTACAGACGCGCAATTTGCGCGTCTCTACCATAACTTCAAAAATCCTGACGCATGTCCATACGCCTGTGCATTCCAATTCTCCACAAATATCATCATTATCTATGAGGTAAATCAAACAGTTTGCGCCTTCTATTGTTTAAGAAATGTTAATTTTGCCGCTCGAAATAGATAATTCAAACGATCAATTTTTAACTAACAAACTCATATTCAAATGAAAAGACGCTTTTTTTTAAAACTCACAACAAGCATTGCAATACTTATTTACTTCATAAATTTTTCTTTTGCCCAGGAAAATGCCATCCACAGAGATACCATTAGCATGGATGCAGGAAGGATAAATGACGTATATTATTCGTTGAAAAACGGAGAGACTACCACAGAAGTTCGCGACAATTGGCATATAGGCTTTAGCACCCGCCTGATGGATGTAAGCATCCGCACCAATGGTGCCATTGGTGTAAAACTCTACACCTATCCCAACGCTAACATTTCGGGCTGGGACAATGTGGATACCACCGGACTTTCGGGCTGGATCGAGATGTACAACGATGATACCGATTGGGAAAACGGGGCTTTTAATCTCAACTCCACCGGACACCCCGATTATGGCTGGGGAAAGTATTCGGATATCACCCACCATATTACCGGCGATTCGCTCTATATTTTGGGTCTGCCTGATGGTCAATTTCTGAAGTTAGCTATTGTAATGAAAAATACCGCACTCAACCAATACACCATCAAGTACGCCGCAATGGATGGAACGAACGAGATGGAGAAGGATATTGTGCTGAACGATTATTCAACTAAAAACTTTATCGGCTATTCGTTTAGCACAAACGATGTTGTGGATCGCGAGCCGGCATCGCAGGACTGGGATTTGGTGTTTACCAAATACATGACTTTTTATGGAGGGATAATGTGGTATCCGGTAACCGGCATTTTGCAAAATTACAATGTGGAAGTAGCCACCTACGCCCAAACGGATACTTCGTTTATGGATTATTCAGTACAGGCTCTGGATTCGACCATCATTTCGGGTATAGGCAACAATTGGTACGAATTGCAAGGTGGAATGCCCCCCAGCTACGTCATCACCGATTCGTTGGTGTATTTTGTAAGTGATCAGGAAAGCAGCATCTGGAAATTGGTTATAGATTTTTATGGTGACAGCCTGGGCAATATTGGTTTCAAAAAGCAACTCCTCGAAGACAACACCAGCATCTCGGAAATATCTGCATCGCAAAGTGGAAACCTGGCTGTGCAACCCAATCCGGCGCGTGGTTTTACCATTGTGCTTTTTGATGCGGATAAAGCCGGCTCAGCAGATTTATCTATTTACGATTTGAATGGTTCAAAAATCACCAGCCAAAAAGTAAACTATCAATCAGGCCTGAACAATCACTCCATAAATATTTCAGCATTACCCACTGGTGTTTATCTGCTGACGCTGACTTCGGACAAGGCGATATTGAAAAATAAACTCATTGTTCAATAAGCCTGATTAATGCGGAAAACGTCCAAAACAATATTTACAATTAAGTATTTTTTACTTCTGGCTATTTTGTCCGTGCTTTTTGTTTCCTCGCTTCATGCCCAAAAAGGAATCATTAAAATTTTGGATAAAAAAACGGGCGAGCCGGTAATCTACGCCAACGTCTGTTTCGAAAGCCTGGATCAGGGTAAGCTGTGCCATTTGGTTACCAACGACCAGGGAGAAATCGAGAATGCGGCCACAAGCCGATCAATGATCGCAGTTTCGTTTGTGGGCTATCATACGCTAATCGACACCATCAATCCGGGCACCGATTACCAGCTTTTGCTCGCTCCCGCCATTTTGAATATGGAGGGCGTAGTGGTAACCGGGCAATACACGCCCGAACGCTCGGATAAATCCTTATACAAAATCCGGGTGATTGGCTCCCGCGAAATCGAATCGCAGGCTGCCGTTAACTTGCAGGAGGTACTTTCGTCGCAGTTAAATATCAAAATGAATCACGATGCGGCTTTGGGTACTAAAATGAAACTACAGGGTATCGGCGGCGAAAACGTGAAGATACTGGTGGATGGCGTTCCGGTGATTGGGCGCATGAACGGCGACATCGACCTGAGCCAAATCAGCACTTCCAACATCGAAAGGATAGAAATGGTGGAGGGGCCGATGTCGGTAAATTATGGCACCAACGCGCTGGCCGGTGTTATCAATCTAATTACCCGCGACCACGTAAGCGATAAAGTGGATTTGCGCCTCAACACCTACGCCGAAAGTGTGGGGCAATACAACATCGATGGGAGCGCGGGCATCTACAAAGGCAAAAACACTTTTTTGGTGAGCGGCGGGCGAAATTTTTTCGATGGTTACTCTACCAACGACACTTCGCGCTATCAGCAATGGAAACCCAAGGAACAGCTTTTTGGCGAGTTTAAATACAAACGCAGGATAGGAAAAACCAATCTGCGTTTTTCCACGCGCTACTTCGACGAATATGTTCTGGACAAGGGGACACCCCAACTGGATGCGGACACTGCGGCAGGCTACTATTTCTACAAAGCCCGCGATGGACATTATTATACCACGCGCTGGGACAACAGCCTTTCCTGGACGGGCATTGTGGGTCGCGAAAAGTACATCGACCTGATGGCGGCTTATTCCTTGTACGAACGCGAGCGCAAAACCACCATTAAAAACCTGGCTACGCTCAACCAGGAAAACTCCGCTTCGCCCTCCGATTACGACACCACGCGATTCGAGTCGTGGACTTTCAGGGGAACGCTGAGCCGTTTCAGGATGGACACTGTCACTTTTAATTATCAGGTGGGTTTTGATATTAATCTCGAAAATGGCGATGGCCAAAAAATTGATGGCGGCTCTGCGCAAATACAGGATTACGCCATTTTTGGAAGCGTAAAATATCGCCCCTGGCAAAATTTTACCATTCAGCCCGGTTTGCGCGTGGCCTACAACTCCAAATACGATGCACCACTTACTCCATCCGTTAATGTGCTGTATCAAATAAGCGAACGATGGACGGCGCGCACCTCCTACGGACGGGGTTTCAGAGCTCCTTCGCTCAAAGAGTTGTATCTCGATTTTGTGGATCTGAATCATAAAATATTTGGCTCCGATTCGCTCAAAGCCGAGCACGCCAACAGCTTCCAGTTGAGTCTGGCTTATTACAGCCAAACCGAAAAAGTGGCCTTCAAAATTGAACCCGATTTCTTTTTTAATGCCATGCGCGATAAGATCGACCTATTGCCCAAAACCGTGGTGGGCAACAACAACGACACTACCGAAGTTTGGGTTTATACCAACGCTGATGCCTTCAAAACCTATGGCGGTCGCCTCAATGTTACCTATCGCCACAAGGGCATTTTCAGCCTGGGCTTTGGGGCTGCCTACATTGGCATTTACAACGATTTTTCGGAAGCTGTGCAAATGGTAAGCAAATTCTATTACTATCCCGAATTTGCCCTTAACGCCACCTACGATCATCGCCTTAGCGGGCTGAGGCTTGGCGTGGTTTACAAATTTACCGGCGAAGTAACGCGCGACCGCCTGAGTGCTGAGGATATGGTAGAAAAATATACCGAGGCCGCTTACAGCATGATGGATATAAGCCTGAGCCGAAGTTTTTTTAACGATCGGCTGATGATCTCCGCAGGTGCTAAAAATATCTTCGATATTACCGACATCAAAACCTCGGGTGGCAGTAGCGGCGGCGTGCATAGCTCGGGCGGCGCAAGTATGCCCATTGCCTGGGGGCGATCCTTCTTTGCCGGATTAAAATTTAAAATTTCAAAGTAGAAATAAAATGATCATTCATAAATATCCTATCCTAAATAAGTTTTTTGCTATCGTTTTTATCCTCACAATCAATGTGGCTTGCATGGATAATCTGCAGGACGATGTGCGCATGGAAACCCTGCCCATTCCCGAAGGCATTAAAGTTGGCCAGGTGGAACTGGGTGCAAGTTATACCCAAAATGCTTATTACAATCTGGATAATAATCGGGTGGTTAAAACAGGTACCATTTACGATTATGATCTGGCTTTTGAATCCACGCCCGAGGGCTGGCATATCCTGCTCAATTCATCCCGCTTTATGCACGCGGCAAACAGCCAGTCCAAAGATTTTGATGAGATTGCTTCGGCGGCTGGCCTGGATATGAACTTTGACTCTTCATCAGGATCGCTCGATTCCACAGCAGTGGGCAACTGGCTTAGGATAAATGGAAACGACACGGTTTTTAAAAAACAAGTCTATGTTGTAGATTTGGGTTTTGATGAGCTGGGAAATACACTGGGTTACAAAAAGGTGATTTTTGAAAATCTTTCAAGTGGTATTTACACCCTGCGTCATGCAAACCTGGATGGTAGTGAAGATTTCACAAGCAAAGTTAGCAAGAACGCAGATGTTAACCTTATCGGCTTCACCTTTGATAGTGGTGGCACCGCCGTAAACATCGAGCCACCTGCCGAAAATTGGCAGTTATTTTTCGGGCAATACACCACGCTGCTTTTTGCCGGCGAAGAACCCTACCCCTACCTGGTGCGTGGCGTGCTTCGCAATCGCGATGGCGTGCAAGCCGGATTATATGAAGGAGAAAAATCGTTTTCGGACTTCAACTATGAAGATGCTTTGGCCATGGTTTTTCCTAAGGCCGTGGATGGCATCGGCCACGATTGGAAATATTACAATCTGGAAGCAGGCTTTTATGCCGTGGAAAGCGAAAAGGTGTATGTAATTCGCAATGCCGATGGCGAGTTTTTTAAAATGCACTTCTTAAGTTATTTCAACAACGAAGGGCAAACCGGCTACCCGCAGTTTGAGTTTAAGAAACTTAGTAATTAGGGGCTGCTTAGAAATTCGTAACAAATTGTTATTTATTCCATTACATAAATAATGCTGTGTTTAAATGCACGGTTTTCTTTTCGGTTATTCAAAAAACCTTGCACTTAATATTACGGTGCGCCCGCCTGAATGCATTACGCGGGCAGGCTGCACCTTATAACCATGCTTGGCAAATACTGAATTTAAAGCGGCAGAGCCGCGTAATATTTGGTGTGCCGGGCATGTAGTAAACCTAACA